>JAUIGL010000037.1 GCA_030430165.1 bacterium | reverse complement strand
TGCCGGGCGACAACGCGAAGTTGTCGGTCGAGCTGATCACGCCGATCGCCATGGAAGAGGGCCTGCGCTTCGCCATCCGCGAAGGCGGTCGCACCGTCGGCGCCGGCGTCGTTACCAAAATCATCGAGTGAGAGAGCTCCGGGGGCATCGATGCGCGACCTGATCTCCTTTCAGTGCGACCAGTGTAAGCGAAAGAACTACACCGGCTCGAGGAACAAGAAACAGTCGACGGAGAAATTCTCTATGAAGAAGTTTTGTCCCTCGTGTCGGAGCCACACGTTGCACAAGGAGGCCAAGGTCTGACGCGCGGCGGTGCCCATTTGGGTCAGTAGCTCTAACTGGCAGAGCACCGGACTCCAAATCCGGGGGTTGCAGGTTCGAACCCTGCCTGGCCCGCTTCGCGAGATCGAGATTTCGATGGCAGCACAAGGACAAGCAAGCGGCGTGCGCGACGTGATTCCGCGCTCGGTGACCTATCTTCAGGAGGTCTGGGCCGAGCTGAAGAAGGTTCACTGGCCGACGCGCGCCGAAACGTATGCGGCGACGGTGGTGGTCCTCGTCCTCGTGGGCATCGTTGCCCTCTATCTCGGGGTCGTCGACTTCCTCCTTTCTCAGTTGGTTCAACTGATCCTTCGGTGAGCAGCGGAATGGCCAAGCATTGGTACGTCGTGCACACCTATTCGGGCTACGAGCAGAAGGCGAAGGCCGCGCTCGAAGAACGGGTGAAGGCGCTCGGCCGCGAGGAGCAGTTCGGCGAGGTCCTGGTTCCGGCGGAGAAGATCGTCGAGCTCGTCAAGGGGCGCAAGAAGACCTCGTCGCGCATGTTCTTCCCCGGCTACATCCTGGTCGAAATGGATCTCAACGACGACACCTGGCACATCGTCAAGTCGACTCCGAAGGTCACCGGCTTCGTCGGCGGCTCGACCAAGCCGGCGCCGATCCCCGAGAGCGAGGTTCGCGAGATCACCGACCAGATGGCCGAGGGGGCAGCGCGCCCGAAGCCGAAGATCCTGTTCGAGGTCGGCGAGAGTGTCAAAGTGATCGACGGACCGTTCTCGGATTTCAACGGCACCGTCGAGGAGGTCAAGGGCGACAAGGGTAAGGTTCGCGTCTTGATCAGTATTTTCGGACGAGCGACGCCGGTCGAGCTGGATTTCATCCAGGTGGAAAAGGCGTAGGAGAGAAGATCCCGTGGCAAAGAAAGTAATCGGCGAGATCAAGCTCCAGATTGCCGCTGGCCAAGCCAATCCGAGCCCCCCGGTGGGTCCGGCGCTGGGGCAGCGCGGCGTCAACATCATGGAGTTCTGCAAGGCCTTCAACGCGAAGACCCAGTCACAGGAAGGGATGATCATTCCGGTGATCATCACCGTCTATGCGGATCGTTCGTTCACCTTCATCACCAAGACGCCGCCGGCGTCGGTCTTGCTGAAGAAGGCCGCCAAGGTGTCCAAGGGCGCCGCCGACCCGAAGCGCGGCAAGGTCGGCAAGGTGACTCGTCAGCAGGTGCGCGAGATTGCCGAAATCAAAGCCCCGGACCTGACCTCGGCGTCGGTCGAGGCGGCGATGCGGACGGTCGAAGGCACGGCGCGCAGCGTCGGGCTGGACGTCGTGGATTAATCGAGGTCGAGATGGCGCGTATTGGAAAGAGAATGAAGGCGGCGGTCGAGCAGGTCGACCGCGGCAATCTGTACGAGCTCGGCGACGCGCTCGAGCTGGTCGCCAAGGTGGCGGCGGCGAAGTTCGACGAGACGGTCGAGATGGCGGTGCGGCTCGGCGTCGACCCGCGCCAGGCGGACCAGAACGTGCGCGGCACCGTGGTGCTGCCGCACGGAACCGGCAAGCAGGTGCGGGTGCTGGTGTTCGCCAAGGGCGAGAAGGAAAAGGAAGCCCAGGACGCGGGCGCCGACTATGTCGGCGGCGACGACCTGGTCAAGAAGATTTCCGACGAAGGTTGGCTCGACTTCGACAGCGTTGTGGCGACTCCCGACATGATGGGCTCGGTCGGCCGCATCGGTAAGATCCTCGGGCCGCGCGGCCTGATGCCGAATCCGAAGCTCGGCACGGTCACCTTCGAGGTCGCCAAGGCGGTCGAAGAGATGAAGGCCGGTAAAATCGAGTACCGCGTCGACAAGGCGGGGATCGTGCACGTTCCGGTCGGCAAGGTGTCGTTCGGCCGCGACAAGCTCGAGGCCAACGCCAACGCCGTATTGGCGAGCTTGAGCCGGGCGAAGCCCTCGTCGGCCAAGGGAAACTATATGGTCAGCATCGGTGTGAGCTCGACCATGGGTCCGGGTGTTCGGGTGAGCACCGGCGCCGCGCGCGCCGCGGCCTGACGACCGAGTTGGAGGCATCGTGAATCGAACAGAGAAAGAGTCGGTCGTCGCCGAGTTGCAGGAAACCTTCGGCAAGGCGAGCGTTGCTTTGGTGGCAACCAATCTCGGGCTGACGGTCGCCGAGTCGACCGAGCTGCGGCGCAATATCCGCAACGCGGGCGGCGAGATGCGCGTTGCCAAGCACACGCTGGCCAAGTTGGCTCTGACGGATAGCGCATACTCCGGGCTCGACCGTTTCCTGGTGGGGCCGCGCGGGTTGGTTTTCGGTTTCGACGATCCGGTCGCGGTTGCCAAGGCGCTGGTCGATTTTGCCGACGACCACGCGAAGATCGAGGTCGAGGGCGGAGCCCTCGAAGGCCAGGTGATCGAGCCCTCCGGGGTCGAGAGCCTCGCCAAGATGCCGGATCTGGCCACGCTCCAGTCGCGCGTCGCTCGTCAGGTGTTGTCGCCGGCGAGCAGGCTCGCGAGCCAGGCGACCGCTCCGGCGAAGCGCATTGCCGGCGCGATTTCGGCTCGAATCAAACAGCTCGAAGAGGAAGGCGCCGCCTGAGGCGGTGCCGTTGAGAAGCAAGTTGCCGCGCCAGCGGCGCACGTGGTTCCCCGGCGACCGCCGGGGGCGACCCAATTGACGGATCTATTCCCAAGGAAAGGATAAGGCGATGTCGGAAGAGGCGAGAGATTGGTCGTCCGAGGTCAAGGACCTCGGTGACAAGATCATGGACCTGACGCTCCTCAAGGCGCAGGAGCTCGGGGATTACCTGAAGGACGTGCACGGAGTGGAGGCGGCGGCCGCATCGGTGGCAGTTGCGGCCGGCCCGGTTGCCGACGGCGGTGGCGCCGCGGCGGCTGAGGAGAAGGACTCCTTCACCGTGATGCTGACCGGCGCTGGTGACAAGAAGATCCAGGTCATCAAGGCGGTCCGCGAGCTCACCGGATTGGGCCTCAAGGAGGCCAAGGATCTGGTCGACGGCGCACCGAAGGCGGTCAAGGAAGACGTGCCGAAGGACGAGGCCGAGGAGATGCAGAAGAAGATCGAAGAGGCCGGAGGCCAGGTCGAGCTGAAGTAGCTTTCCGAATTCTCGTGAGTCGTAGACAATCTAAGGAGACGGAATGAGCGTTCGTCTACCGCACAACCTCCGCTTGCGGAGGAATTTCGGGAAAATTCACCGCGTCGTCGATATTCCGAATCTCATCGAGATTCAGAAGCTGTCGTACGCCAAGTTCCTGCAGCACGGAGTTGCGCCCAACGAGCGCTCCGACTCCGGGCTGCAGGGCGTTTTCAAGTCGGTGTTCCCGATCAAGGACTTCAACGAGACGGCCTCGTTGGAGTTCGTCAGCTACGACTTCGGGGAACCGAAGTACAGCGTTCAGGAGTGTCACGAGCGCGGCATGACCTTCGCGGCGCCTCTCAAGGTCACGATTCAGTTGGTGATCTGGGACGTCGACGAGGAGACCGGCGCGCGCTCGATCAAGAACGTCAAAGAGCAGGAAGTGTACTTCGGCGAGATTCCGCTGATGACCGAGCACGGAACCTTCATGGTGAACGGTACCGAGCGCGTCATCGTCTCGCAGCTACATCGCTCGCCCGGCGTGTTCTTCGATCACGACAAGGGCAAGACGCACGCCAGCGGCAAGCTGCTGTACTCGGCGCGCATCATCCCGTACCGCGGCTCGTGGGTCGACTTCGAGTTCGACCCGCGTGACATCCTCTTCGTCCGCATCGATCGCCGTCGCAAGTTCCATGCGACGGTGTTGCTGCGCGCGCTGGGGATGACCACCGAGGACCTCCTCAACTACTTCTACCGCACCGACACGATTCTCCTCGACGGGCAGAAGCTCGCCAAGGTGTTCAAGCCGGATCAGCTGTCGGGGTACCGGGCGAGCCGCGAGATCCGCGGCGCCGACGGCGAGGTCGTGGTCAAGGAAGGGCGCAAGCTCACCCGCGGGGCCCTGCGCAATCTCGAGGCGGCGGGGGTCAAAGAGATCCCGATCGTGCTCGAGGAGGTGATCGGTCGGGTCTCGGCTCACGACATCGTCGACGAGAAGACCGGTGAGGTGGTTCTCGAGTGCAACCAGGAGATCAACGTCGACGTGCTCGATCGCCTTCGCGAGATGGGCGTCAAGCAGGTCGAGGCTCTCCTGATCGAAGACGTCCACATCGGTCCGTCGCTGCGCAACACGCTTCTGCAGGACAAGGTGGGCTCGCCGGAAGACGCGATCCTCGAGATCTACAAGCGCCTTCGCCCGGGCGATCCGCCGACCATCGAGACGGCAACGACCTTCTTCAACAACCTCTTCTTCAACGCCGAAAGATACGATCTGTCCCGAGTCGGCCGTCTCAAGCTGAACTATCGCCTCGGTTTGGACGCTCCGCTCGACCAGGGGACGCTGCGCCGTGAGGACATCCTGCACGTCGTTCGCTACTTGATCGAGCTCAAGAACGGCATCGGGCAGACCGACGACATCGACCACCTCGGCAATCGCCGCGTGCGCGCAGTCGGCGAGCTGGTCGAGAACCAGTACCGTATCGGATTGGTGCGGATGGAGCGCGCCATCAAGGAGCGCATGAGCCTGCAGGACATCGAAACGCTGATGCCGCAGGAGCTGATCAACTACAAGCCGGTTTCGGCGGTGGTGAAGGAGTTCTACGGCTCCAGCCAGCTGTCGCAGTTCATGGACCAGACCAATCCGCTGTCGGAGATCACCCACAAGCGACGCTTGTCGGCCCTCGGCCCCGGCGGTCTGACCCGCGAGCGCGCCGGTTTCGAGGTGCGCGACGTGCACCCGACGCACTACGGCCGGGTTTGTCCGATTGAAACGCCGGAAGGGCCGAACATCGGACTGATCGCGTCGCTGTCGACCTTTGCCCGAGTCAACGAGTTCGGCTTCGTCGAGACCCCGTACCGCGAGGTGAAGGACGGCCGGGTGACCGACGAGGTGCGCTACCTGTCGGCTCTGGAAGAGGAGCAGTACGTCATCGCTCAGGCGAACGCTCCGATCGACGACAAGGGCAACTTCACCATCGACCGGGTTTCGTCGCGGAGCGGCGGTGAGTTCGTCATGGTGCCGCCGAGCGAGATCCATTACATGGACGTCTCGCCGAACCAGCTGGTCAGCGTCGCCGCTTCGCTGATCCCGTTTCTCGAGAACGACGACGCCAACCGCGCCTTGATGGGTGCGAACATGCAGCGGCAGGCCGTTCCGCTGTTGCGCACCGAAGCGCCGCTGGTCGGTACCGGGATGGAGCGCGTGGTGGCGCGCGACTCGGGTGTGACGGTGGTCGCCAAGCGCGACGGAGTGGTGCAGAGCGTCGACGCGGTTCGCCTGGTGGTCCGCGCCGATGAGCCGACCGACTCGATCCGCGACGCCGGCGTCGACATCTACAACCTGACCAAGTACCAGCGCTCGAACCAGAACACCTGCATCAACCAGCGGCCGATCGTCCAGGAGGGGGATCGGGTCAAGGCCGGCGACGTGATTGCCGACGGCTCGTCGACCGACATGGGCGAGCTGGCTCTCGGCCGCAACGTGCTGGTCGCGTTCATGCCTTGGGGTGGCTACAACTTCGAGGACTCGATTCTGATCAGCGAGCGCGTCGTCAAGGACGACTGCTTCACCTCGGTTCACATCGAGGAGTTCGAGTGTGTCGCGCGCGACACCAAGCTCGGTCCGGAGGAGATCACCCGCGACATCCCGAACGTCGGCGAGGACGCTCTGCGCGACCTCGACGAGAGCGGGATCATCCGCATCGGCGCCGAGGTCCGTTCGGGCGACATTCTCATCGGCAAGATCACGCCGAAGGGCGAGACTCAGTTGTCGCCCGAAGAGAAGCTGTTGCGCGCGATCTTCGGTGAGAAGGCGGGCGAGGTGCGCGACACCTCGTTGAAGGTGCCGCCGGGCGTCGAAGGCACGGTCATCAATGCCCGCGTGTTCTCGCGCAAGGGCGTTGCCAAGGACGAGCGCAGCCGGCTGATCGAGGAAGAGGAAGTCGCCAAGCTCGAGAAGGACCAGGAAGACGAAATCCTGATCATTCGCGAGGCTTCGCTCAAGCAGCTGCGCAAGCTGCTGCTCGGCAAGACGACCGCGACCCGCCTCACCGACGACGAGAAGAACGTGCTTCTGCCTAAGGACAAGGTGGTCGAGGAAGGCGATTTCAAAGACGTCCCGCCGACCTACTGGGGCGAGATCAAGACCGGCGACCCGTCGGTCGACGACGAGGTGGCGCGGATCGCCGAGGCGATGCAGGAGCAGTTCTCGCTGATCCGCATGGCCTTCGAGGAGCGCATGGAGCGCCTCCAGGGCGGCGACGAGCTGCCGCCGGGCGTCATCAAGATGGTCAAGGTCTTCGTCGCCATCAAGCGCCGACTGCAGGTTGGTGACAAGATGGCCGGACGGCACGGTAACAAGGGCGTGCTGTCGCGGATCTTGCCGGAAGAGGACATGCCGTACCTCGAGGACGGCACGCCGGTCGACCTGGTGCTCAACCCGCTCGGTGTTCCGTCGCGAATGAACCTCGGCCAGATCCTCGAGACCCACCTCGGCTGGGCGGCGCGCACCCTCGGAAGCCAGCTGGCGGAGAAGGCCTCGGCCAACGGCAGCACCGACCTCGGCCAGGTGCGCAAGCTGCTCGGCGAAGTCTACGGCAGCGAGTCGGAGAAGCTGGTCGACGACCTCAGGGACGAGGACGTGACGCGCCTGGCGCGCGGCGCGGCGAACGGAATCCACACCGCTTCGCCGGTGTTCGACGGCGCCAGCGAGGACGAGATCTTCGACCTCGTCGATCGCGCCGGTTTGCCGAAGAACGGGCAGGCGCGGCTCTTCGACGGCCGTACCGGAGACCCGTTTACGCACGACGTCACCGTCGGCGTGATGTACCTACTGAAACTGCATCATCTGGTCGACGACAAGATTCACGCTCGTTCGACAGGACCGTATTCCTTGGTTACGCAGCAGCCGCTCGGAGGTAAGGCACAGTTCGGCGGTCAGCGTCTCGGAGAAATGGAGGTTTGGGCGCTCGAAGCGTATGGAGCCGCCTACAGCCTGCAGGAGATGCTGACGGTGAAGTCGGACGATGTCGCCGGGCGCACGCGGATGTACGAAGCCATCGTCAAGGGCGAGAACGTTCTCGAGCCCGGACTGCCGGAATCGTTCAACGTGATGGTCAAGGAGCTCCAGAGCCTGGCGCTCGACGTCGAGTTGCTCGAGGAGGAGGAGGACGAAGCCTCCGCGTGAGGCTCGTTCACCAGGAGAAGAGATGATGGAAGATCTTTTCACTCTATTCGAAAAGCCCAAGAACCCGTTGAACTTCAACGCGTTGCGGATCTCGCTGGCGTCGCCGGAGAAGATTCGCTCGTGGTCGCACGGCGAGGTCAAAAAGCCGGAGACCATCAATTACCGGACCTTCAAGCCCGAGCGCGACGGTTTGTTCTGCGCCAAGATCTTCGGCCCGACCAAGGACTACGAGTGCAACTGCGGTAAGTACAAGCGGATGCGCCACCGCGGCGTCGTCTGCGAAAAGTGCGGCGTCGAGGTCATCCAGTCGAAGGTGCGCCGCGAGCGCATGGGCCACATCGAGCTGGCCACGCCGGTCGCCCACATCTGGTTCCTCAAGAGCCTGCCGAGCTGGATCGGCGCGCTGCTCGACATGACGTTGAAGGAGCTCGAGAAGATTCTCTACTTCGAGTCCTACGTCGTCACCGACCCGGGCAAGACGCCGCTGCAGTACAAGGAGCTGCTCAGCGAGTCGAAGCACCGCAAGGCCCGCGAAGAGTTCGGAGAAGAATTCGAGGCGGAGATGGGCGCGGAGGCCGTGTGCCGGCTGCTGCGCGACCTCGACATCGAGCAGCTGTCCCAGGACCTGCGTCAGGAGATGCGCGAGGCGACCAGCGAGGCCAAGCGCAAGAAGGTTTCGCGACGGCTCAAGGTCGTGTCGGCGTTCCGCAACTCGACCAACCTGCCCGATTGGATGATCCTCGAGTGCATTCCGGTCATCCCGCCCGATCTGCGTCCGTTGGTGCCGCTCGACGGCGGCCGCTTCGCGACCTCCGACCTGAACGACCTCTACCGTCGCGTCATCAACCGCAACAACCGCCTCAAGCGCCTCACCGAGCTGAGCGCTCCGGACATCATCATCCGCAACGAGAAGCGCATGTTGCAGGAAGCGGTCGACGCGCTGTGCGACAACGGCCGGCGCGGCCGGGCGATTACCGGACCCAACAAGCGCGCCCTCAAGTCGCTGTCCGACATGCTCAAGGGCAAGACCGGTCGCTTCCGCCAGAACCTGCTCGGTAAGCGAGTCGACTACTCGGGTCGTTCGGTGATCGTCGTCGGCCCGGAGCTGCGCCTGCACCAGTGCGGGCTGCCGAAGAAGATGGCGCTCGAGCTGTTCAAGCCGTTCATCTACAACAAGCTCGAAGAACGCGGCCACGTCACCACGATCAAGAGCGCGAAGAAGATGGTGGAGAAGGAGCGTCCCGAGGTTTGGGACATCCTCGACGAAGTCATCCGCGAGCACCCCGTGTTGCTCAACCGAGCGCCGACCCTGCACCGCCTCGGCATCCAGGCCTTCGAGCCGGTGCTGATCGAGGGCAAGGCGATTCAGCTGCATCCTCTGGTCTGCGCCGCCTACAACGCCGACTTCGACGGCGACCAGATGGCGGTCCACGTTCCGCTGTCGGTCGAAGCACAGGTCGAGGCGCGGGCGTTGATGATGTCGACCAACAACATTCTGTCGCCGGCGAACGGTAAGCCGATCATCGTGCCGACCCAGGACGTCGTCCTCGGCCTCTACTTCCTGACTCGTGAGCGTCCGGATGCCGAGGGGGCGGGGCGCCGCTTCGCCGATCCCGACGAAGTTCGGATCGCCTTCGACCACGGCGAGATCGGTGTCCACACGCCGATCAGCGTGCGCATGGACGGCGAACGAGTCGAGACGACGGTTGGCCGCGTTCTGCTCTACGAGATCGTGCCCGAGGAAATCCCGTTCGCGCAGGTCAACCGGGTGATGAAGAAGAAGGAGCTCGGCAACCTGGTGGACCTCGCCTACCGTATGTCCGGCAACAAGGCGACGGTGATCTTCGCCGACCGCCTCAAGGACCTCGGCTTCGCTTTCGCGACTCGCGCCGGTATCTCGATCGGCATTCGCGACATGGTCATCCCCGAGCGCAAGACCGAGCTGCTCGACGAAGCGCGCGGGACGGTGCGTGAGATCGAGGACCAGTACAACAACGGACTGATCACCGACGGCGAGCGCTACAACAAGGTCGTCGACATCTGGGCCGAGGTCACCGACCGGATCGCCGAAGAGATGCTGCGCGAGCTCAAGACGGAGACCGTCGAGGACGCCGAGGGCAAGCAGTTCGACGTGTCTTCGTTCAATCCGATCTTCATGATGGCCGACTCCGGCGCGCGTGGTAGCGCACAGCAGATTCGCCAGCTCGCCGGCATGCGCGGTCTGATGGCGAAGCCGTCGGGCGAGATCATCGAAACGCCGATCACCGCGAACTTCCGCGAGGGGCTCACCGTGTTGCAGTACTTCATCTCGACGCACGGTGCCCGTAAGGGATTGGCGGACACCGCCTTGAAAACCGCCAACTCCGGTTATCTGACGCGTCGTCTGGTCGACGTCGCGCAGGACGCGATCATCGTCGAGGACGACTGCGGCACGCTCGACGGCATCGAGATGTCCCCCCTCGTCGAGGGCGGCGAGATCATCGAGAGTCTCGGCGACCGCGTGCTCGGCCGGGTGGCCCTCGAGGACATCCGCGACCCGTACAGCGACACCGTGCTGGTCGAGGCGAGTCATGAGATCGACGAGGACAAGGTCCAGCAGATCGAGGACGCGGGCCTCGAGCGGGTGCGAATCCGTTCGGTGCTGACCTGCCAGTCGCGGCGCGGCGTCTGCGTTCTCTGCTACGGTCGCGACCTGGCGCGCGGCCACATGGTCAACTTGGGTGAGGCGATCGGCGTCATCGCGGCGCAGTCGATCGGCGAGCCCGGCACGCAGCTCACCATGCGCACCTTCCACATCGGTGGTACGGCGAGCCGGCGTGCCGAGCAGACCACTCTCGAGGTTCGCAACGACGGTGTCCTCAAGCTGATCAACGTGAACACCGTGCAGAACCAGGACGGCGATCTGGTCGTCATGAACCGCAACGGTGAAGTCGCGGTGGTCGAGATCCCCGAGCCGGGGCGCGAGCGCGAGCGCGAGCGCTACCCGATCGTGTACGGCGCCAAGCTGAAGAAGCGCGAAGGGGACGAGGTCAAGGCCGGCGAGCTGATCGCCGAGTGGGACCCCTACACGGTGCCGATGCTCACCGAGGTCGCGGGTACCGTGAAGTTCGGCGACGTGACCGAGGGGGTCACCATGGAGGAGCAGTTCGACGAGCGAACCGGTCTATCGACCCGGGTCATCGTCGACTGCAAGGACCTCG
Source organism: bacterium (assembly GCA_030430165.1). Lineage (GTDB taxonomy): Bacteria > Desulfobacterota > Binatia > HRBIN30 > CADEER01 > CADEER01. The sequence continues at coordinate 47,369 of JAUIGL010000037.1, read as the reverse complement.
ACAAGCGGCCTCGCATCTCGATCAAGGACGCCGAGGGCAAGACGCCGCGGCTACCGGGATCGGAGGCGTTCGCGCGCTATCCGCTGCCGGTCGGGTCGCACATCAACGTCGTCGAAGGCCAACAGCTGGCTGCGGGTGACGTGATCGCGAAGATCCCGCGCGAGACCACCAAGACCAAGGACATCACCGGAGGTCTGCCGCGTGTCGCCGAGCTCTTCGAGGCGCGCAAACCGAAGGAGTTCGCGATCATCTCCGAGATCGACGGTACCGTCGCCTTCGGCAAGGACACCAAGGGCAAGCGCAAGGTGATCGTCACGCCGGAAGTCGGCGAGCCGCGCGAGTATCTGATCCCGAAGGGCAAGCACATCAGCGTCCACGAGGGCGATTCGGTTCGCGCCGGCGAGTCGCTGATGGACGGGTCGCCGAATCCGCACGACATTCTCACCATTCTCGGTGAGAAGGCGCTGGCCAAGTACCTGGTCGACGAGGTGCAGGAGATCTACCGCCTGCAGGGTGTGCGCATCAACGACAAGCACATCGAGGTGATCGTCCGCCAGATGTTGCGCCGGGTGCGTATCAAGGACTGCGGCGACACCGAGTTCCTGATGGGCGACCAGGTCGAGAAGTGGCGTTTCGAGCTCGAGAATCAGGCGATTCTCGACGGCGGCGGCGAGCCGGCGATTGCCGAGCCCCTGCTTTTGGGGATTACCAAGGCCAGCTTGTCGACCGAGAGCTTCATCTCGGCCGCATCGTTCCAGGAGACCACCAAGGTCCTCACCGAGGCGGCGATCAAGGGGAAAGTCGACCAGCTGGTCGGCCTCAAGGAAAACGTGATCATGGGACGGCTGATTCCGGCCGGAACCGGGGTTGCCAAGTACCGCACGATGGAGCTGCAGATCCCCGGGGCCGAAGAGGTCGGCGAAGAAGAGCCGGCTCCGGTCGTGGTTGGCGCCATCGACGCTTAGTGAATCTTGATTCGGCGGGCCCGCCCGGGCCCGCCGCAATATGGGTAGAGTTGACAGCCCGCAGGGCGGTCGCTAGTTAGTGCTGTTTCCCCTCTGGGGCGGAAGTGACGGAATTATGCCTACGATCAACCAGCTCGTGAAGTACGGACGCAAGACGCAAAGGCGCAAGACGACTGCGCCCGCGTTGCAAAAGTCCCCTCAGAAGAGGGGGGTCTGTACGCGCGTGTACACGCAGACTCCGAAGAAGCCGAACTCGGCTTTGCGCAAGGTTGCCCGCGTGCGTCTGACCAATGGCATCGAAGTCACTTCCTACATCCCTGGGATCGGCCACAACCTGCAGGAACACTCGGTCGTGCTGATCCGCGGGGGGCGTGTCAAGGATCTCCCCGGCGTCCGCTACCACGTGGTTCGCGGTACGCTGGATACGATCGGTGTTCAGGATCGCAAGCAGGGTCGCTCCAAGTACGGGGCCAAGCGTCCTAAGTAACGCTGCGAAGCGTAGATTGATCCAAAGAGGCCAGTTATGCCGCGCAAGGGTGAAGTTCGCCGCAGAGAGATCCTGCCCGATCCCAAGTACAACGACCGGATGGTGACCAAGTTCATCAACGCGATGATGATCGGTGGCAAGAAGAGCACCGCCGAGCACATTCTCTATGACGCACTCGACATGGTTGGAGAACGCACCAAGGAAGACCCTCTCGCGGTCTTCAAGCGCGCGCTCGAAAACGTCAAGCCGAACGTCGAGGTGCGCTCGCGTCGTGTTGGTGGTGCAACCTACCAGGTGCCGGTCGACGTTCGCCCGGTGCGCCGCATTTCGCTGGGAATGCGCTGGATCGTGCAGTACGCCCGCTCGCGGGGAGAGAAGTCGATGGCGGATCGATTGGCCGGAGAGCTGGTCGACGCGGCGAATGGTCGCGGCGCCTCGATGAAGAAAAAAGAAGATACCCACCGCATGGCCGACGCCAACAAGGCGTTCGCCCACTATCGCTGGTAAACCCGATCGCAACAAATTGACGGAGGGAAGGCGCGAACGAAACCGCTCGTTCGCGTTTTTCATCATCTATGGCTCGGAAAGTTCCACTCGAACGCAATCGCAATATCGGCATCATGGCGCACATCGATGCCGGTAAGACCACTACGACCGAGCGCATCCTGTTCTACACCGGGATCAACTACAAAATCGGTGAAGTGCACGAAGGCACGGCAACGATGGATTGGATGGTCCAGGAGCAGGAGCGCGGGATCACCATCACGTCGGCGGCGACGACTTGCGAGTGGCGCGACCACCGCATCAACATCATCGATACGCCCGGCCACGTCGATTTCACGATCGAGGTGGAGCGTTCGCTGCGCGTGCTCGACGGCGCGGTTGCGGTCTTCTGCTCGGTCGGCGGTGTCGAGCCGCAGTCGGAGACGGTGTGGCGCCAGGCCGACAAGTACCGGGTTCCGCGGATCGCGTTCATCAACAAGATGGACCGGGTCGGAGCCGACTTCGATCGCGGTGTGTCGATGATTCGCGAGCGTCTCGGGGCCAATCCGGTGCCGCTGCAGCTGCCGATCGGCAAGGAAGAGAACTTCGTCGGTGTGATCGATCTGGTCGCCATGCAGGCGCTGATCTGGGACGAAGAGAATCTCGGCGCGAGCTTCCGCACCGAGGAGATTGCCGCGGATATGCAGGCCGACGCCGAGGCCGCGCGCGACAAGCTTCTCGAGGCGGTCGCCGATTCCGACGAAGCGCTCATGGAGAAGTATCTCGAGGGGCAGGAAATCGGCATCGACGAGCTCCGCGCCGCCGTCCGCAAGGCGACCCTCGATCTGCAGATCGTTCCGCTGCTGTGCGGCACTGCGTTCAAGAATCGCGGCGTGCAGCCGCTTCTCGACGCGGTGGTCGAGTACCTGCCGTCGCCGCTGGACGTGCCGGCGGTGGTTGGTGAAGACCCGAAGTCGGGCGAGGAAGTCGAGCGCCCGGCGAGCGACGACGCGCCGTTCTCGGCGCTCGCGTTCAAGATCATGACCGACCCCTACGTCGGTACGCTGGCCTTCTTCCGCGTCTACTCCGGAGTGTTGGAGACCGGATCGAGCATTCTCAACGCGACCCGCGGCAAGAGTGGCCGGGTCGGGCGCCTGCTGAAGATGCACGCGAACAAGCGCGAGGAGATCCAGCAGGTGTACGCCGGCGACATCGCCGCCGCGGTCGGTCTCAAGGGTGTGACCACCGGCGATACGATCTGTGACTCGAGCTCGCCGGTGATTCTCGAGTCGATCGAGTTCCCGGATCCGGTGATCTCGATTGCGATCGAGCCCAAGACCAAGGCCGACCAGGAGCGCCTCGGCGTCTCGCTGCAGAAGTTGGCGGAGGAGGATCCGTCCTTCCGCGTCGAAACCGCGGAAGAGACCGGCCAGACGATCATCAAGGGGATGGGCGAGCTCCACCTCGAGGTCATCGTCGACCGCCTGCTGCGCGAGTTCAAAGTCGACGCCAACGTCGGCCGCCCGCAGGTCGCCTACAAGGAAACGATCCGCAAGTCGGTCGAGCAGAACACGAAGTTCCAGCGCCAGACCGGTGGCCGCGGTCAGTATGGCCACGTCGTCATCGAGGTCGAGCCGCTCGGTCCGGGCGGAGGGTTCGAGTTCGTCGACAAGATCAAGGGCGGCGTGGTGCCGCGCGAGTACATTCCCGCGGTCGAGCGCGGCGCGCGCGAGGCGCTCGAGGGCGGCGTTCTCGCCGGCTACCCGATGGTCGACGTCAAGGTGACGCTGATCGACGGTTCGTACCACGAGGTCGACTCGTCGGAGATGGCGTTCAAGATCGCCGGTTCGATGGCGCTCAAGCAGGCGGCGAACAAGGCCGACGCGATCATCCTCGAGCCGGTGATGGGTGTCGAGGTGGTCTCGCCCGAAGAGTACATGGGGGACGTCATTGGCGACTTGTCGAGCCGCCGCGGCCAGGTCCAGGGGACCGAGCAGCGCGCCGGTGCGCAGGTGATCACCGCCAATGTGCCTCTGAAAGAGATGTTCGGCTATGCGACGGACCTGCGGTCGGCGACCCAGGGACGCGCGACGTACACCATGCAATTTTCCCACTATGAGCCGGTTCCGGCGGCGATCTCGGAGGAGATCATCGGCCGGAGCGGGGCCGCGTAGAGAACCATCAGGGCCTGGGAGGGTAGCCATCATGGCGAAGGAGAAGTTCGAGCGGACCAAGCCGCACTGCAACATCGGAACGATTGGTCACATCGACCATGGCAAGACGACGTTGACGGCCGCGATTACGAAGACGCTGGCGGATGCGGGGTCGGCGGAGTTCGTGGCGTTCGATCAGATCGACAAGGCTCCTGAAGAGAAGGAGCGCGGGATCACGATTTCGACGGCGCACGTGGAGTACGAGACGGAGAACCGTCACTACGCGCACGTCGATTGCCCTGGTCACGCGGACTACATCAAGAACATGATCACCGGAGCGGCGCAGATGGACGGCGCGATCCTGGTGGTTGCGGCCAGTGACGGCCCGATGCCGCAGACCCGCGAGCACATCCTTCTGGCGCGTCAGGTGGGCGTCCCGGCGATCGTCGTGTTCATGAACAAGGTGGACATGGTGGACGACGAGGAGCTGCTCGACCTGGTGGAGCTGGAGGTGCGCGAGCTTCTGACGAAGTACGAGTTCCCGGGCGACGACGTTCCGGTGATCCGCGGCAGCGCGCTGAAGGCGCTGGAGGGTGATCAGGGCGAGCTGGGCGCGCCGTCGGTGCTGAAGTTGATGGCGGCGGTGGACGAGTACGTGCCGCAGCCGGAGCGCGACGTGGACAAGCCGTTCCTGATGCCGGTCGAGGACGTGTTCTCGATCAGTGGTCGCGGGACGGTGGCGACGGGTCGTGTCGAGCGCGGCATCGTGAAGACCGGTGAAGAGGTCGAGATCGTCGGCATGAAGGACACGACGAAGACGACGGTGACCGGTGTGGAGATGTTCCGCAAGATCCTCGACGAGGGTCAGGCGGGTGACAACGTGGGTTGTCTGCTTCGCGGTGTGAAGCGTGAGGAGATCGAGCGCGGCCAGGTGTTGGCGAAGCCGGGTTCGATCACGCCGCACACGAAGTTCGAGGGTGAGGTGTACGTGTTGACGAAGGAGGAGGGCGGTCGCCACACGCCGTTCTTCAAGGGGTACCGTCCCCAGTTCTACTTCCGGACGACGGACGTGACGGGAGTCGCGCAGTTGCCGGAGGGGACGGAGATGGTGATGCCGGGCGACAACGCGAAGTTGTCGGTCGAGCTGATCACGCCGATCGCCATGGAAGAGGGCCTGCGCTTCGCCATCCGCGAAGGCGGTCGCACCGTCGGCGCCGGCGTCGTTACCAAAATCATCGAATAGGACTGATTCGGTCAAATCATGAACGACAAGATCCGTATCCGCTTGAAGGCGTACGACTACCGACTACTGGATCAGTCCGTGCGCGAGATCGTCGAGACCGTGCGTCGCACCGGTGGGCGCGTCGCCGGTCCGATCCCGCTGCCGACGCGTGTAGAACGGTTCACCGTCAACCGGTCGCCGCACGTCGACAAGAAGTCGCGGGAGCAGTTCGAGATCCGCACCCACAAGCGGCTACTGGATATTCTCGACCCGACACAACAGACGATCGATGCCCTCGGCAAGCTGGACCTCGCTGCCGGCGTCGATGTGGAAATCAAGCTCCAGTAGGGGCGGCGGGCAGGGCAAGCAGGAGACGAAGCTCCATGGCTCTCGGACTAATCGGCAAGAAGGTCGGCATGACCCAGGTCTACGTCGACGGCGGCACGCTGGTGCCGGTCACCGTCGTCGAGGCGGGCCCGTGTACGGTCGTGCAGACGAAGACTGCGGCTACCGACGGTTATGCCGCGGTTCAGCTCGGCTACGGCGAAAAGAAGCCGCAGCGGGTGTCGAAGGCGTACCGCGAGCATTGCCTCAAGGCGGGCAAGGGCGTGTTCCGCGTCCTCAAGGAATTCCGTCTCGAGGAGGACACGGAGGCGATGACGCCCGGGCAGGAAGTGTCGGTCGCGACCGTCTTCAAGGCCGGGGATCGCATCGACGTCACCGGAACCTCGAAGGGGCGGGGCTTCGCCGGCGTGATCAAGCGACACGGTTTCGGCGGATTTCCCGGCAGCCACGGCACCCACGAGTACTTCCGTCACGGCGGCGCCATCGGTAACCGCTCGTATCCGGGCCGCGTCTTCAAGGGCAAGCGCATGGCGGGGCACTTCGGCAACGAGCGAGTCACCACCCAGAACCTCGAGATCGTCGACGTTCGCGCCGACGAGAACCTGGTACTGATCCGCGGCGCCATCCCGGGCTCGCGCGGTGGGGTCGTTCTTCTCCACCCCGCGGTCAAGGCCGACCGTCGCCCGGATGAGCCGGCTGCCGCCGAGGCGAACCAATGAGCGACATGAAGGTGACAGTGCTGACGCAGGGCAAGGAGAGCTCGGGCGAGCTCGAGCTGCCTGCCGACGTCTTCGAGGGGCCGGTGCGCAAGCACCTGATCTACGAAGCCGTCAAGATGCAGACCGCCAATCGGCGCGCCGGCACGTCGTCGGTGAAGACGCGTGGCACGGTCAGCGGCGGCGGGCGCAAGCCCTGGCGCCAGAAGGGGACTGGTCGTGCTCGCGCGGGTTCGATTCGCTCGCCGTTGTGGCCGGGTGGCGCGATCACGCACGGACCGCAGCCGCGCGACTACTCGTACCGGATGCCGGCCAGCGCGCGCCGGCGCGCACTGCAGTCGGCGCTGGCGATGAAGTTGAAGGACGGCAACCTGGTGGTGGTCGACAGTCTCGACGTCGAGCCGAAGACCAAGAACGTCGCCAACCTGTTGGCGACTCTCGAGGTCGACAGCGCCCTCTTCATCACTGCCGGCGAGAACGCCAATCTCGAGCGCGCGACGCGCAATCTGCGCAACGCCAAAGTGCTGCGCGCCGAAGGTGCCAACGTCTACGACATTCTCCGCTACCGGCACCTGATCGTGACCAAGGAATCGATCGAAGCGCTGCAGGGAAGGATCACCCGATGAAGGATCTGTTCCAGGTTCTCGCGTCGCCGTTGATCACCGAGAAGGGCACGCTGCTTCAGGAAGACGGCAATCAGATCCTCTTCCGGGTTCCGAGCGCGGCCAACAAGACGGAGATCCGTGAGGCGGTCGAGCGTCTGTTCGACGTCAAGGTGACCAAGGTCCGGACTCTGAACTACCTCGGGAAGACCCGCCGGGTCGGCCGCATCGTCGGCCGCAGGCCGGCGTGGAAGAAGGCGTACGTCACGCTCGCCGAGGGTGACAGCATCGACTTCTTCGAGGGGGCGTAAGCAGATGGCGACCCGACAATACAAACCGACTTCGCCCGGGCGGCGCGGACAGTCCGTTTCCGACTTCGCGGAGATCACCAAGAAGACTCCGGAGAAGAGTCTGCTGGCTCCGCGCAAGCGCAGCGGCGGGCGCAATGCTGCCGGCAAGATGACCGTTCGCCACCGCGGCGGCGGTCACAAGCGGCGCTACCGCATCGTCGACTTCAAGCGCAACAAGGAGCTGGTGCCGGCCAAGGTGGCGGCGATCGAGTACGATCCGAACCGTTCGGCGCGGCTCGCCTTGCTGCACTACCGGGACGGAGAGAAGGCCTACATCCTGGCGCCGGTCGGCTTGCGCGTCGGCGACACCGTTCAGGCGGGTCCGGGAGCGGACATCAAGCCCGGCAACTGCCTGCCGTTGTCGAGCATTCCGCTGGGTACCCTGGTGCACAACGTCGAGATGCGCCCGGGCCGCGGCGGGCAACTCGGCCGCAGTGCCGGCACCCGCATCCAGCTGATGGCCAAGGAAGGCAAGATGGCCCTCCTCAAGCTGCCTTCGGGCGAGCTGCGCCTGGTGCAGGGCTCGTGCCGCGCGACCGTCGGTGAGGTCGGCAACTCCGAGCATTCCAACATCTCGCTCGGTAAGGCCGGTCGCACCCGCTGGCTCGGCCGGCGACCGAAGGTTCGCGGTATTGCCATGAACCCGGTCGACCACCCGCACGGTGGTGGCGAGGGGCGCTCGAAGGGAAATCATCCGCAGAGCCCGTGGGGCTGGCCCACCAAGGGATACCGGACCCGGCACAACCCGCGGACGGATCGCTACATCGTGAAGCGACGGGGCAAGTAAGGGGATCATCGTGGCGCGTTCGATCAAAAAGGGACCGTTCGTCGACGGTCATGTGCTGAAGAAGGTCGGGGCGATGGAAGCCTCCGGCGAGAAGCGGATCATCCGCACGTGGTCGCGTCGTTCGACGATCACGCCGGAGATGATCGGTCACACCTTCGCCGTGCACAACGGCAGGAAGTTCATCCCGGTGTACGTGTCGGAGAACATGGTCGGCCACAAGCTCGGCGAGTTCTCGCCGACGCGGACGTTCCACGGTCACTCCGGGGATCGCAAGGCGGACAAGGGGAAGTAGGGAAATGGAAGCCCGTGCTATCAGCCGCAATCTCCGGATCGCGCCGCGCAAGGTGCGCCTGGTCGCCGATCTGGTGCGCGGCAAGGCGGTCGGCGAAGCGCTCAACATGCTCGACCACCTGCCGAAGAAGGGGGCGAAGATCGTCTCCAAGACGATTCGCTCGGTCGTGGCCAATGCCGAGAACACGCAGTCGGTCGACGTCGACCGCCTGTACGTGAAGAGGATCGCGGTCGACGGCGGCGCGGTGATGAAGCGGTTCACTCCACGGGCGCACGGGCGCGCGACCGTGATTCGCAAGAGAACGTCCCACCTGACGGTGGTCGTGGACGAACGCTGAGGCTTAGGAGCTCGAATGGGTCAGAAAGTACATCCGCGAGGTTTCCGCCTCGGTGTCATCGACAGCAGCGATTCGCGCTGGTTCGCGAAGCGCGACTACGCCGAGCTACTGCACGAAGACATGAAGCTCAGGAAGTTCCTGAAGCAGAAGCTCTACCACGCTGGCATCTCGAAGGTGGAGATCGAGCGCGCGGCGAACAAGGCCAAGATCAACATCTATACGGCCCGTCCGGGAATCGTCATCGGCAAGAAGGGCGCCGAGATCGAGAAGCTCAAGAGCGAGCTTTCGGGGATGACCGAGCGCGAGACCTTCATCAACATCCATGAAGTGCGCCGGCCCGACCTCGACGGCCAGCTGGTCGCCGAGAACATCGCCCTCCAGCTGGAGCGCCGGGTTGCCTTCCGTCGCGCCATGAAGGAAGCGGTCAGCCGCGGCATGCGGATGGGCGCGCAGGGGATCAAGGTTCGCTGCGGCGGTCGCCTCGGCGGCGCCGAGATCGCCCGTTCGGAATGGTACCGCGAGGGGCGGGTTCCGCTGCACACGCTGCGTGCCGACATCAGCTACGGCACGGCGGAAGCGAAGACGACGTACGGAGTGATCGGCGTCAAGGTGTGGATCTTCCGTGGCGAGATCCTGACGCGCCAGGAGGAAGAGCAGAAGACCCCGATGGGCGTCTGAGGCTGGAGCGATCATGCTTGCACCAAAAAAGATAAAGTTCCGCAAGCGCTTCAAGGGGCGCCGTGGCGGCACCGCGTACCGGGGGTCGACCCTCGCGTACGGCGACTACGGGCTGCAGGCGACCGGGCGCGGCTGGGTGACGGCGCGCCAGATCGAGGCGGCGCGTGTTGCGCTCACCCGTCGCATCAAGCGCGGTGGCCGCGTCTGGATTCGCATTTTTCCGGACAAGCCGTTGTCGAAGAAGCCCGCCGAAACCCGCATGGGTAAGGGGAAGGGGAACCCGGAGCAGTGGGTCGCCGTCGTCAAGCCGGGCCGCATCATCTTCGAGATGGAAGGGGTCAACCCGGAGGTCGCGCGCGAGGCGATGCGCCTTGCTGCGCGCAAGTTGGCGATCGAGACGCAGTATTGCGAGCGTCCAGGAGTTGAGCATGCGGGCCAGTGAAGTGCGTGAGCTCAGCGACCAGGAGCTCTCCAGTAAGGAAGAAGAGTTGAGGGAGTCGATTTTCCGCTTCGAGTTGCGTCGCGGGACGAACCAGCTCGACAGCTCTGCCGCGCTGCGAACGGCGCGGCGGGACCTGGCTCGGGTCAAGACGATTCAGCAGGAGCGGGCCAAGCGGGGCGAGCAGTCATGATGACGCGCGGTAAAACGAAGACACGCGAAGGCGTGGTGGTGAGCAACGCGATGGACAAGACGGTCGTGGTGACCGTCAGTCGCCTGGTCAAGCACCCGCGCTACAAGAAGTACGTAAAGCGTCGCAAGCGCTTCAAGGCGCACGACGAGCAGAACGAATGCCGGGTGGGCGATCGGGTGACGATCGCCGAGACCAAGCCGATCAGCAAGGACAAGCGCTGGCGGATCCAGAAGATCGTCGAAAAGGCGGTCTGAGGAGATCCGACCAGGGTAATTGGATGAAGAGATGATCCAGACCGAAACAGTCCTAGACGTAGCCGACAACTCGGGGGCGCGCCGTGTACTCTGCATCAAGGTGCTCGGCGGTTCGCGCCGGCGCTATGCATCGGTGGGCGACATCATTGTCGTCTCGGTGAAGGAAGCGGCGCCGAATTCGAAAGTGAAGAAGGGCGACGTCATGAAGGCGGTGGTGGTGCGCACGGCGAAGGAAGTCGGGCGGCCGGACGGATCCTTCATCCGCTTCGACAACAATTCCGCGGTGCTGCTCGACAACCAGCGAGAGCCCGTCGGCACCCGAATCTTCGGTCCGGTGGCGCGCGAGCTTCGCGCCAAGCGGTTCATGAAAATCTTGTCTCTGGCACCAGAGGTGCTGTGAGCAACGAGAGCTGACTATGCGAGCACGGATCAAAAAGAACGACACGGTGGTGGTCATCGCCGGACGGGAGCGCGGCAAGAGCGGCAAGGTGCTGCGCGTCATCCCCTCGACGGACCGGGCGGTGGTCGAGAGTCTCAATATGGTGAAGCGTCACCAGAAAGCGACGTCGCCGCAGACCCCGTCGGGCATCGTCGACAAAGAGGCGCCGATCCATCTCTCGAACCTCATGTTCCTCTGCGAAAAGTGCAACGCGCCGACGCGTCTCGGCAAGAAGGTGCTCGAGGACGGGAAGCGCGTTCGGGTCTGCCGCCGCTGTGGCGAAGAGTTGGATGGGTAGCCGATGCCACGCATGAAGGACAAATATCGCTCCGAGGTTGCCGGCCAGCTGATGAAAGACCTCGGCTACAAGAACGTCAACGAGGTTCCCAAGCTGGAGAAGGTCGTGCTCAACATGGGGCTCGGCGAGGCGATCCAGAACGCCAAGGTGATGGACGCGGCGGTCCAGGAGCTCACCGTGATCTCCGGCCAGAAGCCGGTGGTGCGCAAGGCGCGCAAGGCGATCGCGAACTTCAAGCTGCGCGAAGGGATGCCGATCGGCTGCAGCGTCACCCTGCGCGGCGATCGCATGTACGAGTTTCTCGATCGCTTGATGAGCCTGGCCCTGCCCCGCGTGCGTGACTTCCGCGGTGTGTCGGACCGCTCGTTCGACGGTCGCGGCAATTACTCGCTGGGTGTGCGCGAGCAAATCATCTTCCCCGAGATCGACCTCGACAAGATCGACAAGGTGCGGGGGCTGAGCATTTCGATCGTAACGACTGCAAAGACGGATGCGGAGGGCAAGGCGCTTCTCAAGGCGCTCGGCATGCCCTTCCGCGCTTAGGAGAGAGCCGTGGCTAAGACCAGCATGCGCATCAAGGCGACTCGGGCGCCGAAGTTCAAGGTCCGAGAGTACAACCGGTGCCCCCTGTGCGGCCGGCCGCGCGCGTTCTACCGTCGGTTTCAGATGTGCCGGCTGTGTCTGCGCGATCGCGCCCTGAGCGGCCAGATCCCGGGCATGCGCAAGGCGAGTTGGTAGGAGGTGCAAGGATGTCGATGACGGATCCGATTGCCGACCTGCTGACGCGTATTCGCAACGGGTCGGGCGCGCGCAAGGAATACATCGAATGCCCGTATTCGCGGGTGAAGGAGCAACTGGCCAAGGTGATGGTCGCCGAGGGGTTCTTGAAGGACATCAACGTCGTCGACGTCGATTCGTCCAAGAAGAGCCTGCGCGTCTGGATCCGCTACGACCGGCGCCATCAACCGGTCATCCAGGGGATTCGCCGCGTCAGTCGGCCGAGTCACCGGGTGTACGTCGGCGCCAAGTCGATGCCTTCGGTGCGGGGCGGGCTCGGTGTCAACATTCTGTCGACGCCGGCCGGGATTCTGCCCGACCGCGAGGCGGCTCGGAAGAACGTTGGAGGGGAGCTTCTCTGCTCCGTCTGGTGAGGGACGATGTCACGAATTGGTAGACTGCCGATTCCGTTGCCCGACGGCGTCAAGGTGCGGGAGGAAAGCGGCGTGGTCTCGGTCGAGGGGCCGAAAGGGAAGGGTGAGTACGCCCTGCCTTCGAGCGTGTCGCTCGCGATCGACGGCAGCGAGATCAAGGTGGAGCGCTCGCAAGACGACCGCGACGCCCGCGCCAAGCACGGTTTGGCGCGCAAGCTCCTCGCCAACCTGATCGAAGGCGTGAGCAACGGCTTCTCGCGGACCCTCGAGATCGTCGGTGTCGGTTATCGCGCCGACGTCAAGGGCAAGGAGATCCACCTCAGCCTCGGCTTCTCTCATCCGATCGTCTACACGCTCCCCGAGGGCGTGTCGGCGAAGGTCGACAAGCAGACGGTTTTGACCATGGAGTCGGCCGACAAGCAGTTGCTCGGCGAGGTCAGCGCGCAGATTCGCGCGCTGCGGCCGCCGGAGCCCTACAAAGGCAAGGGCGTTCGCTACTCCGACGAGCACATCCGTCGCAAGGCCGGTAAGGCGGCCGGGGCAGGCGGGAGGTAGAACATGGCTACGTTGCAGCGAGAGCTGGCGCGCAAGCGGCGCCAGGCGATTGTCCGCAGGAAGGTTCGAGGCACGGTCGAGATTCCGCGCCTGTCGGTCTTCCGCAGCAATCGGCACATCTATGCGCAGGTCATCGAGGACGCCTCGGGGCGAACCCTGGCGGCGGCGTCGACGCTCAAGCTCGGTCTTTCCGCGACCGGTAATCGCGAGGCCGCGCGCAAGGTCGGCGAGCGCATCGCCGAGCTGTGCAAAGAGCAGAACATCGGGCAGGTCGTCTTCGACCGCAATGGATTCTTGTTTCATGGCCGGGTCAAGGAAGTGGCCGAAGGAGCCCGCGAAGCGGGCTTGAAGTTCTGAGGAGCTAACGATGGCGATAGGCCGCGGCCGAGACCGCATCGAGATCCAGGGCGTCGAGTTCAAGGAGAAGGTCGTCCACATCAATCGCGTCGCCAAGGTCGTGAAGGGTGGACGTCGCTTCAGCTTTGGCGCGTTGGTCGTCGTGGGGAACTACAAGGGCCAGGTCGGTTTCGGCCTCGGCAAAGCCAAGGAAGTCCCCGAGGCGATCCGCAAGGCGATCGAGGCGGCGAAGAAGTCGCTGGTCGATGTGCCGATCGTCGACGACACGATTCCGTTCGGCATCGAGGGACGCTACGGTGCCGGTCACGTGCTGCTGCGCCCGGCTGGGCAGGGAACCGGAGTGATCGCCGGAGGCGGTGTCCGCGCCGTCATCGAGCTCTCCGGAATCCGCAACCTGCTGACCAAGTGCCTCGGCTCGCACAATCCGCACAACATGGTGAAGGCGACCATCGCCGCGCTCGAGCAGTTGCAGACCGCCGAACAGGTAGCCGAGCGGCGCGGCAAGACGGTCGAAGAACTGTCTGCGTGAGGTTGAGATGGCGGACAAAGTAAAAGTTACGCTGGCGAGGAGCCCGATCGGTAGCCGCAAGGACCAGCGCCAGACGTTGCTCGGCCTCGGGCTGAAGCGGCGCGGTCGAACCGTCGAGCTGGTCAAGACGCCGGCGGTGATGGGCATGATCAGGAAGGTCAGCCACCTCGTTCAGGTGGACGGCGAGTAGGGATCGCAATGGATCTGAGCAATCTGTCTCCGGCCCGCGGGTCGGTAAAGAACCGCAAGCGCGTCGGTCGCGGCCCGGGTTCGGGGCACGGCAAGACCTCGACGCGTGGACACAAGGGTGCCGGCGCGCGGGCCGGCGGCAACGTGCCGCCCGGGTTCGAGGGTGGCCAGATGCCTCTCCAGCGCCGCCTGCCGAAGCACGGTTTCCGCAATCCGTTTCGCGTCGAGTACTCGATCGTGAACTTGTCCGACCTCGAGGCGCAGTTCGACGCCGGCGCGACCGTCGATCCGGCGGCGCTGCTCGAAAAGCGCATGGTGCGTAAGGGCAAGCCGGTCAAGATCCTCGCCCGCGGAGAGCTCAAGAAGGCGCTGACCGTCAAGGCGCACGCCTTCAGCGGCAAGGCGAAGGACGGAATCGCCCAGGCCGGCGGCAACGCCGAGGTGGTCGAGCGTGCTTGAAGGTTTCTCAAATGCCTCGCGCATTCCCGAGTTGAGGAAGCGCCTGCTCTTCTCGCTGGGGATGCTCGCCGTCTACCGCGTCGGAGTCGCGATTCCGACGCCGGGGATCGACGGCAAGGCGCTTTCCGAGTTCTTCGAGTCGGTGTCGAATACCGTGCTCGGGATGGTGAACCTGTTTTCCGGCGGCGCGCTGGAGCAGTTCTCGATCTTCGCGCTCGGCATCATGCCGTACATCAGCGCCTCGATCATTCTGCAGCTGATGACGGTGGTCATCCCGCACCTCGAGCGCTTGTCGAAGGAAGGCGAGGCGGGGCGGCGCAAGATCACGCAGTACACGCGCTACGGCACTGTCGTGCTGTCGGTCATCCAGGGGCTGTTCATCAGCATCGGTCTGGAAAAGCTGCAGTCGCCCGGCGGAGCCCCGGTGGTCTTCGATCCGGGGTGGGGCTTTCGCGTCATGACGATCATCACCCTCACCTCGGGGACTGCGTTCCTGATGTGGCTGGGTGAGCAGATCACCGAGCGCGGCATCGGCAACGGGATCTCGCTGATCATCTTCGCCGGTATCGTCGCGGCCCTGCCATCGGCCCTGATCACGACCGCGCAGTTCGTCCGCGAAGGACAGCTCGAGATTCTGCCGCTGCTCTTCCTCGGCGTCGTCATGGTCGCAGTGATCGCCGCGATCATCTTCATCGAACGCGGGCAGAGACGAATCCCAGTCAATTACGCCAAGCGGCAGGTCGGCCGCCGCATGTACGGCGGCCAGAGCTCGCATCTGCCGCTCAAGGTGAACACCGCCGGAGTCATCCCGCCGATTTTCGCCTCGTCGCTGTTGGTGTTTCCGACGACGATCACCCAGTTCGTCGACCACCCCTGGGCGCAGGCGGCGAGCGACTTCCTGGCGCCGGGAACCTGGGCCTACACCCTGCTGTTCGTCGGTCTGATCATCTTCTTCTGTTACTTTTATACGGCGGTCACGTTCAACACGAGCGACGTTGCCGAGAACATGAAGAAGTTCGGCGGTTTCATCCCGGGTATCCGCCCTGGGCAGCGCACCGCCGATTACATCGATCGGGTGCTGTCGCGCATCACCCTGGGCGGCGCCGTCTACGTCGCCGCGGTCTGTGTGCTGCCGACGATTCTCATCGGTTATTTCAACGTGCCCTTCTTTTTCGGCGGCACTGCCCTTCTGATCGTCGTCGGGGTTGCTCTCGATACGGTCGCGCAAATGGAGACCCACCTGATCACCCGCAGCTACGAGGGCTTCATGCGCAAGGGGCGGGTGCGGGGACGCAAGGGCTGAGACGATGCGAGCGGTCCTACTAGGCCCACCGGGAGCGGGCAAAGGAACCCAGGCGGAGCTCATCCGAGATCGGTTGAGCGTGCCGCACATCTCGACCGGCGAGCTGCTGCGCAGCGCGGTCGAAGAGGGCTCCGATCTCGGTTTGCAGGCCAAGGGATACATGGACCGCGGCGAGCTGGTCCCCGACGACCTGGTGGTTGGATTGATTCGCGAGCGCATCGCCAAGAATGCGGAGAGGGGCTTCCTGCTCGACGGATTCCCGCGCAACCTGGCCCAGGGCGAGACGCTCGAGAAGATGCTCGAGGAGAACGGACTGCGACTCGATCACGTCGTCAACCTCGAGGTTCCGGAAGCCGAGCTGGTCAAACGCATGATGGGGCGGGGTCGCGCCGACGACAACGAAGAAACGATTCGATCGCGCCTGGCGGTCTACCACGAGGAGACTGCGCCGCTGTGCGATTTCTATCGACAGCGCAGCGTACTTCGCGAGATCGACGGCATGGGAACGCCCGAGGAAATCTCGGCCAGAGTCATCGCCGCGGTCGGTTGAGCGCGTTCTGTAAGGAGATCAGCCGTGAAGGTCCGAGCGTCAGTAAAGGCACTGTGTAAAGATTGCAAGATTATCCGCCGCCAAGGTGTGGTGCGCGTCGTTTGCAAGAACCCGCGCCACAAGCAGCGGCAAGGGTAGGCAGGAGAAACCATGGCACGAATCGCGGGAGTAGACCTTCCTCGAAACAAGCGGGTCGAGATTGCCCTGACGTATCTGTTCGGCGTCGGGCGGTCGCTCGCTGGCGAGATTCTCGAGAAAGCCGGAGTCGATCCAGCGACCAACAGCGACGCTTTGTCGGACGACGACGTCGTCCGGCTGCGCCAGGTCATCGACCAGGGATACAAGATCGAGGGAGACCTGCGGCGCGACATCGCCATGAACATCAAGCGCCACATGGACCTGGGTACCTATCGGGGGCTGCGCCACCGCCGCAATCTGCCTACCCGGGGGCAGCGCACTCACAGTAACGGACGCACCCGCAAGGGGCCGCGCCGCGCGATTGCCGGCAAGAAGAAGGCGCCCTCGAAGGGCTGATCGCCCTTCGACCTAGGAGCAGCAAATGGCCAAGCAAGGTTCCGGCGACAAGGCCGGCAAGAAGAAGAAAATCAAACGGATCGTCAACGAGGGCGTGGTGCACATCAACTCCACCTTCAACAACACGATCGTCAGCATCACCGACAACGTCGGCAACGTCGTTGCTTGGTCGAGCGCCGGTTCGGTGGGCTTCAAGGGCTCGCGTAAGGGAACGCCCTTCGCGGCGCAGCTCGCCGCCGATGCTGCCGCCAAGAAGGCGCAGGAAAGCGGCATGCGGTCGGTGCAGGTGGAAGTCAAGGGCCCGGGCGCCGGTCGCGAATCGGCGCTGCGTTCGCTGCAGGGCGCTGGCTTCAACATTTCGATCATCCGTGACGTCACACCAATCCCACACAACGGTTGCCGCGCGCCGAAGCGCCGGCGTGTCTAGGAGGTAAACAGCTGTGGCTCGTTACACCGATTCCGTTTGCCGCCAGTGCCGACGCGAGGGGTTGAAGCTCTTCCTCAAGGGGGAGCGCTGCTACACCGACAAGTGTGCCATCGAACGGCGCAACTACCCGCCGGGAGAGCACGGCCAGGGACGGCACAAGTTCTCCGAGTACGCCCTGCAGCTGCGCGAGAAGCAGAAGGTCAAGCGCATGTACGGCATTCTCGAGGGGCAGTTCCGCCGCTACTTCGACATGGCGGCGCGTTCGCGCGGCGTCACCGGTGAGGTGCTGCTGCAGTTCCTCGAGCGGCGCCTCGACAACATGGTCTACCGGATGGGATTCGCGACGTCGCGAGCCGAGGCGCGGCAGATGGTCCGACACGGCCACATTTCGGTGAACGGCCGCAAGGTCAACATTCCTTCGGCTCTGCTCAAGGTGGGCGACGTGGTGTCGGTGCGCGAAAAGAGTCGCAAGATCACTCGCATTCAGGAAGCGCTGGCCCAGGCGGAGCACCGCGGTGCCCCCGACTGGCTCGAGGTTCAGGTGGAAGCCTTCTCGGCCAGGGTCAAGATGCTGCCGCAACGCGAAGAGCTCACGATGCCGATCAACGAGCAACTCATCGTCGAGCTGTACTCGAAGTGACGCCTTACGGCGTCGCCCAAATCCACGACTTGGAGGTCATGGATGCAACCACAACGTAATTGGCGTGATCTACTGAAGCCGCAAGCCCTCGAGTGCGAGGACAAGTCTCTAACGGCAACCTACGGAAAGTTCGTCGGGGAGCCGTTCGAGCGCGGGTTCGGGACCACGATTGGCAACGCGCTCCGGCGAATCCTCTTGTCCTCTCTGCAGGGGGCGGCGGTGGCGTCGGTGCGAGTCGAAGGCGTGCTGCACGAATTCGCGACGCTTCCCGGCGTTCGCGAGGACGTGACCGACGTCGTCCTCAACCTGAAGCAGGCGCGCTTCAAGCTCCACGACGGGCTCGAGGCGACGGCTCGTATCGAAGCCAGCGGTGAGGGCGTGGTGCGCGCCGGCGACATCGATGCCGGGCCGGAGCTCGAAGTGCTCAACCCGGAGCTGGAGATCGCATCGCTGTCGGCCGAGGGCAAGCTCGAGGTCGAGCTGTCGGTCAAGATGGGGCGCGGCTATGTGCCGGCCGATCGCAACAAGGACGAGGATGCCGCGGTCGGCACGATTCCGATCGACTCGGTGTACTCGCCGATTCGCAAGGTCAACTACACGGTGACCAATGCCCGTGTCGGCCAGCGTACGGACTACGACAAGTTGACCCTCGAGATCTGGACCGACGGATCGATTCGTCCGGACGACGCGCTCGCGTACTCCGCGCGGATCCTCCAGGACCAGCTCAACATCTTCATCAACTTCGAAGAGACGCCGGAGATGGCGGAGGAAGAGGACGCGCAGGAGCCGAGCCTCAACGAAAACCTCTTTCGCCCGGTGGCCGAGCTCGAGCTTTCGGTTCGGTCGGCCAACTGCCTGCAGAACGCCGACATCAAGTTCATCGGCGAGCTCGTCCAGCGCAGCGAAGGCGAAATGCTCAAGACCAAGAACTTCGGCCGCAAGTCGCTCAACGAGATCAAGGAGATCTTGCGCGAGATGGATCTCGACTTTGGAATGCAAATCGAGAACTTCCCGACTCGCGACGAGCTGGACGAGCGATTGGCGCGCGAGAAGGAAAGCGCCTGACGTCGATCAACACCCTGTGAGGCCACGCTCATGAGACATCGAAAAATCGGACGCAAGCTCAATCGCTCGGCGCCGCATCGCAAGGCGATGTTCCGCAACATGGTGACGTCGCTGCTCGCCCACGAGCACATCCAGACCACCGACGCCAAGGCGAAAGAGCTGCGGCGCTTCACCGAGAGGATGGTCACTCTGGGCAAGAAGGGCACCCTGCACGCGCGTCGGCAGGCTCTCTCGTTCGTGCGCGACCGCGACGTCGTCAAGAAGCTGTTCGAAGACATCGCGCCGCGCTTTGCCGACCGTCCGGGTGGCTACACGCGCATCACCAAGCTCGGGGTGCGTCGTGGCGACGCCGCCGCGGTGTCTCTGATCGAGCTCACCGAGCGCGGCGATCGTGCCATCTCCGAGGCGGAGAAGAAGCGCGAGCGGCGCCGCCGGTCGGCAGAGAAGAAGCGCAAGGCCGAAGAGGCGATGCCTCCCGTCTGATCCGGGTTACTGGGTCCGCGTTGTGGCGAAAGCGAAGCGGCCCATCCCGGCGACCAGACCGATCGTGCGCGGGGGAAGAGCGGAGAGGGCGGGATTTGAACCCGCGGTACCTGTGAGGGTACACACGCTTAGCAGGCGTGCGCCTTCGACCACTCGGCCACCTCTCCGTGCACCAAGGTCTTTTGGTTTCATGCTACGTTCGCCGGTGCAGGTCAACTCGGGTCGACAGCAACGCGGCTGGATGACCCCGCTTCTCGCCGCGATGGCGCTGCTCGCACTGGCGACGTGCGCGCCGGCCGAGGGGCGCAAGTACGCCGAACGGGTCTACGAGCGCACCCTCGACAACGGCTTCAAGCTGATCCTGCTCGAGGATCGCAAAGCCCCGGTGGCGGCGATCCAGATCACCTACCGGGTGGGAGCGCGCAACGACGTCGCCGGACGCAGCGGCCGGGCGCATTTGCTGGAGCACATGATGTTCCGCGGCACCGAGAAGGTCGGTCCGGAGGAGTACAGCAAGATCGTCCAGCGCAACGGAGGCCGCAACAACGCCTTCACCTCGCGTGACCGGACCACGTATTTCAGCTCGATCGCCAGCGATCGGCTCGACGTCGTCCTCGAGCTCGAAGCCGATCGCATGCGCAACCTGATCATCTCGCCCGAGCAGTACGAGCCGGAGAAGGCGGTGGTGATGGAGGAGCGCCGGCTGCGCGTCGACAACAACCCGACGAGCGCGCTCTTCGAGCAGCTCTACGCGACCGCTTTCCAGGCGCATCCGTATCGCCAACCGATCATCGGCTGGGCGGAGGAGATCAGACGCTCGACCGCGGCCGATCTCAAAGAGTTCTACGACCGGTACTATCTGCCGAACAACGCGTTCATCGTCGTCGTCGGCGATTTCGACGCAACCGACCTGGCGTCGCGCATCGAGGGCCACTTCGGCTCGGTCGCGCCCGGGCCAATGCCGCCGGCGGTGCGCAGTGTCGAGCCGGCGCAGCAAGGGCCGCGGCGCGTCGAGTTGCGCCGCGAGGCGCAGCTGCCGTTCGTCGTCCTCGCCCACCACGTGCCGAATCTGCGCAGCCGGGACGGCGCGGCGCTCGACATGCTGTCGCAGGTGCTCGCCGGCGGAAAGAGCTCACGGCTCTACCAGTCGCTCGTCTACGACAAGCGAGTCGCTCGCTACGCCGCCTCCGAGTACGACTACAGCTCGGTCGATCCGACGCTCTTCTTTCTGTACGCGCAGCCGCTGCCCGGCCAGGAGCCGGCGACTGTCGAGAGGCTGCTCGAGCAGGAGGTCGGCAAGCTGGACGAAAATCCGCCGACCGCGCTCGAGCTCGAACGCGCCCGCAACCAGATCGAGGCGGCGTACGTCTTCGCGCAAGACTCGATCTACTACCAAGCGAGGCTGCTCGGCGACTTCGAGAGTGCCGGCGACTGGAGAATGATCGACGAATATTTGCCCGCGATCGGCGAGGTGACGGCGGACGATGTGCTGCGCGTCGGCCAGTTCTATCTGGTCGAACGCAATCGCACCGCCGCGACTCTGATCCCCGAGGAGACGCGGCCTTGACCCGCGTTGCGCAGCGCCTGACGGCGGTCGCCCTGCTGTGCTGCGCGCTCGCCGCTTCGGCCGCGGCGATCGGCCCGGCGGTGGACGAGCGGACTCTGGACGGCGGCGCCACTCTCTTGGTCTCCGAACAGCACGGGCTCCCGGTGGTCATCCTGGTCGCCCTGCTCGACGCCGGCTCGCGGCGCGACCCGGTCGACCAGCACGGCCTCGCCAACCTCACCGCCGACCTGCTCACCGAGGGGACGCAGTCGCGCAGCGCCAACGAGATCGCCAACGCCATCGAGTTCGTCGGTGGCTCACTCTCCTCGGGCGCCAACGTCGACTACGCCACCATCTCGATGCGGGTGCTGCGGCGGGACCTCGATCTGGGTCTCGAGCTGTTCGCCGACGTGCTGCTGCGGCCGTCTTTCCCGGCGGCCGAGCTCGAACGCACCCGCGATGCGGTGCTGGCATCGCTGAAGGACGACGAGGACGACCCCACGACAGTCGCCGGCAAGGCGTTCGGTCGCGAGCTGTACGGCCCGCACCCGTACGGACACCCGGTCGAGGGAGATCCCGCCAGTGTGTCGGCGATCTCGCGCGACGACCTGAAGCGCTTCTACGCCGAGCACTACGGACCCGAGGGCACCGTGATCGCCGTCGTCGGCGACGTCGAGCCGAACCAGATCGCGTCCCGACTGGGCGAAGTCCTCGCCGCGTGGCAGCCGCGCCCGCGCCCGCCGTTGACGCGTGCCGATGCTCCGCCGGACAGCGCCCGGCGGATCGAGATCGACCGGCCGGTGAGCCAGGCGAGCGTGGTCATCGGGCACCGCGGCGTGGCCCGCACCAACCCCGATTACGAGGCGCTGACGGTGGTCAATTACGTCCTCGGCGGCGGCGGGTTCTCGTCGCGAATGATGGACAAGATCCGCAGCGAAGCCGGGCTGGTCTACGGTGTGTCGAGCTACTTCTCCGGCGGCCAACTGCGCGGCAGCTTCCGCGTCGTCATGCAGACCAAGAACGAGTCGGTGCCCGAGGCGATCGCCCTGGCCCGGGCGGAGATCGAGCGGATGCGTGCCGACGGCATCACCGCCGCCGAGCTCGAGGACGCCAAGCGCTACCTCACCGGCAGCTTCCCACTCAATCTCGACAGCAACAACGAGATCGCCTCCTATGTCGCCAGCACCTGGTTCCTCGGTCTCGGAGCGGACGCCGCCGATCGTTATCTGCGTGGCATCGATGCGGTGTCGCTCGACGACGCGGCGCGGGTCGCGGCGCAGTACCTGCATCCGGATCGGCTGCTCGAGGTGATCGTTGCCGACACCGCCAAGCTCGGCGCCGCGGCGCCGGCTTCGGAGACGCCGTCGCCCTGACGCGAGCGGCTCATGGCGAAGAAGGGGAAGAGGCGCGCAGCAAGACCCGAGGCGGCGGCCGTCGCTCCCGCACCGGCCCGAGCCGTCTCATCGGGGCTGTGGCTCGGCCTCGCTGCCGCCGCGGCGTTGGCGTTCGCAGTATACGCCAACGCCCTCGACAACGGCTTCGTATGGGATGATCCGATCATCCTCGAGCGCCAGCTGGTGGTGTTCGATTCTTTCGCCGACGTCATGGTGACGCCGCGCGGGATCCCCCACTACAGCCCCGACTACTACCGACCCACCACCACCGCCAGCTACCTGCTCGACCAGCGACTCGGCGGCGCCGATCCCTGGTGGTTCCACTTCTCGGTCGTCCTCGCCCACGCCGTCGTCGTCTTTCTGGTCGGTCTGCTCACCCACCAGCTGCTCGGCCCGGGCAGGGGAGCGACACCGGCCGCGGTGGCCGCGGCGGCGCTGTTCGCGGTGCACCCGGTGCATACGGAATCAGTGGCCTGGGCCGCCGGTCGCTCGGACGTGCTGGCGACGTTGTTCGCCCTGGCGACGCTGTTGTTGCTCGGCCGACCGCGGGTTCGCCCAACCGACGTCGCCCTCTCGTTCCTCACCGCCTTTGCCGCGCTCGGTGCCAAGGAAGTCGCGCTCGCCCTGTATCCGCTGCTGGCGCTGCGCGCCGTCGTCGATCCGCGCTTGTCGCCGCGGCGCGCCGACTTGATGCGCTACGCCGGGGTCGCGGTGGCGCTGGGGCTGTACCTCTATCTGCGCCAGCGTACCATCGGTGAGGTGGTCGGGCAGCAGCCGGGCGAGGCTTCGATCGCGGCGACGCTGCCGAGCTTCTTCTGGGCCGCAGGTGCCTATGTGCGCGAGCTGGTCTGGCCGTTCCCCCTCAACGCCTACATCGACGCGGTGCCGGTCGGTCTGGTCTCCTTCGTCGCCGTGGTCGCGCTGCTCTGGTTGCTGGCGTGGGCGGCGGTCCGCTGGCGCGCCGGGGATTGGATCTGGGTCTACGCCGGGCTCTGGATCCCGATTGCCCTGGCGCCGTCGTTGGCGATTCTGTGGAAGATCCCCGAGGTGCCGATGGCGGAGCGCTACGCCTATCTGCCGTCGGTCGCCGCGTGCATCCTGGTCGGCGCGGCGACGGCTCGCTCGGAGCGCTGGCGCAATGCCGCCCTCGGCGTCGTCGGCCTGGTCGTGGTCGGCTGCGCGCTGGTCGTCTGGCAGCGCAACCCGGTGTGGCACGACGACGTACGTCTCTGGGAGGACACGCGCGCCAAGACGACCGTTTCGGGCATGGCCTGGCGCAGTCTCGGCGCCGCCTACCTTCGTCAGGGACGCTACGATGACGCGGAGGCGGCTCTGAACCGGGCGCTGCCCCTGGCCAACCCGCCGCTCGGCCTGCAGGGGATTTTCAGCAACCTCGGGACGATCGGCATGTACCGCGGCGACTACGCGGGAGCTCAAGTCGCCTACGAGAAAGCGCTCGAGCTCACCCCCGACGCTCCCGACGTCCTGTTCAATCTCGGTTTGAGCATCTTCTACGGCGACGCGCAGAGTAACCGCTCCGCGGCCGAGGCTTTGCCGCATCTGCTGCGCGCGTCGCAGCTCAGTCCCCACGATCCCGACATCGACGTCGTGCTCGGCCAGGTCTACATCGCCGGCGACCGCCTCGAGCCCGCCCGCAACCACTTGCAAGCGGCACTGAGCAAGGGGTTGCGCGGCGAGACCCGAGCCGGCGTCGAGGAGCTGTTGCAGAGCCTCGGCCAGCCCTGAGCCCGCCGCAGCGGTGGGTCAGTCGGCCGCTTCCGTTTGAACGTCGATCGGCTGGCCGTACGAGAACTCGACCAGATTGCCGTCGGGGTCTTCGATCATGCAGTAGTAGCCGACGACCTCGCCGCCGTCGGTCGGCGGTTCGGCGAGAATCCCGCGGCTGCGCGCGCGCTCGGCGATGGCGTCGACCTCGCCGCGCGACGCCACGTCGTAGCCGAGGTGGTCGGCGAAGTGGGGATGGGGCTCGCGCTCGGGCGGTACGCCGAGGAGCACCAACACGAAGCTGTTGCCGCGCGCCTCTTCGCCGAGCCAGGCCACCCGTACGCCGTCGTCCTCGCGTTCGTGGACGAGATGCAGTCCGACCAGGTCGCGGTAGAACTCGATCGCGGCGTCGATGTCTCGCGTCGGACGGGCGACGTGGGTCAGCCGGGCCTTCATGATCCTAGCGCGTAGCCACCGCGGCGACCGCGAGGATCAGCATCGCCAACACGGTGGTGTTGAGCATGACCGAAAACCGGTGCAGGCGCTCGTCGACCGGCGGCGGTTCCATTGTGCCGGGATGCGACAGCCGCGGCAGCAGGACCCGCTGTGCGACCAGGGTGCAGGCGAGCGAGACGACGACCGGGAACGCCAGGCGTATGCGCTCGCCGAAGGGGAAATCGGGATTGGTCGGAGCGAGCGAAACCGCCGCCAGCGAGATCAGGCCGCAGATGACGCCGATCCAGTAGTACTTGGGGAAGAGCTCGTCGAGCAGGAAGCGCG
This sequence comes from bacterium, assembly GCA_030430165.1. Taxonomy (GTDB): domain Bacteria; phylum Desulfobacterota; class Binatia; order HRBIN30; family CADEER01; genus CADEER01. The sequence continues at coordinate 22,642 of JAUIGL010000037.1, read as the reverse complement.
CCTTGCCCTCCAGGGTGGCGTGCACCGTGGGCAGGATGACGAAGGAGAAGCAGACGACGGTTCCGAGCCACACGCCGACCGAGGTGGTGAACAGGAAGCGTCCCATGCGAACGACTCTTGCACCGGCCCCCGGCGCCGGCAAGCGCGACGCAATTCCCCAGCCTCAGCCTACGCCCCCAGCCTTAGCCTACAGCCTTAGCCTTAGCCTTAGCCTACGCCCGAGCCTTAGCCTTCTCTTGTCGCAGGCTGGAGAGGGAATTCATTGGAAGAAGGCTAAGGCTGGGGTGGTTCGCTGGAAGAAGGCAAAGGCTGGGGCTGTAGGCAAAGGCTGGGGTGGTTTGCTGGAAGAAGGCAAAGGCTGGGGCTGTAGGCTAAGGCTGGGGTGGTTCGCTAGAGGAAGCTCAGCTGGTCCGGGGTGCGAATCCGGATGCGCCGGCCGATCAGCTCTTGCTCGAGGCTGGTGCCGGCGGGGGCGGGGCCGGCGATCACCGTGCGGCGGCCGTCGTCGAGCTCGACCAGTGCGACGATCTGGTTTTCGCTGTCCGGGGCGAGCACCGTGTACGTGACGATGGTCGCTTCCCCTGCGGCGTCATCGATGACCTCGACGGCGGCGGTCTCGGCCTCGGTCTCGCTGCTGACGTCGTCGAAGAAGAACGGCGTCGTCGGCGGCTCGGTCGACCACAGGCTGACTCCCTGCTTGGTGAGCATACCGCTGACCGCGGTCAGGGCGGCGCTGCTGCCGCGATCGCCGCGCAGCAGCTCGGCGAGACGCGCCAGCCCCTGCAGCACGAAGTTGTTGAGCGGGCCGCCGGCGTAGGCCATTCCACCGGTGACGGTGACGTCGCGGTCGGCCGGGATCCCCATCTCCCGCATCTGCAGCCGCACCGCCGAGGGGAAGCAGCTGTAGAGCTCGAGGTAGGTGGCGTCGGCGATCGCCGTGCCGGTTCGCTGCTCGATGCGCGCCGCCGCCTTGCAGAAACCGACACATCGGTGCGGCTCGCGGCGCTGGGAGAGCGGCAGCATCAGGTTCGAGTCGACCACCGCCCACGGGAAGATCCAGCGCTCGCGCTCGATGCCGAGCTCGCCGGCGAGGCCGGCGCTGGTCAGGATCAGGGCTGCGGCCTGGTCGACGTTCCACTGCGAGGTGTGCAGCTTGGTGTAGGGGAAGGCGAGCATCTTGACGCCGGAATCGCCGCGGATCTCGGCATGCGACGCCGGCTGCCGGTTCCAGGCGTGCGGATTGGCGGCGGCGACGGCGTTGAAGCGGGACCAGAGGTCGGCGATCTGGTCGCGGTGGGAATCGACCGAGCGCGACTCTGCGGCGCGGATTGCGTTCTCGATCAGCGCGTACTGGTTGACCGGCCAGGCGAGACCGCGGTGGATCTCGATCTCGCTGATGACGTCCTCGGCCGGCTCGAGGACGTGGTCGGGCGCGGTGCCCTCGTCCTGGGCGGTGAGACGTTCCTCGACGCCGAGCTTGCCGCAGAGGCGGCTGCGGTTGCGCGCCTCGGCGCCGACCAGCAGCACCACGTCGTCCTTGCCGTCGGCGATGTCGCGCGCGGCACGGCCGATCACGGTGGTCTGCAGAACGCCGATCTCGGCGATCTCGGTGCGCGCTCGCGCCGCCCCGGAGCGCTCGGCGATCAGGCGGCAGGGGTCGGGGTAGTCCCAGAAGCCGCGCGGCGCGCGCACCGAGGTGGCGCGACGCAGGATGTCGGCTGCGGTGCAGTCCGCCGCGGCCGCCTGCGCCGCGTCGATCATGAGCTCGAGCGGCTCGCGCGCGGCGTTGGGATCGGCGGGGTCGATCTCTTTCTGTTGCAGCGCCGCGGCGCCGACGAGGATGGGAGTGCGGTCGGCAACGTCCATCCAGCAGCCCGTAGCCGCCGGCGCTGCGCGGGTCAACGAGCTGGCGCCGCGGCCGCGCGCGCCGCTCGGCTACTGCGTGCTGGCGCAGCCGCGGTCGCCCAGCTCCGCTCGGGTCAGTGCGCGACCCCAGTCGTGCAGCGCCTGGTACCCCAGACAGCGGCTGTCCGATCCCTGGATCCGCGGATCGTTCTCGATCGCGCCGAGGATCAGGTCGCGGTCCGGCCTCTCGTCGGTATGGCGGATCCCGCCACCGGCTGCGGTGTCGAGAACCAGAACCGTTTCTGTGTTGCGGCTCGGGTCGAAGCGCCGCCAGGCTGGTCGTTCGCCACCGTCGCCGCCTGGCGAACCGGTACGGGCGAAGTTCGCCCAGTAGGCCATCATGTGGCGCGACAGGGCGTGTCGTCCCGGCTGGTTGTCGCCGGTGAAGATCATGTTGCCCTCGGGTCCGAGATCGAAGTGACCGAAGATGAAAGGAATCTCCATCGCGTGCGCCGCGCCGATCATTTCGGCGAGGTCGGCGCCGAGCACCGTCGGCTCCTCGTCCCAGTCCCAGCGATAGAGGTAGGTGGCGGCGCCGCCGTTGCGGTGGCGCGCCGCCGCCGGCTCGATCGCGCCGGAGATTGCCCACAAGCCGGCCAGGGCCTCGGCGGTCGCGTTGTAGAGATCGGGGTCGCGCAGCCGCGGCAGGATGCCGAACCAGCGTTTGACCCAGGCTGGGTCGGCGAACATGAAGATCTTGTTCTCGTCGCGGTTGGTACCGAAGATCGCCGGCACGTCGGCGGCGTTTCCCGAGGCGAGGTTTTCCAGCGGGTCGCCGCTGCTGACGACGGTGCCGTCGGCGAACACGTTGGGGACGTCGATCAGGCCGTTGCCGCGCCCGCCGCCGTAGGCGGCGAGCATTTCCTCGGGAGTCTTCGAGCGCAGATAGCCGGCGAGCTCGGCGTCGTCGAGCGCCTCGACGTGGACTCTCGCGCGCGCCGCGTCGGTGGCGGTTCCGTCCGCCACCAGCAGGCGCAGCAGGATCTCGTTGCTGCTGTTTCTGTCGCCCGGCTCGACCGCATCGGCGAAGTTCTCCGCGGCGGCGGGGTCGACCAGCCAGGTGCCGCCGCTCTGCGCGATGGCGCCGTGGAACAGGCCGCGCGCCGGCGGCGAGAGCAGCAGGGCGATGGCGTTGCGGGCGCCCGCAGACTCGCCGAATACGGTGACACGGTCGGGATCGCCGCCAAAGAACGCAATGTTGTCGCGCACCCACTCGAGGGCGCGGATCTGGTCGAGAGTGCCGAAGTTGCCCGAGACGGCGAGGCCGCTGGTGGTGTTGCGCAGGGCCGAGTGGCGGAACCAGCCGAACGGTCCGAGGCGGTACTGGACGACGACGACGATGACGTTCTCGGTCACCGCCAGATTGCCGCCGTCGTAGAAGCCTGCATGGCCGATGACATTGCCGCCGCCGTGGATCCACAACAGCACCGGCAGTGGCTCGGCGGTGTCCGGGCGGAGGTCCGGCGGGGTGTAGATGTTCAGGTAGAGGCAGTCTTCCTGGCCCGTGGGCTCGCCGGCTGCGACATCGGAGATGCCGCCGAACGGGCTGGCGATCTGCGGGCAGCGCGGCGGCAGCTTGGTGGCGAGGTATTCGCCGTTGCGCGGCCGCGGTGCGATCGGCTCTCGCCAACGCAGCCCGTCGACCGGCGGCTCGGCGAAGGGGACTCCGAGCCAGCTGGTGTCGCCATAGCGGCCCTGCACGCCGACGATCGGCCCCTCGGTGGTCATCCGCCGCGAGCTCGGCAGCGGGCTCGGCTCGACGCTGCGGCGGCTGCAGCCGCCCGCCAGCGCCGCCGCGGCGGCGGCGAGCAGCAACAGTGAGAGCTTGGCCTTGGTCATCGATCTACCCCTCCCGTGGCAGCCTCGTTGTATCCGAAGTGGCTTCGTTCGCTGCAAGCCGCGGCGGGACTTTTTCGACGAGTCTGGAAACGACGAGGGATCCGTCGTAGTTTGCCGCCAGTCCCGAGGAGGTTTCTGTCGTGCGAGGTTTGCTGAAGCTAGGTGGCATCTTACTGCTGGCAACGGTTGCAGGTTGCGGGTTTCTGAAGTCGCTGTGGGGGCCCGAGCGCAGCGAGAACGCCCTGCGGGTGGGGTCGACGGGAGACTATCCTCCCTTCACGTTCGCGCGCAGGGGCACTCTGGAAGGGATCGAGATCGACTTTGCGCACGCGCTGGCCCAGGAGCTCGGTCGCTCGGTCGAGATCTTTCGCATCCCGCTGCCGGACCTGATCGGTGCCCTCAACGCCGGGCGGATCGACGTCATCATGACCGGGATGTCGATCACCCCGTCGCGGTCGCAACTGGTGGACTTCGCCGACCCCTACCTCGAGGCGGGGCAGATGGCGCTGGTTCGCCGCGCCGACGAGGACAAGTTCCTCGGTCGCGATTGGACCAGCATCGACGGCTTGCGCGTCGGCTTCGAGCGCACCACCACCGGCGCGAAGTTCGTGCGCGCCAAGCTCAAGAACATGAAGCCGGTCGAGTTCGCCAGCAAAGAGGACGGCTTGGCCGCGCTCAAGGACGGCAAAATCGACGTCTTCGTCCACGACGCCCCGTTCGTCTGGATGATGTCCGGCTCGCCGCACGACCCCAACGAGGAGCTGCTCGGCCGCTATACCCTGCTCACCGACGAGAAGCTCGCCTGGGCAGTGCGCAAGGACGACGACGACCTCGAGGCACGCCTCAACGGAATCGTCTCCCGCTGGAAGGAAAGCGGCCGCATCGACGAGATCCTCGACCGCTGGATCAAGGTGAGGAAGGTTTCGCTGCCGATTCCGCCGGCCTGAAGGCAGGGACTAGGGGCTAGGGATTAGGGGCTAGTCTCGACACCCGCGTATCCGCCGGCTCGTTCGGGGCAGAAACTCCGATCGCAATATCCGATGATCCCATCAACGTCATCCCGGCGAAAGAACGGACCCCGAGCGATGGTCGCCAACCTTGTTCGTCGCCGAGGCTGTCAGGGGTGGATTCCGGCTTTCGCCGGAATGACGGGGTGGCGGGAGTGCGGTGACGGACACATGAAATCCAGCACTCGTAGCCGAGTTTCAAGCTAGCCCGGCCCCCGGTGTGTCACCGCCCTTTGCCTGTGCCCATGCCCGTGCCTCTGCCTACGAGCGAAGCGAGTTTCGAACTCGGGTTCGGGCCGTGACCCACGATCAAGCGCAGTTGCTGCCACCGACCGATTGACCTGGTACCCGGGTACAACCTGTAGAATGCGCCGCATGAACGAACCGACGGCCAGGTTGAAGATCGGCGAGGCCGCGCGCGCGGCCGGAGTCCACGTGCAGACGCTGCGCTACTACGAAAGACGCGGACTGCTGCGCCCGCCGGCCCGCCGCGGCGGCAACTACCGCGCTTACGACCGAGCCGCGGTCGAGCGTGTGCGGGCAATCAAACGCGCCCAGCGGCTGGGCTTCACGCTCGACGAAGTGGAGCAGCTATCGCGGATTCGCGACGGTGGGCTCGACGCAGAGCGGTTGCTGCCCCTGGTTGCGGAGAAGCTCGCCGAGATCGACGACAAGCTGCGGGATCTGCGTCGCATGAAGCGCTCGCTCAGCCAGTTGGTCGAAGCCTGCGCCTGCGGCGGCGCGATCGATCATTGCGACGTGCTCGACGGACTGGGGGCGGAGCGACGATGACGGCGCCGGCAGCGGTGGCTTGCCGCTTGAGCGATCGAGATCAGGCGCGCCGCGCGCAGGAGCTCGAAAAGGAATTCTTCTCGCGCGTCGCCCGCAGCGAACGGCGCGGCGACGGCTATTCGCTCTACCTGCGGGCGACGCCGGCCAACCGCCGTCTGGTCGACGACTTCGTCGCCTTCGAGGGGGAGTGTTGTCCGTTTCTCGAGATCGGCGTCGAGGATGCGGGGCGTGGGGAGATCGAGCTCTCGCTGGGCGGAGCCGAAGGCACCGTCGAATTTCTCGACGCCTGGATTCCGGCGTCCGAGCCCGAGCCGCGGCGGCGCTGGAGGAGGCGGGCCGGCTACGCTGGTGTCGTCGCCGCTCTGACCGCCCTCGTCTGCTGCGCGACGCCCGTTGTGACCACGCTCCTGCTCGTCCTCGGTGTGACCGCATCGGCGCAGGTGTTGCAATGGGTGGACGGTACCGCTGCCGTCGTCCTCGCGGCTTCGCTGTGGATGCTGGTCGGCGGCAAGCGCGCGGCGGACAAAGCGCCCGGCTGCGGATGCTGAGTCAGCCCTGGCGCGGCGCCGTGCAGCGGTCGAGGAAGGCGACCAGCTTTTCGTAGAAGCGCAGCCGATAGCCTTCGTCGCGCAGGCCGTGGATCTCGTCGTCGAAGATGAGGAGCTCGACCGGGTTGCCGGCGTCCTTCATCGCGTCGGCGAAGGACTTGGCCTGTTTGACGTGGACGCGTGAATCCGCTTCGCCGTGGGCGACCAGCACCGGGACTTTGATCTTGTCGGCGTTGTGGACCGGCGACACCGCCTTGAGCTTTCCGCGATCGCTCCACGTGCTGCCGATCATCGGACGGTTGTGTTCTTCCGAGCGGGCGTACCAATCGTCGTCGTTGAGCAGGCCGATCAGATCGGTGACGCCGGCGAGGCTGGCGCCGCAGCGAAACAGGCCGGGCTCCTTGGCGAGGCCCATCAGGGCGGCGTATCCGCCATAGCTCGCGCCGTAGATGGCGATCCGGTCCGGGTCGGCGATTCCCTGGTCGATCAGCCAACGCGCGCCGTCGGTGATGTCGTCTTGCATGGCGAGGCCCCATTCGCGGTAGCCGGCCACCGTGTGGGCGTCGCCGAAACCGGTCGAGCCGCGAAAATTGGGTTGGAACACGGCGTAGCCTCGGCTGGCGAGAAACTGCACGTCGGGCTGGTAGTGGATGTAGTCGCGGGAGGTCGGTCCGCCGTGCGGCATGACGACCACCGCGAGCTGCTTGGCTTCGGCGCCGGCGGGGATCGTCAGGTAGCTGGGGATGGTGAGACCGTCGCGCGCCTTGTACGAGCTGGCGCGGGTCTTGGCGAGCTTGGCGTCTTCGAGCTTGGGGTACTGCGCCCACAGCTCGTCCATTCTCCCGGCGTCGCGATCGAAGTAGTACACCCGCGGCACGCTCGCGTCGCTCGACGACTCGACCACCATCCGCCGCGCATTGGCGCTGTAGCTGGTGATTTCGTTGGTTCTTCCGGGTAGCGCTTTGTCGAGCGCGGCCTGCAGCCTGCCTGCCGCGGAGTCGATGAAGTGGACCTCCGGGCGGTCGCCGATGTACTCGAACGCGGTCGCGACCTTGCGCAGCGGGTCGTAGCGAATGCTCGTGCCGACGTCGAGATGCGCGTGCTCGAAGATCTTCTTGCCGAAGCTCTTCTGCACGATGTCGAACTCGTAGACGGTGTCGCGGCGCGATTCGTGGGACGACACCGCGTAGATGATCTCGGGGCGAGGGCTGAATCCGAGCGGATACATGCCGTCGTCGTCGAAGAGTGTCCACTCGAATACCTTTTCGAAGTCGTCGTCGGCGCCGACCCGGGCGACCACCCATCGTTTGCTTTCGTAGCCGCCGACACCCAGGCGCACGACACCGTTGGGATCGGCCACCCAGCGGTAGACCTGAGCCTGTGGGCGGACCACTCGCTTGATGCGTCCCGAGCCGACGTCCAGCCGATAGACCCCCGGGCCGCTCTTGCCCGGATTCTGGATTTGCAAGAGAACGTGCTCCGGGTCATCCTCGAGAAGAGACAGCAGGTTGTCCTCGAATTGAATCGGAACACGCCAAAACTCGTCACCGGAGCGCGAGGTGACGGAGCGATCGCCGCGCCCGAACCACTTGCGGCCGAGATGCTGCAAATTGTCGCCGTCGGCGTCCATGCCGTAGAGCAGGTGGCTGCGGGCGCGGACCCCGGTGCTGGCGACGTAGGGGACGTCGACGCCGAACAGCAACCGTTCGTCGTTGGCCCAGAACAGTTGGGTCAGCTGGGCGTCCTTGTCGGGGAACGTCAGCACCGGCTTGCGCTGGTTGGTTTCCATGTTCCACAGCAGGATCACGGATTGGCCCTCGATCGTCGTGATCACGGCGATTCGTTTGCCGTCGGGGGAGATCCTCGCCCCCAAGCCCTGCGGGTTTGCCAGGTAGTCGCGAATATCGGGGGCCGCCAGAGCGTCGCAGGAACAGCCGAGCACGGTCCCGACGACGATCACCAACCACGTGTGGAGTGAGATCACAGAAATGCCCTCCTGGCAGGCTCGAATAGCCCGGTCGCCCAGGGAGAGGCAATGAACCACCGTTCACCATGCGCCTCTACTGCGCTTGATCGGGTGCGAGGGTAGCGGCTAAAAGTCCAGGGCTTCATTGAACTTGAATCAATTCGGGCGCGGCTGTCATGGGGGGGTGGCCGTCGTCCGTCGCGGGAAGGGAGATTGGATGTATCTGAAACGACCTTTGACGTTGCCCACGCCGAAGGCCCTGGGGAGCGCATTGCTGTTGCTGGCCGGGATCTGGGTCGGGGGTCCGATTTTGGCGGGTGCTGCATCCGTCGGCGAGGCCATCGGCCAGGAGGTCAAGGGCAATGCTGCCGACGCTGCCTCCCAAGACCGGATCGACACGCTCAGCGACCAGACCGAAGACCTGGCGACCCAGTATCGGGCCGCCTTGCAGAGCACGCGATCGCTCGAGATCTACAATCGCCAGCTCGAGAGTCTGATCACTTCTCAGGACCAGGAGATCGCTTCGCTCAAGAAGCAGATCGACAGTGTCACCGAAGTCGGTCGAGAGATCATGCCGCTGATGCTGCGCATGATCGAGACCCTCGACAAGTTCGTCAGTCTCGACGTTCCGTTTCTCGAAGAGGAGCGGCGCGATCGGGTGCAGCAGCTGCGCGACATGATGAACCGCGCCGACGTGACGATCTCGGAGAAGTACCGGCGTCTGCTCGAGTCCTACCAGATCGAGTACGACTACGGTCGCAACATCGAAGCCTACAGCGGCGAGCTCGAACAAGGCGGACAGACCCTGGTCGTCGACTTCCTGCGCGTCGGCCGAGTGGCGCTGCTCTACCAAACGCGCGACGGCTCGAAGACTGGTGCCTGGGATCAGGAGGCACGCGACTGGGTGGCGCTCGGCGACGAGTACCGCAACGCCGTGGCCGAGGGGCTGCGCATCGCGCGCAAGCAGGTGGCGCCCGATTTGATCAGGATTCCGGTTCCTGCAGCGGGGGCGGCGCGATGAGTTGGTCGATGCGAACAGTTGTTTTGGCCGTCGCGGCGTTGGTCGTCGCGGCAGCGGCTCCGGCGCAGGAGCCGATGAACTTGCAGCAGCTGCTCGAGCAGGTGCGCCAGGGGGCAAAGGCCGAGCGCGCCGAGAACGCCAAGCGCGAGCAGGAGTTCCGCGCCGCCAAGGACCGGCAGCAGGAGCTTCTCGCCGCCGCCAAGTCGGCGCAGGCGTCGGCCGAGGCGAAATCGAAGGAGCTGGAGGTGCAGTTCGAAGCTCGCGAAGCCGAGCTGCCCGAGCTCCAGGAAAGCCTGCGGCTGCGCCTGGGGACTCTCGGCGAGCTGTTCGGCGTGGTGCGCCAGGTCGCCGGTGACACCGGCGGCTTCGTGCGCGAGTCGTTGATCTCGCAACAGCTCCCGGGCCGCGAGGCGTTTCTCGACAAGCTCGCCGAGAGCACCGAGCTGCCCTCGCTCGAGGATCTCGAGCAGCTCTGGTTCGTGCTGCAGCAGGAGATGACCGAGAGCGGTCGGACGGTGCGCTTCACCGCGCCGGTCGTCGATCGCGAAGGGGTTCGCGCCGAGCGCGAGGTGGTTCGCGTCGGCGTCTTCAACGCGGTCTCGGATGGCGAGTACCTGGTGCTCGATCGCGACACCGCGACCCTCAAGGAGCTCGGCCGGCAGCCGGCGCCGCGTCATCTGGCGGCGGTGGCGAAGTTCGAGGAAGCGACCTCCGGCCTGCAGCCGTTCCCCCTCGATCCGTCGAGCGGAACCATCCTGTCGATGCTGGTCGAGAATCCGACTCTCGAAGAGCGCATCCAGCAGGGCGGCCTGGTCGGCTACATCATCATCGGCCTCGGCATCGTCGGCTTCTTGTTCGCTCTCTACCGCTTCATCTACCTGGGAGTGGTCGGCGCGAAGATCAAGAGCCAGCGCAAGAAGGAGGAACACGACCAGGGCAACGCGCTGGGGCGTGTCCTCTCGGTGTACGACGAGAACAAGAACGCCGACGTCGAAACCCTCGAGCTCAAGCTCGACGAGGCGATCCTCAAGGAAACGCCGGCACTGGAGCGCGGCAACGCGCTGGTTCGGGTGCTCTCGGTGGTGGCGCCGCTACTCGGGCTGTTGGGAACGGTCACCGGTATGATCAACGTCTTCCAGCAGATCCAGTTGTACGGAACCGGCGACCCCAAGCTCATGGCCGGCGGTATCTCGATGGCGCTGGTGACCACCGTGCTCGGACTGATCATGGCGATCCCGCTGGTGTTGCTGCACAGCGTGCTGGCCGGTCGCACCAAGGCCCTGGTGCAGATTCTCGAAGAGCAGAGCGCCGGCATCATTGCCCGTCACGCCGAGCAGGGAGGGGCGAGTGCGGCCTCTCATTGACGCCTATGTCGCCGTTCGAGACTTCCTCGAGCTAGGCGGTGACGTGCTGCTGGTGATTCTGGTGGTGACCTTCGTCATGTGGACGCTCATCCTCGAGCGCTACATGTTCTTCCGCACCGGTTACAAAGCGGCGGTGGCGCGGGTCCTCGATGAGTGGCACGCCCGCAAGGACCGTTCCTCGTGGTACGCGCATCAGATCCGTCGCGAGATGGTGTCGGACGTGAAGCTCGGCCTCGATCGCAACATTTCCTTCATCAAGACGCTGGTCGCGCTGTGTCCGCTGTTGGGACTCCTCGGCACGGTGACCGGCATGATCGAAGTCTTCCAGGTGATGTCGGTCTCCGGCAGCGGCAATCCGCGGGCGATGGCGTCGGGCGTTTCCAAGGCGACCGTACCGACCATGGCCGGGATGGTCGCGGCGATCTCGGGTTTCATCTTCAGCGTGCAGCTCGAGCGCCGCGCCAAGGCCGAGGCCGAATGGGTCGCCGACGAGCTGCGGCCGGAAGACTGATCGGAGAATCCAATGCGAAGAAAACACTCGCAGGCCGAAGAAGAATCGGAGGTGAACCTCACGCCGATGCTCGACGTGGTGTTCATCATGCTGATCTTCTTCATCGTCACCGCATCCTTCGTCAAAGAGTCGGGAATCGAGATCAACCGGCAGTACGCCTCGCAGGCGAAGGAGAAGAAGTCGGCGAACATCTTCATCGCCATCGCCGAGAACGGCCAGGTGTGGATCGACAAGCGCATGGTCGACGTGCGCGCGGTGCGCGCCAACATCGAGCGCCTGCATGCCGAGAACCCGCAGGGGTCGGTGATCATCCAGGCCGACCGCGGATCGAAGAACGGGGTCCTGGTGCAGGTCCTCGACGCCGCCAAGGCGGCCGGCGTCGACAACGTCTCCCTGGCGGCGGAGGGTCCGCAGACGTGATCCCGCGTTTCCTCACGGCCATTCTCGCCGCTGCGGTGATTACGTTTGGCCTTTTCTTTTTGATGCAGTCCCTCATCGCCCGCGGCAACCGTGAGGCGCTCGAGCGCGAGGAAAAACGGGTCTTCGACTTCGTCCGCCTCAAGCGCGAAGAGCGGCTCGAGCGCAAGAAGCGCGACAAGCCGAAGAAGGTCGAGCGCAAGGAGCCGCCGCCGCCGGCGCAGATGCCGGTCACCAAGCTGTCGAAGGCGCCGATCAAGCAGGCGCTCAAGGTCAACGCGCCGCCGTTCCGGCCGAACCTGTCGATGGCGGGCGACCCACACCTCGGCGGCTCTCCGGCCGACTCCGACGTCGTGCCGCTGGTGCGTCCGCTGCACCGCTATCCCAGCCGCGCCCAGGCGCGCGGCATCGAGGGCTGGGTGCATTTGCGCTTCGACGTCACCCCGGAGGGAACCACGGAGAACGTTCGCGTGCTCGATTCGGACCCGCCGCGGACCTTCGACCGCGCCGCCAAGCGGGCGGTGGAGAAGTACAAGTACAAGCCGCGGATCGAAAACGGGGTCCCGGTGGCGCGGCCGGACGTCGAGGTCGTGCTCTCGTTCGAGATGGAAGGGTAGGCCAATGCAAGCACTGCGACGTGTCTTGATCGCCATGCTGGCGCTGGCTCTCGCCGCACCGCTCGCGGTCGCCAAGGACGAGGATCGCCGCGAGAAGCCGAAGCCGCAAACGCGGCGCATCGAGTCGACCGGCAAGTGGGCGTTCAAGCGTCTGCAGAAGGCTCAGGAGGCGCTCGGCGAGGGCAACACCGCGGCTGCGCTGTCGGCGCTCAACGAGATGAAGGGGCGCCTCGACAAGTTGAGCGACCACGAGCAGGCGATGATGTGGCAGACCTACGCCTACGCCTACTCGACCCAGGAGAAGTACGCGCAGGCGACGCAGGCGTTCGAAAAGGCGCTCTCGCTCAACGTCCTGCCGCCGCAGGCGGTCACCAACGCCCGCTACAATCTGGCGCAGCTCTACCTGGTCCAGGAGAACTACCCCAAGGCGATCGAGAACTTCGAGATCTGGTTCAAGTCGGCCGAGAACCCGAGCGCCGACGCGTACTACATGATGGCCGCCGCCTACGCCCAGGCGGAGCGCCCCAAGAATGCCCTGCCGCACGCCAAGAGCGCCGTCGCCAAGTCGTCCAACCCCAAGGAGTCGTGGCTGCAGCTGTTGCTGTCCCTCCACTTTCAGCTGAAGCAGTATGGCGATGCGGTGGGCGTGCTGCAGAAGCTGGTGGTGCGCTATCCGAAGAAGACCTACTGGATGCAGATGGCGGCTGCCTACACCGAGCTCGACGACAAGAAGAAGGCGCTCGCCGTGATGGAGCTGGCGGAGGAGCAGGGCCTGCTCACCAGCGAGAACGAGGCCCGCAACCTCATCCAGCTCTATCTCTACAACGACATTCCCTACCGCGCGGCGCAGCAGATCGAGAAGGCGATGGCCGACGGCCGCCTGGCGCGCAACTCGAAGAACCAGGAGTTGCTCGCCAACACGCTGCTGCACGCGCGCGAGCGAGACCGGGCGATCGAGCCGCTCGAAGCGGCGGCGTCGATGTCCGACGACGGCAATCTCTACGTCCGCCTCGGGCAGGTGCACGTCGCCGAGGAGCGCTGGGGACCGGCGCGCAGCGCTCTCTCGAAGGCGCTGCAGAAGGGCGGCGTGCGCGATCCCGGGAACGTCTACCTGATGATCGGTATCGCCAACGCCAGCGAGTCGCGCTGGGGAGAGGCGGAGAAGGCGTTCCGCTCGGCGCAGAAGTACGGCAAGTCGGAGAAGTCGGCGACCCAGTGGCTCGGCCACATCGAGGACGAGCTCACCCTCGACGCCTACGAAGAGCAGCTCGAGCAGGCCGCCGAGGAGTCTGCCACAGAGGTCGACGGCGCAGCCGGCGAAGCCGAAGCGTCGTCCTAGCGGCTCGCGATTGCTGCCTGCGGGCAGCCCTGTAGCGAGGCGTTGACGGCCTGGATCAGGTCGTTGATGCCGACGCTGCCGCTGCCGTCCGGATCGCAGGCGGGGCAGACGTCTACCGCGCCGCCGTCGAGCGCCAGGTTGACGCAGCGAATCAGCTCCGAGATCACCGGCATGCCGTCGCCGTCGCAGTCGCCGGGGCAGAGTGGGGCGGTCGCCAGGATGCGAAACGCGTGCAGCGCGTTGTCGGCAAAGGCGGTGGCATAGAGCTCGGAGCCGCCTGGTGAGAAGGCGAGGGCGCTGGCGCCCGACAGGCCGCTGTCGCCATTGGCGGTCGAGAACACCTGCGCCGGTTCGAGGCGCCCACTCGCCGGTGCCCTGCGCAGCAGCGTGATCGAGTCTCCGGCAAAGCCGGCGACGGCGACCAAGGTCGCGTCGGGCGACACCGCGACCGCGGTGGCGCCGAGCAGTCCGCCCGCTTCGACCGCGTCGCTGTCGATCGCCTCGACGAAGTCGAGGGCGCCGCTGCCGGGATTGCGCGCGAACGTGGTAACCGCGTTGGCGCCGTCGAGCTGGAAGATGCCACCGCCGCTGGCGCCGTAGAGGTGGTTGCCGTCGGGCGCGATGGCGATCGAGGCGACGCCGTCGAGGCCGCTGACCCCGTCTTCGCCGTCGCGCGCGAGATCGACCTGAGGGAAGCTCGGGCTCTGTGCTTCGCGTTCGAATGCGAGCACCGCGCCCGCTCCCGAGCTCGCCGAGTAGAGGTAGCCGGCGTCGCCCGAGAAAGTGAGAGAGCTCGGCTGATCGAGGCCCGACATGGTGCCGCGAATGGTGAGGGACGGCCCGTCGGGCGCCAGGTCGAACAGGATCACGGTATCGCTGAGCACCGAGATCGCGGCGGCGAGCGTGCGGTCGGCGGCGATGGCGACGCCGGCGACACCGCGCAGGTCGGTGATGCCGTCGGCGCTGCCGATCGTCGACCCGGCGCTCAGCGAGCCCGAGGACGGGTCGCGCAGCAGCAGGCGAACCGCTTCACTGCCGAAATCGGCCAGCAGCAGGAACTTCCCGTCCGGGTCGATGGCGAGGGCGATCGGCTGGTCGAGCCGGTCCCCGGCGAGGCCGCGGTAGACCTCGCTGAAGGTCAGGGTGCCGTCCCCGGCCCGGGCGAAGATCGAGACCGCGCGATCGCCGAAGCCGGTGGTGTAGGCGAAGAGTCCGTCGGGGGAAATCGCCACCGAGGTCGGCTGCCGCAGTCCGGCAACCGCGCCGGCGCTGTTGCGCTCCACCGCCATGAAGGTCAGTGCCGCGTCGAACACGGCGATCGCGCCATCACTCGGGCCGCTGGCGTAGACGTGAGTCTGCGCCGGGCCGAGGGCGACGTCGGAGGCGCCGGTCATGCCGACCACCCCGTCGCGGTTGGAGAAGACGGTCTTGAGCAGGGTCGTCGCTCCGTCCGCCGGGTTGCGACCGAGCTGCGCCACCGAGCTCTGGCTCTCGCTGGCGACGTAGAGCCGGGTGCCGTCGGCCGAGCCGGTCAGCCGCGTCGGCGCGACCAGTCCGCGCTGTTGCCCGCCGTCGCTGAGGGTCGCCTGCGGTGTCAGCCGGCCGTCGCCGCCGATCGCGAACACCGCGACGGTGTCGCGGTCGCGGACGGTTGCGAACAGCTGGGTACCGCCGGGCGCGATCCAGAGATCGGTGAACTCGCCGAACCAAGCGGGGTCGAGGGTCGCGGCGCTGGCGACCTGCACCGTTTCGAGGCTCTCTTCGAGGTGGCGGAATACGGTGATTGCGCGGTCGAAGGTGCTGCCGACGTAGACGAAGTCTCCAGCGGTGCCGGCGGCGACGGCGCGCGCTCCGGCGAGCGCCGCGGCGTCGATGCCGTCGTTGAGCACGACCTGGGGGGTGAGCGCGCCGCTCGCCTCGACGCGCAGCATGGCGACGGCGCTCGATCCGACGGCGAACAGCTTGGCGCCGTCGGCGGTTGGCGCCGCGTCGACCGGTTGGGAGATGCCGAAGCCGCGCAGGGTCTGGACCACCGCGAGCTCGCCCGACTCGTCGTCGCGCCGAAACGTCGCCACCGCATCGCCGCCGATCGCCCACAGCAGGCGGTCGTCGGCCGAGATGCGCAGGCGATGCGCCAGCTCGATTCCCGACACCCCGCCGACGCCCTCGCGGTAGACCGCGATCTGGCTCAGCCGACCCGAGCCGGTGCTGCGCGAAAATGCCACCAGGGCGCGGTCGGCGTTGCCGGCGGCGTACAGGTGGCGGCCGTCTGCGGTCGCCGCCAGCGCCCGCACCTCGCCCAGGCCGGTGCCGTTGAACAGGGACTGCAGCGGCTCGGCCACCGGCTCCTGGGCGCGGCCCTGGCCGGTGGTCGCGGCGACGACGAGAGCGGCCGCTGCGAGGAGGGGGGAACGCGGCATCATGGGCCGCATTCTATCGTGTCCGCACGGCGAAAACCCAGGCCGTCGCGAGTCGGGGCCCCGCTTGAAAAATGATGGCGTACGTTGAATATAGCGGGCCCTGGGGACGTCCCCTGAAATTAGAGTTTTGGCTCGCCGTTGGAAGGTCGCAGGAAGCTGCGTGCCGGCGGGCCAGGGGATGAGTTTGCGATCGGTTGGCCGTCCGATTGGGGCCGCCGGAGCAAGTGTGCGAAGCCTCGGCGCAAGTCGCCGAGGCGGGTTCTTCACGATCGACAGAGGTTGGATCCATGGTGAATTCGCAAGCGATGGTCGAGGCGCGATCGCTGTGCAAGGACTACGGCGCGAACCGGGCGGTCGACGAGGTGTCGTTCCAGGTCTCGCGCGGCGAGGTGGTCGGTTTTCTCGGTCCCAACGGGGCCGGCAAGTCGACGACCATGAAAATGCTGACCGGTTATCTCAACCCGACCGCCGGCAGCGCGCTGGTGGCCGGGGTCGACGTCGGCGACGATCCGATCGCCGCCAAGCGGAGGATCGGCTACCTGCCGGAGAACGCGCCTCTCTACGACGACATGATGGTGGCGGATTTTCTCAACTACGTCGCCGACGTGCGCGCCGTCGACGGCGATCTGAGGAAACAGCGGCTGCAGACCATCTGCCGCCGCTGCGGCCTCGACGACATTCTCGGCAAGAACGTCGGCCAGCTCTCCAAGGGGTACCGGCAGCGGGTGGGTCTCGCCCAGGCGATGGTCCACGATCCCGATCTGCTGATTCTCGACGAGCCGACCTCGGGGCTCGACCCCAACCAGATCGTCGAGATCCGCGAGCTGATTCGCGAGCTCGGTCGCGAGAAGACGGTGATCCTGTCGACCCATATTCTGCCGGAGGTGCAGGCGAGCTGTGACCGGGTGATCATCATCAGCGGCGGCAAGCTGGTTGCCGACGACACCCCGGAGATGCTCTCGGGGAGCGACGGCGGGGCGGTGGTGCGGGTCGTCGTACGGCCCGATTCCGCGTCCGCCGCCGAGCCAACCCTGGCCGCGGTCGGCGGCGTGAGCGGTGTGACCTCGGTCGGCGTCGAGCCGGACGGACACGTATTCCGCGTGCGCTGCGCGCCGGGCGAGGACCCGCGCGAGGCGATCTTTCGCGCCGCCGTCGAGCACGGCCTGGTGCTGATCGACCTGCATCGCGAGCGGGTGTCGCTCGAGGACACCTTCCGCGAGCTCACCACCGGGGAGGTGCAGTCTCATGCGTAACGTGATGGCAGTCGCCAAGCGCGAGCTGCGCGCCTACTTCGATTCGCCGGTGGCCTACATCGTCATCGTGACGTTCCTCGCGGTCGCCGGGTGGATGTACTTCTCGACCGCCTTCCTGCTCGGTCGCGCCGACCTGCGGCCGTTCTTTCAACCTTCCCCGTTCTCTCCCTCGATGCTGTTGGTGATCCTGGCGCCGGCGATCACGATGCGGCTGATCGCCGAAGAGACCAAGAGCGGCACCATCGAGCTCTTGCTGACGATGCCGATGCGAGATTCCGAGATCATTCTCGGCAAGTTTCTCGCCGCGCTGGCTTTGGTCGCGGTGGCGCTGGGGCTGACCCTGGCCTATCCGCTCACCATCGGCGCCCTGGGCGACCTCGACTGGGGCCCGGTCCTCGCCGGCTATCTCGGGATGCTGTTGTTCTCCGGCGCGCTGCTGGCGATCGGGGTTCTCTGCTCGGCCCTGACCGAGAACCAGATCGTGGCGTTCATCGTCGCCTTCCTGATCTCGGCGGTTCTCTACTACATCTACTGGCTGCAGTTCTTCATGCCGCCGGCGTTGTCGCCGGTCGTCGAGTTTCTCTCGGTGAGCTTCCACCTCGACAACATCGCCCGCGGTGTCGTCGATACGCGCGATCTCATCTACTACGGCTCCCTGATGGCCGGCGCCCTGTTGCTGGCGATGCAGGCACTGGCCCGGCGCCACGCGTGAGGTGATCGGAATGGCGAAGAAAAATTCGGTCGATCGAACCGTGCTGACCCTCGCCGTGGTCGGCAGCCTGGTTCTGCTCAACATCGTCGGGATGCGCTACTTCGGGCGCCTCGACCTGACCCGCGACGGACAGTTCACCCTCAGCTCGGCGACCATCGAGACGCTGCAGGCGCTCGACGATCCGGTCACCATCCGCGGCTACTTCACCCGGGACCTGCCGGCGCCGTTCAGCACCAACTCGCGCTACGTGCGCGATCTGCTGGAGGAGTACTACAACGAAGCCGACGGCAACCTGATCTACGAGTTCATCGATCCGACCGCCGAGGAAACCGAAGAGGACAAGGAAAAGAAGAAGGACGTCCGCCAGGACATCTTCGGCCGCGCGGTGCGTGAGCAGACGTCGGTCGAGCAGGAGCTCGAGCAGCTCGGCGTGACGCCGGTCCAGGTGCGGGTGAACGAGGGCGACAACCTCGAGGTCAAGCGCGCCTACATGGGAATCGTCGTCAGCTACGGCGGCGAGCGCGAGGTGATACCGGTGGTGCAGGATACCGCCGGTCTCGAGTACGATCTCACCACGCTGATCCGGAAGTTGGCGCGTGAGGAGCGGCCCAAGCTGGCGATTCTCTCCGGACACGAGATGCCCGATCCGCGCCAGGAGATCGGTCGCGCCGTCGGCTTGCTGACCCAGCTCTACGATCTGTCGATGCTCGATCTCGAATCGACGCCGGAGATCGCCGAGGACATCGACGCGGTGATGGTGGTGGCGCCGCGGACGCCGCTCACCGAGCCCGAGCTCGAGGCGATCGATGGCTTCGTCCACCGCGGCGGCGGGCTGGCTGTGTTTCTCGACGACGTCAAGCCCGACCTGCAGACGATGCAGACCGAAGACGCGGACCACGGCATGGAGGATCTGCTCGAGACCTTCGGCGTCACCATCGAGCCGGGGCTGATCCTCGACGCCGAGAGCGCGACCATCGCGGTCCAGCGGCAGCAGGGCTTCATGCGCATCCAGCAGCCGGTGACCTATCCGTTCCTGGTGCAGCCGGCGGCGCTCGACACCGATCACCCGCTGACCCAGGGGATCTCCGCGGTCGTATTTCCGTTCATGAGCCCGCTCGAGCTTGAGCCGCCGGACGGAGTCGAGGCCGAGGCGTTGGTGCGCAGCTCGGCGGAGAGCTGGGTTCACACACCGCCGTACGATTTGTCGCCGTTCCGACAGTGGAGCGCCGACGATTTCGGCGAAGCGCAGCGGCGGACGATGATCGCAACCTTGACCGGCAAGATCCCGAGCCACTACGGCTTGCCCGAGGACGAGGAGCGCGGCGAGGGTCGCATCGTCGTCGCCGGCGGCGCCTCGTTCGTCGGCGACCAGTTCTTTGCCGCCGGCAACGAGGCCCTGCTGCTCAATATCCTCGACTGGTTGGTGCGCGACGATGCATTGCTGGCGGTGCGCACCCGAGGATTGAAGGCGGCTCCGCTGGCCGAGGTCAGCGACTCGACCCGGGCGATGATCAAGTACGGAAACATCGTCGGCGTCCCCCTGCTGCTGGTCCTCTACGGGCTGTTCCGCTGGCGCCGTCGTGAGGCTCGCCGGGCGAGCGTTTCTCTCGCCTGATTCGGTAGTGAAGAGGAAATCTCGATGAAGAAGTCGACTTTGCTGGCCCTTGTCGTCTTTGCCGTGTTGGCGGTGATCGCCTTCTCGACTCTGGGCGGGAGACCCGAGCGCGGCGTCAGTCGCCTCGACCTGACCGGCGTCGCGGCCGACTCGATCGATGCGGTCGTGCTCGGCGACGACGACGACGCGATCCGCATCGAGAAGAGCGAGGGGGAGTGGCGCGTCGACGGCAAGCGCGCCGACGCGCGCGCCGTCGATCGGATGATCGAGTCGCTGGTGTCGGCGCGCAGCGGCGATCTGGCGACGCGCAAGGCGGAGCGATTCGCCGAGCTCGAGGTCGACGAGGAAAACGGCGCGCGGGTCCGCCTGGTTTCGGGGGATCGCACGGTGGCGGACGTCACCGTAGGTGGCTCCGCGACCAACGGGTCGTATGTTCGATCGGACGACGAGGTGTTCAGCGTGCGCGGCCTCTATCGCGCCGTCTTCGCCCGCGATCGCGCGGCGTGGATCGAGAAGAAGTTGTTCTTCGACGACGTCGCCGACGTCGAACGAGTGCGCGTCGAAGCCGGGGTCGAGACCCCCTTTGCGATCGAGAAGCAGGGCGACGTGTGGCAGCTTGCCGAGCCGGCGAGCCTGCCGCCCGGGCAGCGCTTCGACGCCAGCGCCGCCGAGCGTTTCGCCAGCGCGCTGGCAACGGCGCGGGCGCAGGAGGTGCTCGACGAAGCGGCGGACTCGCCCGACTTCGAGGCCGCGCAGCGCGTAGTGTTTCGCGTCGCCGGTGACGACGGCGAGCGGACGCTCGAAATCGGCGAGGTCGTCGACGGCTCGGCCAAGGTGCGCTCGAGCGCGCGCGGGCACCTACTCTCGCTGCGCGAGGCGACGGTCGACAGTCTGGTGAAGTCGCTCGCCGACCTGCGCGATTGGTCGATCGTTTCTTTCGACCCGAAGCAGGCGACCCGTCTCGAGGTCGTGTCCGAAGGGGCGAGCTACAGCGTTGCCAAGAGTGACGATCGCTGGCAGGTGACCGAGGCGAGCGATGAGCTCCCCGAAGACTTCGCGCTCGATTCGACGGCGGTGAATCGCCGATTGATTGCGATCAGCCGGCTCACCGCGGTTGCCGAGGCGGAGGCGCCGATCGATACCGCGGCCGATCCGCAGGCGAGAATCGCCGTCACCGGCGAAGACGGCTCGGTGGCGGAGGTCGCGTTCTTTGGCGACGTCGATTGGGACGGCAAGCCGACGTTCGCTGCGGTCGGCAACGTCGACGAACGGGTCTACCTGGTGACCGAGTCGAACGGCGAAAGGGTGCTGCAAGGAGTCGAGTCGCTGGCGCGCGCGGAGTCGGCGCCGGGCGGACTCGGCCAGATCGACCCGGCGGCGCTACAGAATCTCCCGCCCGAGGTGCGCGAGAGCTTGATGAAGCAGATGGCCGAGGAGCGCCAGCGTCAGGAGCTCATGCAGAAGGTGATGGAGGCCGAGGCGCAGAAGTAGGCCTCTTTCGGGAGCCGGTGGCGGCGGGGCCGCTGGCTGTCGGGCTTCCAGAAATTTTCTCGCGCCAAGACGCCAAGGCGCCAAGAAAAGATTGGGGGGACTGGCTTTGCCGTTGGAGGTCTTGGCGGCTTTGCGTCTTGGCGCGAGATAAGAACTGTTCTCAGTCCGCCTCGTCCTTCTTGGCTCGCCAGGAGAAGGAGACCATCGACAGGCCGCCGATCCCGGCGACGAGGAACCAGACGATCGCCAGAGGATGGCGGTCGGGCTGCGAAATCTGCGCCGCGATGCCGAAGCTGCCGTAGATGGTCGCGGCGACTCCGGCGAGCGCCCAGATGAAGTGCCAGAATCGGTCCTGGGCGGACTCGGTATTCTTCGGGGATCTTGCTGCCATGGCGGTCAAAACCAGTCGATGGTGCCTGTTCGCCTTTGCGGTGGCAAGCCCCGGCGGGGCGACGAGCAGAGGGTCAGTCTTGGCTGGGAGAGCGACCAAAGCGTTTCGATCGAGATCGGTCCGTTGAAACGCTCCGAAGATACATCGAAGGTGAGGGGACCGAGTTCATCTGGTCGTGCGCGACCGCGGCCGGGCGAGTTCGAGCGCAGCATGCAGCGGATCGAAGCCCAGACGGCGCAAGCAATGCATCGACAGCCGGTTGCGATTCAGTCGGAGCTCTTGCTCTTGCGCTCCGGTGCCCGGATCCACCCGAGCAGGGCGGCTCGCATCGCTTGATGCAGATTCAGGTTCTTGGCTCGCGCCTTGCGCTCGAGTTGTTCCCAGACCTCTGCGGGCAGTCGAACCGAGCGCGCCACCGAGGTGCGGCGCTTGCCCCTGCCCGGGTGGCCGCGACGCAGGAGTATGGCATCGTCGGCCAGCTGCGGCATCTCCCAGAGAGCCTGCAGGGACGGACCGCCCGGCTCGCCGGCTCCGGCGAAGGCATTGCGACGGACGGGCCCGAAGCGGCTGAAGTCGACGGGGCCGTCCAGAGGATCAGTCGTTTTCGTAGTGTTTTTTTTCATGCTTGGTCGCCCTCCGGGCGCTGATGATGCGAATGGAATCGGACTCGACTTCTGCGTGAACGACGAAGAGGAGCCGTTGCTCGCGCGAATATCCGATCAAGATGAAGCGGTCATCGTGCAGCGCGTCCGGGTAGTAGGCGCCCAGATCGTCGTCGAACGCGGTCGCCGCCTCGGCAAAGGAAACGCCGTGCTTCTTCAGATTCGCTGCCGCCTTCCGTTCGTCCCAGACGAAGCGCATGCAACTAATGTATGACAATAGTCTGCCGCCCTCAACATCTGGATGCGCACCGCGGGATGCCTGCGGGCCGTTGATCGACGCCTGGGGTCTACCAGCGGGAAATGCCACGGGCTGGTACTCTCCATAGGCTGACGCCGGGAGCGAGGGGTTGCCTGGGTGCCAGGAGGGCCGTGAAGAAGGGGCGAGCCTGCGCGGAGCGGGTGGCGATTCTCAGCGCCGATCCGTTCCCCTGGATCAGGGGGGAGAGCAGCGCGTCGACTTGACACTTGCGAATGCTCGTGCCGCGCGGGGGAACCTTGTAGTCGATGCAGTCGTTGCGCATGATCGGTGGCCGTGCGGGGAGTTCGATCAGGATGAAGCCGGGCGGTGACAAGATTCTCGCCCGCGCCGAGCACGCTCTGGCGCGGGCCGACGAGTATCTCGCCGCCGGGGCGGGCGAGCGCGCGATCGAGCGCGCCTACCATGCGATCTTCCACACGGCGAGGGTCGTCCTGCGCGAGCACGGGGACAGCGAGCGTGGCCATGCGCGAATCCGTGAACGACTCCTCGCCTACGATACGGCGCGTCACCAGG
>JAUIGL010000036.1 GCA_030430165.1 bacterium | reverse complement strand
ATGGATCGAAAGCCCACCTCTTCGGAGGTGGGCTTTCTCGCTTCCGCGCCGCCGCCGGAACATCGCCCGCGCGCCGGCGCCCCTCGTAGAGGTAGCGAGCCTCCTCCGCTATACGTGGGCGCTTTCCCACACCAACTGCCTCTGAGGAGTCACGGATATGTCCCAACCCAAGGGCCGAGGCGCCCTGCTGACGACGATCCTCCTGTTCGGCGCCCTGCTCGGGCTCGCCAATGCCTGGGGATTCACGCTGTTCGCCCAGACCCTGAACAGCCCCGAATTCTCGGTCAGCGGCGCCGGCTTCACCGACAAGATGCTGTCGACGCTGTCGCAGATGCGCGCACAGTACCCGGGCTACTTCTGGTTCTACCTGGTGTTTCCGATCGTCCTCTTCGCCTTCACCGCGCTGCTGGTCGGACTGCGCCGCGAAGCCACGCCTTCTAGCGCAGCCGCCACGCCCGAAGAAGACGGACCGGACCCGCGCCAACCGGCGCTGCAGCTGCTCGCCATTCTGCAACAGGAAGGGCGCTTGATCGATTTCCTGCAGGAAGAGATCGACGGCTACGGCGACGAGCAGGTCGGCGCCGCCGCACGCACCATCCACAGCGGCTGCCGCAAGGCGCTCGCCGAACGAATGCAGATCTCGCGCATCTTCGATCAAGAAGAAGGCGCCAGCCTCGAGATCGACGCCAGCTACGATCCGGCGGCGGTTCGCCTGACCGGCAACGTGCACGGCCAGCCACCCTTCCGCGGCACCCTCGAACACGGCGGGTGGCGGGTCGACGGCTTGCAGTTGCCGCAAGCGACCGGTGGCGACCCGTCGATCATCGCTCCGGCCGAAGTCGAAGTCGCCTAGCCCGTAGAAAAACCAGCGCAGAAAGAGACACGGATGAACACGGATAAGCACTGTGATTCGAAGAGTGGAGCGACTTGGGCATCCGTCCTACCAAAGTCATTCAGAATGAGGTCGGAGTGATTTCCAGAATGCCTCCTCGGCTCTTCTCTCATCCGTGTCGACCCGTGTTCATCCGTAGTCCTATTCTTCTTCGAGGCTAACCGTCCCGCGCGGTCGTCAGCCCACTGTCCCAGGAGCGCAGAGGAACCCCCAACGTGAAGTTCATCGTCGGTATCGATCTCGGCACGACCAACAGCGTCGTCTCCTACGTCGACGCGGAGAACGAAGAGGCGGCGATCGAGCTGCTCGAGATCCCGCAGCTGACCGCATCGGCGGCGGTCGAGAACCGGCCGTCACTGCCGTCGTTTCTCTACCTGCCGCCGGAGTCCGAAGTATCGGCCGGCGCCTTCGACTTGCCGTGGAGTCGCGGCCGCGACTACGCGGTCGGCGCCTACGCCCAGAAACGCGGCGCCGAGGTGCCCGATCGCGTCATCAGCTCGGCCAAGTCCTGGCTGTCGCATCGCGGCGTCGATCGCACCTCGCCGATCCTTCCCTGGCAGAGCGCGGAAGACATCACCCAGCTGTCGCCGGTCGAGGTCGCATCGCGCTACCTGGCGCACGTTCGCGACGCCTGGGACGCGTCCCACCCCGACGACCCGCTGGCGGCGCAGGAAGTTCTGCTCACCGTTCCCGCTTCGTTCGATGAAGTGGCGCGCGAGCTCACCCTGCGCGCCGCGCGCGAAGCCGAGCTCCCCGAAGTCACTCTGCTCGAAGAACCGCAGGCGGCGTTCTACGCCTGGATCGCCGCGCAGGGCGATGCCTGGCGCGAGGCGGTCGCGGTCGGCGACCGCATCCTGGTTTGCGACATCGGCGGCGGCACCACCGACCTCAGCCTGATCGCGGTCGGCGAGCGCGACGGCTCGCTCGAGCTCGAGCGGGTCGCGGTCGGCGATCACATCCTGCTCGGCGGCGACAACATGGACCTGGCGCTCGCCTACAGCGTGCGCCAGCAACTCGAGAGCAAGGGCACCAAGCTCGACACCTGGCAGTTTCGCGGGCTCACCCAGAGCTGTCGCGACGCCAAGGAGAAGCTCCTCGCCGGCGACGACGCCGCGGCGACGGTTCCGGTGGCGATCGCCGGCCGCGGCAGCAAGCTGATCGGCGGCACCGTGCGCTTCGACGTCGCCCGCAAAGACGTCGAAAAATCGATGGTCGAAGGCTTCTTCCCGGTGGTCGACTTCGACGACGCCCTGGCGCAACAGCAGCGCACCGGCCTCCAGGAGCTCGGCCTGCCCTACGCGGCCGACCCGGCGATCACCCGCCACATCGCTCACTTCCTGCGCAAGCAGGCCGAACACCCCGGCGAGGCGAGCCGCCCGACCGCGGTGCTCTTCAACGGCGGCGTCACCGCCGCCGACCTGCTGCGCGATCGCGTGCGCCAGGTGATCGGCAGCTGGAATCCGCAAGACACGGCGCCGATCTCGGCACTGGCCGGCGCCGACCCGCACAACGCGGTGGCACGCGGCGCCGCGTACTACGGTCTGGCGCGGCGCGGACGCGGCGTACGCATCCGCGGCGGCACGGCGCGCTCCTTCTACGTCGGCATCGAAACCGCAATGCCGGCGGTCCCCGGCATGCGACCTCCGATCAAGGCACTGTGCGTCGTGCCGCAGGGACTCGAAGAAGGCAGCGACGTCGAGCTGCCGGCGCACGAGCTCGGCCTCGCCGTCGGCCAGCCGGTCGAGTTCCGATTCCTCTCTTCCTCGACGCGGCGCGACGACGCCGTCGGCACGGTGCTCGAGTCGTGGGGCGACGACGAGATCGAGGAGCTGGCGCCGATGTCGACGACCTTGTCGTGGAGCGGACACGAGGGCAGTACCGTGCCGATCCACCTCGAAGCCCGGGTCAACGAGCTCGGCGTGCTCGAGCTGTGGTGCGTCAGCCGCGACGACGAGCAACGCTGGAAGCTCGAGCTGAACGTGCGCGCCGAGGCAGGAAGCTAGGATTCCGCGAATGGGCTCTCGCTACGTCGTCGGCATCGACCTCGGCACCACCAACTCGGCGATCGCCTTCGTCGACACCGAGGCCGAGCAACCGCGCATCGAGTCTCTGCCGATCCCGCAGCTCACCGATCCCGGCGAGATCGGCGAGCGCGCCGCCCTGCCCTCGTTCGTCTATATCGCCGGCGAGCACGACGTCCGCCCGGGCGATCTCGACCTCCCCTGGCAGAAGGGCCTCGACTACGCGGTCGGCGAGCTCGCCCGCGAGCAGGGCGCCCGCGTCAGCGGCCGCATGGTGAGCTCGGCAAAGTCCTGGCTGTGCCACGGCGGCGTCGACCGCCAGGCCGACATCTTGCCGTGGAAGGCCCCGGAGGACGTGCAGCCGATCTCGCCGATCGAGGCGTCGAGCCGCTTTCTGCAGCACCTGCGCGCGGTGTGGCAGCAGCGCTTCCCGGACCACCCGCTCGACGACCAGGACGTCATCCTCACGATCCCGGCGTCGTTCGACGAAGTCGCGCGCGAGCTCACCATCGAGGCCGCGGCCCGCGCCGAGCTACACCACGCGCGCCTGCTGGAGGAGCCGCAGGCCGCGTTCTACGCCTGGCTGGAGGCCAACGAAGCGAGCTGGAAGGAACAGCTCGACGAGCACCGGCTGGCGCTGGTGATCGACGTCGGTGGCGGCACCTCGGACTTCAGCCTGATTCGTATCGGCGACAACGACGACGAGGGCACCGCCGCCCTGCAGCGTCTCGCCGTCGGTGACCATATCCTGCTCGGCGGAGACAACATCGACGTCGCCCTCGGCCGCATCCTCGAGGACCGATTCGGCGCCAAGCTCGACAGCCAGCGATGGCACACCCTGGTGAGCCTGTGTCGCGCGGCCAAGGAGAAGCTGCTCGGCGACCAACCGCCGCAGTCGATCCCGATTCAGATCGGCGGACGCGGCAGCTCGCTGGTCGCCGGAACCCTCAAGGCGGAGATCGACCGAGAGCAGGTCGAGGAGCTGGTCGTCGACGGCTTCTTCCCGCTGGTCGAGCGCGACGCGGCGCCGCAGACCGGCCAGGGCGCCGGGCTCCAGGAATGGGGGCTGCCCTACGCCAGCGACCCAGCGCTGACCCGGCACCTCGCGGCGTTCCTGCGCAACCACGCCGACGACCCGATCCCCGGCAGCGACGACAAACTCGGCTTTCCCGACGTGATCCTGTTCAACGGCGGCGCGCTGAAGCCGCCGATCTTGCGGCGCCGACTCGCCGAGCAGATCGGACGCTGGAGCGACGGCGGCGAGCCGATGGTCCTCGCCACCGACAACCTCGACCTCGCCGTCTCGCGCGGCGCCGCCTACTTCGGCATGGTGCGGCGCGGCCGCGGCGTGCGCATCGGCGGCGGCAGCCCGCGCGCCTTCTACCTAGGAGTCGAGCAGTCCGACGGCGAGCGCGGCGACGACGCGACCACCAAGGTGGTTTGCGTCGCCCACCGCGGACTCGCCGAAGGTTCCGAGATCACCCTCGACACGCCCGAGTTCACCGTGACTACCAACCAGCCGTGCAGCTTCCCGCTCTACGCATCGAGCACACGGGTCGGTGACCAGGTCGGCGCGGTGCTGGACGCGGAGATCCAGTCGCTGAGCGCCCTGCCGCCGGTGCGCACCGTCCTCCGCTTCGGCAAGAAGCTGACCCGGCGCGAGATCCCGGCGCGCATCGTCGCCCGTCTGACCGACATCGGCACCATGGAGATCTGGTTGCGCTCGGTGACCACCGAGCACCAGTGGCGGCTGCAGTTCCGCCTGCAGGACATGACCACCGAGGAAGCCCCGGAGGAAGCGCCGCAAACCGGCGCCGAGCTCGAGCTCGGCGAGCAGCAGCTCGAAGCGGCGCGCGCGGCGCTGGTCGCCGTGTTCGCCGGCGACGCCGACCCGGTGGCGCTGACCAGAGCTCTAGAGGAGGCCTGCGGTGCCGGGAAGGACGCGTGGCCGCTCGACGGCATCCGCGCCCTCTGGGACACGCTGTGGGAGCACCGCGAAGCGCGCAAGCGGAGCCAGGCGCACGAAGCGCGCTGGCTCAATCTGTGCGGCTTCCTGCTGCGTCCGGGTTTCGGACACGGAACCGACGACTGGCGCATCCAACAGCTGTGGCGCCTCTACTCCGAGGGCCTGCGTTTTCCGCGCGCGGTGCAGTGCCGGGTCGAGTGGTGGAATCTGTGGAAGCGAATCGCCGGCGGGCTCAGCAAGCCGCAGCAGCACCAGCTCTACCAGGAGGTCGCGCCGCACCTGCTGACTCGCTTGAAATCCAAGCGCAAGTCGAAGTCGGCCGTCGGCGCGCAGGAGATCCGCGAGTACTGGCAGCTGGTCGCCAGCTGCGAGCACCTGCCGGCCACCGCCAAGGCCGAGCTCGGCGCCACCCTGCTGCCGGCGGTGGCGCGCAGCAAAGCCACCGAACCGGAGATCTGGGCCTTCGGCCGGCTCGGCGCGCGCGCGCCGTTCTACGGTCCGCTCAACGAAGTCGTCGCCAAGCAGGAAGTCGAGCAGTGGATCGAGAAGCTGCTCGAGCGCGACTGGAAGCGACCGCAGACGACCGCCTTCGCCGCGGTCCAGCTGGCGCGCTACCTCGACGACCGCGACCGCGACCTCGCCCCCGAGCTGCGCCAGCGTTTGGCCGAGAAGCTGGCCGACGGCCCCAACGGCCGGCGCGCCGCGCAACTGGTCACCGAGCACGTCCCCCTCGAAGCCCAGGAACGCGCGCGCATCCTCGACGAGAGTCTGCCCGTCGGAATCCGCATCACCTCCACCTGAGCGGCGCAAAACGCCCGCAGTCCTCGGTAGTGGGTCAGCTTGGCGCTCCGGAACTAAACTGAGCCTCGCTACGCTCGGTCATCCGAGGGTCCCTCACCCGGCCTTCGGCCGACCTCTCCCACAGGGAGAGGCATCTGAATTCCCTTCTCCCTGTGGGAGAAGGGCAGGATGAGGGTCCCTCAGATAGGGGCGAAGCCGAACCGATGTATTTTCAAACGTTCGAAAGGATCGACCGCAGTCCATGCGCTTCGCTCGATCCACCAGCCTGAGACCCACTATCCAGCGGTCGCTTCGCTGGCGCGCGACAACGAAGTTCGCTACTCCCCGACCATGAGCTTGTACGTCACCGCGCCGGTTCCAGACGATATCGAGTCCCTCGTCGAATACGGCGAAGAAGTTCCAGCGCATCGCGTCGACGGCGATTCCGCCGAGCTCGAGAAAGCCTGGGAGCTGGTTCTCAACCTGTACCGCAGCGGCATCCACCCGGCGCTGCAGATCTGCGTGCGGCGCCACGGCGAGGTCGTCCTGCACCGCTCGATCGGCTACGCCCGCGGCAACGGGCCCAACGAGCCGGCGGGCAGCCATCTGGAACGGGTGACCAACCAGACCCCGTTCAACATCTTCTCGGCGGCGAAGGCGCTCACCGCCACCCTGATCCATCTGCTCGACGAGCGCGGCGTGCTGCACGTCGACGACTACGTCTGCGACTACATTCCCGAGTTCACCAGCCACGGCAAGGATCAAATCACCATCAAGCACCTGCTCAACCACCGCGCCGGGATCGCCACCGCGCCGGAGCGGATGATCAACCTCGACCTGCTCGACGAGCCCGACGAGCTGCTGCGTCGGATCTGCAACCTGCGCCCGAGCTCGCGCCCCGGCGGCCGCCTCGCCTACCACGCGATCACCAGCGGCTTCGTCCTCGCCGAGGTAGTGCGGCGCGCCACCGGGCACAACATCCGCACCGTCATGCACGACGAGATCGTCGAGCCGCTCGGCTTTCGCTGGAACAACTACGGCGTCGCCAAAAAAGACCTGCCGCGCGTCGCCCTCAACTACTCCACCGGGGTGAAGCTGCTGCCGCCGCTGTCGTCGCTGATGGTCAACCTGATCGGCGCGACCCTCGAGGACGCGGTCGAGATGTCGAACGACCCGCGCTTCCTCACAGCAATCGTTCCGTCGGCCAACATCGTCACCACCGCCGACGAGCTGTCCCAGTTCTACCAGATGCTGCTCGACGGCGGCGAGCTCGGCGGTACCCGCATCCTGCGCGAACGCACCGTGCGGCGCGCCGTCGCCGAGCAATCCTGGATGGAGCCCGACCTCAAGCTGATCGCACCGATCCGATACTCGCAGGGCTTCATGCTCGGCGCCGACTACGTCAGCGTTTTCGGCCCCAACTCCGACAAGACCTTCGGACACATCGGCCTCACCAACATCGTCGGCTGGGCGGATCCGCAGCGGCAGATCGCCGGGGCGTTGATGACCAACGGCAAGCCGCTGATCCACGCCGGGTTGTGGGACTTCTACACCATCCCGTGGCAGCTGGCGACGGCCTTCGGCGACGCCGAGCCGCGCACAAAAAAGCGCGCGCAGCGGCCGCGCGGTACTCGCAAGAAGAGCAAGCGCGCGACCCGCAAGCGACGCGCCTCGTAAGCCGCGCTCAGCCGGCCTGAGGCGGCGGCGCGGGCTCCTCGACGAAAACCGCTCGGTTGCGCCACAACAGCCCGGCGCACAGCGGCAGCAGAGCCGGCAGGTACGGCGGCGACAGCCTGAGCCAGGTGGCGACACCGGCGCCGCCGGCGTGGCTGCGCCAGACCAGGAACGCCGCCACGTAGAGAGCGGCGCAGGCCACCAGCCAGAGCAGCTTGAGCGGCCGCACGGCGAGCGCCGGGAACATCCCGATCAACGTCGCGCCGGTGAACACCACCCCGTGGAACGAAAAGACGACCGCCCAATACGAGGCGACCCCCTGGCCCTCGGTCATCGGACTGCCGGTCGCGAACTCGATCGCGCCGCCGATCGACAGCAACGCCGCGCCGAGGAAGACGAGGGACAACCAGGCGCGCGAGCGCGGCAGCGCGCGCGACGCGAAGACACCGGAATCGTCGGACTGCACCTGCTCTGCCATGCGTCGGCGAGTTTCCCCCGATTGGCAGGCGATTCCAACCCTGGCCCGGCGCCGCGGTTCTGCCTATATAGCAGCGCATGAGTGAACGACGACGAAAGTTCTGGGGGTGGGGCTGGGAGGACGAAGGACCGACGCCGCAACAGCAGCAGTCGATCGCCGAGATCCTGCGCGACCGCTTCTCGATCGAGGCACTCGAGGTGCGCAAGCCACCGGTCGAAGCCGACCTGTCGTTGCCCGAACCGCGCGTCACGCCGCCCGACAGCCTGGCCGCGATCTGCTCGTCTACCACCTACGACCGCGCCGGACACGCCTACGGCAAGTCGTTTCGTGACGTCGTCCGCGCCTTCGCCCGCGACTACGACAACCCGCCGGACCTGGTCGCCTTCCCGCGCGACGAGTCGGAGATCGTCGACCTCCTCGACTGGTGCTGCCGCGAGGAGATCGCCGCCATCCCCTACGGCGGCGGGTCCAGCGTCGTCGGCGGCACCGAGCCGCCGGCCGACGAGTACCGTCCGGTGTTGTCGATCGATCTGCGCGAGCTCGACAGCCTGCTCGAGATCGATCGCGAATCGCGCGCGGCGCGCTTCCAGGCGGGCATCTACGGTCCGGCGCTCGAGGACGCGCTGCGTCCGCACGGCTACACCCTGCGTCACTTCCCCCAGTCGTTCGAGTTCTCCACCCTCGGCGGCTGGATCGCCACCCGATCGGGCGGACACTTCGCGACGCTCTACACCCACATCGACGACTTCGTCGAGTCGCTGCGCGTGGTCACGCCCACCGGAACTCTGGAATCGCGGCGCCTGCCCGGATCCGGCGCAGGGCCCAGCCCCGACCGGCTCTTCATCGGCTCCGAGGGCACGCTCGGCATCATCACCGAAGCCTGGATGCGCCTGCAGGACCGACCGCGTTATCGCGCCAGCGCGGCGGTGACCTTCGCCCGCTTCGAGGACGGCGTCGACGCGGTGCGCGGGCTCGCCCAGAGCGGATTGTACCCGTCCAACTGCCGGCTGCTCGACGCCGGCGAAGCGCAGACCGCGGGCGCCGGTGACGGCTCGGCGGCGGTGCTGCTGGTCGCCTTCGAGTCGGCCGATCACACCCTCGATGCCTGGATGAGCCGCGCCGCCGAGATCTGTCGCGACCACGGCGGCTCGGTGCCCGACGACGCGGTGCGCACCGTCGAGAAACAGGAAGGCGCGCGCGGCGGCGCCGCCGGCGCCTGGCGCAACTCGTTCGTCGGCGCCCCCTACCTGCGCGACGCGCTGGTGGCGATGGGGATGATCACCGAGACCTTCGAAACCGCGATCACGTGGGATCGCTTCGCCGAATTCCACGCCGCGGTCATGCAGGCGACCCAGAACGCGGTCGACGAGATCTGCGGCGGCGGCAGCGTCACCTGTCGCTTCACCCACGCCTACCCCGACGGCCCGGCGCCCTACTACTCGGTGATTGCACCGAGCCGTCCGAGCTCGCAGCTCGACCAGTGGTCGGAGATCAAGAGCGCCGCCGCGGAAGCCATCATCACCCACGGCGGCACCATCACCCACCACCACGCGGTCGGTCGCGACCACCGCCCCTGGTACGACCGCCAACGCCCGGAAGTCTTCGCCCGCGCCCTGCAAGCCACCAAGAACGAGCTCGACCCGAAACGGATCCTCAACCCGGGGGTGTTGTTCTGAGCTGGCGTCTCACTGAAGCAGAGTGCAATCCCAACCGACTCGGCTCTTTTCTCTATCCACAGATTGCGCAGATTACACAGATTCGGGTTCCAGGTTTCCGGCGCGAGCAAGACTGCCGCTGCCTGCTCAACCGAAGTAATCTGCGCAATCTGCGTAATCTGTGGATAAAAAGGCTGAACGCCTGGCTCGATACTCCCTGCCGGGCGCCAAGAGCGCGCTATAGCGCGACGGGAAAGAACTTCCCCTGCGAGCGGGCGACGATCTCGCCGTCGAGCTCGATCTCGCCTTCGATGATCCAGTACTTGGGTCGGCGCTCGGCGGCGCTGGCGCGGATGGTCAGCGGGCGCTCGACCGGGCATGGCTTCTCGTAACGCACCGACAGCTCGCCGGTGACGACGTAGGTGCCCTTGACGTGGAACGCGACGGCGCAGCTGACCTCGTCGAGGATGGTCGCGACGATGCCGCCGTGCGCGATCTCGGGCGCACCGTGAAAGCGGTCGGGGATCGTGTAGGGACAGACCACCGAGTCGCCGCGCCGGTAGAAGCGCAGCTGCAGCCCGTCCGGGTTGCCGCGCGAGCAGCCGAAACAGCCGCTGCCGTCTTCGTCGAAGTTGAGCTCTTCGCCGAGATCGAGTTCCGCCATGGCGGCAGGCTAGCGCGGATTCACAGGCGCCGGTAGTACGGTCGCCTCAGACGCGGTCGACGTCGAAGGCACCGCTCGCCAGCCATCCGAGCAGGTCGACCACCGCCTCCGGATTGGGCAACGTCAGGTCGGCCTCGGTATGGGTCGCCGGGCCGACGCGGATCGACTTGCCCATGCCGCGCAACGAACGGAACGCATCCTCGTCGGTCACGTCGTCGCCGACATAGAGCGCGCGCACCTTGGAGATCCAGTCGACGCCGTGCCGCATCGCCAGCACGTGCAGGACGGCGTAGCCCTTGTTCCAGTCGATCGGCGGCCGTCCCTCGACGATGCGCTTGCCGGTGGTCGGCGTCAGCTTATGGCGGGCCAGGATCGCTTCGGCGCGCTTCTCGACCGAGCGCCTGTCTTTTTCCGCCACTTCGCGCACGTGCACCGTGACCGTCGCACCCTTGCGCTCGACCCAGACGCCTTCGACCTTGATCTGGCGCAGCTCGCGCGACGCCGCCTCGACCGCGCTCTCATAGGCGCCGAGCGCTTCGTGCTGAAAATCGATTCCGGGCCCCTCGATCTCGAAGCCGTGGTTGCCGACGTAGGTCAGGCCGGGGATGCCGATCATGCGGCGGACGTCGTCGAGCGCACGACCCGAGACGATGGCGACGTCGAGATTCGGAGTGCGCATCGCGCGTCGCAACAGCCGCCGCGCGTTGGTCGACAGCACCGCCTGCTCCGGCCGGGTTACGATCGGCGTGAGCGTGCCGTCGTAGTCGAAGAAGAGAACCGCGGTCGGCCGTTTGGACAACCACGGCAACAGCTTGCGGCGTACGACGTCGGTCGGGCTCTCGACCCGCGCCTTGGCGCCGATGGCGCTGGCGGCTTCGGCGCTCTCGACAAAACGACGCACCCAGCTCTGCACGTTGCCGACCTTGACCCGGTGCCGCAGCGCCAGCATTCGCGACCGGCGCTCCGCCTCCGGCATCACCAGCGCGCGGCGAATCGCCGACGCCACTTCGTCGACGTCGTAGGGGTTGACCAGCACCGCTTCCTTCATCTCCTCGGCGGCGCCCGCCATCTCCGAGAGAATCAGCACACCCCGGCCCTCGAGTTGGGCGGCGACGTACTCCTTGGCGACCAGGTTCATGCCGTCGCGCAACGGGTTGATCAGTCCGACGCGGGCGCGCCGGTAGAGAGCCACCAGCTCGCGCTGGTTCACCGAGCGCACCAGATAGCGAATCGGCGACCAGCCGGGGTCGGAGAAACGGCCGTTGATGCGCCCCACGGCTTCGTCGACCTCTCGCTTGAGCTGCTGGTACTCTTCGACCGAGGTGCGTGACGGAACGCAGAGCTGCACGAAAACCGTCTTGCGGCGGTACTCCGGATACTTGTCGAAGAACGTCTCGATTGCCCGCAGCCGCGCGAGGATTCCCTTGGTGTAGTCGAGACGGTCGACCGACAGGATCTCGACCGGCCCGGCGACCCCGCTCGAGGCCGGCACCGATTTCTCGCCGAGCCGCTGGAACAGCTCGAAGTCGATGCCGATCGGGTGCGCCTGGATGGCGGTCGGCCGCCCCTCGAAGTAGACCACCCCCTGGCCGCGGTCGACGGTCGCCCCGAGCAACTGCTCGGAGCAGCTCATCATGTGGTCGGCGTGCTCTTGCGACTGACAGCCGACCAGATCGCAGGACAGCAAGCCGCGCATCAAATGACGCGCCCACGGCAGGATACGAAACACGTCGTAGGAGGGAAACGGGATGTGCAGAAAAAACGCGACCCGCCGGTTCGGCGCCATGCGCCGCAGGTAACGTGCCATCCGCATCAGTTGGTAGTCCTGGATCCACACCAGGTCGGCCGGTGTGCTCTCCTCGGCGGTGGCCTCGGCGAATCGCTCGTTGACCCGCTCGTAGACCTCCCAGCTTCCGCTGTCGATCTCGGTGCGGGCGAGGAAGTAGTGAAACAGCGGCCACAGCGTGCGGTTGGAAAAAGCGCCGTAGTAGCCGGCGACCTCGCGGCGCGACAGCGGCACCGCCCGATAGCGCACACGGTCCGAGCTGCGCACCGGCGGCACCATTTCGGCCGCCGAGGCCGGGTCTTCGGTCTCGGCGCCCGGCCAGCCGACCCACACCCCGCCGCGACGCGACAGGGCGGGATCGAGCGCCGCCACCAGGCCGCCGGGCGAGCGCTTGAACTGCATTCGCCCTTTTCGCTTCTCGGAAATGAATGGCAGCCGGTTGCTGACGACCACCAACTGTCCGGAGCCTTCCCCGCGAATGTTCTTGCTGGCGCTTCGCGCACCCATCGACTCGACAAACCTCCCAGTGCGCCGCAGCGGCCGCGTTTCGACGACAGTAAAGCAAACCGCGCCGCCAGCGCCAACCGCACCGCTTGCCGCAGATCGCCGGTATGGCAAGGTGAGGCGATGCAAAACCGCCGAGCCCTGAACCTCCTCCTGAGCATCGCGGTGAGCGCGCTCTTCCTCTATCTCGCGTTCCGCGAGGTTTCGCTCAGCGAGTTGGCGGAGGCCTTCTCCAACGTTCGCTACGGCTGGATCGCGGTCGCCGTCGGCATCAGCTTCCTGATCATGATCTTCCGCGCCTGGCGCTGGCAGCTCGAGCTGCGACCGCTCGAGCACATCCCCTTCGGCCGCCTGTGGGTGGTCACCGCGGTCGCCTACCTGGCCATCAACCTGTTCCCGGCGCGCCTCGGCGAAGTGGTGCGGCCGTGGCTGTTGTCGCGCAAGTCGTCGGTGACGATGTCGAACGTGGTCGGCAACCTGGTCATCGAGAAGACCCTCGACTCGGTGGTGATCCTGTTCTACATCCTCACCGGCCTGATCGCTGTCGAGAGCCTGCCCGACTGGGTGCGCCAGGGAGCGATGGTACCGGCTACGGTCGCCGCAGTGCTGGTGGCGCTGGTCCTGCTGCTGTTCTGGCGCGGCGAGGCCTTCGTCGAGCGCTGGGTGATCTCCAACCTGCCCGAGCGCTTCGGCGCCGGAGTCCGCCGCGTCGTCGGCAGCATCGTCGCCGGCATGAGCATCCTGCCCAACCGCCTGCTGCTGCTGAGCGTCTTCCTGGTGTCGCTCGCGCTGTGGTTCCTGCCGATCCTGTCGAGCTACGTGACGATTCTGGCGTTCGGCTTCGACGTCCCGTTCAGCGCCGCCGTCGTCGTCTTCATCTTCATCGGCTTCGGCACCGCGCTGCCCAACGTTCCCGGGATGTTCGGCCCCTACCAGTACGCCTGCATCCTGGCGCTGGAGATGTTCGGGGTGGCTCGTGCCGACGCCCTCGCCTACGGGCTGGTGCTGAACGCGATTCAGTTCCTCACCCTGATCGTGCAGGGGCTGGTGGCATTGCCGCTCGCCGACGTTCGCTTCACCGACCTCTTCGCCGCCGGCGAAGCACCGGCCGAGACCTGATCAGTCGATTTCGCGGAGCAGCTTCTCGACGCCGAGGCCGGCCAGCTCGCGCGACGAGAACCAGTGCGGGCCGACCCGCCAGAACATCCAGGCGTCGAAGAAGTTACTGGTGAGGGCCTGCTGCGTCTCGTCGAACTGCCCTTCCCAGACGACCTCGTCGGCGGCGGTGCTGTACATCGCCAGGTCGAACGAAACGCTGGCCGGCTGCGACGCCGCCATGCGCGGACCCACCCGATCCTGGAACCGATAAACGGTTCCGAACAGAACGGCGTCCGCCTCGCTCGCCCGCGCCAATTCGCGCGCCGCCGCAACCTCGTCCAAGCTCGGATCGATCTGCGCGACCATGTCCGCCACCGCCAGGTCGGGCACGAAATGATACCGCGTCTGCTCGGCGAGAATGCCGTAGATCTGCGCCGTCACGGCGCGGCCAGCGTGGGTTTCCAGCACCGGACGGTCCGACTTGTCGTCGGCCGTCCCGGGCACCTCGCGGATCGGGTAGACCGCCACCAGGTGGACGTTCTCGGTCAGCGACGGACCGCCGCCGCCGAACAGGCTACAGCCGGAAAGCGCCGCGGCGAGTAGCGCGACGAGCCACCGACGACGTCGGTCAGACATCGATCTTCAACCCGAGCTCGCGCAGCTGGCGCGGGCTGACCTCGCTCGGCGCTTCCGTCATCGAGCAAACCGCGCGCTGGGTCTTGGGAAAGGCGATGACGTCGCGGATCGAGCTGCCGCCCGACAGCAGCATCGCCAGGCGATCGAGCCCGAGAGCGATTCCGCCGTGCGGCGGCGCGCCGTAGGAGAGCGCGTCGAGGAGAAAGCCGAACTTGCTGCGCGCCTCCTCCTCGCCGATTCCGAGTTGCTCGAAAACCCGCTGCTGCACGTCCATTCGATGGATACGAATGCTGCCGCCGCCGAGCTCGGTGCCGTTCCAGACGACGTCGTAGGCGCGCGAGCGCACCGACAGCGGGTCGCTCTCGAGGTGCTCGAGGTCCTCGTCGCGCGGCGCGGTGAAGGGATGGTGAATCGCCACCGCGCGCTTCTCCTCTTCCGAGTACTCGAACAAAGGAAAATCGGTGACCCAGAGCAGCGAGTTCTTTCCCTGCGGAATCATGCCGAGACGCTCGGCCAGAGTCACCCGCAGATGCGCCAACGAATCGTTGACCACCTTCGCCTTGTCGGCCGAGAACATGACGACGCTGCCGACGCCGGCACCGGTCGCTTGCTCGACCTGCTTGCGGTGCTCCTCGGTGAGGAACTTGGCGATCGGCGACTGCCAGCCCTCTTCGGTGATCCGCGCCCAGGCGATTCCCTTGGCGCCGAACTGCGCCACCTCGTCGGGCAGGGTGTCGAGGTCCTTGCGCGACAGGCGACTGCCTTCGGGGATCGCCAGCGCCTTGATCAGGCCGCCCTTCTCCGCCGCCTCGCGGAACACGCGCAGCTCGGCGGTGCGCAGGATCTCCGTGACGTCGGCGAGCTCGAGGCCGAATCGCGTGTCCGGCCGGTCGATGCCGTAGCGGCCGATCGCATCGGCATAGGTCAGCCGGGGGAACGGCGTGCTGATCTCGATTCCGCTGACCGCGAACGCCGCCTCGAGCAGCCCCTCGACCAGCGCGTAGATCTGCTCCGGCGTCACGAACGACGCCTCGATGTCGACCTGGGTGAACTCCGGCTGGCGATCGGCTCGCAGATCTTCGTCGCGGAAGCACTTGACGATCTGAAAGTAACGGTCGAGCCCGGCCACCATGAGGAGCTGCTTGAACAGCTGCGGCGACTGCGGCAGCGCGAAGAAGTTGCCGAGGTTGACGCGGCTCGGCACCAGGTAGTCGCGCGCGCCCTCCGGCGTGCTCTTGGTGAGGATCGGCGTCTCGACCTCGACGTAGCCGGCGCCATCCAGATAGTCGCGGATCGCCTTGGTGAGGCGATGCCGGAACATGAGCTTTTCCTGCATCTCCGGACGACGCAGATCGAGGTACCGGTACTTCAGGCGAGTCGCCTCGCCGACGCCGGTGCCGTCCTCGATCATGAACGGAGGGGTCTCCGACTCGTTGAGGATGCGCACCTCGTCGGCCATCACCTCGACTTCGCCGGTGGCGAGATTTGGGTTGAGGGTCTCCGGCGGACGCTGGCGAACCGTGCCGCGCGCGGCGATCACGTACTCGCCGCGGATCGCCCCGGCGGCGTCGTGCGCCGCGCGATTCTCTTCCGGATTGAAGACGACCTGGAGGATGCCGCTGCGATCGCGCAGATCGACGAAGACGACGCCGCCGTGGTCACGACGGCCGTCGACCCATCCCATCACGGTGACCTCGCGGCCGATGTCCGACTGGCGCGGCGCGCCGCACTCGACCGTGCGCTGCCATTCTCCGAGCTCGTCCAACTTCACGATTCTAACCCTCCGCCGTCGCCGCCGCCGACAAGGCCGCGCGCAATTCGTTGATGTCCGTATCCAAGGCCGCAACCCCGCGGCGGTCGGCCCGAGCCTGCATGTCGCGCACCGTGATTCGTCCGCTGCCGACCTCGTCCTCGCCGAGCAGGATGACGTACGGCGCCTCCATCTTGCCGGCGCGCCGCATCTGGCTCTTCAGACTCTTGCCGCCCGAGTCGACTTCGACGCGAGCTCCCTCGGCGCGCAGTCGGTGGCCGAGCGCGAAGGCAGCGCTCTCCCCGGCCGCGCCGAGCGGCGCGATGTAGAACTCGGGCGCCGGTCGCGGCGCGTCGCCGCCCTGCGCCTCGAGCACCAGCGCCAGGCGCTCGACGCCGAGAGCGAAACCGATCCCACCCACCTGCGGCCCGCCGAGCGACTTCACCAGCCCGTCGTAGCGACCGCCGCCGCCAACCGCGTTCTGCGAGCCGAGACCACTCGCCACGACCTCGAACGCGGTGCGGCAGTAGTAGTCGAGACCGCGCACCATGTAGGGCTGCAGCACCAGCTCGAGGCCCTGCTCCTCGCACAGCTGCCGCACCCGGGCGAAGTGTTCGCCGCAGGCCGGATCGCAGTGTTCGATCATGCGCGGCGCGCCGTCGCGCAGAGCCACACATTGCGGCTGCTTGCAGTCCAACAAGCGCAGCGGGTTCTGCTGCAGACGGCGCTGACAGTCGGCGCACAGCTGGTCGCGATGCGACTCGCCCCAGGCGACCAGCGCCTCGCGGAACGCCGGCCGGCAGTCGCTGCAGCCGAGCGTGTTGACGCCAATCTCGGCCGACTCGATGCCGATCGCTTGCAGCAAATCGGACAACAACAGGAGAATCTCTGCGTCGATCGCCGGGTCGTCGCGCCCGAACACCTCGGCGCCGATCTGGGAGAACTGGCGTAGTCGCCCCCTCTGCGGCCGCTCGCGGCGAAACATCGGACCGAAATAGGAAAGCTTGGTGACCGGCTCCTGGGTCTGCATCGCGTGCTCGACGTAGGCCCGCACCGCCGAGGCGGTGCCTTCCGGACGCAGCGTCAGAACCGTCCCGTCGCGATCCTCGAAGGCGTACATCTCCTTCTCGACGATATCGGTGGTCTCGCCGACGGAACGCCGGAACAGCTCCGCCCGCTCGACGATCGGTAAGCGAATCTCCGAAAAATTGTATCTATCAAAGATGTCGCGGGCGGTTGCTTCGATCTCCGCCCAGCGCGCACTTTCTGCCGGGAGGACGTCGTGAAACCCTTTCACCGAGGAAATTTTCATAGTGCAGTCCCAATACGATCGAGCTACCGGAGCAACGAGAGGTTCTCCGGCCGAGTGAGCCGAGGCGTTGCTGGACTCAACGCCGATTCGGCATCCAATGACCGTTTGCTGCGCGGTTCCTCGTGTCCATCGGGCTATCGTCTGCGCTTGCGCAGAACAGCCGTTCTAGCTATCAAGGCAGACGGCCCGAAGTCAACGCGGCCATGACGTCCGTCGAAACGGATCCACGCCGTTCATGCGTGCTCGAGCGAGCCTGATGCGCCCTATTCTCGCGGTTCCCCTAGGAGTGCTTGCCCTCCTCACCGGCGGCGCGTCCGCCCAGCCGTCGACCCTGCTCGACCGCTTCAACGGCTTCGAGACCGCCGGCGCCGGCGACTACACCACCGTCGGCTCGCCGGCGGCGTCCAACACCCACCGCCCGGACAGCGGCAGCTTCGGCCTCGAGACCTCGGCGCTGGCCGGCGCCACCGAATACGTCGAGGTCGAGCTCAGCGCCGCCGACGACGTCGTCACCGATGGCGTCTGGGCCTGCGTCGACACCGCGCCGGCGGGCGCGCGCCGCATCCGCACGTGGACGTCCGGCCCCAACGTCGCTCTGCAATTGCTCCTTCGCTTCGACCGCCGCGTCGAGCTGCGCACCGACCTGATCGGTGTCGTCACCAGCAGCGCCACCGTCGCCAGCTGCCCGACCTTCTCCGAAATCGTCGTCGAATACCGCGCGTTCGGTGCCGGCGGCAGCGCTTCCGTCCGAATCGACGGGGTGAGCGCGAGCGGACCCCACACCTCGACCGCAATGATCGACGGCCTGCGCCTCGGTCCCGATGACGCCACCGCCGGCGACGTTTCGGTCACCTGGGACGACCACGCGGTCGTGCTCGGCGCCGACTTCCCGGACGACCTGCGCATCCTCGGCGTTCCCCCCGCGGAGCCCGAGCCAGTCGCCGACCCCGACTTCTTCGACGAGTGGACGACCGACGGCGCCTGCAGCTCGGCG
The DNA here is from genome assembly GCA_030430165.1 of bacterium. Lineage (GTDB taxonomy): Bacteria > Desulfobacterota > Binatia > HRBIN30 > CADEER01 > CADEER01. The sequence continues at coordinate 39,969 of JAUIGL010000036.1, read as the reverse complement.
CCCGAGTGCCTCGAAGAGCGCCCGTTCGACACCACCACCACGGTATCCGCCGACGCACCCGGGGACCGCCAGTCGATCTGCTTCGGCGACGCCGAGGTCTACGGCGTGTTCGGCGAGATCCTCGCCGCGCGCAGCGTCGTCGTCGCCCGCGCCACCCCCGCCGGATCCGATCTCGACCTGGCGCTGCGCACCAACGCCATGGCCTGCGGCGGCAGCTCGGGAGCGACCTCCGGCGGCGTCGACCGCCCGCTGCCGGCGACCTTCACCGGCGTCGGGCGCATCGACCGCACCAATCCGGCAACCGGCGATCCCTGGACCCTGGCCAGCCTCGACGCCAGCGAGCTGCGCTTGCGGCTCGAGAACGGCACCGCCGCCCACGCGACCCAGGTCTGGCGCGAGGTCGCAATCGAGGTCGACGGCATCCCCAGCCCGACTCCGACGTCGACTCCATCCGCCACGTTTACGCTGACGCCGACGACGACGCCGACCGACACGCCGACTCTCACTCCGACCGTCACCCCGACCGAGACACCGAGCTCGACGCCGACCGACACGCCGACTCTCACCTTCACCCAGACCTTCACCGAGACGCCGACACCGACCGACACCCCGAGCCCGACGCTGACGCTGACGCCGACCCTGACCCTGACCCCGACCTTGACGCTGACGCCGACCGCCACCCTGACGCCGACCCACACCCTGACCGCGACGCCGACGCTCACTCCCACCGTGACGCTGACGCCGACCGCAACCGACACACCGACGCTGACGCTGACCCCGACGCTGACCCCGACCGCCAGCCAGACTCCGTTCAACCTCTTCCTCGACCAGCTGAACGGCTTCGAGACCGGCACCACCGGCGACTACACTTCGCTACCCCCCGAAGCGACGCCGATCGTCGCCACCGGAATGGCGCCCTCCGGAGATTTTTCGTTCGTCTCCGGCCAGGACGATTCAAACAACTACCTGGTGGCGCGCTTGCGCCAGGACAGCGCCGTGTTCACCGACGGCTTCGAAGCTTGCGTCGTCGAAGCGATCGAGAGCACCCGACGCATCCGCAATTGGTTCTCGACCGATCCGCAGAGCCAGGCGGTCGAGCTGCTGCTGCGCCCCGACCGCCGCATCAGCTTGCGCTCGGGCGGTTCCACCTTCTGGGTCTCGACCAGCGCGCTCTCGCTGTGCCCGACCTTCACCCGCGTCGCCGTGCAGTGGGAGAACAGCACCCTCGGCGCGCGCATCGCCCTGCGCCTCAACGGGGTCACCGAAATCGAAGAAGAGATCTTCTCCTTTCGCACCGTCCAGACCACCTGGATCGGCACCGACGCCGGCGTCACCACGCCCGAGATCTGGTGGGACAACCACACCTTTTCGGCGAGCGCGCGTTGGCCCGGAGAGATCGCCATCGTCGCCCTCGAGCCGAGCGCCACCGGCTTCTACGACAGCTGGACCGGCGACGCGTGCGGTCCGCCCCTGGCCGACTGCGTCGCCCTGCGCCCGCCCGGCGTCGGCTCGATCGGCTCGTCGACCGCCAACGCCGCCGCCTCGTTCTGCCTCGACGATCCGATCGCCAATCTGACCTTCCCGATCCTCGCCGTAAAAATGTCGACCACCGGCAGCGAGTCGCCCGACGGCAGCGACCCGGCCTCGATGTTTTACCGCAGCGGCGCCTGCGCTCAGCCGGGCGGCACCGACCTCTTGCCCGAGACCGAGTTCGACCTGACCGCCGCCGGCCGCACCTTCAGCCGCATCGACGAGACCAGTCCGGCGACCCAGCAGCCTTGGACCGCCAACGACCTCGCCGACACCGAGCTCGGCATCCGCCACCCCGACAACGGCGGTCAGGCGACGGTTTCCCAGGCGATCCTCGAGGTCGTTCTCGACATCGACGCGCCGGCCACCTCGACCCCGTCGTCGACGCCCACCGATACGCCGACCGCGACCGTAACCGACACGCCGACGCTGACCCACACGGCAACGATGACCCCGACCGACACGCCGACCGACACACCGACTCGAACCAACACGCCGACGCCGACGCCGACCGATACCCGCACGCCGACGCAAACCCGGACTCACACCGCCACGGCCACCCCGTCCGATACGCCGACCGCAACGCTCACCCCGAGCCACACGCCGACCGTGCCGACGGCGACACCGTCGCCGACGCCGACCTCGACCCCGGTGCCGACGGCCAGCGACACGCCGACCGTGACCAACACCCCGACCCTGACCAGCACGCCGAGCGCGACCGAAACGCTCGCCGCCACCCCGACTGCTTCGCCGACCGCCACCGAATCGCCGACGCCGAGCTCGACTTCGACCCCGGCGCCGACCATCGCGCCGCGCCTCGGCGACTTCATCTTCGTCGCCAGCGACGACAACGACTGGGAGTGCAGCAACGACATCGCGCTCGAGTCCCTGTTCACCAGCCGCGTCATCCCGCTCGGCAACCTCGCCCTCGGCTTCGAGGATCCGGCCGAGCTGCAGGCCGACTACTCGGTGCTCTACATCGCGCCCAACCTCGGCGCGGATGATTACGCCCTGCTGCGGATCCTCGCCGCCGACGACGGCTTCCTCGAGCAGTTCGTACTGTTCGGCGGCGTCGCCGTGGTCAATCTCGCCGGCAACGCGGTGTTCGAGGACGACGTCGCTCCGCTCAACGTCGGCTACCGCGGAACCTCGGCCTTCGACCGCGAGCGCATCACGCTGAGCTCGCACCCCTACGCGACCGGCATCGGCTACGGCGGCGTGACCCTGGACGCCGCAGAGTTCGACGACTGGGACACCACCGACCGCGGCTTCCTGGTCGGCCTGCCCGAAGGTACGAAGGTCGTATTGCGCAACGACACCGGTCCGTCGTGGGCCGAGTACGAGTACGGCGCCGGCCGGGTGATCGTGACCACCATCAACTTCTGCGACCCGTCGGTGCCCGAGTCGCAGGCGCAGCCGATGGTCAACCTCATCCGCTACGCGCCCTTCTTCAACGGCCTCGCCCAGACGCCCGGGCTGACGGCAACACCGACGCCGACGCCGACCGCCACCGAGACCGGTCTGGTCACCGCCACCGGCACGCCCACCGAGACCCCGGCGGTGACGGCGACCGCGACGGCCAGCCCGACGCCGACGACACCGACTCCGGTCCCGCCGACCGACACGCCGATCCCGTCCGGCTGCGCCGCCGACTGCGACGGCAACGGAACGACGACCATCTCCGAGCTGGTTCGCGCGGTCAATATCGCCCTCGGCACGCTGTCGCTCGACCAGTGCCCGAACGCCGACTCCAACGGCGACGGCACCGTCGCCATCAACGAGCTCATCTCGGGCGTCATCGCCGCACTCGACGGCTGCCCGTAGCGTTCGCTGCGAAAAGGAGGCGCGGACCGGGGGAGGGCGGCCAGCGCCACTCGCGGGCGCGGCGACACGCGACAGGGGCGGCTCAAGCCTTCAGGGGCTCGAGGAGCGGCTCCACATTGAGGAGCAGCACGTCGGAAATGCGATCCCCGCTGCCTCGGAAGGATCGCCGGCTCGAGCGCCGCGGACACGAACTCCTTGGACGAGCTTGCGCAGGATCTCGGCCCTCTGACCAAACTTCCCCCGAAGAGTGCCCCAAGGGGCGACCACGCCCGCGATCGATGGGGCGGAAGCAGAGCCCGGAACCGATGCAACAGAACCTTAAGGAGTATGTGTAAATATATTTAGTAGAAAAAGATTGACACCTAAGGCCTCAGTGTTGTCTCCTCACGCTCCATCCATTGAGAGGGTTCCCGTGCAGGGAAAACCGAGCGAGAGCCGTGAGCGTAGTCCTCCACTCGCGGCAGAGATGGCCATAGCGCAACGAAAGCAAGCCCGCTTGAAGGTGTAGGCACTTCACCAGCACAAGCGCGAGAGAGGGGACTGACAATGAAGATCATCAATAATTTGCTGTGTTCCGTTATTCTATCTTTTGGTTCAGTGGTCGTTGTGGATGCACAAACACCAACCCCGACCCACACGAAGTGCAACAACTCGGCGATCCCGGTCACCGGGGATATGGACCTTGGGGCCCACTACGAACTAGATACGGGCACCAATCACTGTTTCGAGATAACCTCCGACAACGTTGATTTCGACATGAAAGGGTACACCATACACTGCAGTCGAGCTGGAGGATGCCCTGCGGCCGCAATCAAGGTTTCGGCAGACAACGCGACGATCATTGACGGCACAATTGAGGGAGATTGGACCTCTGGAATCACGAACCATCACACGTCTTTCGTCGCCTCAGACTTGGATGTGATCGACGTCATCTTCGACGGCACGAAAACCGGTCTGACGTATCCCGGTTCCCTAACGAAGAACAACGTTTTCAAGAATATGCAGTCGTTCTGTACGTCGACTTTCCTCGTGAAAATGCCGGAGAACGGCAAGATCCAACAGAACTACTGCTGGTCAGAAGAAGACGGACTGCTCTTCACAGGCCCATCTTCCGGCACATCAGCGAAGGTTGAACGGAATTTCGTAAGTGCCGCGGATATTGGGATCGACGCCGCTGGCGGAATCGTCGACCTGACCCACAACATTGTGTCCGAGGCGACCACCCCTATGAATATTCGGGCTGGTACCACGGATACCTTGACAGAAAACATCTGCGAGGACGACACAGAGTGCCCGTTCCCAGACGCAACATCGTTCACATTGAGCGTTGATTGGTGAGCAGCAAATGGCGAGGCGTCGGCAGTACGAGCGGCGCCTCGCCGTTCCACCTTCCCTTGAAGAGCGCGTGATGCTCCTTGACCGGGTGAAAGGCATCTGTCACCCCAAGAAGCCCGATGTCGATTGGGGCAACCTCTCCGAGAATCAAAACCCTCCTTAAGACACTCGTTCCCCTATCCGTGTACTGCGCGACGACCGCCGCGTTGGCTTGGCCGATCGTGCGAGATGGTAGCCAGCGCGTTTTCGCACCATTTACGGAAATGGGAAGTCTGATGATGGACGTTCTCTTGGTGCGATGGATCCTCGCATGGGACGTTCACGCGTTGACGTCCGTTCCGTGGGACCTCTTCGACGCAAACATTTTCTACCCCACCAAAGGAAGCCTCGCTCTTTCGGAACACCTTCTCGGGGGTATGCCGCTCTATGCGCCCTTCGTCCTTCTAGGTGGGTCCGTGTTTGCCTACAATGCATGGCTACTCTCGACCTTCGTGCTCTCGGGAATATTCATGCATTTGCTTACCCGGAGATGGACTGGGAGCGAGGCAGCCGCCTATGCATCGGGGCTAGCGTTTGCCTTTGCACCCTGGCGTTGGGCTGACGGCGTCGGAAGCCCTCATCTTCTCCAAGTCCAGTACTTTCCGCTATTGCTGCTGTCATTCGACCTCGTTGTAGCTCGCAAGCGCCCGCTGGACGGCGGAATCGCTGGTCTTGTTCTGGGGGTGCAAACGCTCTGTTCCTACTACCTTGGTTATCAAGCGTTCTTCATCGCAGGGAGCGTTGTCCTTGCCTTTATGTTGATCGAGGGTGTCAGCGTGGCCTCCTCGGCAATCCGCGGGCTGGCCCTCAGCATCGCTGTGGCTCTGGTCGTAATTCTGCCTCCGTCCCTACCGTACTTGGCTGCCGCAGGGCGCGCCGAATTGACACCGTTTGGAACCAACTGGAGTCCCGAATGGACCGAGATCTGGCGCAACACGTACCTCGCCTTTCTGCCGAAGATGGTGGGTCCCGCAACTTTGGCTCTGGGAGTAGCAGCAATTCCTTTGGCGTTCCTCGAGCGCAAAAGCTCGCGCGAGCAGGCCCGACGGATCTTGTCCTGTACGCTGCTTTCTATCCTTGGAGTCCTCTTAATGCGGGGCCCGATACCACTTGTGGGATCGGTTCCAAGTATCCACTGGGTTTTCTCCAAGCTCGTACCCGGTTTTGAACATCTGCGTGCTCACAACCGGTTTGGCTTCATGGTGGTTCTAGGCTGTTCGGTTTTGATCGGCTTCACAGTCAAATGGGTTGCGGAGAAAGCTTGGATGCAGGCGCATCCTCTGGCGCGGCGGGGAGTTCTTGGCTGCATGGTCGTGGCGATCTTGGCCCCCGCAGCGCTGAGTACGGACCGTCTGCAGAGCTTCGATGCTTTGCCGGTACCCCGGGTGCATCAGTGGCTGGCCCAACACGGTGGGACAGGTCCTGTTCTCGAAGCGGGGGCACCTCGATGGAGAAAACTGCGCGATACAATCGCGATGAGCGACAGTACCGTTCACTGGCTGCCGCTGTTGAACGGCTACACCGGGCACATGCCGGATCAATACGAGCTCGTAGCCGAGCTCGCAGAGATGCTGCCAGAACCCCACGCGCTAAACTGGCTCGCTGATTGCCGAGGAGTTCGATGGATCATCATGCACGGTCAGAGCGAGGCGCGCTCGGCGGCATGGGACGATTTGGATCGCGTACGGGAGGTAGCGAGCTTCCCGGGACGGTACGGTCGCGATGATCTTTACGAAGTTGCACCCCGCCCGGAAGGCTCCTGCTCCGACACCTCAGCCGACCGGAGAAAGGCGCTGAATGAACCTCTCATCGGGCAGGTTCGTATTGAAGCACTGGCAAAGCCTTGGCTAGCGCGTAGTGAGCAACCCGTTCGCGTAACCATAAGCAACGAAGGTACTGTGCCGTTGAAGGTTGGAGGCCAAAGCATTGTGCTGCGCCTAGCTTGGCTCGAGGGCGTGAACGACAAGATGATTGGTCGCCCCATCTCCGTCCCAGTCCCTTCGGACATCGAGCCGAGGCAAGAACTCACGATGACGGTTTGGGCGACTGCCCCCCGTCGCGGCGGAACCTATGTAATCCAGGCTCAACTGATTCAAAGGAGCCGAGAGGATCGCACTTGGGTCCAGATCGGTGCGTCGGGCACTGGTAGGGGAGACGCGCCGTCCAAAGACCTTGTCGGTCCGGTAGGGCACACGCAGGTCGTAGTAGACTAGCGGACCCTGTTCACCCGGAGGCGGCAGCTCCGGCCTTCTGCGAGTCTGGTCGTCTGGTCGCGGTCGCGACGCTCTCAACCGCGCCAGACGGGAGATGATCGTCTACTGCGCGATGGAGATGAACCACCTCGCCGGTCTTCCCGATCTCTACGCCGGCCGCTCCGGCGACTGACCGAGCGCGACCGGCTGTGCCCCTCCGAGCGCCCCAAGGTAGCGTGGTTCGCAGCCGCGACTAGCGGTAGGCGCCGGCGGAACCGGCGCCGCCCATCTCGTGGATCCGCTGCGGCGGTCGCGGCGGGCCGACGATCTCGACGTAGTCGAGCAGGTCCTGCTCGAGGGCGCGAATTTTCTCGACGATGCGGTCGCGCAACTCCAGGGCTTCGGTCTTGGGCTCGATCAGGGCGTACTGCTCGATCGCGATGACGCGATACTGGCCGTTCTTCTTCTCGCCGAAATCGGCGGCTTCGAAGGTGATCACGCTGTCGCCATTGGGTTTGTTCTGCATGGTGAACGAGGCGATGAGGCGAATCTTCTCCTCCGGAACCGGTGACGGAACCGGGGTCGGTTCGACCCGACCGAGGCGCTCGATCACCGCTTTTCCGAGCTCGCTGGCGGTCGCCGGCCCGACCGCGAACGCGAGCACCACGGAGAAACCCACCAATTTTCGGCTGAAAGACATCATGCGGGATCCTCCATGGGGTTGGCGTCGAACGGTCGCTTCCATCGCTCGACTGCTATCGCTTCGCAGGTGAGACGTCCAGTATCGGCGATGCATTCAATCCGCGACGAGCCGGCGCGCAGTGGCGCGCGCCGCTCGGATCACGGTTGTGCCGGCGAAACCCGGACGATGATGCTGCGCGGCTCGCCCACGATCGGCCCGGATCGCAGACGGACGGTGAGCAAGGTGTCGCCGACCGGGAAGTTCGCGTCCGACCCGATCACCGGGGCCGAGCAGTACTGCACCGCGGTGAGCGGGTTGACGAAGCGGAAGTTCTCGAGGTCGTTGAGCGTGCAGGCATCGGTGGTGCTCGAGTGCGAATCGAAGTGACACGCCAGGTCGTTGATCGCGTCGTCGATCATCTGGGTGTTGTCGAAGCTCGGCGGATTGATCGCCGGAACCCCGCCCGGCATGCCGGGTATGCCGATGTCGCAGACCGCGGGATTGCCGTTGCCGAGAGTCCGATTCGCCTGGATTTCGAGGTCCGAGCGCGGCCCGTTGCACGGCTGCACTCCGCCTTCCGAGGTCACCGTGCCACAAATCCCCGGAGGTCCGGAGTTGGTCCCAGCGCGCCCCTCGACGACGATGACGAAGCCGAAGCCGTTGGGAAACTCGTAGATCGGGATGTTGTCGTTGGTGAAGCCGACCGGATCGCGCGGGTGATTGTCGGCGGTCGCCAGCAGCAGCTCCAAGACCTCCGGGCCCGGCGGCTGGGTCGGCGTCGGCGACGGCGTCAGCGAGGGCGTGCGGGTCAGGGTCGGCGTGCGCGTGAACGACGGCGTGCGCGTGAACGACGGCGTGCGGGTCAGGGTCGGCGTCCGCGTGATCGTCGGCGTCAGCGTTTCGGTCGGCGTGCGGGTGTCGGTGCGGGTGCGGGTGAACGACGACGTCGGTGACGGCGTGCGCGTACTCGACGGGGTCAGCGTCAGCGTCGGCGTGCGGGTGTGGGACGGGGTCCAGGTCTGTGACGGCGTGCGCGTCTCGGTCGCCGTGCTGGTCGGCGGCCGGGTTTCGGTCTCGGTCGCCGTCCACGACGCGGTTCGCGTGTTGGTCGGAGTCTTGGTTTGCGTATCGGTACGGGTGCGGGTCGGCGTCCGCGTGTTGGTGCGGGTGCGCGTCGGCGTGCCGGTGCGCGTCGGCCGCCGCGTGTTGGTCGGCGTCCGCGTGCGGGTATGCGTGCGCGTGCGGGTGAAGGTCCGGGTCCAGGTCCGCGTGCGCGTGAAGGTGCCGGTACGGGTCGGAGTCTCGGTGCGCGACGGCGTCAGCGTCTGACTCGGGGTCTGGGTGATGGTCGGCGTATTGGTGATGGTCGGCGTGTCGCTCGCCGTCGCCGTGTTGCTGGCGGTGTAGGTAGCGCTCGGCGTCACCGTCTCGGTCGCGGTCGGCGGCGTCCCCGGCGTAACCGTCGGCGTCGGGCCGTCGGGCGTCGGCGTCGAGGTCGGCCGCGGCGTCGGCAACGCCGGCAGGAGCTCGATCAAAATCGGGATGTCGGCGGCGCTGACCATGCCGTCCTCATTGACGTCGGCATCGGGACAGAAGCCCGTGTCGGTGAAGATCTCGACGATCAGGGCATCGAAATCAGCCGCGTTGACCAGGGTGTCGCAGTTGGTGTCGCCGGGAACCGCCAACGCAGGAACGGCCGTCGACAAGAAGGCCGCCAAGCCCAAAAATACCGCCTTCGGGGCGAGCACTCGCGGCGCAAATCCCGCCTTGGGCAGGACGCGAAAGATACCGCGGGGCGGTTGGTTAGCCGATCGGCCGAAAGGCACTCGTAGCATCCCTCAGAGAACGCCGCACAGTATGCGCTTTGCCTAGACCCGTCAACGCCGCGGCCGGCGTGACAACGACAAAATCGGCTCGCTCACCACTGCATGCGGCGGCGCAGCACGCGCGCCTGGGCGCGGCTCAGCTCGAGCTCGCTGCGCTCCGGGTTGCGCATCACCAGCTTGTAGCGCCCGCCGAACCACGGAACGATCGCCTGCACCTGGCGCAGGTTGACGATGCGCGACTTGTGGGCGCGGAAGAAGACCTCCGGGTCGAGCCTCTCCTCGAGATCCTTGAGGGTGAAGTTGGTCATGAAGCGATCGTTCTCGGTGTGGGCGTAGACCAGCCGGAACTCGACCTCGAACCAGTAGATGTCCTCCACCGGCAGGACCAGGATCTGGCGCCCCTTGTGCACCGGCAGGCGCTCCGGGTAGCGCCGTGCATCCTCGCGCACGGCGGCGATCAGCTGGTGCCAGTCGGGCGGCTGCTCGTCGAGGCGCTCGCGCACCCGGCGCAACGCCTCTCCGAGCCGGGCCTGCGAGATCGGCTTGAGCAGGTAGTCGATCGCGTGCACCTCGAAGGCCTTGATCGCGTAGGCATCGTGCGCCGTGGCGAAAACCACGTGCGGGACGTGCTCGCTCTGGTCGAGCACGCTGAAGCCGTCGAGACCGGGCATCTGAACGTCGAGGAACATCAGGTCCGGTTTCTCGCGCGCGACCAGAGCGATCGCCGACTCGCCGTCCTCCGCTTCGCCGGCGATGGATACGTCCTCCGCCTTTTTCAACAGGCGGCGCAGGCGGTCGCGCGCCAGCTTCTCGTCGTCGACCAGGACTACTCGCATGACGCCATCGGCTCAGACGCTGGGGGACCGCGGAACGCGAACCGTGATCGACGTCCCCTGCCCGGCCTCGCTCTCGACCACCGGCTCGTAGCGCGGGCCGTAGCGGCGGGTCAGCCGCTCACGCAGATTGCGCAAGCCGACGCCGCGGTCGAAAACGCCGCCCGACAGATCGATGCCGACACCGGTGTCGCGCACGTCGATGCGGATGTCGTCGCCTTCGACGCCGGCCTCGATGGTGATGCGGCCGCCGCCCGCCTTGCGCGACACCCCGTGCTGCACCGCGTTCTCGACCAGCGGCTGCAGGATCAGCCCCGGCAACAGCGCGCCGCGCACCTTGTCGTCGAGCTTGGTCTCGATGGTCAGGCTGTCGCCGAAGCGCGCCTGCTCGATCTCCAGGTAGGACTGCGCGATGCGCACCTCGTCGGAGAGCGGCACCAAGTCGATCTGGGTGCGCTGCAAGACGTAGCGCAGGATCTCGGCGAGCCGCTCGATGCACTCCTCGGCGCGCTCGGGGTCGGAGCGAACCAGCTCGGCAATCGAGTTGAGGCTATTGAACAGAAAGTGGGGATTCAGTTGCGCGCGCAGCGCCGCCAGCTGTGCGGCGATCGCCAGCTCGCGCAGCTCCTCCTGGCGATCCTCGAGCACGGCGATGCGCCACCACGACTGGTTGAAGCCGATCAGGCACATGATGGTGGTGGGAAGAATCGGGATCAGCGCGAACACCCAGGGTCCCGACCGCAACGCGTCGGCCGATATTTCAAAGGTTCGGTCGGGCCCCGAGTAGGGATGGAGGATCGAGCCCGAGCCGAGGCCGAACACCGAGTGGTGCGCCTCGACCACCAGCAGCGACAACACCGCGAAGGTGCCGACCGCGGTCACCGCCTGCGCCGCCAGGCGCCACCCCGGCGCGTAGTCGCCGAAACGCGGCAGGACCCACTTCCACAGAGCCAGCGACAGCGCCGAGTAGACGATCGCCGAGACCAGCCAGTAGAGACCGCCCCGCACCGACCCGGTCATGCCGTAGATCGTGCCGCCGAGCAGGAGCCCCATGCCGAGCCCGGTGCCGAGAACGAAATAGCCGCCGTAGCGGCTGCGCGTCTCGGGATCCTGCCTGACCTCGCCATCGGCGAAGAATGCCGCGGCGAGATTCGACGGCGAGCGGTGAGCGGGCTCGGACATCGGCGCATTCTACGACTCGACACCGAACAATTGCAAAAATCGCGGCCCCTGCAGCTTGCGCCGCCGTGCATTGGCGCCGGCGAAACGATCCGCTAACCTTACACTTCACCATGGGCCGGGGATCACCAACCCCGCCAACAGGGAGAACGATAGTCGATGTCGGAGCTCAACGACGCAGTCGGATGGCCAGTGCTGCACCAATTCTATCGCATCGATCGAGCGCGCTGGCGCGGGCTCGACGCCGACCAACGCGCGGCCGGGATTTCCGAGTTTCGCGACGCCCTCGCCGCCTGCGCCAGTGAGGAAGGAATGCAGTTCGTGCCGATGGCCGGGATCGCCAAATCCGACTTCGCGGTAATGGCGGTGCACCCCGACCTCGGCCGCATCCAGCGCCTCGGCCAGCAGATTGCGGCGACCGAGCTCGGCACTTGCCTGCAGCCGGTCTACTCGTTCCTGTCGATGTCGGAGGTCAGCGAGTACATGAGCGGCCCGACCGATTGGGCGAAACAGCTGATCGAGGACCAGAACGTCGCCCCCGACTCACCCGAGTTCGCCGCCGGCATGGAGCGCTTCCGCCAGCGCATCGAGAAGTACGCCGACGCCCGCGTCCACCCGCAGCTGCCGACCGACATGGACATCATCTGCTTCTACCCGATGGCCAAGCGCCGCGGCGAGGCGCAGAACTGGTACACGCTGGAGTTCAACGAGCGCAAGCGGCTGATGGGCGACCACGCCAAGACCGGACGCGCCTTCGCCGGCCGGGTGCTCCAGCTGATCACCAGCTGCACCGGCCTCGACGACTGGGAGTGGGGCGTCACCCTGTTCTCGCACGACCTCAAGAGCATCCGCGACGTCGTCTACGAGATGCGTTTCGACCCGGCGAGCGCGGTGTACGGCCTGTTCGGCGAGTTCTACATCGGCACCCGGCTCGACCCCGCCGACCTCGGCGACGCGCTCTGCCTCTAGCAAACCACGGGTGAACACGGATCTACACGGATAAATGAGGTGGCCCGAAGGGCCCCTCCCCAAATCATCATCCGTGCCCATCCGTGTTCACCCGTGTTTTCTTGTCCCGGACAGCAACGTTGCTGGCTCCGTCGGCAGGGCTCTGATAGGAGGGATTCGTTGAGCGGTCGGGAGGTGGGTTGAATGGCGAAGCGGACTTCGGAGCCGGCGCCGATTGAGGACATCCAGTTGAGCGATGCCGCCGAGGCGCGCTACCTCAACTACGCACTCAGCGTCATTACGGCGCGCGCATTGCCCGACGTGCGCGACGGCCTCAAGCCGGTGCAGCGGCGGATCCTCTACGCGATGTACCAGAGCCTGCGTCTGACCGCCGGCGCCAAGCCGCGCAAGTCGGCGGCGGTGGTCGGCGACGTGCTCGGAAAGTACCACCCGCACGGCGACGTCGCCGCCTACGAGGCGATGGTGCGCATGGCCCAGGAATTCGCCCTGCGCTATCCGCTGGTGCACGGCGAGGGAAACTTCGGCTCGCTCGACGGCGACAGCCCGGCGGCGATGCGTTACACCGAGGCGCGGCTGACCGCGCTCGCCGAGGAGCTACTGCGCGACGTCCGCCAGGACACCGTCGACTTCCGCGACAACTACGACGCCACCCTGCGCGAGCCCGAGGTGTTGCCCGCCGCCCTGCCCCAGCTGCTGATGAACGGCAGCACCGGCATCGCCGTCGGCATGGCGACCAACATCCCGCCGCACAATCTCGGCGAGGTCGTCGCCGCCCTGCTCGCCCTCATCAAGAACCCCAAGCTGCAGAGCAAGGATCTCTGCAAGCACATCAAAGGACCCGACTTCCCGACCGCCGGCGAGATCCTCAACAGCCGCGCCGAGCTGCGCCAGATCTACGAGGACGGGCACGGCGCGGTTCGCGTGCGCGCCCAGTACACCAGCGAGAAGAGCGGCCGCAAATCGCACGTGGTCATCACCTCGATCCCGTACACCACCAACAAGGCCAGCATCGTCGAGGAGATTGCGCAGCACATCACCAGCCGCAAGTTGCCGCAGGCGGTCGACGTCCGCGACGAGTCCACCGACGTGGTTCGCATCGTCGTCGAGATCAAGAGCGAAGCCACCGCCGACGCGGTCATGGCCTACCTGTTCAAGCACACCCACCTGCAGATCAACTTCCACGTCAACCTGACCGCGCTGGTGCCGGGCAAGGAGGGCGAGGCGCCGCAGCCGGCGCGCCTCGGCTTGCGCGACATCTGCCAGCACTTCCTCGACTTCCGCCTGCAGGTCGTCACCCGCCGGCTGCAGCACGAGCTGCGCGAGCTCGAGGCGCGCCTCCACATCCTCGAGGGATTCCTCAAGATCTTCCGCGGCCTCGACCGCGCCATCAAGATCATCCGCGAGTCGCAGTCGCGCGACGACGCGCGCAAACGCCTGATGAAGGCGTTCAAGCTCGACGAGGAGCAGACCAACGCGATCCTCGAGACGCGGCTCTACCAACTGGCGCGTCTCGAGATCGACAAGATCCGCAAGGAACAGCGCGAGAAGAAGGCGCGCGCCGAGGAGATCCGCAAGACCCTGGCCAGCAAGCGCGCGCTGTGGAACCTGATCGGCGACGAGCTGACCAACGTCGCCGAGAAGTACGGCGACAAGCGCCGCACCCGACTGAGCGCCGGAGCCGAGCTCGAGTACGACGCCGAGGCCTATGTGGTGCACGAGGACACCAACGTCATCGTCACGCGCGACGGCTGGATCAAACGCGTCGGCGAGCTCAAGGACCGCAGCACCACCCGGGTGCGCGAGGGCGACCAGGCGAAGTGGGTGCTGCCCGGCAGCACCCGCGATTCGCTGGCGCTGTGGTCGAGCCACGGCGTCGTCTACGTTCTCAAGGTCGGCTCGATCACCGCCACCAGCGGCTACGGCGAGCCGGTGCAGTCGCTGTGCAAGTTCGGCGACGGCGAACGCGTCGTCGCCGCCTGCCTGGTGCAGCCGCCGTCCGCCGAGTCGGCGGGCGCCGGCCAACAAGAGCTCGACTTCGGAAGCGAATCGGCGGCGCCCGGCGGCATCATCCTGAGCGACGCCGACCAGCCGACCGCGGTCGACCGTTGGCTGGTCGCCAGCGCCGGCGGGATGGGCTTCTTCTGCAAGCCCGACCTGAGCGACACCACGCGCAGCGGCCGCCGTTTCGCGCGCCTCAAGGACGGCGACGCGATCGCTTCGGTCGGCCCCGGCGACGGCGACACCGTCACCGCCGCGACCGCCGCCGGCAAGCTCTTGTCGTTCGCCGCCGACGAGCTCAGCGAGCTCGCCGGAGCCGGCCGCGGCGTCATCCTGATGCGGATCGACAGCGGCGACCGCGTCGTCGGCGCGCTCTGCCACGCCGAGGACGAGCCGCCCACCGCCGTCGACGCCGAGGGCAACGACCGCCGCCTGCAACGGCCGGAACGCGGCAAGCGGGCGCAGAAGGGCCGCAAGGTGCTGCGGCGGTTCCGCGTCGTCGAGCTGGTGCGCCGCCGCTGAGCGGCGCCGCGGACGTTTTTACAATCCCGACCCTTGACAGCCGGCGCGACCGTTCTTACTTCCCGCGAGTTCCCGGGGCGGGCTCGGCCGAAGCCCCGACCAATCAAGAAAATCCATATATATCAACGTCTTGGACAGTATCAGGAGGGGTTCGAATGTCACTGAAAATGCGTCCGTTGAGCGACCGGGTGGTGGTCAAGCGGATCAACGGAGAGGAAAAATCGGCGGGCGGGATCATCATTCCGGACAGCGCCAAGGAGAAGCCGCAAGAGGGCAAGATCGTTGCGGTGGGTCCGGGCCGAGTCGAGGACGGCAAGACGCACAAGCTCGACGTCAAGAAGGGGGACAAGATCCTCTTCGGCAAGTACGCCGGGACCGAGATCGAAATCGGCGGCGAAGAACACATCATCATGCGCGAGGACGACATCCTCGGCGTGATCGAAGGCTGAGAGAAGGAGCGCTCGAATGGCTGCCAAAGAAGTGAAATTCAGCGCGGACGCCCGCGCCAAGATGAGCAAGGGGGTCAACGTGCTGGCGGATGCCGTCACCGTGACCCTCGGCCCCAAGGGCCGCAACGTCCTGATCGAGAAGTCGTGGGGCGCCCCGACCGTCACCAAGGACGGCGTGACCGTCGCCAAGGAAGTCCAGCTCGAGGACAAGTTCGAGAACATGGGCGCGCAGATGGTGAAGGAAGTCGCCTCGAAGACTTCCGACAACGCCGGTGACGGCACCACCACCGCCACCGTGCTGGCCCGCGCCATCTTCGCCGAAGGGTCGAAGCTGGTCGCCGCCGGGCACGATCCGATGAGCCTCAAGCGCGGCATGGACAAGGCCGTCGACCGCGTCATCGAGGAGCTCCAGGGCATTTCCAAGTCGACCAAGGGACGCGAGGAGATCGCCCAGGTCGGCACGGTCTCGTCGAACGGCGACGAAACCGTCGGCGACATCATCGCCGAGGCGATGGACAAGGTCGGCAAGGAAGGCGTGATCACGGTCGA
Source organism: bacterium (assembly GCA_030430165.1). Lineage (GTDB taxonomy): Bacteria > Desulfobacterota > Binatia > HRBIN30 > CADEER01 > CADEER01. The sequence goes on along the minus strand of JAUIGL010000036.1, from coordinate 24,042 downwards.
GGAGGCAAAGAGCCTCGAGACTTCCCTCGAAGTGGTCGAGGGCATGCAGTTCGACCGCGGCTATCTGTCGCCCTACTTCGTCACCGACCCCGATCGCATGGAGACGGTTCTCGAGGATCCCTACATCCTGATCCACGAGAAGAAGATCAGCGCGATGAAGGACCTGCTGCCGGTGCTCGAGCAGATCGCCAAGTCGGGCAAGCCCTTCCTGCTGATCGCCGAGGACGTCGAGGGCGAGGCCCTGGCGACTCTGGTAGTCAACAAGATCCGCGGCACGCTGTCGGGCGCCGCCGTCAAGGCGCCGGGCTTCGGCGACCGCCGCAAGGCGATGCTCGAAGACATCGCCATCCTCACCGGCGGCCGCATGGTCGCCGAGGAGCTCGGCATCAAGCTGGAGAGCGTCGGCCTCAAGGACCTCGGCCGCTGCAAGCGCGTCGTCATCGACAAGGACAACACGACGATCATCGACGGCGCCGGCAAGAAGGCGGAGATCGAGGGCCGGGTCAGCCAGATCCGCGGCCAGGTCGAGGACACCACCTCCGACTACGACCGTGAGAAGCTGCAGGAGCGACTCGCCAAGCTGGTCGGCGGAGTCGCCGTCATCCGCGTCGGCGCCGCCACCGAAGTCGAGATGAAGGAGAAGAAGGCGCGCGTCGAAGACGCCATGCACGCGACCCGCGCTGCGGTCGAAGAGGGAATCGTACCGGGCGGCGGCGTCGCCCTGGTTCGCGCCTCGGCCGCGCTCGAGGCGATGAAGGCCGACGCTTCCGATCAGGTCGGCATCAACATCATCCGCCGCGCCATCCAGGAGCCTGCACGGCGCATCGCCGAGAACGCCGGCCACGAAGGCTCGGTGGTGCTCGACAAAATCAAGAACGGCAAGGGCGCGTTCGGATTCAACGCCCGCACCGAAGAGTACGGCGACATGCTCAAGATGGGCATCATCGACCCGACCAAGGTCGTTCGCACCGCCCTGCAGAACGCCAACTCGGTCGCCGGCCTGCTGATCACCACCGAAGCCGCGGTCACCGAGAAGCCGGAAGAGAACGCCGGCGGCGGTATGCCCGACATGGGAATGGACATGTAGGCGACTGCCAACCTCGCAATTGCGAAAAGGCCCGGCGGCGCGAGCTGCCGGGCCTTTTTGCGTGCAGTCGCTCTATTCACATTCCACACCCCGTGTGGCAGATTCGGGCCTCGAGCGGCGTTCGGTAGCGCGCTCGCCACGAGGGGTTGAGGTATGGGCGGCAAGAAGTACACGGCGAAGGACATCACCGTCCTCGAGGGGCTCGAGCCGGTCCGCAAGCGACCGGGCATGTACATCGGCGGGGTCGACAAGTCGGGCCTGCACCACCTCGTGTGGGAGCTCCTCGACAACTCGGTCGACGAGGCGATGAACGGCCACTGCGACAAGATCACGGTGCGCCTCCACCGCGACGGCAAGACGCTCACCGTGTCCGACAACGGCCGCGGCATTCCTGTCGACAAGCACCCCAAGCACAAGAAGTCGGCGCTCGAGCTGATCCTCACCACCCTCCACGCCGGCGGCAAGTTCGAGAATCGCAACTACTACCATGCCGGTGGGCTGCACGGCGTCGGCGCCTCGGTGGTCACCGCCCTGTCGTCGTCGATGACCGCCAACGTCAAGCGCAACGGCGCGCACTGGGAGCAGTCGTTCGCCCGCGGCGTCGCCAAGGGTACGGTGAAGAAAACCGGGCCGGCGCGCGGCTCGGGCACCAGCATCACCTTCACCCCCGACCCGCAGATCTTCCCCAAGACCGAGTTCGACGCCAAGCTGATTCGCGAGCGCCTCGAGTCGCGCTCCTATCTGCACCGCGGACTGACCCTCGTCTTCCAGAACGACACCGACAAGACCAGCGAAGAGTTCCACCACGATCAGGGGATCCGCGAGTGGATCGACAAGGTGGTGAAGGAACGCGGCGACACCGCCATCGGCGAGCCTTTTTCGGCCGACCGCAAGGACGACACCGACGTCGAGCTGACCCTGGTGTGGACCGAGTCCACCGACGAAACCGTCCTCTCGTTCGTCAACGGCATTCCGACGCGGTCGGGCGGAACCCACGAGAACGGCTTGCGCTCGGGGATCGCCAAGGCGGTGCGCAACTACCTCTCGGTCAAGAACGCCGCGCCCAAGGGGCTCAACATCACCGCCGACGACATCCGCGAAGGCATCGTCGCCATCCTCAGCATCTACGTCCAGGAACCGCAGTTCCAGGGCCAGACCAAGGACCGCCTCAACAACCCCGAGGTGACGACGCCGATCGACAACTTCGTTCGCACCGGGCTCGAGAACTACCTGCTGCAGAACCAGACGCAGGCGGCCGCGATCGCCGAGCGCGTCGTCCTCGCGGCGCGCGCCCGCAGCGCGTCGCGCGCCGCGGCGCAGAGCGTGCAGCGCAAGACGGCGATCTCGCACCGCCTCAACCTGCCCGGCAAGCTGGCCGACTGCTCTTCCACCAACCCGCAGATCAGCGAGCTCTTCCTGGTCGAGGGCGACTCCGCCGGCGGCTCGGCCAAGCAGGCGCGCGATCGCCACTTCCAGGCGATCCTGCCGCTGCGCGGCAAGGTGCTGAACGCCGAGCAGGCGTCCCTGTCGAAGGTGATGGCCAATCGCGAGCTCGGCGACATCATCTCCGCCCTCGGCTGCGGCGCCGGCAAGAACTGCGACCTGTCGAAGCTGCGCTACCACAAGGTCTGCCTGCTGATGGACGCCGACTCCGACGGTCATCACATCTGCACCCTGCTGCTGACCTTCTTCTACCGCCACATGCGTCCGTTGATCGACAGCGGCCACGTCTTCATCGCCCAACCGCCGCTCTACAAGATCGAGCTCGGCAAGGAGGTCCACTGGGCTCTCGACGAAGGCGAACGCGACAAGGTCCTCGCCAAAGCCAACGGCAAGCAGCCGGTGGTGCAACGCTTCAAAGGCCTCGGCGAGATGAACCCGCCGACGCTCAAGGAGACCACCCTCGATCCCGAGCGGCGCCACCTGCTGCGGGTCGCGATCAACGACCAGAACGACACCGACGAGACGATGAAGACCCTGATGGGACGCGACGTCGAGCCGCGCTTTCGTTTCATCATGGAGCGCGCGGCAACCGCGGAAGAGCTGGATATTTAGGGGACGGGGTACGGGGGACGGGGTACGGGGTACTGAGGACGGGGTACCGGGTACTGAGGACGGGTACGGGGTACACTGGCTAGGTGATGCAACGGATTGACCTGCGCAGCGATACCGTGACCAAGCCTACCGCGGCGATGCGGCAGGCGATGGCGGCGGCCGAGGTCGGCGACGACGTCTACGGCGAAGACCCGACCGTCAACCGGCTGCAGGAAATCGCCGCCGCGAAAGTCGGCATGGCGGCGGCGCTGTTCGTGCCGAGCGGCTCGATGGCCAATCAGCTCGCGCTGCGCGCGCAAACCAGGCACGGCGACACTGCGTTGGCCGGCTGGGGCGCCCACATCCTGCGCTACGAGTCGGGGGCAGCCGCCGCACTCTCGGGCCTGCAGGTGACGACGCTGGGCAGTGACGGACTGTACACCGCCGAGGAGCTCGCTACGGCGATTCCCGGACGCGATCACCACAACTCGCCGGTGACCATGGCCGCGCTGGAGAACACACACAATGCCGCCGGCGGCACGATCTGGCCGTTCGAGCAGTTCGCCGCGGTGGCGCGCGCCGCGCGCGAGCGCGGGCTGCGCGTCCACCTCGACGGCGCGCGCCTGTTCAACGCGGTGGTCGCCAGCGGCATTGCCGCCGACGCCTGGGCAGCCGAGGTCGACACCCTGTCCTTCTGCTTCTCCAAGGGACTCGGCGCGCCGGTCGGATCGGTCGTCTGCGGCGACACGGAAACGATCGATCGAGTCCACCGCTTCCGCAAGATGCTCGGCGGCGGCATGCGCCAGGCGGGAATCATCGCCGCCGGCGCGCTGCACGCGCTCAACGACCACATCGACCGCCTCGCCGACGACCACGCCAACGCCGCCCGCCTCGCCGAGGGCCTGCGCGACGCCGGCATCCGCGTCGACCCCATGCCCGAAACCAACATCGTGCTCTTCCACCACGACAACGACAAACAGCTCGCCGCCGCCATGCAGCAGCGCGGCGTCCTACTCAACCGCATGCGCCCCGGCGTCTTCCGCGCCGTAACCCACCTCGACGTCGACCGCCCCGCCATCGAAGAAGCCATCACCCGCATCCGCCAAGCCGCCGGCGACCTCGCTTAGCTTGGAACTCGCTTCGCTCGTAGGCAGAGGCACGGGCATGGGCACAGGCAAAGGGCGGTGGTCGCTGGCGCGACTACCCGGTTGACGGGAGTTTATGGCACCGAATCATCCGCCGGATACCGAAACCTGCCCCCCATTTGGACGCAAAGGCGGAGCCGAGCTTTGGCCGGCGCGCGCAGCGCGCCTTTGGACCAATTTCAAACGGGCCCCGGATCCGAGTCCTTCTTGCGCCGATCGAGCGCCCCACCCCCGCGCCACATATAACAAGAGTCCGCCGTCCCACCGATCCCGACCACCGTATCGCTGGCCATCGCGCGCTGCGGCCAGGTCTCGGAGAAACACGCACACACCTGAAGAAACGCCGGCGGCAGCGCCAGGAGGATGTCGATCAACGGCCGGTCGCGTCCGGGTTGCGGATGGCGATCGAGCACGGCGCGGGCGAAGCCGCCGATGAAACCGATCCCACACAACGGCTGTACCAGCGGATCGCGGCGCCGCCAGTCGGCGGTTGCGAGCGTATCGCGATCGCGGCGCCGTTCCGCGACCTCGATCGACGACAACACCCCGCGCCCCAGGTCGACGCGCGCCAGCAGGCGAATCTCGAGTTGCTCGGCGAAGCTGTCCATCGGATTGCAGACCCCGGCCGCCGGCGCCAGGTGCAGCTCGGTCAGCTGTGCCGCGAGATCGATGGCGCCGTCCGCCGGCTCCGAGCCGTCGATCACCAGCGTCCGGTGAAACAGGCGGCGCGCCGGCCCCTCGCTCCAAGCGACCGCGCCGCCGGGTGCAGACTCCAACGCGTGGCCCGCCGCCGCACCCAGGTGCTGGCTCAGCGACAGGACGTGGCTACAACCGAGCCGCCCACCCATCACCGCGCCGAGCGATTGCGCCCAGCCGGCACGCAGCGAGGCTCCCGACAGACCGGGCAGCTCGCCGGCGACATCGCGGCAACTCTCGCCGCCGGTCGTCGGCGACGCGTCGAATGCCACCGCCGGCATCGCCACCTCGGCTCGCTCGAGGGTTGCCGCCAGCGGATCGATCTCGGCGCGCACCTCCATGCGGTGAATGATGCCGCTGCTCTGCAGAAAAGAGCCCACCGGGACGAAGCCCCGCTTGCGCAGATCGAGATGGCTCGCCTGCGCCAGCACCGCCCCGGCGTCGTCGCGATGAATCGCGATGGTCTGCGATCGCGTATGTAGCGGATGACCGGCGGCGTTCAGACGCATGCCCTGTTGAAGGCCCGAGCGCGGCGCAAAAGTCAAAGCCGCGCGGCGCCGCTGAGCTCGCCGCGCAGCACCGTCACCGCCTGGCCTTCGAGTCGCACCCGCCCGGAATCGGCCCCGGCGAAGGTCGTGCGCACCACCCCGCCGCGCGCCGACGCCTGGAAGCCGACCAGCTCGCTGCGACCGAGACGCGCGCTCCAGTACGGCGCCAGCATACAGTGCGCGGCGCCGGTGACCGGGTCCTCGTCGATCCCCAAGCCGGGCGCGAAGACGCGCGACACGAAGTCGAATTCGCCGGCGGCGCCGCTGGTGACCACCAGGCCGACCTCGCCGAGCTCGAGCAATGGGGCGAGGTCCGGATGCAGATTGCGCACCGCAGCCTCGTCGTCGAGCTCGACCAGATGGAAGCCGTCGGCGTAGACGTGATTGCGCGGCGTGCCGCCGATCGCAGCGGCGATCGCCCGCGGCAGCGGCGCAGCGGCGCCGAGCTTGGCCGGCAGGTCGAGCGCGAGCCAGTCGCCGCTGCGAGTCGCCCGCAGCGGGCCGCTCAGGGTATCGAAGGTCAGCGGCGCATCGCCGCCCTGCCACTCCCACACCGCGTGCGCCGACGCCAGGGTGGCGTGCCCGCACAGCGGCACCTCGACCGTCGGCGTGAACCAGCGCAGGCCGAAGGAATCTCCCGCCCCGACCAGAAACGCGGTCTCCGACAGATTCATCTCCGCCGCGACCGCCGCCATCCATTCCGCCGAGCGCTCGCCGTCGAGTAGACAGACCGCCGCCGGGTTGCCGCGAAACGCCGCCTGCGCGAAGGCATCCACCTGCAACAGCGGTATTCCCGGCTCGTTTTTGGTGTCGTTTTCCATCCTCTCCTCCTACCCTGCTTTGCGTCGCCCTGTCGTCGCCAGTATCATCGCCGGACGAAACCTTGTATCCGCAACCGGCAGCAGGCAAGCACCGGTCCACGGACGTACGAAATTCGCACGAACGGAAGGGGTGTCGATGTCGCAACCGGAACCGGATGAGAAGACGATCGAGCGCATGCGCAAGTTCGTCGACAGCTACTGCGCCAAGTCGGGAACCACGACCCATCCCGGCCCCGGCGTCACCGACGCCGTCATCAAGGGCCTGGCGCACCACAAGGACACGCTCGGCAAGCCGCTCTGCCCGTGCCGCTTCTATCCCGACAAGGAAGCCGAGGTGAAGCACCGCACCTGGATCTGCGCCTGCGACGACATGCAGATCTACAAATACTGCCACTGCTTGCTGTTCACCAACGCCGAAGGCCTGCCGATCACCGAGTACCTGCCCGAGGACCACGAGGGGCGGCAGATCTACGGGCTGGTCGAGGATCCGACGCCCGACAAGGGCCGGCCGCTGCGCGACAAAGCCGACGAACGCGAACGCGAGCGGCGCGAACGTCCCTCCTGATCACGGCGATGGATTCGCTCGACCCCACCGAAGGACGACTGCTCGGGGTGCTCATCGAAAAGGCGATGACCACCCCGGAGCACTACCCGCTGTCGCTCAACGCCGCGGTCAACGCCGCCAACCAGAAATCGAACCGCCACCCGGTGCTGGCGCTCGAGGAGGACGAGGTTCTCGAAGCGCTCGAGAACCTCGCCGACAAGAGCTTGGTCAAGCGCGTGTTCCCCGGCCACAGTCGGGTCGAGAAGTTTTCCCACACCGCGGGCGGCAAGCTCGGACTCAACTCGACGGCGCTGGCGGTGCTCGCCGAGCTGCTGCTGCGCGGCCCGCAGACCACCGGCGAGCTGCGCACCCGGGCGCGCCGCATGGCGCCGCTCGAGTCGCTCGAGAAAGTGCAGGAGGTCCTCGCCACGCTGGCGGAAAACCGGCTCTGCAAGCGAGTCGGGCCCGAGCCCGGCGGGCGCGCCGAGCGCTACGCGCAGCTGCTCGCTCCCGACGCCCACCCGATCGAAGAAGGCCCGTACTCGGCGGCGAGCCCGCCAGCCAGCACCGCGGCGCCCGCCAGCGACCTCGAAGAGCGAGTCGCCGCGCTCGAGGCGCGGGTTCGCGACCTCGAGCAGCGCCTCGGCGTAGTAGCCGATGAATCGCGCTAGACGGCCGCGTTCGCAATGAGCGAAACTGCCCCCGCGCAACACCTCTGCCTCGATTCCGTCACCATGGCCTTCGGCCGGCGCACGGTGTTCGAGCGCCTGTCGTGCTGCTTTCCAAAGGGAGAGATCTCCGTCCTGCTGGGCGGCAGCGGCTCGGGCAAGAGCACCATCCTGCGCCTGATCGGCGGCCTCGTGCATCCGATCGACGGCCGCATTCTGGTCGACGGCGAGGACATCACCAAGCTCGCCAATCGCGACCTCGCCAAGGTTCGCCACAAAATCGGCATGCTGTTCCAGGGCGGCGCCCTGCTCGACTCGCTGACCGTCTTCGAGAATCTCGCCCTGCCGCTGCGCGAGCACACCGATCTCGACGACGGCGCGATCCACCGCGAGGTCGACGACCGGCTGGCCTCGGTCGGGCTGCACGACATCGACGACCTGCTGCCGAACCAACTGTCGGGCGGCATGCGCAAGCGGGTCGCGCTCGCCCGCGCGATCATCCGCAAGCCCCTCATCCTGCTCTGCGACGAGCCGTTTTCCGGCCTCGACCCGATCTCGACGCGCCAGGTCGAGGATCTCCTGGTCGACATAAACCGGCGGCGCGGCATCACCATCGTCGTCGTCTCGCACCACGTCGCCTCGACCATGCGGATGGCCGAGCAGGTTTCGATCGTGCTGCCGGAGGGAATTCGCACCGGGACACCCGAGGAGATGGAGCGACACGAAGACCCGCGCATCCAGGCGTTCCTGACCGCAGACCAGGATCGGCCCGCCGGCTCCTTGGAAGAGGTCGAGGTTCTGCCGGGGCTCGGCTCATGACCGACGCCATCGCCCTGATCGGCTCGCGCGCCGTTCAGTTCGTCCACGAGGTGGGCGCCGTCGCCACCTTCTCCGGCCACATCCTCGCCTGCCTGCTGCGCCGCCCGGCGCGAATCCGGCGCTATCTCGACGAGGTTTTCGGGCTCGGGGTGTTGTCGCTGATCATCATCTGCATCTCCGGCATCGCCGTCGGCGCCGTGCTCGGGCTGCAGGGTTACAACACCCTCGAGCGCTTCGGCGCCACCGATTCGCTCGGCACCGTCGTCGGCCTCAGCTTGATCCGCGAGCTCGGACCGGTGCTCACCGCGCTGCTCACCACCGGACGAGCCGGTTCGGCAACCACCGCCGAGATCGGCACCATGTCGGCGACCGAGCAACTCGACGGGCTGCGCATGATGTCGATCGACCCGGTCCACTACGTGGTGGCGCCGAAGGCGCTGGCGATGGTGACCGTCATGCCGTTGCTGTCGGCGCTGTTCATCGTCTGCGGCATCGCCGGCGGCTATCTGGTCGGCGTCTATTGGGGAATCGATCCCGGCAGCTACCTGACCGGACTCGAAACCTCGGTCGACTTCCGCGAGGACGTGCTCGGCAGCTTCATCAAGGCGGTCGTCTTCGGCATTCTCGTCGGCTTGATCTCGACTTACCGGGGGTTCACCGCGACCCCGACCTCGGAAGGGGTCAGCATCGCGACCACCACCACGGTCGTCGAAGCCTCGGTCTGCATTCTCGTCTTCGATTACTTCATCACGGCCTTGTGGGGTGTGTGAGCATGGATTCCAACCGAAACAGAGACATCGCGGTCGGCCTTTTCGTACTGGCCAGCCTGGCGGCGATCGGCTACCTGGCGCTGCAACTCGGCGGTGCCCGCCTCGGCAGCGACGAAGACCTGACCGTCTTTGCCCGCTTCGACGAAATCGGCGGCCTCAAGGTCCGCGCCCCCGTGGTCATCGCCGGGGTGCGCGTCGGACAGGTCGACCAGATCGTGCTCGCCGACGACTACCGGGCGAAGGTGCGGATGGCGGTCGCCAACGACCTCGAGCTTCCTATCGATTCCTCGGCGTCGATCGTCACCTCCGGAGTCCTCGGCGACCGCTACATCTCGATCCAGCTGGGAGGCGAGGAGCAGTACCTCGAAGACGGCGAGGAGATAGAGTTCGTCGAGTCGGCGGTGGTGCTCGAGCGCCTGATCGGCCAGCTCATCCACAACACCAACATCGAGGACGAAGAGGACTGAATCCAGCCCGGATGTGCCGCAGCTCGCCGCGCCATCCCGCAATTCCGCGACCCACTCGTCGCGCGACCCCCCGGCGTCCGATATACTCCCCCGATGCTCCCTCTCCGCAGCTTGCTTCCGGCCCTGCTCACGCTCGCTCTGGCAGCACCCGCCTCGGCCCAGGACAACGGCATCAGCGACCCGCTGCAGCCGCTCAACCGCCAAATCCACGCCCTCAACGACGGGCTCGACACCTACCTTCTGCGCCCCATCTCGCAGGGGTGGGAGTTCATCACTCCGCAGTTCCTGCGCGACGCGCTGCGCAACTTCGACGACAACATCACCTTCCCGGTCAACGCCGCCAACGACATCCTGCAGTGGAAGTGGCGCGCCGCCGGCGAGGAGACGGCGCGCTTCGGAATCAACACGACCATCGGCATCCTCGGCTTTCGCGACGTCGCCAGCGACTGGGGTTTTCCAAAACAGGACGAAGACACCGGGCAGACGCTCGGACGCTGGGGCATCCCGCCGGGCCCGTATCTCGTGCTGCCGATCCTCGGGCCATCCAACATCCGCGACGGCATCGGCCTGATCGGCGACTCCTTCCTGTCGATCTACTGGATCGTCGCACCGTGGTACGTGTCGCTCTCGTACCGCTCGGTCGACGTCGTCAACCGCCGAGCGATCGCCGACGAAGACGTCGCCGCCGCCAAGGCAGCCGCCCTCGACTACTACGTGTTCCTGAGGAACGCGTACTCGCAGCGCCGGCAAGCCCTGATCCGCGACATGGGAGCGGTAGAAACCGAGGATCTCTACGCCTTCGACGATCTCTACGATTTCCCGGAGGATGAAGAAGAGGATGAAGAAGATGACCAAGCCAGCGAGTAACCGGCCTCGCCAGCGCCACTGGCTGACCGCCGTGGCGGTCAGCTTGGCCCTGGTCGCGCCGTGCGTAGCCTCGAGGAGTCCGAGCGACGTCGTCGACGCGATGTCCGGACAGGTCCTCAAGGTTCTGCGCGACCAGTCGCTCGACGTCGACAAGCGCCGCGCCGAAGTCGAGCAGATCATCTACTCCAACGTCGACTTCGACACCCTGTCGCGCCTGGTGATGGCGCGCAACTGGCGCAGGCTCTCCGACGAGCAAAAGGTCGAGTTCAAGCGCCTGTTCAAGAGCCACCTGTCCGACACCTACGGCGACAACGTCGACAACTACCGCAACGAGAAGGTGCAGATCCTGTCGCAGCGCGACGAGAAACGCGGCGACGTCACGGTCAAGACCAAGATCGTGCGCGGTGGCACCGACGACGTTCTCGTCGACTACCGCCTGCGCAAGAAGAACGACGAGTGGCTGATCATCGACGTCGTCATCGAAGGCGTCAGCCTGGTCGCGAACTTTCGTTCCCAATTCCAGGACATCATGTCCAACGGCGGCGCCGATCGCCTGCTGAAGCTGTTGCGCGAGAAGGATATCGAGCCGCCTCCGGGCGCCTGAACGATGGCGGGCCTCGACCCGTTCCAACCCGACCAGGACTACTGCGTCTACTGCCACGCGCCGGCGGCCGGAATGTGCGCGCGCTGCGGTGCGCTGTGCTGCGGCGACTGCGTCGAGCTGGTGATGGGGTGGACGACCCAGCGCGCGATCTGCAGCAGTTGCGCCGACGCCGAGCCCGCCACGCCCCGCCAGGCCGCCCCCTGGCTGCTCGCCCTGATCGTCGCCGCCGGCGTCGGCCTGGTGCTGGCGCTCGCGTATTGACGGCGGCGCCGGCTCTCACTAGATTCTGCCGCCAACCGATCCGCCGAGCCCGTGTTCCACTCAGAAGCGACAACCCGAGACATCCGCGTTCGCGTCCATTCGCGCTACGTCCCCGAGCGTTCGGATCCCGAGCACGACGCGTGGTTCTTCATCTACACGGTCGAAGTCGCCAACCTCGGAGAAGAGCCGACGCAGCTGGTCAGCCGCCACTGGATCATCACCGACGCCAACGGCGAGGTGCAGGAGGTGCGCGGCCCGGGCGTCGTCGGCGAGCAGCCCAAGCTCGACGCCGGTCAGTCGTTTACCTACACCTCCGCCTGTCCGCTGACCACGCCGTTCGGCACGATGCACGGCAGCTACCAGATGGTCACCGACAGCGGCGACGAGTTCGACGCTCAGATCGCAGCCTTCTCCCTCGGCGAGCCGAACGCGATCAATTAGTTGCGGGAGCTCGGAGCTGACCTGGGATCTAGGAGCTGGGTGATGGGATCTTTGGAGGGGCTGGGGCTTTCGGGGTTTGGGATCAATTAGTTGCAGGAGCTGGGAGCTGGGAGCTGGGTGATGGGATCTTTGGAGGGGCTGGGGCTTTCGGGGTTTGGGGTCGAGAAGAAGGCTGGGGCTGGGGCTAGAGGCTGAAGGCTCGGGATGGGGGGCGCTGCGCGCCTGCCCGTTGAAAATCGATGCCGCCGCCGGCGCAGCCGGAGGCAACCACCCCCAGCTCCCAGCTCCTAGATCCCAGCTCCTAGATCCCAGCTCCCAGCTCCTAGATCCCAGCTCCTAGATCCCAGCTCCAGATCCTAGCTCCCAGATCCCAGACTCAATTGACCTCCCCCATCACCCAGCTCGCGGTATCCTCCGGCAGGTCCGGCAGGATCTCGAGAAACTGCGCGACGTCCTCGCCGACCAGGTTGGTTCCCAGGTTCTCCTTGAGGAAGCCGTGAAAGTGGCCGGCTACGCGCTCGCTGAGCAGGCCGCAGCGGCGCAGCGTCGGGATCACGAAACCACTGATCGGGCCGAGACGGCGGCCCGGGCGCGCGTTCTTGGTGAGCTCGTCGCGCTCGGCCTGGAGTGAGGTCAGCAGGGCCTCGCTGTCGATGCCGGCCTCGGCCCAGATCTTGAGAGCCTCGGTGAAGAAGGTCGCCTGGTTGCGACTGTCGATCAGGGTGCGCGACGCCTCGAGCGCGAAGTCCTCGAGCTCGGTGCGCTCGGCGTCGTCGAGTTGCGGAACGCAGCGCGAGACGTACTGGACGCCGTAGGCGTGGTGGCGCGCTTCGTCGCGGGCGACGTAGGTGAGCAGGTCCTTCAGCAGAGGCTCTTCGGTGAGATTGCGCATCTCGCGAAAGCTGTACAACGCCAGGCCCTCGACGACGATCTGCATGCCGACCAGCTTCTTCAGCCAGTCGTCGGTGCGCAGGGTCTCGTCGAGGATGTCCTTGAGCGGCGCGGCGATCGGACGGATCTCGTCGAGCTTTTCGATGTACTTGGCGAACACCTCGACGTGCCGCGCCTCGTCCATGGTCTGGGTCGCGGCGTAGAACTTCGCGTCGGTGTGCGGCACGGCGTTGACCAACTGCGATGCCACCATCAGGGCACCCTGCTCGCCGTGCAGGAAGTTGCTGAGGCGGAAGGCCGAGGTCTTGCGGGTCACTTCCGCTTTGGTCTCCGCCGAGAGCGACTTCCAGTAGGACGTCTTCTCGATCGGGATGGCGGCGCCGAGCGGGACCGCGCCGAACTTTTCGAGATCGATCGGTCTTTCCCAGTCGATCTCGCGCTCCGCCACCCACTGCGCTTCGGTGGCCTTGTTGTAGAGATTGCGCAGCTCGTCGACCTCGGGGTCGTAATTCCATTGATAGACGACCTTCATCGCCGTATCGAGATCCGGCTCCTGGGTTTCGGTCTTCAGCTTGAACTCGCTCATTTCATCCTCCGTGACCGGCGCTACGAGGCGACGGCCTTCGATACTCGTTCGCTGTCGGCGTGATCGCGCAACGACAGGGCCATTTCACTCAGGTACTCGACGTAGGCGCGCAACGAATCCAGCGCCGCCTGCGGACGACACGCCTCGATCGACTCGGTGCAGCGATCGATGATCGGCACCACGTCGCAGGGATCGCGATCGAGCTGGGCGCGCGCCGCGACCAGCGGCGGCGATGCGAGCAAATTGCGCGTCTTGCGCGCCAACATCTGCCACACGCGATTGCGGGTCATGTCGGAAAGCTCGACGATGACGTCGCGACCAGCGGCGAAGCGCTGCTCGCGATCGAGAGAAGAATCGGCGATCTGATCGCGCAGGCGGCGAATCTCGACCAACTGCTCGGGCCGGTGCCGCTCGATCGCCAGCCGCGACATCTCGAGCAGCAGCGATTGAATCACCTCGATGACGTCGACCAGCACCGCCGAGTCGATCCGGCCGTCGCGAAAGATCATCGGCCCCAACAGGTCGAGCGATGCCTCCTCGGCCGGCAACACGGTCGCCCCGTCGCCCTGTCGCACCGCGATCAGCCCGAGGCCCTCGAGGACCTTGAGCGCCTCGCGCAGCGAGGTGCGGTTGACCTGGAATCGTTCCGCCAGCACCCGCTCGGGCGGCAGCTTGGAACCGGCGGGTAACGCGCCGTCGAGGATTGCATCGCGCAGCTGTTCGGCGACTCCCTCGTGGACGCGACGCCGAACCGGCGGCCGAAACCGATCTCCCCGCTCTGCCATTGGTGCCGAATCATCCATTGGTCCAACCAATTTGTCAATCCACGTCGTTCCACCTATCCGGAGGACCGCCTGCACCGTGGAAGTACGTACTCAGGGGCCGCTGCGACCGCCTGAACATAATTGGTTTCCCTTACGTCGGCAGCCGTGTTACGCCAGCCAATATCGGTAATTCTATCGCTTGATCAGGGGGAACTACATGTTTGGCGCGCTTCGCTGGGCCGCGGTCCTAATTTGTACCGCTTTTTCGCTTTCTGCATCGGCTTCGTTCACCGCTTTCGAGAGCGGCCAGGTGCGGCCGCTGGCGATCTCGCCGGATGGCTCGACTCTGTTCGCGGTCAATACGCCCGACAATCAACTCGAGATCTTCTCGATCGGCGGCGGCACCATAGCCCATACAGGGTCGGTGCAGGTCGGCCTCGAGCCAGTTGCCGTTGCCGCGCGCAGCAACACCGAGGTCTGGGTGGTCAACCACCTCTCCGACAGCGTCAGCATCGTCGATCTGAGCGCCACGCCGCCGGTAGTCACGCGAACCCTGCTGGTCGGCGACGAGCCGCGCGACATCGTCATCGCCAACGGCACGGCCGGCGAGAGAGTCATGATCACCACGGCTCGCCGCGGACAGAACAGCGAGAACCACAGCTCCGACCCGATCGACCCGCTGCTCTCCACCGAAGGCATCGGTCGCGCATTGGTGTGGATGTTCGACCCTGACAACCTCGGCACCAATCTCGAGGGAAACCCAGTCTCGATCACCGAGCTGTTCGGCGACACCCCGCGCGCTCTCACCGTGAGCAACGACGGTACCACCGTCTACGCCGCCGTCTTCCACTCCGGTAACCAGACGACGGTCATCTCCGAAGGCGCGGTGTGCGATACCAGTGGCGCCAACATCGCCAGTCAGACCGTTCAACCTTCCTGCAACATCCTCGGCATCACCCGCCCCGGAGGTCTGCCGCTGCCGCACGACAACGTCGACGGCGACACCCGGCCCGAAACCGGCTTGATCGTCAAGTTCGATCCCGGCAGCGGCGAGTGGCGTGACGAGCTCGGCCGCGACTGGTCGAGCCAGGTGCGCTTCAACCTCCCCGACCTCGACGTCTTCGCGATCTCCACCGCCAACGGCGCGGTCACCGACACCTTCGCCAGCGTCGGAACCATCAACTTCAACATGGTGACCAACCCGGTGAACGGCGACGTCTACGTCTCCAACACCGAGGCGATCAACGAGGTGCGTTTCGAGGGCCCGGGCGACTACGTCACCCTCAACAACTTCAAGCCGGTCGGCGAACCGGCCACCGTTCAGGGCCATCTCGCCGAGTCGAGAATCACCATCCTTTCCGGCGCGACGGTGACTCCGCGCCACCTCAACAAGCACATCACCTACGGCGTCCAGCCGGCACCGCCGGCGGTCAAGTCGGCCAGTCTGGCGACACCAACCGACATGGTCGTCACCAGCGACGGCAACACGCTCTACGTAGCCGCCTTCGGCTCCGGCAAGGTGGGTATCTTCAACACGGGGATGTTGGCCAGTGACACCTTCACGCCCTCTCCGCTCAGCCACATCACGGTCGGCGGCGGGCCTTCGGGACTGGCACTCGACGAGGCCAACCAACGGCTCTACGTCTTCAACCGCTTCGACAACTCGATCTCGGTGGTCAACACGACTACGTCCACCGAGATTTCGACTCACATCCTGCACAACCCCGAGCCCGACAACATCGTCGAGGGACGGCCGTTCCTCTACGACGCTCAACAGACTTCGAGCAACGGTGAAGCGTCGTGCTCGTCGTGCCACATCTTCGGCGACTTCGACAGCCTCGCCTGGGACCTCGGCAACCCGGACGACGAGCAGCACAGCAACCCGCTGCCGGTGCTCAACCCGGTCCCCGACTTCGGCTTCAGCGCCTTCCATCCGATGAAGGGCCCGATGACGACGCAGAGCCTGCGCGGCATGGCCAACCACGGCGCCATGCACTGGCGCGGCGACCGTTCGGTCGGCTTCTTCGGCACAGACCCGACCGACGAAGTCCTGTCGTTCAAGAACTTCATCGTCGCCTTCGAAGGCCTGGTCGGAAACGACGGCCCGATCACCGAGGCGCAGATGGACTTGTTCACCGACTTCATCCTCGACGTCTTCTACCCGCCGAACCCGAACCGAAACCTCGACAACACGTCGCACTCGCTGTCGGTGAGCGAAGCAACCCTGCTCAACACCTACAACAATACGACCACCGACTCGGGCGTGGCGACCTGCAACGACTGCCACGAGTTCAACCTCGCCGCCGGCCGGTTCGGCAGCGACCGCGGACGCAGCTTCGAGAACGAAACCCAGCACTTCAAGATCGCCCACCTGCGCAACATCTATCAGAAGGTGGGCATGTTCGGGATGATCCAGGTGCCCTTCGTCGGCGCCGGCAACAATGGACACCTCGGCAACCAGGTGCGCGGCTTCGGCATGCTGCACGATGGCAGCATCGACACCGTGTTTCGCTTCCTCGACGCCACGGTCTTCAACCTGTCGACCCAGCAGCGGGCCGACCTCGAGCAGTTCATCTTCCAGATGCCGAGCAACCTGGCGCCGATCGTCGGCCAGCAGATCACCCTCGATTCGACCAACGGCGCCACCGTCGGCGGCCGCATCGACCTGCTGATCGCCCGCGCCAAGGCCTGCTTCAACGTCGCCGGCACCCCGGGCGACACCGAGTGCGATCTCGTCGTCAAGGGCTTCGACGGCACCGACGACCGCGGCTGGGTGGGAGAGCTGCAGACCGCGTGCGGCCCCGCGGCCACCCTGATGTTCCGCAGCGACCGGGCAGCGGATCCGCTGCTGACCGACGCCCAGCTGCGCACCATCGCCAACACCGCGGGCAACTTCCTGACCTACACCTGCGCACCGCCGGCGTCCGGCGAGCGCATGGGAATCGACCGCGACCAGGACACCTACCTCGACCAGGACGAGGAGGACGCAGGAAGCGATCCTGCCAATCCCGCCTCGATCCCGGGTGGCACGGTGGCGACCGTGATCTCGAGCCGCAAGATCCTGATCAAGGACAAGGTTCCCGACGACGAGGCCAAGCGGAAGATCGTCTTCCTCAGCAAGGACGACGGGATCACCTTCCCGACACCGGGATCTGCCGACGACCCGACCTGCGGGGTAGACCCGTCGGGAACGGTGAAGGCGAGTCTGCTCATCGCCAGCGGCAGCAGCGGCCAGTCCCACACCACCGATCTGCCTTGTCAGAACTGGAAGCTGCTCGGCAAGCCGACCAATCCGAAGGGCTACAAGTACAAGGACAAGGAGCTCGACGACGGCACCGCGAAGGTCGTGGTGTGGAAGTCGGGCAAGCTCAAAGCGGTCCTTCTCGGCAAGGGCAGCAGCACGCTCGACTACGACCTCCAGGTCGGCACCAGCGAAAACACGGTCGATGCGTCGCTGACTCTCAACGGTGGCGACCAATTGTGCATGGCCTGCACCCCGCACAACGGTCGCGACGGCAGCGACGGCAAGAAGTACCTCGGCAAGAAGTGCCCGGCACCGAGTAGCTGCGGCCCGTAGTTCTACCGCCGGCAGTCCCGCGGCTCTCGGGCCGCGGGACTGCCGGCCCAGATCTACCTTGACGCGACGCCGACGCCAGGCACAATCGCGCCGATGATCGTTCGCGCGCGGGGTGCCCGCAAACAGTTCGGCGACCGCGTCGCCGTCGAGCAGCTCGACCTCGACATCCCCGCCGGCTGCTGTTTCGGCCTGCTCGGTCCGAACGGGGCCGGCAAGACCACCACCTTGCGGATGATCTACGGCGCGACCGAACCGAGCGCCGGCACGATCGAGGTGTTCGGCATCGACGTCGCCCGCGACCCGCGGGCAGTGCGCGCGCGCCTCGGGGTCACGCTGCAGGAAAACGTCATGATCGAGGTGCTCAGCCCGGTCGAGAACCTGCGCGTCTTCGGCCGCTACCACCTGATCCGCGAGCCCGAGCTGACGCGCCGCATCGACTACCTGGTCGACTTCCTCGAGCTCGAGTCGCACGCCGACGTCCCGGTGCAGAACCTCTCCGGCGGCTTCCAGCGGCGCCTGGCAATCGCCCTCTCGCTGATCAACGATCCCGAGCTCCTCATCCTCGACGAGCCCACCACCGGGCTCGATCCCGCGGTGCGGCTCGCTCTGTGGTCGAAGATCCGCGCCCTGCGCACCGCCGGAACCACGGTGCTGCTGACCACCCACTACATGGACGAAGCGCAGCGCCTGTGCGATCGCATCGTCGTCATGGCGCAGGGCAAAGCGATCGCCGACGGCGCCCCGGCGGCGCTGATCGAAACCCATCTGCGCACCGAGGCGATCGAGATCGAGTGCTCGAGCGAGCAGGAGAGCGAGCTGATCCGCCTGCTCGCCGACGAACCACAGCGCATGCGCGCCGGCGGCCGCCTCGTGCTCTACGTCGACGACGCCGCCGCCGTGCTGCCGGTTATCGATTCGATCGCCGCCGAGCACGGCCATCGCACCATCCGCCCGACCAACCTAGAGGACCTCTTCCTCCACCTGACCGGCGCCCAGCTCGAGGGCGGCGCATGAAGATCTCGCTCTCCCACGCCTTCGCCGTCTGGCGGCGCAACGCGTCGATGTACGGGCGCACCTGGATGTTCAATCTGCTGCCGAACTTTTTCGAGCCGGTGCTCTACCTGGTGGCGATCGGCATCGGTGTCGGCGCCTACGTCTCCGAGATGGCGGGAATGTCCTACGCCGAGTTCCTCGCCCCCGGCCTGGTCTGCGTCGCCGCGATGAACGGCGCCAGCTTCGAGGTCACCTACAACGTCTACGTGCGGCTCACCTACGACAAAGCCTACGACGCGATGCTGACGACCCCAATCGGACCCGACGAGATCCTCCTCGGCGAGGTGATGTGGGCCGTCACCCGCGCCACCATCTACGGCGGATCCTTCTTCGTCGTCCTCGTCCTCTTCGGACTCGCACCGCTCCCCGCCGCCCTCCTCGCCATCCCGGCGATCCCCCTGTCCGGCCTCCTCTTCGCCGCCCTCGGCATCACCTTCAGCCTGCGCGTGCCGACCATCGACCTATTCTCTTTCTACTTCACCCTCTTCCTGACCCCGCTGTTCCTCTTCTCCGACGTCTTCTTCCCGCTCGAAGAACGCCTCTCCGGCATCTGGCTCTGGGTCGCCGAAGCCCTCCCCCTGCTCCACCCCGTCCGCATCGCCCGCGCCGCCTTCCGCGGCGAATGGACCCCCATCCTCATCTGGGACCTCGCCTACGTCCTCGCCCTGGCCGCCCTCCTCCTCCAAGGATCCCGCGCCGCAGTCCGCAACCGCTTGATGAACTGAAGCGAGCTGCGCTCGCAGGCACGGGCATAGGCAGAGGCATAGGCACAGGAAACCCGAGCCGCCAGCGGCGCAGCCGCGTCTTGGACGAACGCCGAGCGCAGCGACGGCGTTCTTTGGCCGTCCGGTGCAGCCGACTTTGGCCGCGCGGCAATGCCGCGCTTTGGACCCCCGGCACCCCGCGCCGCAGCCGCTTGATGAACTGAAGCGAGCTGCGCTCGCAGGCAGAGGCACAGGCACAGGGGACCTGAGCCACCAGCGGCGCAGCCGCGTTTGGGACGCTCGCCAACGGCGAGCTTGGGACGCGCAGCAACGCTGCGCTTGGGACGTCGGGCGTAGCCCGACTTGGGACGCCTCGCAGAGAGATCTAGTGGATCAGAAGTATCCCGTCGGTCCCTGCGACCCGTCGTCGTCCGAATCGCCGTCGTCTTCCCGACTCGGAATATGATCACCGGTGATCATTTCCTTGTATCCGAGCCCCGGTCCGACCATCGGATAGACGTGCGACGTCGGGTCGACCATCACTTCGAGGAACGCCGGACCTTCGAAGCCGACGAACTTCTTGAGCGCCGAGCGAACCTGCGACGGTTTCTCGATGCGCACCGCGAAGCCGAACCCGTCGGCCTCCGCCGCCTTGATGAAGTCCTTCTTGTGCAAGGTCTTGTCGGTGCCCGAGTAGCGGTTGGCGTAGAACAGGTCCTGCCACTGGCGAACCATCCCGTCGCCCATGTTGTTCAGCAGCAGCACTTTGACCGGAACGTCGTAGGTCGTCAGCGTCTCCAGCTCGCCGAGGTTCATGCGGATGCTGCCGTCGCCGTCGACGTCGATGACCAGCGCGCCCGGGTTGGCCAGCTGGGCGCCGATCGCCGCAGGTAAACCAAACCCCATGGTGCCCATGCTGCCCGAAGTCATGAACAGGCGCGGCTTCTTGAAGTCGAGGTACTGGGCGGCCCACATCTGGTGCTGGCCGACGCCGGTCGAGACGAAGGCCTCGCCGCGCGTGATCTCGGCGAGCACCGACAAGACGTGCTCCGCCTGGATCGCGTCCGACTTGCGGTTGTAGTTGAGCGCGTGCTTCTTCTTCAGCTCGGCAACGTGCTCGCGCCAAGCCGAGAAATCGGGCCGCAGCCGCCCGGCGCCGCGCAGCAGCTGGGTCAAGCCGCGCTTGGCATCGGCGATGTGGGACCAGTCGACGTTCTTGACCTTGCCGATCTCCGAGGCGTCGACGTCGAGATGGGCGATGCGCGCGTTCGGCGCAAAGTCCTTGACCTTGCCGGCGACGCGGTCGTCGAAACGCGAGCCGACCGCGAAGATGAAATCGCAGTCCTCCACCGCGTAGTTGGCGAACGCGGTGCCGTGCATCCCCAGCATGTGCAGCGACAGCTCCGAAGTCGTGTCGAAACCGCCGATCCCCATCAGGGTGGTCACCACCGGGATCTCGAAACGCTCGACGAAGCGCTCCAGAGCCGACGCGGCGTTGCTGTTGATGACTCCGCCACCGGCATAGATGAGCGGCCGCTTGCTCGCCGAGAGCAAGGCGTAGAATTCCTTGATCGCATCCTTGTCGAGCGAGGCGCCATCGACCTCTTCGACCCTCTGGCGGTAGCCCGGCAGGGGCAGCACGCCCTCTCCCTTGTAGATGCCCTCGGCGTTCTGGACGTCCTTCGGCACGTCGATGACGACCGGTCCCGGTCGGCCGCTGCGCGCGATCTCGAAGGCGCTGCGAATCGTCTCTTCGATCTTGGTCTCGTCGGTCAGCAGAAAGACGTGCTTGGCGCACGACGACATGATGTTGAAGATCGGCGCCTCCTGGAAGGCATCGGTCCCCATCGCCGCGCGCGGAACCTGGCCGCAGATGAGAACGACCGGCACCGAATCCGCCTGACAGTCGCGGATCGGCGTCACCGAGTTGGTCGCCCCGGGGCCCGAGGTGACGAGAAAGACGCCGACCTTGCCGCTCGAGCGAGCGTAGCCGGCCGCCATGAAACCAGCCCCCTGCTCGGTCGCCGGAACCACCAGCCGCATTTCCTCGGCATCGCCGCGCGACTCGTTGTAACGGAAGATCGCGTCGTAGGTCGGCAGGATGGCGCCGCCGCTGTACCCGAAAATGGTATCCACACCCTCGTCCGCCAGCACCTGTACGATCATGTCGGCGCCGGTCATCTTGGTGCCGGCCAGCGGATGTCGTTCCTTGGCTTTCGCGTTCGAGGCTTTCATCAGTGTGGCCATGATGGGGGGTCTCTCCGGTCAGATTTTCGCGGCACTATAGCTGGAATTTCCCGATCTTACGAGCGTAGGCGCCAACCGCCAAGAGGCCGGTTTCGATGATCGTAAAAGCGGCCGGCAGCGGCCGGAACCCTCAGGTTTCGTAGCCATCCGGGCCGCGGCGCCACCCCGAAGCCGCCAAATTGCCGCCGTCGACGTGCAGGGTCGAGCCGGTGACGAAGCCGGCCATGTCGGAGGCCAGAAACACGATCGCCGCCGCCACGTCGTCTGCCTGGCCGCGCCGCGGCAGCGGCGTCTTCACCGCAATCTCCATGCCGATTCCGGGGGTCGGAATGACGTCGGGAGCGACGCAATTGACGCGAATCTGGCGCGGCCCTAGCTCGAGCGCGAGGCTCTTGGTGAGGCTCGCAACCGCCGACTTCATGGCGCCGTAGATGGCGTACCCCGGCGCCGCCCGATGGGCCTCGATCGAGGTCACGTTGACGATCGCCGAGCCGGCGTGCATGTGCGGCACCACCGCCCGGATCATCGCCGTGACGCTGGTGAAGTTCTCACGGATCAGGGCGTCCTGCCCCTTCGCGTTGGTCTCGAGCAGATCGGCCTTGAAGCCGCCTCCGGCGTTGTTGACGAGAATGTCGACTCGGCCGAAGCGCTCGGCCACCGCGGTGCCGAAGGCGACGACCTCCGGCTCGTCGCGGACGTCGAACACCCCGGTCTCGACCGTGGCGCCATCCGCCTCGAGTGCCGCGGCGAGCTCGCGGAGACCTGCCTGGTCACGATCGACCAGCGCCACCGCCGCGCCGAAGCGCGCCATCGCGCGCGCCGTCGCCGCGCCAATGCCAGCTGCGGCGCCGGTTACGATGGCAACGCGGTCGTCGAGAAGGATCCGTTCCGGCTCGAGCGCCATCGCCGCAGGCTAGCAGCCATGCCGCGCCATCGCACGCGCCCGCCGCGTTCGCGGACCCTCCGGATCACTCGGTTTCGTCGGACAGAGCGCGGTTGAAGACGGCGTCCCAGAGAATTGCCAACCCGGCCAACCCGGCGTAGCCGACGACCAGCCCCCAGACCAGGGTTCCCCCGATCAGACAGTTGGACAGCATCCCGTTCGTGACGATCGATTCCATCGTTTCAGTCTCCCTGCCCCTGTCCTACGCAACCCACGTGCCAATGGTTCAGCTGCGCCGCGAATTTACCAAAAAACGGCGACGCACCTGTCAGCCGGAGCCAGGTGCAAACTATTGAAGGCACCCCGCTGCTCAGAAAAGCCTCAGGCGTGGCGGGAGTTTCAGCGGGTATCCGCGTAGAGCTGCTTGAGTCGCCGCGGCGACACCCCGCAGAAGTAGAGGAAACGCATGGTCCACATGAGGAGGATCGTGCGCACCACCCCGTCGGCGCGCCAGCGGCGCGAGGAGCTGGTCACCTGCTGGCGCAGGCAGGCAATTCGACCGCGCCGCTTCAGGGCGATGCTGAAGGCGAGGTCCTCCATGATCGGGATGTCCTGATAGCCGCCGATCTCCTCGAACACCGCGCGGCGGGCGAACAGGGCCTGGTCGCCGGTGGCGATCCGCGACAGCCGCGAGCGCAGGCTGATCAGCCGCGCCGTCAGCGTGATCAGCGGCGAGCCGGGCTGTAAATCGATGTCGAAGCGGCCGCCGACCGTCGCCGGGTCGGCCAGCGCCTCGACCACCGCCCGGTCGAACCCCGGCGGCAGCTGGGTGTCGGCGTGCAGAAAAAGAAGGATCTCACCGGTCGCCCGGCGCGCCCCGGCATTCATCTGGCGAGCCCGACCGCGCTCCTCGGCAACCACCAGACGCGCCGGCGACGAGCGCACCAGCTCCGCGGTGCGGTCGCGGCTGCCACCGTCGACGACGATCACCTCGCGCACCGCATCGCCGGCACAAGAACCGATCGTCGCGAGAATGCTAGGCTCCTCGTCGAGCGCCGGGATGATCACCGAAATCTGCATCGCAGCCGAGCTTGATCGGCGCTGCCGACTCGGTCAAACCGCAGGCCTCTGCGATCTTACGGACGCTGCCCCGGCTGCGCGTTCATCGTCCAGTCGTACTCGAGGTACTCGATCTTCGGGTCGTCGGGAATCTCGCGGTAGCGCGCTACGTACGCCGGCACCGAGCCGGCGGCGGCGGTGAAGTCCGCGGCGAACCAGTCGAATATCTTCGACAGCCGCAGGGGGTTGTCGGGACCGATCCGGTTGCGCGATCGGTCGCCGAGAAACTCCTTCGCCTGCGCGTCGAGCTGCTCGTCGAGGCGCGCGCCGCGGTACGCTTCGCGGCGCAGCTTGGGACAGCTCGTCGAGGCGCAGACCAGCGCAAAGTGGATGCGCGGCTCGGCGTACCGCTTGCGCAGGATCTCGTGCTCGATCTGCTGCAGAGTTCGCTCGGCGCCGGCGACGCGGAACTCGTGCCACGAGAAGAAGCGCTTGCGCGCCAGGAA
>JAUIGL010000137.1 GCA_030430165.1 bacterium | reverse complement strand
CGCCCGCTGCATCCGCTGTGGAACCGGCGCCAGTCGACCAAGTTCAACGGCGTCTCCTACATCGTGCAACGCGGCGCGGCGGCGGCGTACTCGGACGCCGGCCGCAAGCAGATCCGCGAGGTGGTCGACTTCTACCTGACCAACGCCACCCTGCTGCGCGAAGGCCTGGAAAAGGTCGGGATCACCGTCTACGGCGGCGTCAACGCGCCCTACGTCTGGCTGCAAACCCCCGGCGGCGCCAGCAGCTGGGACTTCTTCGACTCGCTGCTACAGAAGGCCCACCTGGTCGGCACCCCGGGCAGCGGCTTCGGCGCCAGCGGCGAGGGCTACTTCCGACTCTCCGCCTTCAACAGCCGGGCAAACGTCGAAGAGGCAGTGGCGCGGTTCCAGAAGCTCGTCGGGTAGGGGGCAGGTTTTTTTTTAGCCGCAGATGGACGCAGATCCACGCTGATCGGGTTTTTGGGACTACGGGCAAGAAAACACGGATGAACACGGTCTGGTGCACCGGCAACCCATCCGTGTCCCTCCGTGTTCACCCGTGGTTTCGGTCCCGTGCTGATAGCCAATCGGCGTAGATCTGCGGATATCAGCGGCTAAATATTTTCACTTCCCCGTGTAGCGCGGCTCTCGCTTTTCGAAGAACGCCGCCATCGCTTCTTTCTGGTCGTCGGTGTGGCTCGCCAGCTGCTCGGTGGCGAGCCCGAGGGCGAGCGATTGGTTGACGCTCTGCTGGATCGCTTGGTTGATCAGCATCTTGGTCCAGCGCACGGCGGGCTTCGGCCGCGCGGCGAGGACGCGGCCATACTCGCGGGCGGCTGCGACGACCTGGTCGGCGGGTACGACGTGGTTGACCAGCCCCATTCGCTCGGCTTCCTCCGCGGTGGCCAGCTTGCCGGCCATCAGGTACTCCTTGGCGCGGTGCGGTCCGATCAGCAGCGGCCAGATCACGGCACCGCCGTCGCCGGCGACCAGGCCGACGTTGACGTGGGTGTCGCCGATGCGGGCGCTGTCGGCCATGTAGATGACGTCGCACATCAGCGCGATGGTGGCGCCGAGGCCGGCGGCGACGCCGTTGACGGCAGCGATCAGCGGCGCTTCGCAGCGCACCATGGTCTCGACCAGGGAGCGGGTGCGGATGGTTCGCATCGGACCGGGGTCTTCCGGGTAGAACCCCTTGATGTCGCCGCCGGCCGAGAATGCGGTGCCGGCTCCGGTGAGGACGATCGCCGCCACCGCGGGGTCGTGCGACAGCTCGGCGATGGACTCCTCGAGCGCCGAATGAAGCGGGTAGTCGACGGCGTTGCGCTCGGCGACGCGGTCCATCGTCAGCAGGGCGATCTCGTCTTCGACTTCGATGCGGAGGTTGCGCTCTGCGTACTTGTCGTAGCTCATGCGGCGGACGGTACCACGGTTGAGACTAGCCCGCACATCTCACCAGCTTTCTGCTGCGAGCGCGGATAGGCATGCGCCTCAAGGCCGTACTCCCTCGCCGTCCTCGACATACTGTTCGAGTATGCCTGCGGGCGCCTCCGTCCGTGCGGCCTTGATTCACAAGCCTCTCCGCACTCTCGCTACGAAACCTGGTGAGAAATGCGGGCTAGCGCCGAAGGGCGGCGCTGAGGTCCTGTTCGCGTCGCATCGCCTCGGCGGTCGCCTCGGCGGCGCCGCTGCGCAGGAGTTGCTTGGCGGCGGCGACCACCTCGGGGCGGCAGGCGGCGATGGTGGCGGCGCGCTCGCGCGCCTGCGCCAGCAACTCGTCGGCCGGATAGACGGCGTCGACCAGGCCCACTTCGGCGGCCTCCTCGGCGAGCAGGGTGCGCGCGCCGAGGATGAGGTCGAGGGCTTTGCCGGTGCCGACCAGGCCGGGCAGCAGGTGGGTGCTGCCGAGGCCGGGGAGCATGCCGAGCTTGGTGAAGTTGAGGCGCAGCTTCGCTCCCGCGGCGGCGAGTCGGATATCGCAGGGCAGCAGCATGGTGATGCCGACGCCGACGGCGGCGCCGTTGACCGCGGCGATGATCGGCTTTGGGTAGGCGAGGGCGTCGAGCGGCCACTGGCGCACGAACGCCTCGCTGCCGAGGCGCGGTCCGGTTGCCTCGATCGTGCCGGCGGCGACGCCCTTGACGTAGTCGAGATCGACGCCGGCGCAGAAGGCGCGTCCGCTGCCGGTCAGCAGGACGCAGCGCACCGCGTCGTCGTCGCGACAGCGGGCGAAGGCGTCGACGATCTCCTCGCCCATCGCCGGGATGTAGGCGTTCAGCTTGTCGGGACGGTCGAGGGTGATGGTGGCGACGCCGTCTTCGATTTCGAGTCGAATGTGCTCGTAGGTCATGCAGCCTTCCTCATTGTCGGGCGCGGTCGGTCTGACCGGAGTCGCGTTGCGCGGGATTTGGCGTGTACCAGATCGGCGAAGTCCAGGCGCGCTCCTGGATGGTTTTGGGGATCTGTGGGTCGCAGCAGTGCTGCAGGGTCCCCGCAAAGGTCTCCGGTCGGTCGCAGTCGACCCGGTTGCGATTGCAGGCGTAGGTGTTCCACCGGCAACTCGGGTTCTCGACGATCCTGGCGTAGTAGGCGGCCGGGACTGCCGCGTCGAAGTCGGGATCGCGCCACACCGCGCAAAGACGATCGGCGCCGGCGCCGTGGGTTTCGCAACTCGCGAGATCTACGCCGGCGCCGTTTTCGGGAGTGCCGGCGACTTCGTAGACCCGCTGCTCGTCCTTGCCGCCGGCAGACCACAGCTTGACGATCTGGATGCGCTGCAGCGGCGTCGAGGGCGCGCCGCCGCCGCCCGGGTCGCGCAGCGCCGAGACCGCGAACACCGGAGGAGCATCAGAGCCCCGCGGCGGCAGGTCGGAGCCCATCGGCACGCCGCGCTGGTAGCCGAGCTCGGCGAAGGAAGCGCTGTCGCACATCGAGTCGGGATAGTCCCAGCCGCCGAAGAAGCGAGCGACGATGCGGGGTCCGCTGGTCCCGTAGGCCTCGCGGCGTCGCATCGCTGCGAACAGCGCGTCGCGCGAGTTTTCTTCGGCCCAGAGAACGGCGAGCCCGCCCGGGTTGAAGCGCGGGTCGTCGGGGAACGGCGGGATCCCGTGGGCGGCGAAGACGGTGCCGGCGCCGTGCCCCGGATGGGTGTCCTCGTCGACCATGCCCGGCGTCGAGAAGTGGGTGTCGGTGGAGCCGATGATGCCGAGCTTGAACGGATTGACGCCGACGCGCGCCTGCTCGCCGAGCCCGCTCGCCAGGGTTTCGCGCACGAAGCTGCGCGGCGGCGCTGGCCGCCACAGCGACGGCTGCATTGCGTCCATCATGCGCACCCAGGGTACGGTCTCGAAGTTGCACAGCTCGTCGTTGGCGTTGAGGCGGCACTCCGAGTCGCCCTTGTGCTGGGTGATCTCGACCAGGGTTTCGATCCGACTGCGCCTGCGCGCGTCGTCGGCGTCGATCGGCGAGCCGTCGTCGCGGCGGGTCTGGAACATGAGCCCGTTGCTGACGTTGGAGTTGTGCGGGATGGCGATGGCATCGCAGCGGCCGCCGCTGTCGAGGCACTCCTCGCTGAGCGCTCGCCACAGTCCCTCGGCGGTCGGGGTTTCGAGGTAGGTGGTCGGCGCCGCCTGCACTTCCTCGTTGCGGAAGACGATGTTGCGGTGGATGTTGTTGCCGTCCGGCATGCCGGTCCACTCGTAGCCGACGAAGGTGGTGAAGGCGCAGCTCGGGGTTCGGTCGTAGAACTCTTCGGCGGCGGCCTGCGTCGCCGACCACGGCTGGCGTGCGGCGGCGTGGCAGGCGCGCCCGCCGTCGCCGCAGAACGAGTATCGCCGCGGCGAGGCGTTGCTGTAGACGTAGCCGTTGACCAGCGAATAGCCGAGCAGCGGCCAGCGTCGCACCAGGGTGCAGATCAGCGAGTCGTAGCCGTCGAGATCGGGGTTCTGGCAGATCTGGGTTTCGCCGAGCAGATCGCTGTGGTCGGTGACCACGGCGAAGTCGAGCGGTCGCCGCAGCTGTGCCGAGTTGGAGGCGGCGCCGTCGACATAGGGCGGCAGGCCGATCGCTTCGCCGCGGGCGAAGCGGTAGGCGTCGCGCGGGGTGGTGCGCGTGCCCTGGCCCATGGCGTCGAACGAGTACGAGGTGTGGACGTGGGTGTCGCCGAAGAACGGCTTGCGCAACGGCGCACGCTCACGGCAAGCGGCGCGGCTTTCGCTGCGCTCGAAGGCGGCTGCAGGCGAGGCGAGCGCCAGCGCGACGAGGACGACGCCGGCCACCGTGGTCAAGACAGGACTCCGAGCAGGCTCGATCGCGGTGCCGGCGCGAACGGCGTGGCGTACGGGGTGGTGATGGAGGCGAGCACGGCGGCGGCGAGGATGCCGGCGAAGACGATGCGGCGCAGGCGCGGTCCCGACCAGCGTCGCAGTGCGCGGCTGGCGAGCCGAGCCGCCAGCGCCAGTACGGCGGCGTAGATCATCGCGTGGGCGACGAACATGACGAGGATCATCTGCACCGGACCGGCGGCGCCTTCGCGGATCGCCACCGCGGCGGTGACCGTCGCCAGCAGGACGATGCGCACCAGTGGAACCATGCCGTCGAACACCAGCAGGGGCAGCGGCAGCAGGAGCGCGAGCCCCGCCCAGAGGAGCCAACCGATTCCCGGCTCCGGTCGAGAATCGCGGTTCGCCACGGGCTACCCGCTGGTGCCCGGCACGGCCATCGGGTCTCCAGCGCGCTCGATGAGCTCGATGCGGGTGCCGTCGGGATCGGTGACGAAGATGGCGGTGGCGCGCGCTTCCATTCGCGACGCCTCGACCACCGTGCCGCCGTGCTCGCGAACTGCAGCCAGCACCGCCTCGAGGTCGTCGACGACGAACGACAGATGGGTCAGGCCGAGTTGGTTCATCGGCCGGCGTTGGCTGCTACCGATGGTGCCCGGGGAGGGGTAGGAGAGCAGCTCGATGCGCCAGCCGTCGCGCTCGAGGTAGACCGCTTCGAGTTGCACGCCGTCGATCTCGAGCAGCTTGGCGCTGTAGCCTTCGCGGTCGCCGAAGCGACCGATCTCGCGACAGCCGAACACCTCGCCGTAGAAGGCCAGGGATCGCTCGAGATCGCTGACGCAGACCCCGAGATGCGTCAGCCGGCGGATCCCCACCGCGTCAGCTCCGCGCCAGGTGGTCGCGGATCCACCCGATCATCATGGTGTAGAGGCCCTCGAGGGTTGCGCGGGCCTCCTCGTCGCTGATGCCGTCGGGCGAGCATTCGCAGCTCCAGGTGAGCCGACTCCCCGGCGCTGCATCTTCCACCTGCATCGTCGCGCGATAGCCGGTGACGGCGAACGGAATGTTGCGCGGGATCGTGTAGACCAGCGAACGCCGGTCCTGGTCGATGCTCTCGAGATGCTCGTGGATCTCTTGTTCTCCGGCGGGGAGAAAGCGAGTCATGCCCGGGCCGTTGCCCTCGACTCGTACCGCATCCATGCCGGGCATCCAGGAAACGTCGCCGAAGTCGGCGACCAGTTGCCACAGACGGTCGCTGGGCGCGTCGAAGTCGGCGGTGACGGAAACGTTGATCACGGAAGCTCCTTTCGCTTGCCTGGGGCCGCTCACGACTTGCCGCGCGCCTGTGCCGCGGCGAGGTCGATGTCGCCAAAGGTCTTGTCGGTGAGCTCGGGGCGGACCGCGGCCATCGGGTCGCGCAGGTCGTCGATGTATCCCAGCGCGTAGGCGCCGAGGCGGTATCCCATCAGTCGCAGAAGGTCCTCGTCGAGGGTGCCGGCGACCTCGCGTGGTACCGAGAGGTACTGGTTCTCCTCCTGGCGCAGCCACGACCGATTGTAGGTGATGTTCACCGCGTAGCGGGTTTCCTGCGACCGGTTGGCGCCGCCGCCGTGGTAGACCGCGCCGGTGTAGAACAGCACCGAGCCCTTCTTCATCTCGGCGGGCTCGGTATCGTCATGCGCGAAGCGGAGCTTGTCCTCGGCGCGGTTGCTCCCCGGGACGACCCGGGTCGCTCCGTTTTCCTCGGTGAAGTCGGTCATCGCCCAGATGGTGTTGCACTGCACTTCGTAGCCCTTGGGGAAGCTGAAGAAGTCGAACGCCCACTGGTCGCGGTGGATCTGCTGCGCCTCGGCGCCGGGCCCGATGGCGATGATTTGCGTCAGGTGGAGCTGGAAGCTGGTGGCGTCGCGCAACAGCTGCTCGGTAGTGGCGAGGGCGAGCGGGTGGGTGACGAGCTCGCGGCAGGTTTGCGAGCGGGCGATGAGGGCGCCGGTCCGCTTGGTTTGGAAGCCGGCAAACTCGTCGCTGCCCGCCGGAGTGGCGTCGAGGTACGGCTGTAGCTCGCGCCGCGCCCGATCCATGAGCTCCGGGCTGACCAGCTCATCGACGATGGCCGCGCCGTCGCGGTCGAGCGCGGCGACGACCTTCTCGGCGCCGGCGGCGGCGGGCAGGTGTTGGATTGTCATCGTGGGTTTCCTCTTCGGTTGACTACGAGAGCGGCGGCTCGGCGTCGCCCGAGCTGTGGCGGGATTGCAGTGCCGGCGCGGTGCGAAGCATTGATCCTGTACCGAGCGACAGCTTCAGATCAAGCGGCGCATGGTGGCGCTGTACGGTAGTGATCCGTTTGAGTGGCCGACAGTGACGAAGCACGCACCCTCCGATACCCCCTCCTTGCCAAGGAGGGGCTAGGGGGGGGGCTAGGGGGAGGTCACGCGGCGACGCAAGGAGCTTCTGTTCTCGAGCGATGGCCCGCCGGTTGACCCCCCTGAAGTCCCCCCTTGGCAAGGGGGGACGGAATTCGGGTTCGGGCCGTGTCCCCGGGCAGACGCGGTTGCGAATCATACTGACCCGCCGCCCCTCTTGCTGCCGCTTGCGTCCCGCCAACTGGATTGGATTTGATGCGCGGCGATGTCGATGTGGGGGAAGGTCGGGGTCGGCGATTTGCGCGGCCGCGCGCTCGCCGTCTGTATCGGCGCCATGGTGTGTCAGCTGGGCGCCGGTTTGACCTACGTCTTCAGCGTTCTGCAGAAAGACGTGATCGCCGACCTCGGATGGAGCCGGACGATGTTCGCCGCGGCGCGGGCGCCGGTTTTCCTGGTGATCGCCCTGGCCAGTCCGATGGTCGGCAGTTGGACGGTTCGCTATGGACCGCGAGCGGTTCTGGTCGGGTCGACCGCCTTGCTGGTGGTCGCCTACGCGCTGGTCTCGCAGATGACCGAGCTCTGGCACTTCTACGCCGCCAATCTGTTGGTCGGTGTGATCGTCACCGGCTTTGGCGACGTCGTCGTCGGTTCGGTGGTGGCCAAGTGGGTGTTCGAGTCGCGCGGCCTCGCGCTCGGCATCGTCTACGCCGGCACCAACCTCGCCGGGTTTCTCGGTTTGCCGCTCGCCGCCTGGGTGAGCGCGAATTACGGGTGGCGTGCCGCGGTGATGGCGGTGGCCGGGGCGGCGGCCGCGTTGATCTTGCCGGCGGCGCTGTTCGTCGTGCGCGACCCGCGACCGGGCGAGGTCGCCGCCGCTGCGCCTACAGACGCCGGCAGCGGCGATGCGCAAGCTCGACCGAGCGGCGATCTCGACCTCGGAGCTGCGCTGGCGACGCGCTCGTTCTGGCTGTTGGCCTTGGTCCTGTTCGCCTTCTTCTTCTACTTCATCGCCATGATCGAGCACACCGTCGCCTATCTGACCGATATCGGCTTCAGCAAAGTCGAGGCGGCGGCAGGGTTCGGCTTCGCTCTCGGGCTCGGCGTGTGGAGCAAGCTCGGCGCGGGATTCCTAGCCGACCGCGTGCCGAGTCGCACGGCGATGGCGGTCGACTACGCGGTGATGACGGCGAGCTCGATTCTCGTCTTCTTCGTCGGCTCGCCCGGCCTGCTCACCGTCTTCCTGGTGACGTACGGAGTCTCGGTTGCGGCGCGTGACGTCGTCTACCCGATGATCGTCGCCGAGTGTTTCGGGGTCACCTATCTGGCGCGCATCTACGGCACCTTGATGCTGGCACTGTTGCCGGGCGGTGCGTTCGGTCCGATCTTCGCCGCCTGGGTTTTCGACCGCTACGGGGACTACACGCCCGCCTTCGCCGTCTTCGCGGCGGTCAACCTGGTGGCGCTGGCGGCAATCCTAGCGTTGCGCGACGAGCGGGGCGGCGGTACTCCCCGGGAATCGAGCCTCACGGCTTGGGCTGGCGCACGTCGACCACCTTGACGTCGAAGGTCACGGTCTTGCCGGCCAGCGGATGGTTGAGGTCGATGATGGTGGCCTCTGGCCCGATTTCTTTGATCCGCGCGGGAATGCCGTTGACCATGTCGAGGTAGTCCCCCACTTTCACTCCCTCGCCGATGCTCTCGCTGGGGAATCGCCCGGTTTTCTTCGGGTCGTACTCGCCGTACGCGTTCTCGATCTCGATGGTCCGCGTTTCGCCGCGCTTCATGCCGATCAGCGCTTTCTCGACGGCCGGGTACATCTTCCCTCGGCCGACGACGAACGTAATCGGGCCTCCCTCCGGGCTGGCGTCGACGACGGAACCGTCCTCCAGCTTGCCGACGTACTCGAGGTCGACTTCGAGTCCGCGGTCGATGGTCGGCTGAGGGGTACAAGCAAGTGCCAGGACGCTGGCGAGAACGATGCTGCTGAGTCGAGGTCGAGCGTGCATATCGGAGTTGCCTTTCTGCGATTGGGCGTTGCGAGGTAATCCGACGAGCGTAATCGAGTCGGCAACGTCTCTCAATCGCCGGTGCTCGGTCTGTGTTGGCTCTGGAACCGCACGCCGCGCTGAGGGTAGAGTTGCGCCATGACCAGTCAATCTCTTGTCGGCTCTCGATCCGCGCGGGCGCTGGCGCTCCTCGGCGGAGCGCTGCTGCTGGCTGCCGCCTGCACCAAGGTGCCGTACACCAACCGCACCCAGATGATGATGGTTTCCCAGTCCGACGAGCTCGCGCTCGGCGTCCAGGCGTATGGAGAGATCCTCGAGCAGAGCAAGGTGGTGCGCGACCCGGCGATGACCCGCCAGGTACGCCGGATCGGTGAAGCGATCGCGGCGGTGTCGGGCCAGCCGGGCTTCGAGTGGGAGTTCAACGTCATCGACGACCCCAAGATGGTCAATGCCTTCGCCCTGCCGGGCGGCAAGGTGGCGGTGTATACGGGCTTGTTCCCGGTGGCGGTCGACGACGCCGGCTTGGCGACCGTGATGGGCCACGAGGTCGCGCATGCGCTGGCCCGACACGGAGCCGAGCGGCTCAGTCAGCAGTACGGGGTGCAGCTCGTCGGTACCGGTCTTGCCGTTGCGACCCAGGGGCAGAGCGAGTCGGTGCGCGGTGCCGTGATGCAGGCCTACGGGCTCGGCGCGCAGGTCGGAGTGATGCTGCCCTACAGCCGGCACATGGAGTCGGAGGCCGATCAGATCGGCCTCATTCTGATGGCCAAGGCCGGCTACGATCCGGCGGCCGCGGTCGGACTTTGGCAGCGGATGTCGCAGCTCGACAGCGGCGGGCGCCCGCCCGAGTTCCTGTCGACGCACCCGCACTCGACGACGCGGATCGACCAGCTGCGCGAATGGCTACCGGAAGCGGAGCGCTACTACGCCGCCGCCAAGTTGCGGCCGAAGATCGAGAAGCTGCCGGCGATCCGCTAGAGGCCTGGCCGGAAAGTGGCTTCGTAGCGAAAATCGTCAGCCGCCGCGAGCGCAAGGAGCTGGGCGCGACGGCGTATCGGGCGATACGTCGAGCGCTCGGCGACGCAGCGATCGCGG
>JAUIGL010000035.1 GCA_030430165.1 bacterium | reverse complement strand
CCGCGACCGTGACCGCGAATTTCGCCGAGGGTAGCCCGCATACGTCGCTGTCGATGGCGGAGCGCATCGACCGCGAGTTGCTGCCGCGCTTCGCCGGGCGATCGGGGCTGGAGATCTACCAGGGCGGGGAAGCGGTCGAGAGTAGGAAGACCACGGCAGATGTCGGCATCGTCGGCATCATGGTCGTGATCGGAATTCTCCTGGTGATCGCGATCATGCTCGGGTCGTTCCTCGAGGCTCTCTTTGTCATCGCGATCATTCCCTTCGCCTTCGCGGCGGTGATGGTCGTCTTCTTCCTGCACCAGAGACCGCTGACCCTGTTCGCCTTGATGGGGACGGTGGGCCTCGCCGGCGTGGTGGTGAACTCCTCCATCGTCATGGTCGACGCGATCCACCGCCGAGTGTCGTCGCTGCGCGAAGCGCACCGCGATCTGCGCATGGACGAGATGCTCGACGCGGTCGTCACCCGACTGCGCCCGATTCTGGTGACCACACTGACGACCCTCGGCGGAGTCTTGCCGATGGCGTATGGGATCGGCGGCTACGACGTAGTCGTCGCGCCGATGTCGCTCGCCCTGGGATGGGGGCTGGGGCTGTCGACCCTGGTTACTTTGGTTCTGGTCCCGGTTTTGTACTCGGTATCGGCCGACTTGCGCCGCCAGCCGTGGCGCGAGTGGCTGCGCCACCCGCGGCGCGTCTTCGCGCGTCGCCCGGCGACCGAGTCGTAGCGTTACCGAGGCAGCGCGGCGAGCAGCTCGGCCGCGGCCTCGACTGGCGAGTCGGCGTTGCCGATGGCTCCGATGACCGCCGCTGCGTCGGCCCCGGCGCCGACCACCGTCGCGATGTTGGAGGCGTCGATGCCGCCGATCGCGACGATTGGGAGAGTACAATCGCGGGCGGCGTCGCGGAGATCGTCGACTCCGCGCACCGGGTCGGGATCGATCTTGCTCGCGGTGGCGAAGATCGGGCCGTACGCTACGTAGTCGATCGACGGGTCGCTCAGCGCCGCTGACAATTGCCGGTGGTCGTGGGTCGAGAAACCGATGATTGGCCGGTGGCCGAGAATCTTCCGGGCTTCGACCGGCGGGAGGTCTCGTTGGCCGAGGTGCACGCCGTCGGCTTCGACCAGCGCGGCAATGTCGACACGGTCGTTGACGATGAAGTCGACCCCGGCTTCTCGGGTGCGCTTGCGAAGCTCGCGGGCGAGGTCGACGATCTCGCGCGTGCTGCGCTCCTTCAGGCGGAGCTGGAGGAGGGGGAAGCCGACGCCGATCAGCTGGTCGGCGAGATCGAGGGCCGACCGGCCCTTGGTATCGCCGACGATCGGGTAGAGCGCGGAGCGAAACGCGAAGCGACTCCGCCGCTCGGCGGGATCAGTCGTCATCGGCATCGCCGGATGCGCGCCGCGGATCGATGCCGAGTGAGGAGATCTTCTTGCGCAGAGTATTGCGATTGATTCCCAGGATGGCGGCGGCTTGTAGCTGGTTGCCGCCTGTCTTCTCCAGGGTCAGCTGGATCAGGGGGCGTTCGATCGCTTCGATGACGGTTGCGTGCAGGTTGCCGTCGACTTCCGCAGTGCGCAGCAAGCTGGTGAGCTTGTCGCGGACCAGATCGTCGAGGCTGGCGTCCGCGCTCGGCGCCGTCGCGACCGGCTCCGTCGCCAGCGAAAGGTCTTCCGGCATCAGCGTCGGCCCGGCGGCCAACACGGCCGAGCGGATCAGCGTGTTCTCGAGCTCGCGAACGTTGCCGGGCCATCCGTGCCGAATCAGCCGTTCGCGCGCGGCGCCGGAGATCGAGCGGATGTCGGTACCCATCTCGGCGTTGATCTTCTCGAGAAAGAAATCGATCAGGGAGGGGATGTCGGCAGCGCGATCGCGCAGCGGTGGCACGCGGATCGGCACGACGTTGAGACGGAAGTAGAGATCCTCGCGAAACCGTCCTTGCTGCACCGCTCGATCGAGCGGCTGATTGGTGGCGGCGATGATGCGGCAGCTCACTGGAATCACTTCGGTGCCGCCGAGTCGCGTGACCTCGCGCTCCTGGAGCACGCGCAGCAGCTTCGCCTGCAGCTCGAGCGGCATGTCGCCGATCTCGTCGAGGAGGAGCGTTCCGCCCTCCGCCTGCTCGAATTTTCCCGGTCGCTGTTCGGTGGCGCCGGTGAAGGCGCCGCGCTCGTAGCCGAAGAGCTCGCTCTCGAGCAGCTCGCGCGGGATTGCCGAGCAGTTGAGGGCGACGAAGGGGCCGGTCCATCGCGAGGAGTGGTAGTGCAGAACCTTGGCGATCAGGTCTTTCCCGGTACCGCTCTCTCCCTGGATCAGGATCGTCGCGTCGGTGTTCGCGACCCGACCGATCGTCTTGTAGATGTCCTGCATCTCGGAGCTCTTGCCGATCAGCGCGACGGTTGGCTCGTAGCGCTGCCGTACCTCGGAATTGAGCTCGCCTGAATCGGCGGACATTCGCGCCATTTCCGCGGCGCGTGCCGCGATCGCCCGCACCTCGTCGACGTTGAACGGCTTGGTCACGTAGTCGAAAGCGCCCTGCTTCATCGCTTCGATGGCGTTGTCCATCGTGTTCTGAGCGGTGACGATGATGATCGGCGCCGCGACTCCGGCAGCGCGGGCGCGGCGCAGCACCTCGAGGCCGTCGAGACCGGGCATGCGCAGGTCGATGAAGGCGACGTCCGGCGGGTTCTTCTCGAGCGCCGCCAGCGCCTCGGTTCCGGATTCCGCCTGGCGAACCGAATAGCCCGATTCCTCGAGCGCGGTCGCCAGCACCCAGCGGATCGAGCTCTCGTCGTCGGCGACGAGGATACGCGCTTTGTCTGAGCTCATTTCGTAGTTGCCTTCTGGATCGGTAGGCTGATTCGGAAACTGGTGCCGCGCGGGGTGTTGGCACTGGCGCCAATCGTGCCGCCGTGGTCTGCGATGATTCGCTGAGCAATCGCGAGCCCGAGGCCGGTGCCGCGCGTCTTGGTCGTGTAGAACGGTTCGAATACGTGCTCGAGCACCTCCGGTTCGATCCCGGGGCCTTCGTCGTTGATTTCGACACGAAGGTAGCTCTGTTGAGCGCCCGTCGCCTGCAATACGTAGTAGTCGGTTTCCATCTTGGTTACCACGCGCAAGCGGCTCGGGTGCTCGGCGTCGTCGTCCATGGCATCGGTCGCGTTCTTGATCAGGTTGAGAAAGACCTGCCGTAGCTGGTCCGAATCGGCCATCGTGTCGGGAAGGCTGGGGTCGAACTGGCAGATCAGCTCGACATCCTGGCTTTGCAGCTCAGTCTGCGCGAGCTCGAGAACTTTCTGCAGCACCTCGTGGATGTTGACGACGGCCAGGTTGGGCTTCGGTGGCGCGCCCAGGTGGAGCAGGTCGCCCACCAGGGCGCTCAGTCGATCGGTCTCGTTCGAGATGACGCTGGTGTACCTTTCGAGCGCTTCGTCACCCGCGACCCGTTGCGCCAACAATTGCGCCGCTCCCTTGATCCCGGCGAGCGGATTGCGCACCTCGTGGGCCAGGCCGGCGACCAGGGTGCCGAGCTGTGCGAGACTCTCGTTGCGGCGCGCGGATTCCTCGAGTGCTTTCTGGCGGCTGATGTCCTGGATGACCAGTGCGGCGCCGTCGACCTCGCCGACCTCGTCCCAGATCGGCACGCAAGTGATCCGCACCGGCACCGAGCGATGTTGCGCGCGCAGCTCGATCTCGCCTCTGGTTTCGGTTTGGAACAATGTCGTGGCGCGTTCGTACATTTCGTAGAGCTCGGGTGTTTTGGGAAATACGTCGACGCAGGCTCGGTCGAGCACCCTGGCGCGCGGCGTGTGGGTGAGCTCTTCCGCCGCCTGGTTGAAGAAGACCACCTCGGATTTCCGACCGAGGACGATCACCGCGTCCTTGAAGTGCCGGAGCACGTTCTCCCAGAGCGTCGCGTTTTGGCGGCTGCCCGGGGGTGTTCGGCTGGAGGGCAACTTCATCGGCACTTCGCTGTTATATAGAGGCCCCGTCCAAGGCGGTAGATAGCCCGCGGATTTTTCCCTTGGAGTCCGCGAAAAGTGGGCGGCTTCGGTAGCATCTGGCCGCCTGAGAAAGCAGACTGGCGCCGATGATCTCGGTTGCTGAGGCCCTTGCCCTGGTCCTGCGCGATCTGCCGCGTCTGGAAGGTGAAATGGTTCCGGTGCCGCGCGCGCTCAACCGCGTGCTCGCCGAGGAGATCCGATCGCCGCGCGAGGTGCCGCCGTTTCGCAACTCTGCGATGGACGGCTTCGCGGTGCGCGCCGACGATATGCGCGGCGCGTCCGCCGACGCTCCGAAGGTGCTGCAGGTGGTGGAGACGATCGGCGCAGGCTCGGTCGCGACCAAGCCCGTCGCCGCCGGGCAGGCGATCCGGATCATGACCGGTGCGCCGGTGCCCGATGGCGCGGATGCGGTGGTTCGCGTCGAAGACACGGAGCCCGGCGACGACCGTGTCGGCATACGCGTTGCCGTCGAGTCCGGAGCAAACGTTCGCCATCCCGGAGAGGACATCCGCTCGGGCGATTTGGTGTTTGCGCCCGGACGTGTGCTGCGCCCGGCGGACATCGGTGTTCTCGCGTCGGTAGGCGTCTCGGTGGCCCGGGTGGTGCGGCGGCCGCGGGTGGCGGTGATTGCCACCGGCGACGAGCTGGTCGAGCTCGGCCAGCCGCTCGGGCCGGGGCAGATCGTCAACAGCAACGCCTACACCCTGGCGGCGGCGGTCGAGGAAGCGGGCGGCGAACCGGTGATCATCGGCATCGTCAGCGATCGACCGGAGGTGATGGAGGAGTCGTTCGCGCGGGGCTTGCGCGCCGACGTGTTGCTCTCGACCGGTGGCGTTTCGGTGGGTAACTTCGACTACGTGCGCTCCACGCTTTCGAATCTGGGTTATCAGGAATCCTTCTGGAAGGTTGCGCAGAAGCCGGGCAAGCCGTTGAGCTTCGGCCTTCGCGGCGAGACTCCGGTGTTCGGTCTGCCCGGGAACCCGGTTTCTTCGCTGGTGTGTTTCTACGTCTACGTCGTGCCGGCGCTGCGGACGATGAT
Source organism: bacterium (assembly GCA_030430165.1). Classification (GTDB taxonomy): domain Bacteria; phylum Desulfobacterota; class Binatia; order HRBIN30; family CADEER01; genus CADEER01. Next base: position 54,122 of record JAUIGL010000035.1, on the reverse strand, counting down.
GGGGATGACCGAGGTTCACCTGCCTGCGGTCGAGGCGACTCTGGTCGAGGGCGTTCGCAAGGCGGAGTCGTTCACCGAGTTCGTGCGCTGTTCGTTCGAAGGCCCGCGCGGCGACATGCGGGTTCGTTCGACCGGCTCGCAGAGCTCGGGTGTGCTGCGTTCGATGTCGGTTGGCGACGGACTGATCGTCGGGCCTCCCGGAGTCACCGAGCTCGCCAGTGGAGCGCGTGTTCGGGTGATGATGTTGGACCCCGGCGCGGGCTCGGCGGACCCGCCGGCGTGACCCGATCGGAGCGTCCGCTGCTGCGTGTCGGCCAGGGCTGGGATTTGCACCGCCTGGTCGCCGGCGGGCCGCTGCGCCTGGCCGGTGTCGACGTGCCGCACGATCGCGAGTCGAAGGGGCATTCCGACGGCGACGTCGTGCTGCACGCGGTCACCGATGCGATCCTCGGGGCGATCGGCGCCGGCGATATCGGCCAGCATTTCTCCGACTCGGATCCGCGCTGGCGCGGCGCCGACAGCGCGTTGTTCGTCGCCGAGGCGACGCGGTTGGCGCGCGAGCGAGGCTACGACCTGGGCAACGTCGACGTGACGGTTCTGCTCGAGCGGCCCAAGCTGGCGCCGCATCGGGATGCGATGGTGGCCAAGCTGGCGGAGATTCTCGCGATTCCCGCAGGCCTCGTCAGTCTGAAAGCAAAGACCAACGAGGGGCTGGGGCCGATTGGCGAGGGAGACGCCGTCGCCGCGATGGCGGTGGTCGGCCTGGTTTCGCCCGGCTGAGCTCGATTCAGGCGGCGCGCACCGAGAAGCCGCGGTCGTTGTGCACCAGCTGCGAGGCGGTTTCGCCGAGGTTGGTTTCGAGGACGACCTCGTTCTGCCAGAGCCGGTGGACGAACTGCAGGGTCTTCTCGGCGTACTCCGGATGCAGGTCGCGCCCGTCGTGGACGTGCTCGATCACCAAGGTGCGCTTGCCGTCGCGGTCGCCGTCGACGACGCGGATGATCGGCAGGGTATTGGATCCGATGTTGCCGATCAGGGTGTCGCGCACCGCTTTCCAGCCTTCGCGATCCGAGACCTCGGTGACGACCAGCTCGTCGCCCTCCGGGGCGAACTGAAACAGGTCGAGCTCGCGCACCAGCTCCTCGTCGAGGTGGCGGCGGAGAAAGGAGGTGTCACGGTCCGCCTCGCGAGTCACGAACATCTCGTCGAGGCCGTTCCCTTCCTGCTCGCACTTCTTCTCGAGCTTCTCCCAGACCTTGATCCCGACGTGGTAGGGATTGAGGCTGCCCTCGTGCGGACAGACCACCTGGTTGTGCCGCACGAGAAACTCGAGGTGAAGGTTCGAGGGCAGCTCGAGCGTCTCGAGGATCTTGTGGTGCCAGAACGATGCCCACCCCTCGTTCATGATCTTGGTTTCGATCTGCGGCAGGAAGTACTGCGCCTCTTCGTGGGCGATGGTCAGCAGATCGCGCTCCCACTCGCTGAGATAGGGATTGTGGTCGCGGATGAAGAGCAGCAGGTCCTCATCCGGCTCGGGCGGGTTGCGGCGCAGATTCGGCTCGATGTACTCGGGCTCGGCGTGGATCGAACGGAACGGATCCGCCGGTCGCCGCGCTTTCTCGATTGCCGTGTCGCGAAGCTCGCTGGCGCTCGGCTTGCGCACGCTGAGGTTGCGACGGCACTGCATCGACAGAGCATGCGCCGCGTCGAGCACCGCTTCCACGCGCTCGAGACCGATCGTGGGGTCTTCGATGTAGCGTCGCACGCGACTCGCTCGCGACTTGAACGCGCCGATCGTATACTCCGGGTTGGTCGTCGCGAAGGTTCGGTTGTTGCGGAAGAAGTCGTTGTGCCCGTACACGTGCGCCACCGTGAGGATCTGCAGCAGCAGCGAGTTGTCGCGCATCAGGTAGGCCAGCGACGGGTTGGAGTTGATCACCATCTCGTAGGGCAGTCCCGACGCCCCGTGGTCGTACAAGGTCTTCAGCTTCTCGAACGACTTTCCGTACGACCAATGAGGGTAGTGCGACGGCATGCCGGAGTAGGCCATGTAGCCGAGCATCTGGTTGTGGTCGCAAACCTCGAATTCTTGCGGGAAGCACTCGAGGCCGAAGCCCTCGACCAGCTCGCGAATGCGCGCGTCCCACTCCTCGAGCTCTTGAAACGTCCAATCAGCCATCGCGAGTCTCGACCGGGACGCGTTCCTTGGCGAGCAGCGCTTTGAAGCTCGGCCACACATCCTCTTTCTTCTCGATGAGCACGGTCTGGAAGTTGTCGACGTCGAGCCGGCGGAACACGTTCAGCATCGAGCTCTCGTAGTAGCGCGGACCCAGCGGTTTGATCTCGCCGTAGCCGAAGAGATTGCAGACGTCGCAGAGCTCCTGGACCAGCTTGAGCGCCGCCGGGTTGTCGCTGTCGAAGTTGTCGCCGTCGGAACAGTGGAAGGCGTACACGTTCCAGAGGGTAGGGTGGTACCGCTCCTCGATGACGTCGAGGGCGCGTTTGTATCCCGACGAGATCATCGTGCCGCCCGATTCTCCCTTGTAGAAGAACTCCTCTTCGGTGACCTCCTTGGCGACCGCGTGGTGGGCGACGAAGACGATTTCGACGTTCTGGTACTTCGAGCGAATGAATTGGTACAGCAGGAAGAAGAAGCTGCGCGCCAGGTACTTCTTCACCGTATCCATCGAGCCTGAGGTGTCCATGATGCAGATCACCACCGCATTCGACTCGAGCCGGATGTCTGTCGTCACGTGGCGGTAGGTCAGATCGCCATCGTGAAACGGAAACCGTTCGCGACCCGGAGTCGGGGCGGCGTCTTCTGCGGCAGCGCGCCGGCGTAGGCGCGAACGCGCGGTGCGCCGCTTGTCGAGGCGCGAGCGGATTCCCTTCTGGCGGAAGCCGTGGCGTTTGAAGAGCTTTTCCGACTCCGTCTGGCGCAGCCGCTTGCGCTCCATGTCGGGCAGCTCGAGGTCCTCGAACATGAGGTCGATGAGCTCGTCGAGGCTGACGTCGGTTTCGTAGTAGTCGACGCCCGGCTGATTGCCGGCTTTGTCGGGCGAACCCTCGCCGTCCTGGCCCTTGTTCTTGCCGACGACCTGGCCGCGTTCGGTGCCGCCGTCGCCCTGGGCGACGTTGGGGTTCTGGTCGCCGTAGATGAAGCGGTATTCCTTCACCCCGCGGATCGGGACCTTGATGATGCGGTCGCGGTCTTGGCCGATGATCGATTCTTCGGCGATGATGTCCGCGATGTTGTCGCGGATCGCCTCGCGCACCTTGGCCCGGTGCCTCGCGCGGTCGCCCGCGGCGCGATCGCTGCGTTCGGCGTCGCTCGACCTGAATGGGCGAAAAACGGATTCCAACCTCGGCATGGCGCTCCCGCGTTCAGTCTTTCCAGAGATTGTTCGCGGCGTACTTCAGGACCACGTCGACGCAGTGCGGGCAGTAGCCGTTCTCGATCAGGTTCTCGACCATCGCGTTGTACTTCTCGTTCTGCTCGGCGTCTCGGGTGCGCGCCTTGGTGATGATCCGGCTGATGTCGCGAACCGACGTGATCAGTCGCTTCTCGATCGCCTCGCGCAGCGGCTCGTAGCTCTTGTACGAGATGCTGGTGCCGCGCCGGCTTGCCGACCACAGGTAGGCGATGACCTCTTGCCGGAACCCCTCGGCGGCGCTGCCGATGATCGCGATCTGCTCCTCGATCGACTTGAGGAACGCGTCGTCGGGCTGCAGCTCTTCGTTGGTGTTGCGATCGCGCACCTTGGTTTTGTTGACGAACGCTTCGGCGTGGTCGAGGTAGTTCTGGAACAGTGACTCTGCCTGCTCCTGATAGGAGTAGACGAAGGCCTTGGTGATCTCGCGTTCGAGAACGTCGAGGTACTCCTTGTGCAGCGTGTCCTGGAGGATCTCCAGGTAGCGCTTGCGAGTGTCGTCGGGCAGGTCGGCTTCTTTGACCATGTTGATCAGCGCTTCGCGCACGTTGATCGGGTTGATGCAGTTGCCCTCGGTGTTGTCGGACAGCGCGTTGTCGAGCGCCTTCATGGTAAAGCGCGTCGAGATTCCGCCCATGCCCTCGCGCTTGGCGTCTTCGCGCAGCTCGCGCACGTCGATCTTCTTGGTGCGGCCCTTCTCGACCACTTCCTCGCCGTTGTAGAGGCGCAGCTTGGTCATCAAGTCGCACTTGGCGTTGGGCTCGAGTCGCGACAGGATCGCGAACATCGAGGCCACCTCGAGGGTGTGCGGCGCGACGTGAGCGTGGAAGTCGGAATGGTCGATGATCTTTTCGTATATGCGGACCTCTTCCGAGAGCCTGAGGTTGTAGGGAACCTTGATGACGACGATGCGGTCGAGGATCGCTTCGTTGGTGTGGTCGGCTTTGAACTTCAACCACTCCGCTTCGTTCGAGTGGGCGACGATGACCGAGTCGACGTAGACCATGCCGTGGCGGCCCGGTGCCGGGATCACCTTCTCCTGGGTCGCGGTGATCATCGCGTGCAGGTACTCGGTTTCGTTTTTGAAGACCTCGATGAACTCGGCGACGCCGCGGTTGGCGACGTTGAGCGCTCCGTTCATGTCGAGGACGCGCGGGTCGCCCTCCGAGTAGCGATCGAGCTTCGAGATATCCTCGCTGCCGATCAGCACCGAGGTGTCCTGGTTGTTGGGGTCGACCGGCGGGACCACGCCGATTCCGACTCGGTTGCGCTTCGAGAACGAGCGGCGCACGACCGGAACTTCCTCGTAGCGAGTGTCGAACTCTTCCTTGAGGCGGTAGCGGCACATCGGGCACAGGTCGCCTTCGATGTGCACGCCGAGCATCTTTTCGAACTCCTTGCGCAGATGTCGCGGCAACAGGTGCAGCGGCTCCTCGTTCATCGGGCAGCCTTCGATCGCGTACACCGGATCGGCTTGTTCGAGACCGCGCTGGAGTCGCTCGACGAGCGAGCTCTTGCCGGAACCGACCGGGCCCATCAGATAGAGGACCTGTCGGCTCTCTTCGCCCTTGAGGGCCGCCGAGTGCAGGTAGCGAACGATCTGGGCGATGGTCTTTTCGATGCCGAAGAACTCTTCGGCAAAGAAGTTGTACACGCGGAGCGGCTCGTCGCCGAACAGCCGCTTCACCTTGGGGTCGTCGGTCTCGAGGATGTCGCCCGAGCCGGGCGCGCTGACCATGTCGTAGAGCCGCGCGTGAGCCAGCTTCGCGATCGACGGATCCTCGCGCACCAGCTCGAGGTAGTCGAGAAAAGTCCCGCTCCAGCGGTGATCTTCGCGAGCGGCGCGGTCTTCCCGAATCATTCTCTCGAATGTGGCTTTGTCTGCCTGTTGCATGATTCGCTCCTTGTCGGAGGCCGTACCGCTGCTCTGTCACCGCGCCCGGGGTCTCTATGGAGTGAGACGCTCCTCGGGCCCGCGGATTCGAACGAGTGGCGGGTCACCTCGTTTCGGAAGCCCGCGCTCGCCGACCGGCGGCGCGGGGTTTGATCTGCTCTTCGTGGCGGGGGCGCAGGCTTGGTTGACAACCCTCGAGGTCGGCCGGGTCGCCGTTGGGATAGCCCTGCCTGCTGCCACTGCCGTCACTGGACGCCTGATTTCAGAAAAGCCAGATTATGCGCTGCGTACCACTAGATATTGTACAGAGTCAAGCCAAAACCCGCAGCATATGGAATATCTCGGGGTTCCGGCCTGGTCCTCATCCTGCGTACTCGGTCTCTACGGATTAAATTCTGCGCTCGTGGCACGGTGCGATCAAGGTAAAATTGCCCGGTCGATTGGACGAATGTGCGATGTCGCAAGCGTGGCGACGGTTCAGTGCGCGGACTCGCCCGCTTGCGTCAGAAACTGACCTGATCTGTACGAAAGATACTTTTTTTGTCGGGCACGATGTCATAGCGTTTGCTGAGGCGCTCCCCGGGGAAACGGAGCTCCGGAAAACCGACGGAGGACGGGGAGTTCTGGAACCAATGCCTAAGTACCGAGCGACTGTCAGGATCGAGGGATTGGTCGGCGACAGCGCCGACGACGTTCGCGGCGCGGTGTTGACCAAACTCAAACGCGCGAGCCTAGACGAGGTCCGCGTGACCAACGTCGAGCGCATCGTCCCGCGCACCGAGATGCGCCCGCGGATCACACCGCGAGTCGCCCCGGCCGAAGGCGCCTGGAGAAAAGAATCCAATGCTGGCGGTGCTTTGCTGCTGGTCGCCGCTGGCTGGGCGGTGTGGTTTCTGTGGTCGATGGCGTCGCGTCTCATCGAGTAGAAACAGCGCCGACGCCCGCCTTTTCACAGGTTGCCACTGCTGGGGTGCCGGAGTAGCTTCGAGCCTATGGCGAACCGGATTCGTGTGGCGGTCTTGCTGGCCGCATTGTCGGCGCCGATCGCGGCATCCGCGCAGATCTATCAGTGGACCGACGAGTCCGGCGCCAGGCATTTCACCAACGACCCCGAGGAGATTCCGGAGTCCGAGCGCGAGCGCGCCGAGGTGGTGGTTCGCAAGCGGCGCGTCGAAGTTGCCGCCGCTCCGGCTCCGGCTGCGCAGGCAGCCGAGGCCGTGATCGCTTCCGAGGCCGCGCAGGTGTCGCTGTTGGCGCGCGAGGCGCGGCGTCTCGAGACCGAGCGTTGGCGGTTGCGACGCGAGCGCGCGCGGCGCGAGCGCGAACGGATGGAGCCGCGCCAGGCGCAGGTCGTGTACGACCGTTCGCTCGAACGGGCGGCGCCGCCGGTCGCATCGACTCAGCCGGTGGTGCAGGACGTCCAGCTCAACGTGTCCGGGCCGTTGGCGGTGTCGCAGGTATACGTCGAGCAGAGCAACGCGTCCGCCTACGATCCCTATGGCTACGGTGCCTACGGCTACGACCCGTACGCCTACGGGCCCGCGATTTCGACGGCTTTCGATCGCGGTCGCTATCGCCACCGCACGGTGCGTATGTGGCTGCAGCGGCACTTCCAGTACGACCGCGACGGACCGTACTTCTACCAGCCGCCGCGGCAGCGACATCTCCCGGCGTTCGACGTCGTTCTTCCGCGCGGCGTTCGCCGCGGCCGCACCTGCTCGAACCCGACTTCGCGCGCGCCCGCCAAGGTGTCGCGTTCGGCCGCTCCGGCGAAGTTGCCGGCCATTGCCGGATTGCCGGTCGCCGCGCAGCCGACGAAGCTTCGCTGAACGGAATCTCGGTGCCGCGTCTCTTGCAGCATGGCGAAAGTGCGCTGATCGTCATCGACGTCCAGGAGGCGTATCGCGACAAGACCGTCGACCACGCGAGAATGGTCGAAAGGGTGTGCCGACTGATCGAGGCGGCACAGGTGTTCGAGATTCCGCTGCTGGTGACGGAGCAGTACCCGAAAGGGATCGGCCGCACCCAGCATGAGGTTCAGGAGGTTCTACCGGCGCAGCAGCCGATCTTCGAGAAGATGACGATGAGTTGCTGCGCACAGCCGGACTTCGCCGATGCGGTGTCTCGTCTCGGCCGCCGGCAACTGGTGGTCTGCGGCATCGAGGCCCACGCTTGTGTCAATCAAACGGTGCACGATCTGCTCGAGCGCGGCTACGAGGTGCACCTGCCTCACGACGCGATCTCGGCGAGATATGCCGAGGACCGCACGGTTGCGTGGCAGAAGATGACCGGCTCGGGGGCGGTGCCGTCGTCGACCGAGATGGTCTGCCTGGAGTGGGTGCGCAGCTCCGAGGCACCGGAGTTCAAGGCGATCCACAAGCTCATCAAGTGAGCGCGGCGTTTGCCGGTGTCTGCCGGCGGAGCCGTGGTCTTGCGCCGGTCGAAGTGATGGGCGAAGGGGAAGGCGTCCCAATCTGCCGATGACCAACGACGAAACCACTCTCTCCGCGACCGCGATTCGCGAGCTCAGCGCCGACCTGCATCGGATCGGTGCGGTTCGCTTCGGCACGTTCACCTTGAAAGACGGACGCGAGTCGCCGTTCTACCTGGACTTGAGGATCCTGGTGTCGCACCCGACGACCCTCGCCCGGGTCGGCCGGGCCCTGGCGCGTCGCGCCCGCGATCTCGAGTTCGATCGCATCGCGGGTCTGCCCTACGCGGGTCTGCCGATCGCCGTTGCCATGTCTCTGGTTGCCGAGCTGCCCATCGTCTACCCGCGCAAGGAAGCCAAGGACTATGGCACCAAGAAGGCGGTCGAAGGTGAGTTCGAGGCGGGCGAAACCGCCCTCATCGTCGACGATGTCATCACCAGCGGTGGCGCCAAGGTGGAGGCGGTCGAGGTCCTGCGCGGCGCCGGCTTGGTCGTCCGCGACGTGCTCGTGGTCGTCGACCGCACCGCGCGCGGATCGGATGCGCTGGAGGCCGCCGGGTTGCGTCTACACAGCGTCATTCGGGTCGAGCCGCTGATGGCGTCTCTGCGCGAACAGGGCGTGATCGGTGATTCCGAGTACGAGCGCGTGCTGGCTTTTCTCGAGCCGGCGCAATGAGCGAGATCGTGTCGCATCGAGGCAATGACAGCAACGCGCCGGCGCTCAGCGCTGCCGCGGCCGATCCCGCGGTGGCTCCGGTGCAACAGTTCCGCTGCCGTGGCCTGCGGGTCGTCTACCAGTTCCAGCCGGGCAGGCTGACCGCGATTTCGTTGAGCGCTCGAGCCGGCGCTCGCTACGACGGCGCCAACTCCGGTCTCGCGCATCTCACCGAGCACATGTTGTTTCAGGGGACGTCGACACTGGATCAGGTGACCCTCAACAAGCGCGCTGCCGAGCTCGGAGGCGAGCACAACGCGGACACTGGTTACGAGGACGTGTCGCTGCTGTTCGAGGTGTTCAACGAGGACGTCGGCGAGGCGCTCGCGCTGCTGGCGGAGCAGTACTACGACACCCACATCGATCCGAAGGTCCTCGCCAAGGAACGCCGGGTGGTGATGGAAGAGATTCGCGGCCGGCTCGACGATCCCGCCGAGCGACTCTACCGGCGCGCGTGGTCGCGCTTGTTCGGCGGTGCGATTGCCAACCCGGTGTCGGGGACGGTGTCGAGCGTGCGCCGCATCGAAGCCGAGCAAGTGGATGCCTTCCGAAAGCAACATTTCAATCACGCCAACTCGGTTCTCTCTGTGGTCGGCGGGGTTCCGTTCGACGAGTTGCGGCGTAGCGTGCGGCGAACCTTCACCCGAGGCGGTGCCGGGGTGCCGGTCGCGCGTCCGCCGATCTCGTTTCGCCGCGGCGGCGATTGCCGGGTGCGCACCACCGAGCGCGGTCAGGCCTACGTCACGCTGTTGATCTCGATCGACCCGGTGCCGACGCACATTCTCGCTACCGGCGTCGCTCTCGACATGCTCGGCAGCGATCCCGACAGCCGCCTGTTCCAGGAGCTACGCGAGCGCCACGGGCTCAGCTACGATGTGTCGGCCCACGTCGAGTGGGGGCCGGACTGGGCCCTCGCCTCGATCTCGTCGAGTAGCTCGCGCGCCCAGGTCGAGCGCCTGCTGCGCGAGTTGCAGCGCGTGTGTCGCGAAGCGGCGGAGAAGGGGTTCGGCGAGGACGAGGTCGCTCGCGCCGAGAAGAAGATTCGCTACCGCAACGCGATGCTCGCCGAGAGCCGCTTGGATCAAGCTGGCGCGCTCGCCGAGAGCTGCCTGTGGGGCGCGCCGACGCCGCTCGAGTCGGAGCGCATCGTCGCCGGGCTGTCGCGGGCGGACATCGAAGAAGCCTGGCGCAAGACTCTGGCAAGCGACCAGGTCGTCGCCGTCCTGCGCTAGCAGCCCGTTGAAAAAGTAGGACGGCTGCAAATGGATCTCTCGCCGCATCTCTGCGTTGCCGAATCCTCAACAAAAGCCCCGGCTTTGCTTCCGGTTCGGCGCCTTGATCATCTGAGTGTTGGCCGTCGGAAGCCTGCCAACACGAGCCCATCGGAGCCCGGACCGGGCGTACGGGGGCAATACTCAGGATGGGCTGATATCTCATTTTCGCTCCTGCCCTACTTTTTTCAACGGACTGCTAGCCCACTGCTCCGTCAGCTCGAGTCGGCACCTGCCATGGCCTTGTCCCGGCGAGGCCGCATGTACAGATCAGCTGACCGGATACGTCGCTGCTATATGCCGGACGAAAGTTTTGTGTAGACGCTGAGCCAAGACGCTTGTACGATGCTCTGTGTTCGGGGGGAGTTGGATCGAATGGTCGACGACTCGAACAAGAAGAGCATGCTCCCGCCGATGAGTCTGGCGGCGGACGAGCTGTCTAGCGATGTCGCCGGTGAGCTTCGTGCCGAGCGTGAGCGCCTGTCCGCCCAGTTCCAGGCCGGGCTGGATGCGAAGGACATCGAGGAGCTGGCGCCCATTGCCCAGCAACTCGCCGACGTCGAGCTGTCGCTGGGCATGCCCGACGAGGCACTGGCGAGCTTCCGCCGGGCGGCGAAGCTGCTCGAGCAAGGCGACGACTCGAAGGTGCGCGCCGCGGTGTCGTACGCGATCGCCGAGATCGAGCGGACCAAGGGGCGCTACGGAGAAGCGAGCGGCAGCTATCTCGAGGCGGGCCGTGCCTTCGCCCGCGCCGGCGACGCCGGTGGCCGTGCCACTTGTCAGATGTGTGCCGGCGATATGTGCGCGTGGACCAATCGCCTTGCCGATGCGGCTGAGTCCTACGCAGGTGCGTTGGAGTCGTTTCGCGAGTTGGACGATCCTCTCGGCCAGGCGCTGACTCTGTTCCGCGCCGGCGATTCGATGGCCGAGATCGATCCGGCGACGGCGCGTCAGTATCTCGAAGAAGCGAAGGAGCTCTACGAGCGGGTCGACGAGGAGACCACCATCGACCGCGACGGTCGGGTCGCCAATACGCCCTTGCCGGATCCGCAGAGGGATCTGCGTCGAGCCGAGCCCTGGCTGATGGCGAAGCTATGCGCGCAGAAGCTGTCGGAGCTGCGACACAGCCGGCCGGTGGAGTCGAGCTCGGTGCCCGCCGCGAATCGCAAGTTGCTGTACGGAGTCGGCGCGGCCGCAGTGGTCCTCCTCCTCTACGCCCTGGTCGGGCGACCAGACGCCGAGGCGCGTCCGTCGGCGGCGCTTCCCGAAGTCGTCGCCGAGGAGGCGGCGGAGCCAGTTGCCCGCGCCGAGGAAAAGCGAGCCGCCCTGTTGTTACGTCGCGCCAAGCAGATTCGCGAGTCGGGCGACACGGAAGGCGCGCGCGGCGCATACGAACGCATCCTGGAGAAATCGCGCGCACAAGATGACGCGAGCTCGCAAGCGGAGGCGTTGTTTGCTCTCGCTGAGATCAAAGCCGAGGCGGCGGACCCGAATGGGGCCCGCGACCTCTACGAGGGAGCATCGACTCAGTACGCAAGGGATGGAAACCTGCGCGGCCAGGCCAACGCCGCGTCGGCAATCTCGCGGATCGACGAAGCCAGCGGAGACACCCGACGTCTCGCCGACAGCTACCAGCGTCAGGTCGCTTTGTTCGAAGCCCTCGGTGAGTCGGACGAGCAGGCGCGGGTGTTACAGAAGCAGCTGCGAATCTACTGGGGCAGCGATCCCGGCAAGGCGCGCGATATCCTGCTTCAGTTGTTGCGAGTCCACGAACGAGCGATTCGTACCGAGGAGGTCGCGAGCACATTGGAGCGATTGGCCGCGATCGATCTGCAAACCGAGATCCACCGGTCGACGCGGCCGAGGCTCGAACGAGCCTTGACGCTGTATCGCGAGAACGGAGATGTCGATGGGCAGGCAAGGGTTCTGATCGCCCTGGGGGACGTCGAAATGCGCGGCGACAACCCGCCGCAGGCGAGAGCCGCCTACCGGCAGGCGTTGCAGCTTTCCGGCGCCGCCGCAGTGACCCGCAACCGGGCGCTGGTGCAAATGGCGGGAGCCGAGGAGAGTCTCGGCCGAACCCGACGCGCGGTCGAGCTCCTGAACGAGGCCCGAGCCGGCTGCGCCGCTGCCGGCGGGAGCGCCTGTCCCGAAATCGACGCCGGCCTCAGCCGTCTCAGCGGAACCGGCAGTCGCGGCTGACCGTCCGCATCCCAACCGTCGGCCTCGCGACGAAAAGCACAGGCAGTCGCGCTAGCGACCACCGCCCCCTGCCTCTGCCTATGCCCCTGCCTATGCCTACGAGCGTCTCCGTTCTCTGAAGCTCGCAGAGCGCAGGAGAAAGCGAGTGTGCTTAGAACGGGATGTCGTCGTCCTCGGGCATGGGCGGCGCGTCTTGTCCCGGGGGAGCGGAGAACGATCCGCCGTCGCCGCGCCCGCCGCCACTGCCGGAACCGCCGCCGAGGAAGCGGACGTCGCGCGCCACGACCTCGCTGATGTAGCGCTTGTTGCCGTCCTTGTCGTCGTAGCTGCGGTTGCTGATCCGGCCTTCGACGAATACTTGCCGGCCCTTGGAGAGATACTGACCGCAGGTCTCGGCCTGCTTCCCCCAGACCACGATGTTGTGCCACTCGGTGCGTTCCTGCCGCTGGCCCTGCTGATCGGTCCATTTCTCGGTCGTCGCCACCGAGAATCGCGCAACTGCGCGCCCGCTCGGAGTGAACCTGACCTCGGGATCCTTGCCCAGGTTCCCGATGAGGATCGCCTTGTTGACCATCATTCACCTCGGTCTGCGGCCGTCCGGCCGCTGCAGTGGAAAGGGGCGTGCTATCAACGGTCCAGATAGCTGTCAAGGTGACGAAAAGCTTGCGTTGACTTGGCGGAGCGGCCGCCGCTATCATCCTCCGGTGGTGGTGTGGTGGTCGATGGATCGGGTCCCTGGGGCCCGTACGCGGAGCGTGTGATGACGTACGACTCGAGCGGTGCGTTGCGCGTAGTCCCGCTTGGCGGTCTCGGCGAGATCGGCCTCAACTGCATGTTGCTGGAGGTCGGCGGCCAGGCGATGGCGATCGACTGCGGCGTCATGTTTCCGGACGCCGGGATGCTGGGCATCGATCTGGTCATCCCCGACTTCGAGTACCTCGCCTCGCTCGGCGATCGGTTTCTCGGCTTCGTGATCACGCACGGCCACGAGGATCACATCGGCGGCTTGCCGTACGCTCTGCGCGAGGTCCAGGCGCCCGTCTACGCAACCGCGATGGCGGCTGGTCTGATTCGATCGCGTCTCGAGGAGCACGGCCTCTTCGACAAGACGACCCTCAACGAGTTTGCGCCGCGCCAGAAGTTCGAGCTCGGTCCTTTCGCCGTCGACCCGATTCACGTGACCCACTCGATCGTCGACGCGGTCGGCTTGGCCATCACGACGCCGGTCGGCGTGGTCATCCACACCGGCGACTTCAAGATCGACCAAACGCCGATCGACGGACGTTCGCCGGACCTGCAGGCGTTTGCCGAGTACGGCTCGCGAGGCGTCAAGTTGATGCTGTCCGACTCCACCAACGCGATGAGCCGCGGCTCGACCGGATCCGAGCGCGACGTGCGCGGCGGTTTGGAGGCGGCGTTCCGCGATGCCGAGCGGCGCATCTTCTTCTCGACGTTCTCCTCGCACATCCACCGGATCCAGCAGGTCATGGACCTTTCGGAAGCGCTCGGTCGCAAGGTGGCGGTGGTCGGGCGCAGCTTGGTCAACGCGATTCGCATCGCCACCGAGATCGGCCATCTCAAAGTCGCGCCGTCTTTGTTCGTCGACATCGCCAAGCTGTCGTCGCTGGCGCCCTGGGAGGTGACCTTGCTGACCAGCGGTAGTCAGGGCGAGGCACTTTCGGCGTTGGTGCGTATAGCGGTGGGCGATCACCGCAAAGTCGAGATGGGCAGCGGCGACTTGGTCATCCTGTCGTCGCGCGTGATCCCCGGCAACGAAAAGGCGATCGGCAGCATGGTCAACCACATGTACCGGCGCGGCGCGCGGGTTCTCGACGCGGGTTCGGCGCCGGTGCACGTGTCCGGGCACGCGAGCCGTGACGAGCTGGCGCTGATGCTCAAGCTGGTCCAGCCCGAGTTCTTCGTGCCGGTACACGGCGAGTTCCGCCAGCTGTCGCATCACCAGCAATTGGCGCAGAGCGTCGGCTTGTCCGCCGACAGTGTTTTCCTGATCGAGGACGGCCAGACGCTCGAGGTGGACGCCGCCGGCGCCCGCCGCGGCGAGCCGGTTCCGGCGGGACGGGTGTTCGTCGACGGCAAGGGGATCGGCGACGTCAGCGATCTGGTGCTGCGCGATCGCCGTCACCTGTCGCGCGACGGATTGTTGCTCGCCGTGCTGACCATCGACCAGCACAGCGGCGAGCTCATTTCGGGGCCGGACTTCGTCGCCCGCGGCGTCTTCGAGCAGGGCGAGGAAGCGCAGTATTTCGAAGCGGCGAGGGGGGTCGTGGTCGACACCTTGGCCGACATCACTCCCGAATCGCGCACCGACGCGATCGAGGTTTCGGAGGAGGTGCGCCGGGCTTTGCGGCGGTATCTGGGGCGGACCCTCGACCGCCGCCCGATCGTGCTACCCTACGTGATGGAGATGTGAGGTGGCGCGAGCGGCGAAGAAAGAGAAGGCGACCAAGCGCAAGGCGAAGTCGGAGAGCGCGACGCGCAAGAGCCGCAAGTCGGAAGAATCCGATCTGTCGTCTCCCGAAGCGGTAGAAGATTCGCGCTTGCTCGACGAGGTGGCCGCGGTCGTAGTCCTCACCGGCGCCGTGTTCACCGTCCTCAGTTTCGTCGCCTACCAACGCGAGTCGGGTGGTCTCAATCTGGCCGGTCGAGTCGGCGAGGTCCTCGCCGATACTTTGGTTCAAGCGCTTGGGTTCGCCGCCTACCTGGGGCCGCTCTTCCTCGTCGTCGTCGCCTACCTGCTGTTCCGCCAGGCGAGCCGCGAGATCTCGCTGCTGCGCTCGATGGCCGCGCTCAGTGTCGTGCTCAGCACTGCCGTCCTGTTCGGCTTGCTGGCGCCGGCGAGCCGGCCATTGTCGTTGTCGGGCGGCTGGCTCGGTGGATTCGTCGCCGAGGTCCTGCGTCAGGCTTTCGGCGCGCCCGGCGCCTTTCTCATCGTCGTTGCGATGGCTCTGCTGTCGGTGTTGATCCTGACCCGGATGTCGCTCGGGTACGCGTTGGCGTCGTTGTCGGCGGGGACGAGAACCCTGTTCGACCGTGTCGGCGAATCGATTCCGCACCCGGCAAAAGAGGTCGCGACCCAGGTGCTGCCGCCGCCTCCGCGGGCCAACGTGCGCCGCGAGGAGCCGCCGGCGCCGCCCGAGGCGCGCGAGGCGCCGGTGATCGTGCGCACCAAGAGGGAGCCGACGCCGGGCAAGCGCAAGGCGCGCGTCGTCCAGGAAGAGCTTCCGTTCACCGACGACGGCCGCTACCAGCTGCCGCCGTCGCACATGCTCGACGAGGGCGGCGCCGGCGATGTCGAGGTGGACGAGGAGGCTTTGCACAAGAGCTCGCAGATCCTCGAGGCCAAGCTCGCCGACTTCGGGATCTCGGCCAAGGTGGTGGAGGTTCGCCCGGGCCCCGTCATCACGACCTTCGACGTCGAGCCGGCGCCCGGCGTCAAGGTGAACCGCATCGTCAGCTTGGCCGACGATCTCGCGATGGCGCTGCGCGTCACCGGAGTACGCATCCTGGCCCCGGTTCCGGGTAAAGCGGTGGTCGGGATCGAGGTCGCCAACCCGCATCGCGACCTGGTGGTGTTGCGCGAGCTGGTCGAGTCGGATGCCTTCTCCAAATCCCGGTCGCTGCTCACGGTGGCCCTCGGCAAGGACACCGCGGGGCAGCCGAGTGTCGGGGACCTGGCGAAGATGCCGCACCTCCTGGTCGCCGGTGCCACTGGCAGTGGTAAGTCGGTGTGTGTCAACACCATGGTGATGTCGGTGCTGCACAAGGCGTCGCCGCGCGACGTGCGCTTCGTCATGATCGACCTCAAGATGCTCGAGCTGTCGGTCTACGAAGACATTCCGCACCTCCTGGTGCCGGTGGTGACCGACCCCAAGCAGGCGGTAGCCGTGCTCAACAACATCGTCGAGCTGATGGACGACCGCTACCGCCTGATGAAGAAGTGCGGGGTTCGCAATATCGACGGCTACAACAAGCTGATCGACGCCAGCGAGCAGCCGACCAACGATGTCCTCGAGCTCAAGGAAGTCGCCACCGATGCCGACGAGGACGAGGTCATCGCCGGCGCGGCGAGTCCGGAGCGCCTGCCCAAGATCGTCGTCATCATCGATGAGCTCGCCGATCTCATGATGACCATGGGCCGCAAGGTCGAAGAGCCGGTGACGCGCCTGGCGCAGAAGGCGCGCGCCGCGGGTATCCACCTGCTGCTGGCGACGCAGCGTCCCTCGGTCGACGTCATCACAGGTCTGATCAAGGCAAACTTCCCTTCGCGCATTGCGTTTCAGACCACCGCTCGGGTGGATTCGCGCACCATCCTCGATCAGATCGGCGCCGAACGGCTGCTCGGTCGCGGCGATATGTTGTACATGCCGCCAGGGAGCGCCTTCATCCGACGACTGCACGGTCCGCTGGTGACCGAAGAGGAGATCCACAAGGTCGTCCGCTTCATCAAGCGCCAGGGCAAGCCCCAGTACGCTTTCGATTTGCTCGAGTCGGCGGACGAAGAGGGCGAAGATCCCAGCTACGAGGAAGATCTCAACGACGTCCTCTACGACCAGGCGGTGGCGTTGGTGACGGAGAGTCGACAGGCGTCCATCTCGTGGGTGCAGCGACGCTTGCGAGTCGGTTACAACCGCGCCGCGCGCATGATCGAACGCATGGAGCGCGAGGGGGTCGTTTCGCCGAGCGATGGCGGCCGCCCGCGCGAAGTGATCGCGCAGGCGATCAAGGCCGAATGATCGCGACCGCTCACCGCTGGGCGGTGGTCTTCTGCGTGCTGGCTGTGGCCGGTGCGGCAGCTGCGGAAGATGCGCTGTCCACCGGGGACGTCGTCTCGCGGGTGCAAGCGCGGTTCGACTCGACCGCCGACCTGCGCGCCGACGTCGAGCAGGAGATCGCCGTGGTGGCGCTCGGACGCTCGATGACGGCGAAGGGCACGGTGGCGTTCAAGCGGCCCGGCCGGATGCGTTGGGAGCTCGAGGGCGACGAGAAGCAGACCATCGTCTCCGACGGCGAGACGATCTGGTTCTACCAGCCGGAAGACGAGCAGGTGCTCAAGGCGCCGCTCGATTCGGTGTTTCGCTCTGCGACTCCGGTGTCGTTCCTGACCGGGGTCGGCAAGATCGCCGACGATTTCTCGGCCAGCGTCACCGAGCGCAACCCGGATTCGATCGTGCTGCGCCTCGACCCGAAGCGAGCCAACGGCGACATGGGCCGGCTCGATCTGGTGGTGGACCCCGATCAGTTCGACATCCGCGAAGCGCGCGTCACCGACCCGGTAGGCAACCTGACCGTGCTCAGGTTCTCCAACCTGCGCCGAAACCTCGGCGTGCCAGCCGAAGAGTTCCGCTTCGAAGTCCCGCCCGGCATCGACGTCGTCGAAGCGCCAATCGGTTACTGAGCCCCTCGATACGCGTTTCGCGCTACTCGGGATTCCCCCTCGATACGCGTTTCGCGCTACTCGGGATTCCCCCTCGATACGCGTTTCGCGCTACTCGGGATTCCCCCTCGATACGCCTTCGGGCTACTCGGGATGCGCGGCTGGGTGGTCGGAAGCCGGAACCCGATTGCGGAACCCCGTCGTCCCCGAGTAGCCCGAAGGGCGTATCGAGGGGCCGCCCAGCCCAACCGTCGCGCCAGCGACCACCACCCCCCAGCCTCAGCCTTCAGCCCGAGCCTCTAGCCTTCTCCCAGTTCTCGGAAAGCGAGTCTGGCTCAGTCACGCATGTTGACGAACTGAAGAGGCAACCCGAAATCGGCGTCCTTGAGCAGCTGGATGACCGACTGCAGGTCGTCGCGCTTCTTGCCCGATACCCGGACCTTTTCCTCTTGGATCTGCGCCTGGACCTTGAGCTTGGCGTCTTTGATCTTCTTGACGATCTCGCGGGCCCGGTCGGTCGATATCCCCGTCTGGACCTCGAGCTTCTGCTTGGCGCGTCCGCCGGCCGCGGGCTCGATCTCGCCTCGCTTGAGTGCTTTGACCGACACCCCTCGTTTGATCAGCTTCGACTCGATCACCTCGACCGATGCCTTGACCTTATAATCGTCCGAGGAGACGACGTTGATGTCGGTCTTTTCGAGATCGATCTCGGTGTCGCTGCCTTTGAAATCGTATCGCTGGCCGATTTCCTTGCGCGCCTGGTTGATTGCATTGTCGACCTCCTGGAGGTCGACCTCGGATACGACGTCGAAAGAGGGCATGGGCGACGCTTAGCCCGATCTCCCGGCTAAGGAAAGGTTGGCGACAGGCCCCAACGACTGGGGCGCCGCCGTTGGCGCCGGGCGGGTGACTCCGGACTGCGCATGCGAGGTGGTAAGTGGCAGAAAAAAAACGGCTGCCCGGAGGCAGCCGTCCCCTCGTACGAGATGAGCTGGTCGCTCAAGCCACGGCCGTGGCGCTGTCGTCGTCCGCGTTCGAAGGATCCTCGGTGGGCTCCTCGTTGGTCGCCACTGCTCGGTCTGGCGAGAAGATTTCCCACCGGTCTCGATACTGAGCGTAGCGGCCGCGGTACGGCTTGGCGCCCGCCCCGTGCAAACTGAACGTGGGCCCCGAAATCGCTGACGCCGGGATCACGAAAATTTCGTCGGTGCCGCC
Source organism: bacterium (assembly GCA_030430165.1). Taxonomy (GTDB): domain Bacteria; phylum Desulfobacterota; class Binatia; order HRBIN30; family CADEER01; genus CADEER01. Next base: position 35,568 of record JAUIGL010000035.1, on the reverse strand, counting down.
CCTTCTCTTGGCGATACAGACGAAAACGTCGCAGTATTTCCGGTCCCAACGCCCGTGACGGTGAAAATTGAAGCTCCAGCTGCGGTAATTGTACGTGTATCGCTTACCACCGACTGTCACCGTGTGAGCGTACTTGCCTGGAAATGCAACGCGCAGTGCGACCCGGATTTCACCCCCGACCAACAGATCGTAGCCTTTGGCCCGGGGTACGTCCTCGACATCGAGCCCCATCGCCGTAAGCTTCTGGGCGATAGCGGTTCGGGCTTTCAAATGTTTCGACTGGCGATTCATAGCGTAGAAATGCGGACCGTTGGCCCTGGTCCCACACTACACCGCCGCCTCAACCTGATCAGGGAAAAGCCCTGCATCAGTGTATACCCTTAGTCCAAGCCCGGTGCAACGATTTTCTTTGCATGTATTGCAAAAGCCCCATTGACACATGCGAGGGCCGCGTTTAATCTCCGCCCGCCCTGAGGGTAGTCATGAGAAAAGCAGCTCTGAAAACCGCAAAAACCCGGCTCGAGGACATGAAGCGCCTGTTGTTGCGCGAGATCAGGGATGATCTGCGCCAGGGGCGCGAAGGGTCCAAAGAGGACGGGATGGATACCTACGATCTCGCCAGTGAAGAGCGGGATCGCGAGATCAACTTCATCCTGGGTGACCGCGAGCGCGAGAAGCTGCAGTCGATCGAGGAAGCTCTCGAGCGGATCGACGACGGCACCTACGGGGTTTGCGAGAATTGCGAATCCGACATCGCGCCGGGGCGGCTCGAAGCGATGCCGTTCTCGCGGATGTGTGTCAGCTGCCAGGCCGAGATCGAGAAAGAGGCTCGTTCGCAAGGTAGGTTTGACGACGAACGTGCCTATCGCCGCCTCGGCTCGACCGAGGTGGACGAAGACAGCGCCTGACGTCCTCGGCGGCGGCCGCGCCGCCATCTGGTTGGAATTCCTGCGTAATCGGTGGGGGTTGCGCGGCGCTCCGAGCTGACCCGGGCAATCCGATGCGCGAGCGCGACCGGGAGCACCTTCGAGGGATCTTTGCCGCCGCGGTCGGCGCGGTGCGGCCGGAAGCTCTCCTGGGCTCGGCACTGCGACTCGGCGATGCGGGCCTGCAGATTTGCGAGCCCGATTCGGGCGCCGTACACGCGATCCGGGGACCGATTCTGGTCATTGGCGCCGGCAAAGCGGCGGCCGGCATGGCGCGAGCCTTGGACGAGGTTTGTGGCACCCGGATCGACCTTTCCGGGGCCGTCGTAGCGCCCGTCGCCGAGCGCACCGCCACGTGCCGTATTGCCGTTCTGCCGGGTGAGCACCCGATTCCCGGCGAGATGGGGCTGCGCAGCACCGCCATTGTCCTCGACACCCTTCGCGATTCGCCTGCCCGTGAGGTGGTCTGTCTTCTCTCCGGGGGAGCCTCGAGCTTGCTGGTGTCCCCCCTGGCCCCCGTCACATTGGCGGAAAAACAGCGGGTTACGGATGCGATACTGCGTTGTGGCGCGGACATCGGCGAGCTCAACACGGTCCGCAAGCACCTGTCGGCGGTCAAGGGCGGTCGCCTGCTGGCGGTCGCGGCGCCGCGCAGGGTGACGACTTTGTTGATTTCGGACGTCATCGGCGACGATCCGGCGACGATCGGTTCCGGGCCGACGGTGCCGGATCGGACGTCGTACGGCGATGCGATCGAGGTGCTGCAGCGATATGCGCTTTGGCATTCCTGTCCCGAAGCCGTGCGCCACCTGCTGCGCCGGGGCGCGAGCGGGGCCATTGCAGAGACCGTGCGGCCGGATACGGCCGTCGCCGGGGGCAGCGTGGCGATCGTTCTCGGGTCGAATCGGCGCGCACTCGAAGCGGCGGCGCGCGAGGCCGGGCGGCGAGGGTTCGCCGTGGAGATCGCCGCCGAGCCGATCGCCGGCGACAGCACCGAGAGCGCGCGGTCCTGGGCGCGATCGATTCTCGCCGACCGGCGTCAGGGGCCGCGCTGCTGGCTCGCCGGCGGCGAGTCCACCGTCGTGGTTCGCGGCAATGGCCTCGGCGGCCGCAATCAGGAGTTCGCCTTGGCGATGGCCCAGGCGTTGGCTGGTTCGCAGGTCAGTGTCCTCAGCGCCGGCAGCGATGGCATCGATGGCCCGACCGAGGCGGCGGGGGCGTTCGTCGACGGCGACACCGGTTTGCGCGCGACGCAGGGCGGGCTCGATCCGGCGACCTACCTGGCCGACAACGACTCGTTCCACTTTTTCGAAGGCCTCGGCGATCTGTTCGTCCCCGGCCCGACCGGCACAAACGTCATGGACCTGAAGATCGCCGTCCGACCTTGACGGGGGGCGAGCTCCGGCGGGCGGTAGCGGCGCGGCCAAGCGGGTGCCGGCGGGGCGCTGGCTTCCTCGCCCACAAACCGTGTGTTAGGCGCAGGGTGATGCAGGTCGGCAGTCGAGATCGGCGCGCAGGGGCGGGCGAATGACCCAGGGGTATTTGTCCGAGGCCTTTGTTTCGTTTCAGGGAGAGGGGCTGGACGTCGGCCGGCGCCACCTGTTTCTGCGTTTTGCCGGATGTCCGCTGCGTTGCCGCTATTGCGATACACCGGAAAGTCTCGTCCGCACACCCGAATTCGAGGTCCACGGCGGCGAAGAGAAGCGGCAATCCAATCCGGTCTCCCTGGACTCGCTGCTCGAATCCGTGCGTTCCCTGCTGGCTCTGGGGGCAGTCGACGGAACCTCTCTAACCGGCGGCGAGCCGCTCGTCCAGGCGCAGTTCATAACAGAGTTACTGCGAGAATCGGTCGTGCCTCGGCCTGTTCTGTTGGAGACGAGCGGCACCTTGCCGGAGCGGTTGGCGGAGGTCATCGACGCGGTGGACAAGGTAAGCATGGACCTGAAGCTGCCATCGAACACCGGGGAACCGGAATATTGGCAAGTCCACGAGGAGTTCCTGCGAATCGCCGCCGGTCGCGTCTACGTGAAGATCCTGGTCGACGAACAAACCGACCTCGCTGAAGTCGTCCGCGCGGGACGCCTGGTCGCAGAGGTTGCTCCTTCGACGCCAGTGTATCTCCAGCCGATCACATCGTCCGCGGGAAGGGTCGCGATCTCACCGGTCGCGCTGGAGGCCGCGTACGCCGCGTTGCGCGCGCGAACGAGCGACGTGCGGGTGCTTCCGCAGACGCACCGATTCCTTGCGATTCGATGAAGATATTCCTGTAAAACGCCGTTCGCAGTTTTCGATAAACCGTTCAATATTCGGACTCTTGGGGCGTTCTGAGGCAACTTTTCATTGACATTTTCGGTGCCTGTGCTGTAACCGGTGGTCGGGTGTGGTATAAGCTGTCATCGCGTTTGGAGAGGGTGCTCAACGGGTCGTGGCAAAGTCAGAGTTCATCAAGAAAGACGGAGTCTCCGTTGCGGCAGAATACGGCCTGCCCAAGGTCAACAGCGTCAAGCAGCTAGATAGCGGCGCCGACACCGGGTGCGGACAGTATCTGGTCGAGACCACCCGCGGTAAGTTCATCGTCGACCTCGAGTCGCGCAAGAGCGAGCTCGAGCTGAAGCGCGAACAGGATTTGGTTCTGTTTCTGCGCAAGCAGGGTTTCCCCTGCCGAGCCCCTCTGGCGGATCGCCGCGGGCGCCACGTTCAAGAGTTCGCGAACAAGCAGCTCTCGGTTTATCGACGCGTCGATGGCCATCCGCTGAACCCCGGTTCGGCCAGCGCGACGCAGTTGGAGAACGTTGGTCGGGTGATGGCCGAGCTGCACCTCGTCACCAAAGCCTACAAGAAGGGTGGCGAGAACCACTTCAGCTTCGATCGGGTTGCCGAGCTGTACGATTCGGTTCGAGGACGGCTGCCGTCGTACATGAAAAAGATCGTGCGGACGCTCGACGAGGAGCTGGACTACCTCGAGAACTACCTCGAGATGAAGCTCCCCAAGGGCACGATCCACGGCAACGTTCAGCCGGCCAACGTCATCGTCAAGGGCGACAAGGTCGTCGCGCTGCTGCACTTCGAGATCGCGGGCAAGGGCAAGTTCATTCTCGATCTGGCTACGGCGGTGAATTCACACTGTTTTGTCGACGGCCAGTACGATCTCAAGCGCTTCGAATCGCTGCTCGCCGGATATGAGTCGCTGCGCACCCTGTCGCTCGCGGAGTGGGACGCCTTCCCGAACGAGCTGCGCTTTTCCGCCTTTCGTTTCACGATTGCGCGGCTCAACGATTTCTTTGCCAGCTCGGCGAGCTCGCGGCAGCAGATCAACAAGGACGTGCAGGATTTCTACGAGCGTCTTCAGATTCTGCGCCGCGAGAAGGACGGTGGCATGGAGTCGATGTTGATGGCCATGGCGACCGGCTACGACTACCGCAAGTATCAGAAAGTCAAAGCAGTCGAGCGGCGAAGCCGCTAGATTGGCCCCACCGGCGGGGCGCTGACCGCCCGCCTACGGCTCGTCTGAGCCTTGAGCACGCCCGCGCGAGGTATGGCATGGCCGACAAGATCGAACCACTGATCGAGACCCTCCTCGGCGAGCTCGGCGAGGATCCGGACCGCGAGGGGCTGCTCAAGACCCCCGACCGGGTTGCTCGGGCGATGCGCTTTCTGACCCAGGGATACGCCCAGGACCCGGAAGAGGTGATCGGCGGCGCTCTCTTCACCGAGGAATACGAGGAGATGATCGTCATCAAGGACATCGACTTCTATTCCCTGTGCGAGCACCACATGTTGCCGTTTTTCGGCAAGGCCCACGTTGCCTACATTCCCGACGGGCGGATCGTCGGGATTTCCAAGATCGCCCGTCTGGTCGAGGTTTTTGCCCGTCGTCTGCAGGTGCAAGAGAGGCTGACCAAGCAGGTCGCCCACACCATGATGGACCAGCTCAAGCCGCGCGGCGTCGCGGTCGTCATCGAGGCGGAGCATCTCTGTATGCGCATGCGCGGCGTCGAGATGCAGAACTCGATGGTGGTGAGCAGCGCCGTGCTGGGCGTCTTTCGCAGCTCCCAGGAGACCCGCGAAGAGTTCATGAGCCTGGTTCACAACGGTCTGCGTCGTTGATAGCGGGACCGCCGGCGGGTTGGCCGGATTCGCCAAGAGTGTGGAAAACGCTAGATTGACACTCCGCGTGGGTTCGGATACTCCGAGCAAAAGCTGACAATTTGGTGAGAGTCTGCACGACTGGCGCTGCGCGGAACCAACCGCGGGGGAGTGCTGATCTTCAGATGGCCGTCCGCCTGGGCCTCTGCGCAGTAGGGGTTCAGGCTTTTTTGTGCCCTGATTTGGTGAGGTTGTCGTGATCAAGCAGCTGCTATTGGCCCCCGGGCCCACACCGGTACCGGCTCGTGTCCGAGCCGCGATGGCCAAACCCGTGATTCACCACCGAACTCCACAGTTCGGCGAGATCTTCGAGCGGGTCCGGGGCGGACTGAAAGAGCTTTTCGCCACCGAGAACGACGTGCTCGTCCTCTCGTCGTCGGGTACCGGTGCGATGGAGGCTTCGGTCGTCAATTGTTTCGCGCCCGGGGACGAGGTCCTGGTCGTCAACGGAGGCAAGTTCGGCGAGCGCTGGCTGAAGCTCGCCGACATGTACTCCCTGAAACCGATCGAGCTGAAGGTCGAATGGGGCGCTGCGGTTCGCGTCGAGCAGGTCGAGCAGGCGATTGCCGAACATCCCGACCTGCGCGGCATCCTGATCCAGGGGAGCGAGACGTCGACGACGACCTGCCACCCGGTCGAGGAGATCGCGCGGCTGACCCGCGACCGGGACATTCTGCTCGCCGTCGACGGTATCACCGCGGTCGGGGTGTACGAGCTGCCGATGGACGAATGGGGTGTCGACATTCTCGTCACCGGGTCGCAGAAGGCGATGATGATGCCGCCCGGGCTCGCCGCGATCGCCCTCAGCGACCGCGCCTGGGAGCGCTCGAAGAGCGTTTGTCAGCCGCGGTTCTACTTCGACCTCGAAAAGGAGCGGGCCGGCCAGGCCAAGAACAGCACCGCTTACACGCCCGCCATTTCGCTGATCTACGCTTTGGATGAATCGCTGGCGATGATGCGCGAGGAGGGCTTCCCCGAGTTGTACGCGCGTCACGACCGCTGTGCGCGCGCAACGCGCGCCGGCTGTGAGGCGCTCGGACTGCGCCTCCTCTCGCCCGATTCGCCGAGCCCGGCGGCTACCGGTGTTTTCGTTCCCGACGGTGTCGACGGGAAGAAGCTACACGGCTACCTGCGCGACCAGATGGGCGTGGCCTTCGCCGGCGGGCAGGACCAGCTCAAGGGCAAGATCCTGCGCATCGCCCACATTGGGTACATCGACGCGTTCGATACCATTACTGCAATCGCCGCCTTGGAGATGGCGCTGCTACATTTTGGCCACGACGTCCAGCTGGGACGTGGAGTGGGCGCCGCTCAGGAAATCCTGATGGCGGCCCTGCCCAGCCGATAGGTGGATGACGTGCAACGCGTACTAGTCAGCGACAAACTTGCGCCCGAGGGACTGCAGGTTCTCGAAGAAGCAGCGAGCGGAGGCAAGCTCAGCTTCGACTCGCGCCCGGGCATGAGCGCAGAGGAGCTGGTCGAGAGCATCGGTGAATACGATGCGCTGATCGTTCGATCCGGCACCACCGTGACCGCCGAAGTCATCGGCGCCGCTTCGCGCCTGCGCGCGGTCGGCCGCGCCGGGATCGGCGTCGACAACATCGACGTCAAAGAGGCCACCCGTCGCGGCATCGCCGTGATGAATACTCCGGGCGGCAACAATATCACGACGGCGGAGCACGCGGTGAGCATGATGTTGTCGTTGGCGCGGTCGATTCCGCAGGCGACGGCGTCGATGCGGGCCGGCAAGTGGGAGAAGTCGAAGTTCACCGGCTCCGAGATCTACAACAAGACGCTCGGTGTGATCGGGATCGGCAACATCGGTCGTTTGGTGGCGGAGCGAGCGCGCGGGCTGAAGATGAAGGTGCTCGCCCACGATCCTTTCATTTCCGAGGAGAAGGCATCGGAGCTCGGTGTCGAGCTGGTGCCGCTCGAGCAGCTTCTCGAGAGATCCGACTTCGTGACCCTGCACATCCCCAAGACCGCCGACACGACCGATTTCATCGGCGCCGCGGAGCTCGCTCGAATGAAGAAGGGGGCGCGGCTGGTCAACTGCGCGCGCGGCGGGATCGTCAACGAAGCGGCGCTCGCCGACGCGCTGCGCGACGGTCATCTCGCTGGCGCGGCGCTCGACGTGTTCGACCAAGAGCCGCCGCCCGCCGACCATCCCTTGCTCGCTCTCGACAACGTGATTTGCACGCCGCACCTAGGCGCTGCCACCGCCGAGGCACAGGTCAACGTCGCGGTGGCGGTTGCCGAGCAGGTGGTGGACTTCCTCTTGCACGACGTCACCCGCAACGCGGTCAACGTTCCGTCGGTCAGTGCGGAGCAGGTCGAGGTGCTGCGCCCTTATCTGAACCTGGGGGAGACCCTGGGCAGCTTGCAGGCGCAGATCCTGGAACAGGCGCCGACCGAAGTGACGATCGAGTACGGCGGCGAGGTCGCAACCGTCGACTGCCAGCCGGTTACGGTGTCGGTGTTGCATGGCCTGTTGGCGCGGCTGGTCGATTCGAGCACGGTCAACTACGTCAATGCGCGCGAGGTGGCGCGCGAACGCGGTCTCAAGATCACCGAGTCGAAGACGCGCGAGACCAGCGGTTACGTCAATCAGGTGAAGGTGCGGGTCAAGACCGCCGGACACGAGAGCGAGGTCGCCGGAGCGGTCTTCGGCCGCGAGGTCGTGCGCCTGGTGAAGGTGAACCAGTTTCACCTCGAGGCGGTTCCGGAGGGATTCATCCTGATGCTGCACAACCGCGATGTCCCCGGCGTCGTCGGCGCGATCGGCACGATTCTCGGTGAGGCGAACGTCAACATCGCGGGTCTCGAGCTGGGACGAGAAGCGGTCGGTGGAATTGCGTTGTCACTGGTCCACGTCGACGACCGCGTCGACGAACCGGTGCTCGAGCGCCTGCGCAACCTGCCGGAAATCGTTTCGGCGCAGCTTCTGGAGCTCTGAGCGATGCCTGCCGTTGCCGTAGTCGGCGCCCAGTGGGGTGACGAAGGAAAGGGCAAGGTCGTCGATATCCTCGCCGAGCACGCGGATATCGTCGTTCGTTTCCAGGGGGGAAACAACGCCGGACACACCCTGGTCGTCGGCGAAGAAACGACGATCGTTCATCTCATTCCTTCGGGCGTGCTGCAGGGCAAGATCTGCGTCATCGGCAACGGGGTCGTCGTCGATCCCGCGGTTCTGGTCGAGGAGCGCGACACCCTGCGCAAGCGCGGTCTGCTGGAAGCCGACGAGCAGCTCAAGATCAGCGACCGCGCCCACTTGATCCTTCCCTACCATCGGGCCATCGATCTCGCTCGCGAACGCCAGCGCGGCGGCTCGGCGATCGGCACCACCGGTCGCGGCATCGGTCCCACGTACGAAGACAAGATGGCGCGCGACGGAATCCGATTCGCCGACCTGATGGACGAGACCGGCTTCGACGAGTTGCTGCGCAAGCAGGTCGAGCGCAAGAATCGCTATCTGGTCGAGATTCTCGACGGCGAGGCGGTCGACTTCGACGACGTGCGCGAAGAGTGTCGTCGGATGCGCGCCGAGTTGGCGCCACACGTCGTCGACACCAGCGTCTACCTCGACAAGTCACTGGCTTCGGGCCGGCGGGTGTTGTTCGAGGGCGGCCAGGGGACGATGCTCGACGTCGACCACGGGACCTATCCGTTCGTCACCTCGTCGAACACCGTGTCCGGCGCGATTTCGACCGGCGGAGGAGTCGCGCCGAATCGAATTGGCACGGTCGTCGGCATGTGCAAGGCGTATACGACGCGAGTCGGTGCCGGTCCGTTTCCGACCGAGCTGCTCGACGAGAACGGCGAGCGCCTGCAGAAGGACGGCGGCGAGTTCGGCGCGACCACCGGCCGGCCGCGGCGCTGTGGTTGGTTCGATGCCGTAGTGGTGCGCCAAGCGGCGCGCCTCAACGGTCTCGACGGGCTCGCCATCACCAAGCTCGACGTTTTGACGGGCTTCGAGAAGATCAAGGTGTGCACCGCCTACGAGCTCGACGGCGAGCGTATCGACAGCTTTCCGGCAGGCAAGGCGGCAGTCGAGCGAGTCGTGCCGGTCTACGAAGAGCTCCCCGGGTGGGACGAGGAAATCGACCGCGCGCGTGCCCTGGACGACCTTCCGAAGAACGCCCGGCGTTACGTCCAGGCGCTCGAAGACCTCACCGGCGTGCCCAGCTTCCTGGTGTCGGTCGGAGCGCGCCGGCGCGAGACGATCCTGCTCCGTAATCCCTTCGCAACCTGAGCGCCAATAGAATCGGGCGAAGCCCACACCGCTCTATGCCCGTGCCTATGCCTCTGCCCGTGCCGACGAGCGCAGCGAGTCTCAGCTAACTCGCTCCTGCCGCATGTACGATGCGCAGCAGGTTGGTTTCATCCGATTCGCCGATCGGGCTGCTGGCGAGGATCACGATCGGTGCCCCGGGGCGAAACGGTTTGCACCGAGGGAGTGATTGCTCGGCGAAGTCGACCATCTCCTCCATCGTGCCGAGGCTCTCTACGTGCATCGGCACGATGCCCCAGGAGAGGCGCAGAGCGCGCACGACTTCGGGACGCGAGGTGAGCGCGACCAGCGGCACCGACGTGCGGTGTCGCGCCAGGCTGCGCGCGGTTCGCCCCGAGGCGGTGAAGGCGCACAAGGCGCAGGCGTCGAGATCCTCGGCGACCTGGATCGCCGCGTGCGCCATGACGTCCGAGGCGTTGGCCGAGCAGGCGACTGCCAGAGGAGTGGGGCGCGGCTCTACTTCCGTCACCTCGATGATTCGGCGCATCTGTCGGGCGGCACGGATCGGATACTTGCCGACACTGGTCTCGCCGGACAGCATCAGAGCATCGGCTCCGTCGAGCACCGCGGTTGCAACGTCGGACACCTCGGCCCGGGTCGGAGTCGGCGCGCCGATCATGGAGTCGAGCATCTGGGTGGCGACGATCGACGGGATGCCGCGTTGGCGGGCGAGGTCGACGGCGCGCCGCTGGACCGCGGGTAGTTTCTCGAGCGGAGTCTCGAGTCCGAGGTCGCCGCGTGCGACCATGAGGCCGTCGAAGGTCGCCGCGATCTCCTCGAGCTCTTCGACGGCCTGAGGGGTTTCGATCTTGGCGATGACCGGGCGCAGGATTCCGATCTCCCGCATCGCGTCGCGGATCACCTCGGCGTCGTCGGCTGCGCGCACGAAGGAGAGCGCGATCCAGTCGGCGCCGGCCTCGAGCGCGACCTTCAGGTCGGCGCGATCCTTGTCGCTGAGGACGGGCGCCGAAAGGCGCGCGCTCGGGATGTTCACCCCCTTGCGGTCGGAGATCTCGCCGCCGACGATCACCCGAGTGAGCACGCGGTCGCCTTCGACCTCGGCGACCGCAAGCTCGATTCGTCCGTCGTCGAGGTAGAGGGTGTCGCCGGCCCGCACTTCGCGACTCAAGGTAGCGTGGCTGGTGCTCGCTCGCTTCTCGTCGCCCGGCGTTTCATCGTTGTCGAGCACGAAATCGGAGCCGTCTTCGAGGGTGGCGCCGCCGCCTTCGAACGGGCCGAGCCGGACCTTCGGCCCTTGCAGGTCGGCGATGATGGCGATCGGCGTTTCACTGATGCGCTCCGCCTCGCGGATGCGCGCAATCATCGCTTGGTGGGCGTCGGCGGATCCGTGCGACATGTTGAGCCGCGCAATGTCCATCCCCTCGCTGATCAGCTCGGCGGTTCGATCCTCGGAGGCCGGGCCGAGCGTGCAGACGATGCGGGCCTTTCGTTCGTTGGTCTTGTCGTCGCTCATCGTGCGTGGTGCTCCGTCGATGGGTCAGGAGTCGGTCGGTGATTCGCGTGGGATGTCGAGCCCGGCGCCGCTGCCGGGCTTGCGGTCTTCCGGGACCACGCGTCCGTAGGCGCGGTAGGCGGGGATGTCGGACTCGGCGAGCGGTTCCATGCGCGGCTTGCGCGCGAGCGCGGCCTCGATCGCCGGCGCCAGGCGCCGGTCCTTCTCCGCTTGCCGGCGTTGCTCGTCTTCCTTGAACTCCGGCATGACCTGGCTCGCGAAGAGCTCGAGCGACTCGCAGATGTGCTGGTGCCGGTTGTTGCCGCCCTGTTGGATGAAAATGGTCTGGTCGACGCCGACCTCGGCGAATCGCCGCAGGTGCGCGCGCAGCTGGTCGGGGGAGCCGATGCCGCCGAAGGAGTTGTTGGGCATCGTTTCACGCGCCGCTTCGAACTGACTCCAGATGTCGCTGCGGCCCGGCTTGTGATTTCCGAACATATAGTAGTAGCCGAGCGCGAAGCCGAAGAAGCGGAAGCCATCGGCGCCGCGCCGGCGCGCCTCCTCGGCGTCCTCGTGGCACGAGAACCCGGTGACCATGGCGATGTTCGGGTTGACGGTGTGGCCGATCGGCACGCACTCGGTTTCGATCGTGCGGTAGTAGTCCTGTACCCAGTGCTCTGCCTCGTCGGGATCGATGAAGGCGAAGGTGAGCGCGCCGAGTCCGTTCTTTGCCGCCATGTGGATCATCTCGCGACTCGAGCACGCCATCCACATCGGTGGGTGCGGTTTCTGGACCGGCTTCGGCACCAGGTTGCGGCACGGCATCGAGAAGTACTTGCCCCGGTAGCCGGGGTACGGATCCATCACCAACAGGTTGGCGGCCTGCTCGGTCGCCTCGCGCCACATCGCCTGCTTTTCCTCTCGCGTGATGCCGAAGCCTTCGAGCTCCATGCGCGATGCGGACTCGCCCGTACCGAAATCGACGCGGCCGTTCGATACCAGGTCGAGGGTGGCGATCGTCGCCGCGATCTTGGCCGGGTGGTTGAATCCCGGCGGCATCAGCCGGATCCCGTGGCCGAGGCGGATGCGTTGGGTGCGTTGCGCGCAAGCGGCGAGGAATACCTCCGGTGCGGACGAATGCGAGTACTCCTCGAGGAAGTGGTGCTCGACCTCCCAGGCGTAGTCGATGCCGAGGCGGTCGGCGAGCTCGACCTGCTCGAGCGCCTCGTTGTACAGGCGTTGCTCATCCCCATCTCGCCAGGGCCGAGGTAGCTGGTGCTCGTAGAAGATTCCGAACTTCATCGGTCGCCTTTCCGGGGTGCCCCTCTGCAGATTCGGCCGCGGGCGGATCGTACCAGGAGGCCGTCGTCGTCGACCAGCAGGTTCAGGAGCGCAACCATGTTCACGTAGGATCCCATAGGGTCGTCTTGGTGTCATCCTTTCCCGCCAGATACGCCTTGTAGCGCCGCTCGATTCGTTCCAGGATTCTTCGACCATGAGTGACGTTCAGACTCGGCTGGTGGCAGTGGTCAAGCGCGACTGCCCGACCTGCGCGATGGTGGTGCCGGTGCTGCGGCAGATTGCGGGTTCGCAGCCGCTTACCATCTATACGCAGGACGATCCCGATTTCCCGCCCGAGATGGGGCCGGTCGACGATAGCGGCCTCGAGTTCTCCTGGAAGAACAAGATCGAGACCGTACCGACGCTGGTGCGGCTCGAGGGCTCGCGCGAGACCGATCGCGCGATCGGATGGCACCGCGGCGAATGGGAATCGGTTTCCGGCGTCGCCGGGCTGGGAAGCGAGTTGCCGGAGATGCGCCCGGGCTGCGGCTCGATGTCGGTCGAACCGCAACGCGCCTCGGCGCTGCGGGCCCAGTTCGGCAGCGACATTCTCGGCGCCCGCCGAGTCGAGCTCGACGCGGAGGACGACTTCGAGGCGATGTGGGATCGCGGTTGGAGCGACGGGCTTCCGCTGGTGCCGCCGACCGAGCAGCGGGTGCTCGATATGCTCGACGGGACACGTCGCCGGCCCGATGAAATCGTTGCGGTGGTGCCGCCGGCGCTTGCCGAGTGCTCTGTCGAGAAGGTTGCGATCAACGCGGTCATGGCAGGTTGCAAGCCGGAGTATCTGCCAGTGGTGCTGGCCGCCGTCGAGGCGGCGTGCACCGACGCGTTCAACATGCACGGCTTGCTGTGCACGACCATGCCGGCTGGGCCGGTGCTAATCGTCAACGGCCCGATCCGGCGACGCATCGGCATGTCGTCCGGGATCAACGTGTTCGGACAGGGCAATCGCGCCAACCTGACGATTGGACGCGCGCTGCAGCTGGTGGTGCGCAACGTGGGCGGCGGCAAGCCGGGCGAGATCGACCGCGCCACCCACGGAAACCCCGGCAAGCTTTCGTTCTGCTTCGCCGAGGACGAAGAGGGGTCGCCGTTCGAGCCGCTCGCGACCAGCCGTGGTCTGCCGCCCCTGAGCGACGCGATCACGCTCTTTCCGGGCGAGGGCCCGCGCTGCGTGGTCGATCAGATTTCGCGCGACCCGGAGAGTCTGGCGCGGTCGTTCGCGGTCAACCTGCGCACCGTCCACCATCCCAAGCTGGTGCTGGTGTTCGACGCGATCCTGGCGATTGGCCCCGAGCACGCCCGGATCTTCCGCGAAGCGGGCTGGGACCGCGCCCGCCTGACCGAGCGGCTGCACGAGTTGTTGCAGATCCCCGGTGAAGAGCTGATGCGGGGGGCGGACGGCATTGCCGAAGGCGTTCCCGGCGACCTGGCGGGGGCGCGCTTGCCGAAGTTCGGTGCAAACGGCATCTTGATCGTTCACTGCGGAGGAGGAGCGGGTCTGTTCTCGACCATCATCGGCGGTTGGGCCGGTGGCGACATCGGCAGCCGACCCGTGACCCAGCCCATCGAGCCATGAAGCGATACATTCTCGACCCCACCAACGAAACGACACCGTCGCGGCGTGCCCGTCTGGAACGCCTCGAAACTCTGTCGGGGGTGACGGTCGGGCTGCTCGACATCTCGAAACCGCGCGGCGACCTCTTCCTCGACCGGCTTCAGGAGCGGCTCGAAGAGAAGGGCGCTTCGGTGCGTCGCTATCGCAAGCCGACCTTTACGAAGCCGGCGCCGGTCGATCTCCGGCAACAGGTTGCGGTCGAGTGCGGCGCGGTCATCGAAGCGCTCGCCGACTGAGGCAGCTGCACGTCGTGCAGTGTGCACGACATCGTTGACCTGGAAGGGCGCGGCGTCCCGGGGGTGTACGTCGCCACGCGGGAGTTCGTCGACGGCGCGGAGCGACAGGCCGAAGCTTTGGGCGCCGATCCGGCTGCCGTGTTCGTCGAGCATCCGATCCAGGACCGAACCGACGACGAGATGCGCGCGATTGCCGATGCTGCCGTCAGCGCATTGATAGCCGCACTGACCAAGTGATCCTGGATGCGCTGATCGCCATCATTTTTTCCGCTATCCCGCTCTTGCGACGGACTGCTCGCCCCGGCGACTGCCGGCGGCGAGAGGGCCGCTGACGCGCGGCCAGATGCGTCCGAGGCCGAAGGCGGCGCGGACCGCGATCCAGGCGGCGATGACCGTCCACACCTGCGCCAGCGATGGCGCGGCCGCGTGCTCCACGGCGACCAGCGCGGCGATTCCGCCGCCGGAAGCCAGTAGCATGGCGTTTCGCAGGTAGCGGTAGTCGCCGGTTCCCCAGTGGATTCCGTCGGTGACGAAGGAAATGGCATTGATCGGTTGCGCTGCCGCGGCGATCAACCAGGCGAAGCGAAACATCGGCGTGGCAGGGCTGCCGACCAGGGCCTGGCTGACCATGTCGGTGGTCGCCCACATCAGCAGGGCGACCGCTATCCCCGTGGCGAAGCCCCAACCGCAGGCCAGCCGGGCGACGCGGCGCGCGGTGTCGTAGGCCGATTGCCCGAGGAAGAAGCCGACCAGGCTCTGCGCGGTCGAGGCGTATGCGTCGAGAAGGAAGGCGGTGAAGATCCATACGGTGCGGACGGCCTGGTGGGTTGCGCCGGCGTCGACCGAGATCAGGTTGGCGACCCGCGTCGAGTACATCATGAAGAGCAGCAGCACGCCGGTCCGCACGAACAGGTCGCGGCCGATGGTGAACAGTCGCAGCGCGTCTCTTAGCGCGCGCGGGGCGCGGATTCCGTTGCGCCGGCGGAACAACTCGACGCCGGCGGCGGCGGCGAGAATGTGACTGATGGTCGACGCCCAGGCGGCGCCGGCAATGCCGAAGGCGGGGATCGGGCCGGTACCGTGGATCAACAGCGCGTCGAGCGCGATGTTGGTCGCATTGGCGCCGACCGCGATCGCCAGCGGGGTCCGCATGTCCTGCAGTCCGCGAAAGGCGCCGTAGACCGCGTGGCTGGCGAGAATCGCCGGTGCGCCGACCAGTCGGATCTCGAGATAGGTGGTGGCGGTCGTGCTCACCGCGCCCTTGGCGCCGAACAGGCCGGTGAGAAAGGGAAGGGCGGGATAGAGGAGTAGTGCGACCACGGTGCCGATCGCAACAGAGATGGTGACGGCGGTGCCCGCGGCGCGCGCCAGACCGTCGCGTTCGTCGCGGCCGAGAGATGCGGCCACTTCGGTTTGGGTTCCGATCGACAGGAAGTTGAAGACCCAGAAGGTGCCGGCAAGAAGGGCCGTCGACACGCCGAGTCCGGCGAGTGCGGCGTCGCCGAGGCGGGCGACGAAAGCGGTGTCGACCAGCCCGGTGAGCGGCTCGGCGGTCAGCGACAGCAACACCGGAAGTGACAGGCCGAGAAAGGTCCGGTGCGGGCTGGTCAGGAAGCGATGGTCCGGGCCGGGAGACATTGGAGGCTGGTCATACAGGGTTTGGCGAGCGATGGCAGCGTCGCGCTTCGCTTGGGAGCTGGGATCTGGGAGCTGGGATCTGGGGGTGGTTGGCTTGCATCGAGCCCGGAGAGGCGATGGGCGACCCACCCCGGGTCCCAGCTGCCGGGGTGCAACTCGGGCCCCGGCCCGATCAGTTGATAAGCGAGAACAACGAACGATCTTCGTTGACAAGCTCCCTCTGCTGATTGTACCGAATTGTACATCTGCAAGGGGGAGGTTCGACTATGAGGTATGTTCGGCTCGCGGTTTTCTCGTGCGTCGCTGTGGTACTCGCGTCGGTCTCGGTGCAGGCGCAGACGATCTCGAGTGTGCTGCCAACCAACAGCAGCACGCCGCTCGATGCGTTCGAGCCCAACGGATCAGTCATTCCGGCGCTCGCAAAGTTCGACACCCTGAGCAGTGTCTCGGTGACGTCGAGCTCGGCAGCGTCGTTCACCACGCGCTATATATCTACAAACAGTGTAGACTCGGAAGCGTTGCAGCCGGCGTGGTGGCAGACGTTGGACTCGAGCTACCAGATCACCTTCTCGGTGACCGCGCCCGGACTTTATGAGCTTACGGTGGACACGTCGCTGGTCGGCGATCTCTGCCTCGACGACGACAACATCTTCCCCCCTGCCGGCAATTGGGCGGAGATCTTCGATCTGAGCGGTAACCACACCGGTGGCTCGCTCGACAGCGGGTCGCTCGACCTGACGTTCGCCGGCGGGTCGCAGCGACTCAACGATACAGGCTCGAGCTTCGACCCGATCACCTCGCCGTTCAGCCTCTCGGGATCGGCGACGATCAGCGGCGCGAGCCACGGGGTGCCGCAGCAGCACACGTTGACTTTCTCTTGGACCCAGACGTCGTACACGCCTGGGTCGGGTGATCCATCTACGATTCGGCTCGGTCAGGAGTCGCGCTTGCCCGACGTCAGTGCCTGTACCTACACCGTGCCGCCGCGGCCGCAGGCTCCGGACGGTCACTGGGTGACGGTCACGGTCGCGAGTGCATCGGGTTGCGGCGACGGCGTCATCGACGTCGGCGAAGATTGCGACGAGGGCGCCGACAACGGCCAGGCGGGCAGCTGCTGTACCGCGAGCTGCCAGCTCGAGCTCGCGGGAGTGGTTTGTCGCAGTACTTCGGCCGGCGACGTCTGCGACGTGCCCGAGACCTGCGACGGTGTCAGCGGCGAGTGTCCGGCGGATGCGGTGGTCGCCGCGGGAACGGTGTGCCGCACTGGTGTCGATCTCTGCGACGCCGACGAGACCTGCGATGGAATCGGCAAGGACTGCCCGGCCGACGAGCTCTCGCCGGCGGGCACGGTGTGCAGGAGCGCGGCGGGCGTTTGTGACGTCGCCGAGACCTGCAGTGGCGCGTCCGCAGCTTGCCCGTCGGATGCCAAGAGCACCGGGGTCTGCCGGACTGCCGCGGGAAGCTGTGACGTCGCCGAAGTTTGCGACGGCGTCGGCAACGACTGCCCCGCCGACGGTGTCGAAGCTGCCGGCGTGGTGTGCCGTGCCGCCGCAGGTATTTGCGACGTCGAGGAAACGTGCGACGGCGCGACGGCTGGGTGTCCAGCCGATGCCTTCGAGCCGGCGACGGTGGTCTGTCGTGCTGCTTCCAGCGGAGACGTGTGCGACGCCGACGAGCTCTGCACGGGGTCGAGCGCTGGTTGCCCGGCCGACGCGGTCGAGCCGGCCGGAACCGTCTGCCGCGCCGCGGCCGGCGGCTGTGACGTCGCCGAGGAGTGTGACGGCGTCGGCGTGAGCTGTCCGGCGGATTCGCTGGCGACAGCCGGCACCGTGTGCCGCGCGATCGCCGGAGTCTGCGACGTCGCCGAGACTTGCGACGGCGCCACCGAAACCTGTCCGGCCGACGTCTTCGACAGCGGCACGGTATGCCGCGTTTCCGCCGGTGAGTGTGATGTCGAGGAAACCTGCGGTGGCGGCTCGGCGAGTTGTCCGGCCGACACGTTCGTTGCCGACGGCACCCCCTGTAGCGACGACGGTGCTTTCTGCACCGGCGACGAGACTTGTCTGAGCGGAAGCTGTGTCAGCTCGGGCGATCCGTGCACGGGAACCTTCTGCGACGAGGGCAGCGACATGTGCCTGACTCCCGACTGCCCGACACAGCCGGCGGCGGGCTGTCTCACGTCGGAGAAGTCGATCCTGCTCTACAAGGACAAATCCCCCGACAAGCGTGACAAGCTGATCTACAAGTGGATCCGCGGTCAGGCGACGACGCAGGCCGCCTTGGCGAGCCCACTGACCACGGCTGGCTACGACCTGTGTCTGTACGCGGGGAGCACGGCGGCCCTGATCATGGAGTCGCACGTCGATCCGGGGGCGAATTGGAGCCCGATCAGCAACAAGGGCTACCGCTACAAGGACAAGACGCTGGCTCAGGATGGAACCCAGCGGATCATCCTCAAGGCCAGCGACAGCGATCGTTCGAAGGCCCTGTGGAAGGGCAAGGGGGCGAACCTGCCGGACGCTCTCGCGGTCGCCCTGCCGATCGCCGAGTTCCCGGTCGTCGTCCAGCTGATCAACGACCAGGGCTCGGTCTGCATGGAGTCGACCTTCGAGGCCGCGGACGCCAAGAAGAACGAGTCCGATCAGCTCAAGCTGAGGGACCAGTAGTCGTCTGACACTGCCGGCCCCGACCCGTTCGCGGGTTGGGGCCGGCGTTCAGGCGTCGCTGCGCGGCTGGTACCAGTCTTCCAGGTGGGCCGCGTCGTTGAGGCCGAGCAAGCGGCCGCGTCCTTTTCGGTCGACGGCGATGCGCGTGATCGAGGTGTTGGTCACGAACAAACCACGCAGGGTGTCGATCGGGACTCCGACCAGCTCGGCGATCACCGAGCGGATGGCGCCGCCGTGCGAAACCGCCGCGACCAACTGGTCGGGATGGCTGGCGGCGATCTCGCGAGCCGCGGCGGTCATGCGCAAACCTGTGTCGTGGTAGGATTCGCCTTCGGGGAAGCGAACCTGGTGCCAGTCGTCCGAGAACAGATCGGGGTAGTTGGCCATCAGCTCTTCTTTGGACATGCCGGTGGCTTTGCCGACGTCGATCTCGCGCAGATCGGATCGCTGCGTCAGCGGAGCGCCGACGCGCGACGCGATCGCCTCGGCGGTCTGCCGAGCGCGAGTGAGATCCGAGGTGTAGACCGCGGCGATCGCCGATTGAGCGAGCCGCTCCGCGATGCGCTGTGCCTGGTCCCGGCCGGTCGCGTCGAGCTCGGTGTCCGAATGACCCTGAAATCGCTTGGCGGTGTTCTGGGCGGTCCGACCGTGCCGGATGAAGTAGATCTCGGTCATCGTATCGGGCCCGCGCAGCCTAGCCTCGAAAAAGAAAACCACGGATGAACACGGTCTGACACGGATGAGAGAAGGGCCCACGGGGGATTCTCGGAATCATACCGATGCCGCTCTCTCCTCGCGTCGCGGTGTTCATCCGTGTTCATCCGTGGTTTCTTGCTTCTCTCGGCTAGCTGAACAGGACCTTGGCGAGCTCGCCGCGGTACTTCTCGGTGAGGGGGTGCTCGCCGCCCAGCAGATCGAAGATGTCGAGCATGGCTTTGCGCCCGGCTTCGTCCTGAAAGCTGCGATCGCGGCGCACCAGCTCGAGAAGGTGCTCGAGCGAATCGGCGTACGATTCGCCCGCCGCCAGAAGCTGGGCGATCGCCAGCCGCGCCTCGTGGTCATCCGGGTCGAGGTCGAGCCTTGCGCGCAGCTCGTCGGCACTGGTGTCCGGGGTCGCCTGGAGTCGGATGGCGGCGAGCAATCGGTCGCCCTGCTTTGCTTCTTCGGTGCCGGGCAGAATGCGCTCGAGGAGTGGCGTTGCTTCTTCTGGTTTTCCGGCCTCGAAGAGTATCTCGCCCATCGCCAACAGAGCGGCGTCGCAGCGCGGATCGAGGGCGAGCGCGTTCTGCAGGTTCTCTTGCGCGAGCTCGAGATTGCCGGCGTCACGGGCGGCGCGCGCCTCGGCTACCTTCTCGTCGGCCGGGCTGGGCAGCAGCTGGGCGAGGAAGTCGCGAATCGCCGGCTCGGGCTGAGCGCCGAGGAAGCTGGCGACCGCCTTGCCGGCGCGAAAGCCGAGCACCATCGGGATGCTGCGGACGTCGAACTGACTTGCCAGGCGCGGGTTGCGATCGGTATCGACCTTGGCGAGCACGAACGCTCCGTTCGCTTCTCGGGTCATCTGTTCGAGCAGCGGTCCGAGCGCTTGGCAAGGACCGCACCACTCGGCCCAGAAGTCGACGACGACCGGAACTTCGTTCGAACGCGCGAGCACTGCGTCGTCGAAGGTATCGTCGCCAGCGTCGAAGATCAGCGGAGTTTCGGGAGCCATGTCGATCATCGAACTACCGCACCAGGCAGGCCGATGAAAGGTGACCGCGGTCGCGCTCAGCTGCGCTTCATCCGGCCGAGCTGACGCCGTTCGCGCTTGTTCGGCCGTCGCGAAGGGGGCTCGCGGAACAGCGCGTCGACCGCCGAGTGGTCCGGGCGTGGCGGCGGTGGCGGGGTGAGATCCTCGTAGAGCTCGCGGGCGACCGATGCCGGACCGCGCCGCTCGGCGATCGCGCAGACCTTCCAGCGCTTCTCGTAGCTGCCGGAATGAAAGGCGATGATGTCACCCTGGCGAACCAACTTGTGGGGTTTGGCGCTGTTGTCGTTGATCGTCACTTTGCCGCCGCTGCAGGCCTCGGAGGCGAGTGAGCGAGTCTTGTAGGCGCGGGCGGCCCACAGCCACTTGTCGATGCGGGTGGTGGGCTCGGGTGTCGTCATGGATTGCGTTTGCTCAGGCGGGGCTGTCGCGACGAGATGGTTCGGCAACTCCCCTTCCTCCAACATGTTCCGACTCCGGCGGCAAGAGTCTTCCGACACTGGCGATTTGCGAAATTTTGAGAGGTTCTTTTTTGGGGGGCGGGAGGGGTGGGGGGCACCCCTCCCGCGGGGCGAGACGGTGTGCGCGCGGGCTGCGGCACTACCTCTCTGGGGGGTTCGTTCAGTCGTCCTCCGACTCTTTGAAGGGCGCGTGGAGCTGGTCGTAGGTGATCAGCAATGCCAGCGACGCCGCGGCCAGGACGATCGCGTAGTAGAAGGTCATGGCCGCGCCGCGCTGAATCGACATGACGACATCCGGGGGGATCGAGTGGAACAGATTGAACGGGAACATTGCATCACCTCGCTTTCCTGAGCCCAGGGGGAAGGCTCCAGAATGCGAGCCTTCCCGCTCATGCCGCCACGCGAACTCCCTGAGCGTTGTCTTGTGTTTCGTTTACGGCCGGTGCTTCGACTTCGGCACCGTCGAGGAACCACTCCATCGGACGGCCCGTGTAGCGGGCGATTCGATAGAGCACTTCGGTCGAGGGGATCCGGCCGTTCATGTAGTTGTAGATTGCGGAAAGGCTCACGCCGATGTCGTAGGCGAATGCCTTCGGCTCGTCGGCTACGACCTCCCTGAGTCGGTCGGCCACCACTCTCGCGTCGAGCTGCATCATCTTCCGTTCCTCCATTTTTGGCTTCGAGCTGTTTTGTTTTTTCTTTGGGTGACCGCCGGCCGGGTCGGTCACACGTTGCGGTCCGTTTCCGGGACGGACCAAAAAAAAAGGCCACCGGATTTTCCGGTGGCCCTTTTACTCTCGTCGAGTAGGAGAGAGTTGCGACTAATCGCTTCCTCCTCCAGAAGGACCACCGGGAGCCACCACCGGGCAAATCTTCGTGCTGGCAGCTGCCGGCACGAAACCGCGGGTGCGGGTCGTCACGCCGAGCTGACACCACGAGGACATCGGCTGGGCCGAGTGGTGTTTGCTGTGGGTGTCGTTCCGCATCAGTTGTTCTCCGAAAGTCCTTTGTGTTTCGTCAATGATGGACGGTTAATACCCACGATCGTCCGGCCGACGCAAGCAGGTCTTTTCCACGCCCGTGGGATGGCGCCGCTGGCGCTCAGGTCACCGGACCCCGAAAACCGTTTTGCGTCGGGAGTTTTTTGCGATCCACCGGCGGGTTGCAGGGGGCCGCCGCGACCGAGATTTTTTCTCTGATTGGGGGAAAACCACGGCCGTCCGCGCTAATCTGGCGGCTGGAGGTGGCCGGTGAGTGGTAAGTTGCAGGTTGGTCTGTTGTACGGGGGGCGTTCGGGGGAGCACGAGGTGTCGGTCCGATCGGCACGCTCGGTGGCCGCGGCCTTGGACCGCGGGCGCTTCGATCTGGTCCCGATTGGCCTCGACCGCTCCGGCGGTTGGCACTGTATGCCCGGCGGTGCGCTGCCGGACGCAGTGGCGGTCGCTGCCGGGCAGGGCGCGGCAGTGGTCCCTGTGGGCGACTCCGGCGCCTGTCGCCTGGTTGGGGACGCTGGCGAGACCGTGCAGCGGATCGATGTAGTGTTCCCGGTTTTGCACGGTCCGTTCGGCGAAGATG
This sequence comes from bacterium, assembly GCA_030430165.1. Taxonomy (GTDB): domain Bacteria; phylum Desulfobacterota; class Binatia; order HRBIN30; family CADEER01; genus CADEER01. Next base: position 13,470 of record JAUIGL010000035.1, on the reverse strand, counting down.
GGACGATCCAGGGCCTCTTCGAGGTCCTCGGAGTGCCCTATGTCGGCGCCGGAGTGCTCGGCTCGGCGGTGGCGATGGACAAGGACATCCAGAAGCGTCTGATGCGGGATGCAGGGGTTCCGATCGTCCCGTTCGTCACGCTGCGATCGGACGAGTGGCGCGACGACCCGCAGGCGGCGCGCCGGCGGATCGGCGAGTTGGGCGACCGGGTCTTCGTCAAGCCGGCCAACCTGGGGTCGTCGGTCGGCATCAGTAAGGTTGACGCGCCGGCTCAGCTCGATGCGGCGCTCGACACGGCCTTTCGCTACGACTCCAAGGCAGTGGTCGAAAAGGCGGTCGATGCGCGCGAGATCGAGTGCGCGGTACTCGGCAATCGAGACCCGAAAGCCTCGTTGCCCGGGGAAATCGAGCCGGGCGAGGAGTTCTACTCGTACGACGACAAGTACAGCGCCGAGAGTACCGCGCGTCTCCTGATTCCGGCGCCGCTGACCGCCGCCGAGACCGCCGAGATCCAGCAGCTCGCGGTACGCTGCTTCGAGATCCTCGACCTGCGCGGTATGGCGCGCGTCGACTTCTTTCTCGAGCGCGGCAGCGGGCGGCTCTATCTCAACGAGCCGAACACGATTCCCGGGTTCACGTCGATCAGCATGTATCCGAAGCTGTGGGAGGCTTCGGGGGTGCCTTACCCCGAGCTGGTGAGCAGACTGATCGAGCTGGCCCTGGAGTGGCACCAAGCGCGTCCCGTCGCAGTCGACTGAGACGGGACGATGTCATCTGGCGCGCCGGCGGTGGAGCCGGGCGCGCCCGAATCACATGTTGTTGGTGCTGTGGTAGGTGCCGTCCTCGTTCATCGGACGCCAACCGAAGACGTTGCGCAGCTGCTCGCGCGAGATGATGTGTTGGAACGGGCGGGCGATCAGCCACTCGGCGGTGAAGCCGATCGGGTGGACGAGGTAGTAGGCGAGGCGGATCGGATGCGTGATGTCGTCGTCGTACTGATCGTTGACCGATGTATCGTGCCCCAACGCCGGTCCACTGACGCTCAACATCGCCGCAACTACCCCTGCCACAATCACTTTCTTCATACCTGATCTCCTGCGCGTCGGTCCCGCCGGTGCGCGACTCGACGGTTTCGCTTGTTTTTCTTCCTTCGAGGGTACTCCCAGGTCGGGGGCGTGACAACAGCGAATTGCGAGTTGGCGGGTCGTTTGCAGATGCTGTGTCGGAGTCCCGCCGCGACGGCGAACGACGAGGTCAACTCGCTTCGACGAAGCCGACGATGGAGGCCTGCCGGCCGGTTTTTCCACCCGAGGCGCGGTGCGAGAAGTATCGGTCCGGGTTGCAGGCGGTGCATCCGCCGACCTGCCGGATCGCCTGCGGCCGCGCGCCGCTGCGCTCGAGGATGCGGGTGTTGACCTGCCGCAAGTCGAGCTGGCCCTTGTCGCCGTGACGCTCCCAGGCGCCGGGCATCTTGCCCCACCGAGACTCGATCTTTCGGCCGATGTCGGCGTCCACCTCGTAGCAACAGGCCTCGATTGCCGGACCGATCGCGATCTCCCACTGGTCGGCGGCGATACCGAAGGATCGCGCGCCGTGATCGATCGCACGCGATGCGATCCCGCCGAGGGTGCCGCGCCACCCGGCGTGGAGAGCGAAGGCGACGCGCCGCTCGGGCGCGACCATCAGGATCGGGACGCAGTCGGCGGTCATGACGATCAGTCCGATTCCCGGCACGCGGGTGGCCAGTCCGTCGGCGTCGCCGGCGCATGCGATGCGGTCGTCGCTCCGCTCTTGCCCCGGGCCGACCTCGACGATGTCGACCCCGTGCACCTGATCCATCCGGGTCAGTCGAAGCGGAGCGAGCGCATCGCGGGCTGCCTCCCAGTTTGCGGAGACTCGTTGCGGCGAGTCGCCGACCTTGAACGACAGGTTCAGTCCCTGCCAGGGCGGCGCGCTGGTCCCTCCCCGGCGTCCGAAAAACCCGTGTACCAGGCCGGGGATCGAGTCCCATTCTGGCGCGCGTTCGGCCGGCGGGGCGGGCGCCCGCATGGTCGGCTACGATCCGCTGCCGGGCTCGACTTTGCGTTCGGCCGGGGCGACACCTTCGAACGCCTCGCCCTTGGGACCGGTTCGCGTGCCGCCGTGGCGTTGCAGGGTCTTGAGGGTGTCCGGATTGACCCATGCGACGCCGAACACGCACGGCTTGGCCTGGCCGTCGTCGTCGAGTTTCTCGTAGCTCGGGTAACCCGCCCGCGAGAAGTTGGAGACCATTCGCTTTGCCATCACCGCCATCCATAAACCAAGCGCGACTCATTTCCAACGAGGGTCGACGCCTCCGCGCGGTCAATTGAAGTGGCCATAACTGGCTGCTAGTACGGGTTTTTCGCCGAGCCCTGCCGGGCTGGCCCGCGCCTCATCCGGGGCGCCGGAGCTCGTGGCGCGGGTCCGGCTAAGAGACCGCGCTCGCCGACTCGGCGGGTATTCGCCGCCGACAGCGGAAGTTTCGAGGACACTTCGATGGACTACAAGCAGACACTGAACCTGCCGAAGACCGACTTTCCGATGCGGGCCAACCTGGCGCAGCGAGAGCCGGAGGTGCTGCAGCGCTGGCAGTCGGAGGGGTTGTACGAGCGACTGCTCGAACGCAACGCCGATGGCGAGTCCTACGTGCTGCACGACGGTCCGCCGTACGCCAACGGCAACGTCCATCTTGGAACCGCGCTCAACAAGATCATCAAGGATGTCATCGTAAAGCGGCAACTGATGGCCGGGCGCCACGCTCCGTACGTGCCGGGGTGGGACTGCCACGGCATGCCGATCGAGCACCAGGTGCTGCGCAAGCTGGGCAAGAAGGCGCGCCAGATGCCGCAGCTGGAGATCCGTCGCCAGTGTCGCGAGTTTGCCGACAAGTACTTCAACGTCCAGCGCGAGCAGTTTCAGCGGTTGGGTGTGCTCGGCGATTGGCAGAACCCGTACCTGACGATGTCGCCGGAGTACGAGGCGGGTATCGTGCGGACCTTCGGTCAGCTGGTCGAGGGCGGATACATCTACCGCGGACTGCGGCCGGTGCACTGGTGCTCGACCTGTGGAACCGCTCTCGCCGAGGCCGAGGTCGAGTACGCCGATCACGTTTCGCCGTCGATCTACGTGCGCTTCCGCTTCCGCGGCACGCCGGAACAGGCGGCGGCGATGGCGACCTCCGCCGCCGACGGCGAGAAGCTCGCCGCCGCAGGCGATCGCCTGTCGGCGGTGATCTGGACCACCACTCCGTGGACCTTGCCGGCCAACCTCGCGATCTGCCTGAACCCGCAGCTCGATTACGTGGCGCTGCAGGTCGGCGACGAGTACCTGATCGTCGCCACGCGCCTGGCCGAGGCGGTTCTCGAGGCCGCCGGACTGGACGCGGCCGATGTCGTCAAGATGCCCGTCGACCTGTCCAACCTCGACGGAGCCGACGCCTTCCAGCACCCGTTCGTCGACCGCCCATCCAAACTGATCTTCGGCACCCACGTCACCGCCGACACCGGCACCGGCTGCGTCCACACGGCGCCCGGTCATGGTTACGAGGATTTCCAGGTCGGACAGAGCTACCAGCTCGAAGTACTTACTCCGGTCGACCCCTACGGCCGTTTCACGGCCGAGGGCGGAGCCTACGAGGGGCGCAAGGTCTTCGACACCAACGACGACATCGTCGAGGAGCTGCGCGCCAAGGGGGCGTTGCTCCACGCGGAGAGCTTCACCCATCAGTACCCGCATTGCTGGCGCTGCAAGAAGCCACTCATCTTCCGCGCCACAGAGCAGTGGTTCCTGCGGATCGATCAGGCGAATCTCCGCGGCGTTGCGTTGAAAGAAATCGACGGGGTCGATTGGGTTCCGAAGTGGGGGCGCGACCGAATCTATCACATGATGGAGACTCGTCCCGATTGGTGCCTGTCTCGGCAGCGCGCCTGGGGAGTTCCGGTGCCGGCGTTCCAGTGCTCGAAGTGCGGCGAGCACCACACGAGTGGCGAGTTGGTCGCCAACGTCGAGCGCATCTTTGCCGAGCACGGTTCCGACGTCTGGTACGAATGGCCGAGCGCGGAACTGCTTCCGGAGGGCTACCGGTGTTCGTGCGGGTCTGACGAGTTCGTTCTCGACGAGAACATCCTCGACGTCTGGTTCGACTCCGGCTGCTCGCACGCGGCGGTGCTCGATCCGCGCAAGCTCGGGGTTCCCGCCGATCTCTACGTCGAGGCGGTCGACCAGCATCGCGGCTGGTTCCAGGTTTCGCTGATCACTTCGGCAGCGACGCGCGGCATTGCGCCGTATCGCGGGGTGCTGACGCACGGACTGATTCTCGACGCCGGCAAGAAGAAGATGTCGAAGTCGCTCGGCAACGTCATCGCGCCGGACGAGATCGTCGGCAAGTACGGCGCCGACGTTCTTCGGTTGCTCTTCGCATCGGTCGACTTCACCAACGACACGGCCTTCTCTCAGGACCTGGTGAAGCCGTTGCTCGAGAGCTACCGCCGCATCCGCAACACCTGCCGCTTCTTGCTCGGCAACCTCGACGGCTTCGACCCGGAGCAGCACCAGGTGGCGCTGGCCGACATGCCGGAGATGGACCGCTGGATCTTGCATCGCGCCAACCAGCTGGTCGAGCGCGGGCTGCGTTCGTACGATGCCTTCGCCTTCCACCAGGTGGTGGTGTCGGTCGTCAACTTCTGCGCGGTCGACCTGAGCTCGCTCTACCTGGACATCTCCAAGGACCGTCTGTACTGCGGCGCCGCGCACTCGCAGGACCGCCGCGCCGCGCAGACGGTTTGTTGGAAGCTCGCCGATGTCTTGACCCGGATCGTCGCGCCGATTCTCTCCTTCACCGCCGATGAGATCTGGTCGCATCTGCCCGGCACCACCGAGCCCACCGTCTTCGAAGCTGGCTTGCCGGCGGTCGACGAGGCGCTGGCGGATCCCGAGCTGGTTGCAATCTGGGACCGCCTGCTGGCGGTGCGCAGCGAGGTCATGAAGGCGCTCGAGGAGGCCCGCAAGTCCGGCACCATCGGCCACCCGTTGGACGCTCGGGTGGTGGTCACCGCCGCCCCCGAGGTGCACGACCTCCTGGCGGCTCGCCGCCCCGAGTTGCCTGCCTTTTTCATCGTGTCCCAGGTCGAGCTGGTGGCCGCCGACGGTCCGACACGCGTCTCGGTCGAGAGCGCGCGCGGAGCGAAGTGCGCCCGCTGCTGGAACTTTCGCGAGACCGTAGGCAAGAATGAGGAGCACCCCGAAGTTTGCGATCGCTGTGTCGGGGTGCTCGAGGCCAATCGAGCTCAATGAAGAACAAATGGCTGTTCGTCGGATTCGTGGTGGTCGTGGTCGTCGTGCTCGACCAGCTCACCAAGTGGTGGATCCGAGACACGGTGCCGCTGCACGAATCGTTCACCGTCGTTCCCGAGTTCTTCGACATCACGCACGTTCGCAATCCGGGCGGCGCCTTCAACTTCCTGGCGCGTTCGAACGAGTCGCTGCGGCTGCCGTTCTTCTTCGTCATGACCGGCGTCGCCATCGCCGCCCTGATCTACTTCCTGCGCGAGCTCGGTGAGCGCCAGACTCTGCTCACCTTCGCCATCGCCGGAGTTCTCGGCGGAGCGCTCGGCAACCTGATCGACCGCGTCTTCCTCGGCGAGGTAGTCGACTTCCTCGACGTCTACTGGGGCGCCTACCACTGGCCCGCGTTCAACGTCGCCGACTCCTTCATCTCGGTCGGAGTCGTCGTCCTGCTGTTGCACTCCCTCTTCGGCGGAGACCCCGCCGAAGAAAAAGCCGCGCAGCCTACTCGGTAGGTGTCCGCGGCGTCACGCCAGACACTCGAGCAGCCCGGCGATGGCGGTCGACTGTGGCTCATTTCTTATCCACAGATTTCGCAGATTTCCGCAGATTCTGAGTCTCAGGCTTTCCGCTGAGAACCATCCAGCCTGAGCTCAAACCTGTGTGAATCGGTGAAATCTGTGGATAGAAAAATGAGCCACTCGAGTTTGTGGGGCCCCCTCCGTCGCAGTGACAATCCCGAGCGCCGCGAAAAAGAAAGGCCGGCGCTCGCTTGAGCGCCGGCCTTTGTCGTGTGGCTTCCGACTGCGCCGATCAGCAGTCGTAGTAGAGGACGAACTCGTACGGGTGCGGGCGCAGCCGCAGCTGGTCGACCTCGTTCTCCATCTTGTACTCGATCCAGGTGTCGATGACGTCCTGGGTGAAGACGTCGCCCTTGAGCAGGAACTCGTGATCGTCGGCGAGGTGGTCGAGCGCCTCTTCGAGCGATCCCGGCATGCTCGGGACGTTGGCGAGCTCCTCCGGAGTCAGCGAGTAGATGTTCTTGTCGAGCGGGTCGCCGACTTCCAGCTTGTTCTGGATTCCGTCGAGTCCGGCCATCAGCATGGCCGAGAACGCCAGGTAGCCGTTGGCCGACGGATCCGGGAAGCGCGCCTCGAGGCGCTTGGCCTTGGGGCTGTCGGAGTACATCGGGATACGCACCGACGCCGAGCGGTTGCGGCTCGAGTAGGCGAGGTTGACCGGAGCTTCGAAGCCCGGGACCAAGCGGCGGTAGCTGTTGTTGGTCGGGTTCGAGAACGCCGCGATCGCCCGCGCGTGCTTGAGGATACCGGCGATGTAGTGCATCGCCATGTCGCTCATGCCGGCGTAGCCCTTGCCTGCGAAGAGCGGCTTGCTGCCCTTCCAGATGCTCTGGTGGACGTGCATGCCGCTACCGTTGTCCATGAAGACCGGCTTCGGCATGAAGGTCGCGGTCAGGCCGTGCTGCCGTGCGACGTTCTTGATGATGTACTTGTACCACTGCAGCTGGTCGCCCATCTTGACCAGCGGCGAGAAGCGCATGTCGATTTCCGCCTGACCGGCGGTGGCGACTTCGTGGTGTTGGCATTCGACGGCGATGCCGACCTGCTCCATCACCATGACCATGTCCTGGCGGACGTCCTGCAACGAGTCGGTTGGCGGAACCGGGAAGTATCCTTCCTTGTAGCGCGGCTTGAAGCCTAGGTTCGGCTCCTCGTCGGCACCGGTGTTCCACTGACCCTCGACCGAGTCGACGATGTAGTACCCCGAATGCTCGTTCTGGTCGTAACGGATGTCGTTGAGGATGAAGAACTCCGGCTCGGGTCCGAAGTACGCGGTGTCACCGATGCCGGTCGACTTGAGATAGGCCTCGGCCTTCTTGGCGATGTTGCGTGGATCGCGGGTGTATTCCTCTTTGGTGATCGGATCGAGGATGTCGCAGATCATCGTCATCGTCGGGTGCTTCATGAAAGGATCCATCACCGCCGTCGACGGGTCCGGCATCACCAGCATGTCCGAGTTGTTGATCGCCTGCCATCCGCGGATGGACGATCCGTCGAAACCGAAGCCATCGGCGAAGACGCCTTCCGACATTTCACTCATCGGCACCGTGAAGTGCTGCCACGCCCCGACGAAGTCGCAGAAGCGCAGGTCGACGCAGACCGCCTTCTGGTCCTTGGCCAGCTTTAGAGCTTGTTTCGCATTCATACCTTTTGATCTCCCTTCGTTGCTTGTTGCGTTGCGCTTGTTCGTCGCGCGGCTTGCTCTCGTACGCGAGGATGTCCTGCTCCCCATTCGTCCTCCTTGCCCGTCCCGCAACCCGGTTGCGCGGGCTAGATCGCGTCGCCTCCTCGTTCGCCGGTTCGGATGCGAATCACGTCTTCGATTGGCAAGACGAAGATTTTTCCATCACCGATGCGGCCCGTCTTTGCGGAGTTCTCGATCGCCGAGACGACCTCGGCGAGCTTCTCGTCGGTGACGATCACCTCCAGCTTCACCTTGGGCAGGAAATCGACCACGTACTCCGCACCGCGGTAGAGCTCGGTGTGGCCCTTCTGGCGACCAAAGCCCTTGATCTCGCTGACCGTGAGTCCTTGGACGCCCAGGCCGCTAAGGGCTTCTTTGACCTCGTCCAGTTTGAACGGCTTGATGATTGCTTCTACCTTCTTCATTTCTCACTCCTCGCGACGCGGTGGCGGCTTTCTATGCCACGCATGTTGGTCTGTAAAGTCTCGGGGCCGCCGGGCTTACGATGTGTAGGCCCGCTCGCCGTGCTGTGACAGATCCAGTCCCTGGATCTCGTCTTCCTGGTCGGCTCGCAGTCCCATCGTCGCATCGACGAGCTTGAGTAGTACGAGGGTGACGATGAACGAGTAGGCCATGGTTGCGACGACGGATATGAATTGAGTCCACACGAGACCCGGGTTCCCCGCCAGCAGTCCGTCGGCTCCACCGGGATTGACCGCGGTGGTGGCAAAGATGCCGGTCGCAATGGCCCCCCAGGAGCCGCCGACCCCGTGAACGCCGACGACGTCGAGCGAGTCGTCGTAGCCGAGCTTGAACTTCCAGCTGACCGCCAGGTAGCAGAGCACTCCGGCGATCCCGCCGATCACCAGCGCGCCGTTGACGGTGACGAAACCCGCCGCCGGCGTGATCGCGACCAGCCCGGCAACCGCTCCCGAAGCGGCGCCCAGCATGCTCGCCTTGCCGCGCTGCAGGTGTTCGGCGATTCCCCAGGTGACTGTCGCTGCGGCGGCGGCCATGTGCGTGGTAACGAACGCCGAGGCCGCCAGACCGTCGGCCGCCAGAGCGCTGCCGGCGTTGAATCCGAACCATCCGAACCAGAGAATGCCGGCGCCGAGGACGGTCAGCGGAAGGTTGTGCGGTGGCATCGGCTCGTTGGGCCAGCCGAGTCTCCGGCCGAGCACGATCGCCGCAGCGAGTGCCGCGGTTCCCGAGCTGATGTGCACTACCGTGCCGCCGGCGAAATCGAGTGCCCCGAGATCGCCGATCCAGCCGCCGCCCCAGACCCAGTGGCAGATCGGATCGTAGACGAAGGTCGCCCACAGCACCGAGAACACCGCAAACGGAACGAAGCGCATCCGTTCGGCAAACGCGCCGGTGATCAGAGCCGGGGTGATGATGGCGAACATCCCCTGGAACATCATGAACAACAGGTCCGGCAGATTGTCGGCGATCGGGCTCGGTCCGAGTCCGACCCCGTTCAGCATGAAGTAATCCATGCCGCCGACGAACGAGCCGATGTCCGACCCGAACGCGAGCGTATAGCCGATCACCGCCCACTGCACGCTGATGATCCCGATCATGAAGATGCTGTGCATCAGGGTAGACAGGATGTTCTTCTGCCGGGTCATGCCGCCGTAGAACAAGGCGAGCCCCGGGGTCATGAACAGTACCAGCGCCGATGAGGCCAAGATCCATGCAGTGTCGCCCTTGTCGATGGTGCTTTCCGCCGCCGCGGCTGGACTGGCCAGCAGGGCGACGGCGATCGCTGCGAATGTTTTCGAGCGCATCTTCCCCCCTCTCGTTTGACCCGAAATCGGTTGTTTTGAGTGCAGCGCCCAAGCCCGAACGGCTGCCCCCTTCGATCACGTATGGTTGTTTGGAGTATCGGTACGACTTCTAACGGTATGCAGCAGCAAAACAGGTGCCGGAACGCGCACGCTCGACGAGGCGGCGGAACTGTCGCCTGCGGGCCGTACGCGGGACTTGGGGCTGCCTAGGAAGTGATCACCTGCCTATCCTTTGAGCATCCCTCCTGGTCCCGGGCGACGACCTCAGATCCGGACTCTCGAGCGGCCGCCGCGTTCTTGTTGGCGGCCGAGGATGATTCCGATGAAGAAGCCGATGACTGCGCCGAGTCCGAGCAAGCCGAGCCCGCTCTGGACACTGATTCCGGATTCCGGCCGTGGCGCCGGCGGCGTCGGCTGTGAGCGCAGTGACTCGAGGTCTTGCTGGAGCTCCTCGCTGAGCGCGAGGATGCGCTGGATGTCCTCACGCAGCGCCGCATCGAGCAGCGCGGCGCGACGCGTCGGGGATGGCGGTTGGCCCGGTGCTCTCGGCTCGGTCGCGGCCGGCTCTCCCGGGATCGACGTCGGGGTCGGCGCGGCGGCCGCTTCCCGCCCCGGAGTGGCTTCGGCCTCGATCTCCATCTGGATGAAGGCGCTGTGCACGTAGCCGGTGAGGTCGCCGCTGGTGACCAGCGCCCATTTGCCGACCAGCTCTTTCACGCGAACCGGGTCGCCGCGTCGCAGCATGCCGATCGAAGGGTTGGACGCTCCGGGGCCCTTGCGAACGTTGAGCGCGGCGGCACCCTGGACTGTGCCGAGGCCGAGATCCTGAGCCGCCGCTGAGCCGACCAGAGCGAGGCCGAGCACGCAAGCCGCGGCGAGGCGCCGGAGCAAGCGACAACGGGATCGCAAGCTCACCTGCGAAGACTTGGTTTGAGACGACCAATCATGCCGCATGAGGATGGTCGGGGTGACTGGATTTGAACCAGCGACCTCACGGTCCCGAACCGTGCGCTCTACCAAGCTGAGCTACACCCCGCCTTGTGTTCGACACCCGAATCGTCCGGGGTCGAGAGCCGGCAGTAGTAGTCCCGGAGACGCCCAAATGCAATACGGGACATGGGTTTCGGCGGGTCAGTCGGCGCGGCTGCGGCGCAGCTCGTCGATCGTCGGAGGGTAGTCCGGCTGGCCGAAGATACCGGTGCCGACCACCAGGACATCGGCGCCGGCCGACACCACGCGCCCCGCATTTTGTACTTTGATTCCGCCGTCGACCTCGATCTCGTAGGCGAGGCCGCGCTCGCCGCGGCGGCGCGCCGCCTGCTCGATCTTGCCCAGGCTGCTGTCGATGAAGGCCTGGCCGCCGAAACCCGGGTTGACCGACATGATCAGGACGATCTCGACCAGATCGAGCACCGGCTCGATGAGGTCGAACGACGTTCCCGGGTTGAGGACGACACCGGGGCGGGCGCCGGCCTTGCGGATGTCCTGCAGCACCGCGTGCAGATGCGGGCAGGCCTCCTGGTGAACGAGAATGTGGTCTGCGCCGGCCTCCCGGTACTGCTCGATGTAGAGCTCCGGGTTGCTGATCATCAGATGCACGTCGACGGGAAGCTTGCTGGTGTCCTTCACGGCCGCCTTGGCGGCCTCGACGATCGGCAAGCCGATGCTGAGATTGGGCACGAAGTGGCCGTCCATCACGTCCACGTGCAGCCAGTCGGCGCTGCCGACTGCAGCGATCTCTTCCGCCAGGCGCCCGAAATCGGCGGCGAGGATCGATGGAGCGATCTTGGTCACGCCACGATCTATACGAGAGAAGGGCTCGCTCGGCCAGTGCGCCGCAGAGGGAATCTTTGGCGCGCGTTTTGACGAACGTCCAGTCGCTACTCGAGGGTGAGGTCGCGTCCCTGGCGATGCGCCTCTTCGATCTCCTCGACCGTGTACGACTCCCCGGCGCCGTCGCCGATCAGGTCATCGAGACGGATGCCTTCGCTGTCCGGTCGCTTGCGCAGGTAGTAGAACTCGACTTGCTGCTGAACGTACTTCCCGAGCTCCTCGCGACTCGCTCGCGGTTCGCCGCTCGGCCGCTCGAGGGCGAGTGTCCGGTAGTGGCTGGTATAGATGTAGGCGGACCAGTTGAGGCTGATCTCTCCGGTGGCGACCCGGGCGGAGGCGAGGGTCACCAAGTCGTAGAGCTCCGGCACCAGGGCGTCGGGCGGCGGGTCCATCAAAAGCTGGCGATGGATGCGCCGGATGGTCCGCCGGCGCTGGGTGAGATCGCCGGTCTTCTCCTCGGCACTGCTCACCCGTTGCAGATGCCAGCGCGCGGCGATTCCGATCAATTGGCTCTGCTGGTGGTAGGCGACTGCCGCCAGCAGGGCGACCAACGCCGCGGCGATCCACAGCTTGCGTCTCGATTTGGACGGCGCGGTCATGCGGAGATCGTCGACGGGCGCGGTATCGCTCCGCTCGTAGCCGACGGTTGCCTCATCGATTGCGTTTCATGCGCGCGGCGAAGAATCCGTCGGTGCCCTGGCGGTGCGGATAGGTGCGCAGATAGCCATCGTTGCCGACCGTGCCACGCGCCGTTTCGGGTAGGTCGTCGACCGGCGGATCGAGGACGAAATCGCGATGGCGTTCGAGAAACGATTCGACGCGCGCCTCGTTCTCGTCGCGGGCGATGGTGCAGGTGGAGTAGATCAAGTATCCGCCCGGTGCGACGTGGTCGGCGATGGCGTCGAGCATCGCGGTTTGTCGTCGTGCCAGGTCCCGGATGTCGGACGGACGGCGCCGCCAGCGGATCTCCGGGTGTTGTCGCAACGTGCCGAAGCCGCTGCACGGTGCGTCGAGCAGCACCGCTTCGAATCTCGACCGATCGCGCAGGGGCGGGACGCGGGCGTCGGCGCAGACGGTGTCGACCTCGAGCCCGAGGCGCCGGGCATTGCGGCGCAGCAGCACCAATCCCGTATGTGACACGTCGAGGGCGGTGACGCGGGCCGCGCCGCGCTCTGCGAGGTGGGTGGCTTTGCCTCCCGGCGCCGCCGCGGCGTCGAGGATGTGGGTCGCTGTACCGATCGGAACGGTGAAGCCGACCAGCTGTGACGCTTCGCCCTGCGGGGTCACCAGTCCGTCCCGGTAGGCGGTGCTGTCGCCGAGTGCGCCGCGCAGGTCGCACTCGAGCGCGGTTGGGCTCAGCGAGCAGGCGCGCGCAGTGATCGGCGCCAGTGCCTCGACCGCTTGCTCTCTGGTCGCGCGTTTCTGATTGACCCGCAAAACCGTCGCCGCTGGGGTGTTGTTGGCGCGCAAGAGCTGCTCGCACTCGTCGGCACCGAGCTGCTCGATCCAGGCTTCGACGAGCCAGACCGGGTGCGAGTAGAGGAGCGCCAGTCGCGTCGCCGGCGCGGCGTCGTCGGGGATCTGCAGATCCTTGCCCTCGCGCAGGAAGCGTCGGAGTAGGGCGTTGACGAGGCCCGAAGCGCCGCCGCCGCGGTGGCGCTTCGACAAGCGCACCGCGGTGTCGACCGCGGCGAAGTCGGGCACGCGGTCGAGCTCGAGGAGTTGGAAGAGCGCCATGCGCAGCAGGGTGCGGATCGCCGGATCGAGATCCGCAGCGCGGCGTCCGAGCGCGCTCAGCACGTGATCGCAGGTGCCCTGCCAGGCGATCGTTCCGTAGACCAGCCGGGTCGTCAGCGCGCGGTCGCGGTCGTCGAGCACCTTGCGTCCGAGCTGCGCCGCGAGCAGAGCGTCGGCAAAGCCGCCGCGCTCGACTTCGCGCAGCACGTCCCACGCCAAGCGTCTCGGATCAGCCTTGGCGGCGGCCAAGCCGCGCTCCTTCTTGCAGCAGGCCACCGCGCGCGAGGTCGCGCGCCGCAAGGCGCTTGCGGCCTTCGATCTGCAGCTCGGAAATCGCGAGCATGCCGTCGCCCGTGGCGACGTCGATGCTGTCGCCGATCGCGACGATGGTTCCGGGCTCGGCCGAGCTGGTGGTGCTGGTCGGTCGCGCGGCGAAGATCTTGAGTCGTTTGCCGTCGATGTAGGAGAAGGCAGACGGCCAAGGGTGGAAGCCGCGGCACAGCCGTTCGATCTCGCTGGCCGGTCGCGTCCAGTCGATCTCGCC
>JAUIGL010000034.1 GCA_030430165.1 bacterium | reverse complement strand
TACGCTCTCGAGCGAGGCTACTTCGACGCCTTCCTCCGCGATCACCTGATTCACGGATTTGCCCGCATCTTCGCGCGACTCGACTACCTCGACCGCCGCTGGGCCGACTTGGTCGCCGGCTCGGAAAGGCAGCCGTGGGGCGGGCCGCGGCGAGAGAGGAGGCGGGTCTCGTGATTGCTTTGACTCCCGTCATCGCCGCGTGCGCCGCGGCGGCCGGAGGAGTCCGGGTAGCGCGCACGGCTGATCCGTTGGCGGCCCGCTCCCTGGCCATACGGCTCGCAGCCGGCATCGCAGCCGGAACCGTTCTTCTCACGGGAATCGCCCTCCTGGGGGGCGGGGGGGCCGGCGCCGTCGTGGTCCCGGTGCACCGGGAGCTGGCGACCGTGCCGGTGGCCCTCGCGGTGATGGCGCTCGTCGTCACCTCGATGGCGCCGACCGCCTCCCATCCCCCGCGCACGCTCGGGCGAGTCCTGGGACTGGTTGCGACGGCGCTGGTCGGGGTCGCGACGGACATTCCGGCGGTCATCGCCTCGACTTGGTTGGTCTCCGCCTGGATTGCGTGGCGCGAAGTGCGCTCGCGTCGAGACGGGAACCCGCGAGCGCGTCTGTTCTCCGCGTACCACCTCGCGAGCGGGACCTGTCTGGTCGGTGGAATCGTTTTGGTTGCTTGTGGGCGGCCGACCCAGGGAGTTCCGCTGATCGTAATCGCTGTCGCGATTCGCGAGGCGATGTTACCGCTGCACAGCTGGTTCACGGCTTTCGTCGAGGGCACGCCGCTCGGTGTCGTCGTTGCATTCGCAACTCCCCAGATCGGCGTTTTCGCTCATCTGGCGCTGCTCGGGGACATCCCGGCCGGTCTGGCGCACGAGATGGCTGCAGCCGCAGCGGTCACGGCGGTCGGCGCGGCGGCACTCGGGGTCGTGCAAGACGACGCTCGTCGCGCGCTGGCCTACCTGATGATCAGCCAGACCGGTCTGGTTGCGTTTGGTCTCGAGAACGAATCGGTGGTTGCTCGAGCCGGCGCGATCCTCAACTGGCAGGTTCTCATCTTGGCTGTGTCCGGCTTCGCGATGACGCTTGCCGCGCTCGAAGCGCGGCGCGGCCGACTTTCGCTGCGCGCGCCGTCCGGCTGTTTCGCGCGAACGCCACGCCTGGCGAGCGCGCTGCTCTGCCTCGGCTTCGCAAGTGTCGGTTTCCCGATGTCGCTGGGTTTTGTCGCGGAGGACTTGCTGGTCCAGGGAGCGGTCGACCAGCTGCCGTTGTTCAGTATTTCGATCATCGTCGCGACGGCGTTGAATGGGATCACCGTGATGCGGGCATTCTTCTATCTCTTCTCCGGCACCGCGCGGCACGGTGGGGAAACGGATCTGCGCACGCGCGAGCTCCGCGCTCTCACCGTGGTGTTGGCCGCGCTGTTGGTGGGCGGCGCGTTTCCGGAGCGGGTGCTGTCGATCTCGCATCCCGCGCCGGAACAGATCCCGCTCGGCGCGCACCAGCGTCCGCCGATGTCCTCGAGGCTGGGCAGTGGCTCAGGTCAGGCGGCGCTCGACTCGCCCATGCGATAGATCGACGCCAGCAGCTCCGGGCTCGAGATGCACAGGTCCAGGTCGCGGAGAAGGCCGTCCTCGAGCGAGTAGATCCATCCGTGCACGGACAAATCCTGTCCTCTGCGCCAGGCGTCTTGGACGATCGTGGTGTGGCAGACGTTGCGTACTTGCGCCGCAACGTTCAGTTCGCACAGTTTGTTGGTGTCGATGTCGTCGAGCCGGCTTGCCTCGTATACGTCCTTGATGTGCCGCAGCCAGTTGTCGATGAGCCCGAACGGGACGTCCTGGAGCGCTGCGGCGACTCCGCCGCAGCCGTAGTGTCCGCAAACGATGACGTGGCGAACCTTCAGTACTTCAACCGCGTACTGGAGGACGGACAGGCAGTTGAAATCGGTGTGCGAGACAACGTTGGCTACGTTGCGATGAACGAACACCTCGCCCGGGGCGAGACCGACGATCTGGTTGGCGGGGACGCGACTGTCGGCGCAGCCGATCCAAAGGTACGGCGGAGCCTGCTGCGCCGCCAACTTCTTGAAGAAGTCGGGATCACGGTCGCTGACCTCGGCCGCCCACCGCCGGTTGTTCTCGAATAGATGTTTGAGCTCGCGCATTTCTTCCAGCCTTTCTCTCGAGTGTCCTCGATCTGTCCCGAAACCTCACGGCGTCATTAGGCCACGCTGCGGCACCGACGACAATACGCGAGACGTGGATCGTGCGGATCCGCTGTGGGCGCCCGGGTTTGCGGACGGCAACATTTTCAGTAGCTTTTCGAGATCGACCCGGCGTCGGGTCGTCTTGGCAGGTACCCGGCAGTCGGGAACGGAGTAGATGGATGAGTAACTCGGTTGGTTGGATTTTGTCCTTGGTGTCCTTGGTGTCCTTGGTCGTGCAGGTGGGGTGCTCCTACAACCCGGCGACCAAGCGGCCGGAGCTGGTGCTGACCTCGAAGGAGACGGAGCGCGAGCTGGGCGAGCGCGAGGCGCTCAAGATCAAGGCGACCATGGGCTTGGTGGACGACGCCGAGCTCAACTCCTACATCAGCGCCATCGGCAAGCGGCTGGTCGCGCAGTCTCCGTCGGAGGGGTTCGACTTCAGCTTCCACGTGGTCGACATGAAGGAGCCCAATGCCTTCGCGCTGCCGGGGGGGAACGTCTACGTGTCGCGCGGGATCCTGGCTCTGGCGAACTCCGAGGACGAGCTCGCCGGCGTCATCGGGCACGAGGTGGCGCACGTGTTCGGCCGCCACACGGGGCATCGCATCACCATCGGCGCGCCGCTCACCCTGGCGACCGGCATCGGCGCCGCGGCAACGAGTATCGTCAGCCCTGCACTGGGCGGGCTCATCGGCGGCATCGGCGGCGCCACCCAGGGGCTGCTGCTGTCGCCGTACGATCGGCACCAGGAACGGGCGGCCGACGATTTGGGACTGGATCTCGCGGCCAAGGCCGGCTGGGATCCTCGAGGCCTGTCGCAGATTCTCTTCGCGCTGGAGCGCGAGGAGGATCTGCAGGGCGGGCCCGGCGGTCTCGCGTTCTTCGCCTCGCACCCGCGCACGCCGGATCGGGTCCGCGATACCAAGCGCCGCGCCGAAGAGCTCGAGCGCGGCCAGGGCGAGCCGATTGCGGCGACCCGCGTCGATTTCCTGCACCAGCTCGACGGCCTCGTCCTCGGTGAGAATCCTGGCAAGGGGGTCTTCGTCGAGGAGCTCTTCGTGCAACCCGACCTCGGTTTCTCGATTACCTTTCCCAAGGGATGGAAGACCCAGAACACCTGGAATCAGGTGGTGGCCGCGCCGCAGGAAGAGGACGCGGTGGTGATTCTGCGCCACGCCGGCGAGGGCGACGACCCGATGCCGGTGGCGCAGGAAGCGGCGAAGAAGCAGGGGCTCGATCCCGACAAGCTGGTTCGCGACGTCGAGATCAATGGGCTGAAGGCGGTCCGTTCGCGCAGCATCACCGGGCGCAGCGGGTTCAAGAAGCTCGCGATCGAGTCGACCTGGGTCGCTCTGTCGGGCAGCGTCTACCAGGTCATCAGCGCCACTGGAGAGTCGGACCGCGAGCGCTATCACGAGCCGTTCGTGAAGACGCCGCACAGCTTCCGGCGCATGACCGCGGCCGATCTCGCCAAGGTCAAAGTCGACCGCCTGCGGTTGTACCGGGCGCGGGCCGGCGAGACGGTGGCGGAGCTGGTCGGGCGGATCGGGTCGGACTGGAAACCCGAGCAGGCGGCGATCGCCAACGGGGTCGAGGCCGGCACCAAGCTCGAGGCGGGCCAGCTGATCAAGCTGTCGAAGCGCGAGAGCTACCGACCCTAGAACTCGCGCCCTCCTGCGCTCTGCGAGCTTCGGAGGGCGCTCGTAGGCAGGGGCAGGGGCATAGGGAGAGGCGGGGGGTGGTGTGGGCTTCGCCCAGGCTTTGCCTAAGTTCGGTGACCGAATGAAGCGCGAACCCCGTCGTTCCCGAGTCCCTCGATACGCGCTGCGCGCTACTCGGGAGTACGGAGTCGAGACGAGTGCTCTCCGAGTTGGCAGAGCGAAGAAGGCTCGTGCGATCGCGCTACTGTGGTGGAAACTTTTCCAGGATCGCGTTTACGGCGGCTTGTACGCTCTTTTCGCGTTCCTCGGGGGTCTTGCCGTCGCGGACCCGGGTCTGGCCGGAGCCGCGCCATAGCAGGTCGTCTTTTTCGGCGTCGATGAAGTCGATCAGCAGAGTTCCCTCTTCGTACTGGTCGACTCTGGTCTCGGTCCCGTACATGCCGCCCCAGCGGCCGGCGTAGCCCCAGGTCGACGGAATCTCGGTGACGTCGATCTTCTTGTCGATTCCGAGGTGGAAGGTGACGAAGAAGTCGGCGTCGCCCTCCGCGACCTTGCGATAGCCGCGGGTGGTGAGCGTGTTGTTGACGGCGCGCCGGATGCGGTCGTTCAGCAGCGGGTTGTCGATCCGCGGATCGCCGGTCTTCTTCTTCGGGCCGGGCAGCCACGCGTAGGAGCGCAGGGCGTTGAAGTTCGCCGACGGGTCGTAATCGGTGCTGACCTTGATCCCGGAACAAGCCTGGATCGTCGCCAGAGTGGAAGCCAGGATGCAGGCCCAAAGGACTCGTGATCTCATTGCGTCGCTCCTTGTCGGACGTTTGCTCAGGGATCGGAGCCGGCGTCCGGGAAGTCCCGCAGGATCCGGTGCACCGCCTTCTCGATCCTCTCCTCGCGCTTGCTGGGCTTCGCCTTGAAGTCCATGACGCCGCGAGCCCATCCGCGCCAGACGTTGCGCTGCTCTCGTTCGTCGACGAAGTAGACGCCGATCGTGCCTTTCTCGATGTGCGCCGCGGGGATCGTCATCGCCGCGTCCCAGTATCCGGGCGGACGGTCGAGTGAGACCCAGTTGGTGTCTTCCGGTCGCGGGCCGCCTTCGTTGTACATGCGTAGGGCCAGCCAGTGGCCGACCTGGAAGTCGGCCTCGCCGTCCTCCGACTTCGAGTAGCCCTTGGCCGCCAGCTCGACGTCGACCCGGCCGCGGACCTGGCGCACGATCAGGTCCTCGTCGACGCGCGGATCACCCAACGAGCCGCCGGGAAGCGGCCGCCACGAGTAGGTTCGCCAGCCGGCCGGCGACCAGTTCGGCTCGGAGGTCGAGTCGACCGTCATCGGCGAGCAGCCGGCAAGCGCGACCAGAACGACGGCCGCGGCGAGGCGCGCAGTCTCCCGCGTCAGAGATCGCCCGGGCTCGGGGCGCTCAGGGAATCGGCTCTTCGACACGAACGTACCCCTTCTCCTTCATGCACTCGAGCATCTTCGCCGCCCACTCGTTGGTCGCGAAACGACCGGTGTCGACGCCCTTATCGGCCCGGTTGCCTTGATCGCATTCAGCGGCGGCTCGGTCGAGCTCTTCGCGAGTGGCTACGGTGCCGTCGAGCTTCTGCCACACGATCCGGGTCTTTGGAGACTTGGCGGCACAGGCGGCGAACGTAACTACGAGCACCAGTGCCGTCAGGGAAATCGCGAGGCGTCTGACCATGTCCTGCTCTGTACTACTGGATGCTCGGTGGTGCCGCAAATCGGCGCGCTCGACGGAGTCAGGCCTCAGCGGTTGGCGACGTTGAGGGCGACCAGGCGCGCGATCAAGACCGCGATGTAAAGCTGTCCTGCAGTCGCTTCGGCAGCCGCCAGCATTCCGGCTTCGGGCGTGATCGGCGCCATGTCGCCGTAGCCGAGGGTGGTGATGGTGACGAAGCTGAAGTAGGCGAAGCTGGTCGACGAGGCGTTGCCGGCGTCGCTCGACCAGTCGCCCGCCCAGCTGGGATGGTCCGGGAAAACGAACGAGCCCGGTTGGATCGCCTCGACGATTCCGTAGAGCGCCGCCCAGAACAGGGCGAGCAGAATGTATCCGGCGGCGGCGCCGGCGATGGTGTCGGCGCTGACCTCGCGCTGGCTCCAGACGTCGACTGAGATGGTGTAGATCATCACCGCGAAGAATACGCAGCGCAGGCAGAGGCCGACCAGGTGGATGGCCGAGCTGTCGAGCCCGTAGGCGAGCCACGACGAGATCAGCGCCGGCAGGGCGACCAGTCCGGCCGTCATCATCAGCAGCCGTCGCTGTACCGACAATGCGCCGACGATCAGAACCAGACTCGTCACCACGCCGATCGTGCGTTGGCCGGCCAGGGTTTCCGGCAGGAAGGGCGGGATCAGCAGCAGGGCGAACAGGGTCAGGAGCAGAGCAGAGTACTCGGGAATCCGACGCATGGGGTTCACGCGGGCATCATCGGCTTGAGGGCTGGAATGTCAACGCGTCGCGGCGCACGTCGATTTGAGTTGCGGGCACTGACGGAGACGTACGCCCGGGATCCCCCCTCCTTACCAAGGAGGGGGTTGGGGGAGGTCACACGGCGACGTAAGGAGCTTCTGTCCTCGTGCCAACGGCGCTCCGTTTGACCCCGCTGAAGTCCCCCCTTGGCAAGGGCGGACGCAATTTGGGTTCGGGCCGTGCGCTCCGAGCAAACGCTCCTCAATACCAGTCCGATCGGGGTCGGTATCGCTTTCGATAACGATCCGCGGCCTCTTCAGCTTGCGCCGAGCTTCGTGAACGGCGAGATCATGGCAGGTGTGGAGGAGTGACGATGAAGCGCATGACGTTCAAGACCAAGCCCGAGCACACGACCTGGAGAAATATCGAGGCGATGTGGGAGGAGGGCGGGCGGATCGAGTTGCTCGACCGGGGTTGCAGCAACGGTCGGGTGGGTGGGTGGTGATGTTCTCGCGCCGACAGGTTTTGAAATCGATGGCGGGGCTGGCCGCGGCCGGTCTCACCGGTTGCGTCGACGAGGATCGCTACACCGATGCGGACATTGCCAAGTTGGCGGCGCAGCGCGAACGCGAGAGGCAGCGTTCGGGCAAGGGGCGGTTCGGCATGCAGCGCTATCGCGGCTACCGCGGTCTCGCCGATCTTCCCTGGTTCGAGATCGACGACGCCGGCACGCTGCGCTGCACCGTCGAGGACCTCCCGCCGGTGTTCGACGCGCATGCCCACCTCGGCATCTCGGTGCTGTTTGCCCCCGAGATCGATCTACAGGCGCGCACCGCACGGGTTCGCCACTTGCTCGACTGCGACCGCGAGGATCCCGGGTGCCTGCTCGACCTCGACGTCTACATGAACGCGAACTTCACCGACGCCGATCTGCGGGCGCTGCGCTGGGGGGCGCTCGGCCAGGCGCTGTGGGGTAATCCGGTGGCGGAGACCCACACGATCCCGAATCTGCTCGACGAAATGGACGCCACCGGAGTCGACCGCGCGCTGATTCTGCCGATCGCCTTCGGCTTGCCGTTTGGCGACGACCTGACCGAACGCTTCATGGCGGCGATCCGCACCGCGGGGGCGGAAGACCGCATGGTCTTCGGCGCTTCGGTTCACCACTCGGACGCTGAGGCGGTGGAGAAGCTCGAACGCTACGCTGCCGCCGGCGCGCGGGCGGTGAAGCTGCACCCGGCGGCGCAGCGCTTCTTCCCGGACTCCGATCCGGCGATGCGGATCTACGAGGCGTGCGGGCGGCTCGGGCTGGTGGTGTTCTTCCACGCCGGTCGCGCTGGCATCGAGCCCGAGTACACCCACCAGTTCACCGTGATGCGCAACTACGAGGCGATGCTGAAACGGTTCCCCGATGTGCAGTTCGTGCTCGGCCACGCCGGCGCCCGCGACGTCGGCGACGCGATCCCGCTGGCGCAGCGCTATCCGAATGCCTGGCTGGAGGTGCACGGGCAGGGCGTCTCGTCGCTGCAGCAGATCATCGAGTCGGTGGGCGGAGACCGGCTGCTGTTCGGCTCGGACTGGCCCTTCTACCACCTGGCGTCGGCGCTGGCGAAGGTCCTCATCGTGACCGAGGGCCGACCGGACCTGCGCGATGCGATCCTGTCCGGCAACGCCGACAGGCTATTTCCCGCGCGGGCCTGACCGGGTTGCGATCGGCGGGCCCGGGGGCTAGCGAGATTGCATGTCGGCGACCAAGCTCTACGAGTTCACCCTGTGTCCGTTCTGCAACAAAGTGCGCGCCAGCCTCGAGCTGAAAGGCGTCGAATTCGAGAGCGTAGAAGTCAGCCCGCGCTCCAAAGTGGAGTTGCCGCCT
This sequence comes from bacterium, assembly GCA_030430165.1. GTDB lineage: Bacteria > Desulfobacterota > Binatia > HRBIN30 > CADEER01 > CADEER01. Next base: position 52,202 of record JAUIGL010000034.1, on the reverse strand, counting down.
CTGCCCGAGGGGACGCCGAAGAAGGTGCCGGTGCTGCAGCACGGATCGGATACGGTGGCGGACTCGACGACGATCTTGAATTACCTCGAGGATCAGGGCTTGGGGCGGATCTCGTTTCGTCCCGCGGATCCGGCGCTGCGGACTCGCAGCGACGAGATCGAGGAGTGGGTCGACTCGCAGTTCATCGAAGCGCTGCCGACCGTGATCTACGGCACCTGGGGTGAGGCGGCGCAGGCGGCGCGGATCGTCGCCGCGAGCTCGAAGCTGAGCGGCGGGCAGCGGTTTCTGGTGCAGCTCGCCGGGGCCTTGGTGATGAAGCAGATCTCGAAGCGAATCCTCGCCCGCAACGATCGCAAGGACGCGCACGCATGGGTGCGTGAGAATACCGAGCAGTTTGCCGAGTGGCTCGGCGACAAGCCCTACGTTCTCGGAGACGCGCCGTGTCTCGGCGACGTGGCGATGCACGGCGCCATTACCTGCGTGAAGGAGTTTCCGATCTACTCGGAGATCATGAGCTCCCCCAACATCGCCGCCTGGTACGAACGGCTCGAGCAGCAGCGCCGCGACAACCAGCCGGCCGGCTGAGTCGGGGCGCGGCGTCGACGGAGCACCGGGTGGGCCCTTCCGAGCACAACGCCGCCGAACCCGCGGTGGCAGTGGTCATCATCCACTGGAACCAGCCCGATCGTTGTCGCAAGACGGTCGAGCACTTTCGCGCGCAGTCGATTCCGGTTCGGATTGCGATCGTCGACAACGGCTCGGCGCCGTCGACCGCGCCGCCGGAGATCCCGGGTGTGACGGTGCTGCGCCAGGCTGCGAATCTGGGCTTCGGGCCCGCCGCCAACGTCGGCCTGCGTCATTGGCTGCAGGCGTCGCAGTGCCCGTATCTGGTGGTCGCCCCGCACGATGCGCTGCCGGCGCCGGACTGCTTGGAGCGCATGCTGCATGAGATGCAGAGCAGGCCGACCGCAGGTCTCGCCTGCGCCGATGTCGGCGACGGGGTCACGCCGTACATCAATGCCTATCTCGGCGGTGTCGGTGTTCCCTCTTCGGTGGACGAAGGCTGGCAGCCGGCGGACTTCGTCCACGGCACGCTGTTCCTGGCGCGCCGCGCCTGCCTCGACGAGATCGGGCTGTTCGACGAGCGCTACTTCGCCTACGGCGAGGAAGTCGAGATCGGGATGCGCGCGCGGCGCGCCCGTTGGGAAGTCGGTCTGGTGCGCGGGGCGCGGGTGGTGAACCCGACGATGCGCCTCGGCTCGGATGCGGTGGACTATCTGATGCAGCGCAACACGCTGCTGTTCGTTCGCGAGATGTCGGGGCGCGCGCACGCCATCACCCGCTTGGCAATTGCCCTGTACGGCTTGGGCAAAGGGCTGGTCGCTCCTGCATCGCGGCCGCTTCTGTTCGCGCCGCGCGGCCGGGTGCGCGGCATCGCCGACTATCTGCGCGGCCGCTACGGAGCGCCGCCCGCGGATTTCTTCGAACAGCTCGACGGCAGCGGAGAACCGCTGCGCCAGGGCTCGCGGGCGATGCGTGCAATCGGCCCGGACCGCGATTGGTTGTTGCGGCGGCGGGTCGGCGAGTAAACGGCGCCGGGCGCAGCGGTAGAAACCCCAGTCGTCCTCGTGCTCCGTAGTCCCGAGTAACGCGCAGCGCGTATCGAGGGACGGGGTGGCCATCAACTCCCACGAGGCAGCGGGAGGCCCTCGACACCCATCAGCGGTGGCGCCAGGCGCCGAGCGCCAGGGCGCCCGCGCCGGCCGACACGGTTGTGCCGAGTGCGACTGGCAACGCGTGCCAGACCATCATGTGCAGGCCCTCGTCCACCGGGCACATCAGCCGCATCATGGTGAATCCGAGAAGGAAGCCTGCCGCTCCCGCGACCATGCCGGCGCGCGCCGGGTGGAGCGGGGCGCCGCGGTAGGCGGCGACCATCAGCCAGGCTGCCGGCAACAGGGAAAGCAAGATCGTGTGGACGGCGCAGGGGACGCCGATGCGGGCGAACGAGTCGATCGCCTGCGTCGTGTCGAACCCGGCCGCGCCGGACAGCGCGAGGGCGGTTGTGCCGGCGAGAAACGCCAATCCGGCAATGCGCCAGCGCTCCGCGCCCGGAATCGCCGCCGCCAGGGCGGAGCGCGCGAGAAGCAGCGTCGCGCACGCCAGCAGCGCGAGCTCGAGCAGGTAGGCGGTCGAGTGCAGCCTTGGGGCGAGGTCGGGGCGCGTGCTGCCGCCGACCAGCGCGACGGCGAAGACGAGCTGCGCCAGTGACCAAAAGGCCATCCTGCGGCCGGGGGCCCAGATCGGGCGTACCGGCGTGAGACTGCTCGCCAGTGAGTCGACTAGGTCTGCGGTATCGGTGTCTCGCATCTGTGCTCTCGTATGCGGTGGAGTATCACCGTGCCAGGAAGGCGCGCAGCGCCTTGTAGGCGCGGTGCGCGCGCACGCGCAGGTTCCCTTCGGTCGTCCCGACGAGTGCGGCCGCTTCCTCGACCGAGCGGCCTTCGATCTTGAGGTGACGGAATGCTTCGCGTTGCGACTCGGGCAAAGAGTCGAGCGCCTCGCTCAGCAGCCGCGCGGAAGACTCGGGCTGGGCGGCTTGCTCGGGTTGTTCGTCGACGAGAACTTCCCAGGTCTGGCGCGAGATGGTTCGGCGCAGGTAGTCGGCCTTGACGTTGCGGGCTATCGCGAACAGCCAGGGCTCGAAGGGGCGGCCCGGGTCGTAGCTGTGGCGGCCGCGGTGCACCGACAACAGGACCTCCTGCAGCACGTCCTCGAGATCGTCTTTGCCGCGAATGTGCTTCGCCAGATAGCGGCGTAGCAAGCTCGACGAATCGTCGAGGAGCTCCCGGTAGGCGCCCGAATCGCCCTCCTGGGCGAGGCGCATCGCCGCCGCTCGCCAGCCGCTCGGATCCTGCTCTTTGCTGGGAGCCGCGTCTTCCATCCGCCCTCGCCGCCGGGTGGCGTCGAGGTCCGACCGCTAACAAACCCGGCGCGGTCGGGCAATGCGAAACCGGTTGCATCGGCTCAGGGTGCGGCGAACGGTCCGCCGGTGAAGCCGACGTCGTTGCGGCTGCCGTCGAGATCGTCGTAGGCGGGGTCAGGGTTGCCGGCGTCGCGACCGCGCGAGCGCCTGCGGCTGAACAGGAAGTCGTCGGGAATGGTCGCATCCTCGAAGTTGCGCTTGAAGCGGCGGAAGCCCGGATTGCCGTCGCGGTTCTCGAGCAGGCGGGGCGGGTCGAAGTCGCGTTGCGCCGAGCGGATTCGCCGGTAGTCGGTTGCTGCGGTGAGCAGTGCGGCGCGCCGGTTCTTGTGGAAGTAGTTGTACTGGATCATCGCGCTGCCGCCGCTGAAGTCGCAGATGCCGCGGCCGCGTCGTTCCGAGTCGACCTTGGAACCGTTGCGCGAGATGATGTTGTTCATGATCAGCGGCGCCGAACCGGCGCCGCGCACGATGATGCCGTTGCTGTCGCCTTTGGCGATGGTGTTGTTGATGACGATCGGCGACGCATCCTGGATCTCGATGACGTGCGGATCGCCGGAGGTGTGCACGTTGTACACCAGCAGGTTGTTGTAGATTTCCGCCGTCGAATTCTCGACGTAGATGCCGCTGCCGCGCGACGAAGCGGAGTTGTCGGCGATCGTGTTGCGAACGATGGTCGGGCTGGCGCCGATGATCTGGATGCCGCCGCCGAGCAGGCCGGCACCACCGGTCACGAAGACGGAGTCGAGCACGCTGTCGGTGCCCTCGCCGTCGTCGAAGGTGACTACCGCGCCGGTGCCGGTGCCGTGGATCACCGTGTCGACGCCGGTACCGACCACGGTGATCGCCTTGCCGCCGAAGTCGATGTCCTCGTCGTAGGTGCCGGCGGCGACGCTGACCGTGTCGCCGGGCAGGGCGCTGTCGATTGCCGTTTGGATCGACTGGCCGGGTGTTACGTCGATGACTGCTGCGTCGGCCGCCGCGGCGGCGAGCACCAGAGCCGATAGAATCTGGATTTTGGTCCTCTCGAACATGGCTCCCCTCGCATGCTTTATCGGGGAATAGTGTTCCGGCGGCCCGATTGTTACAGAGGGGCTGGCTCGCCGAGCACGCTTTTTGGAAAGGCGGCCCAGGCTCGGCGGGGTGTTCGCCTCTCCGGAGGTCCAAATGGGAGGTCCAAATGCTCTCGAAATTCGACGATTATCCGATCCATCAGACGGCTGAGCCGGTCGCTCGCGTCGCCACCGGCGACCGCAACTCGTACGATCGGTACTGGTTCAACGGGTACGCCGACGACGGCGAGTTCTACTTCGGGATCGCGCTCGGGCTGTACCCCAACCTCGGCATCATGGATTGCGCTTTCAGCATCGTGCGCGGCGGCGAGCAGCACGCCTTTCACGGGTCGCGGCGCGCGCCGACCGAGCCGACCGAGACCGAGGTCGGGCCGTTTCGCCTCGAAGTGGTCGAGCCGATGCGAGTTCTGCGGGTGACGCTGGCGCCGAACGAAACCGGGATCGAGTGCGATCTCACGTTCCGGGCGCGCACGGCATGCATCGAGGAGGGACGGCAGCGCTGGCACCAGAACGGGCGCCTGGCGATGGACGCGACCCGCTTCGCGCAGTTCGGTCGCTGGAGTGGGACGATCCGCTACGCGGGGCAGACCGTCGAGGTCGACCCGGCGCGGGTCTACGGGACCAAGGACCGGTCGTGGGGGATTCGTCCGGTGGGCGACCCGGCGCCGGCCGGTGCGCCCGCCACCGATCTGCCTCAGTTCTACTTTCTCTGGTCGCCGATCCATTGGGAGGACCACTGCACCCACTTCGGCATCTTCGAGGATGGCGATGGAGAGCCGTGGCATTGGGACGGTGCGATCGTGCCGGCCTATGAGAATCCCGCCGAAATCCCCGGCACCGAGGTGCAGGAAGGACGCAAGATCGTCGGCGTCGAGCACGAGCTGCGCTACATACCCGGCACGCGCCGGGCGGGCAGCGCGCGGATCTCGTTGATCGAGGGCGCCGGCGAGCGCCGCGACATCGAGCTCGAGCCACTCATCTGCTTCCGTATGAAGGGCTTGGGCTACACCCATCCCGAGTGGGGGCACGGCTACTGGAAGGGCGAGCTGGCCATCGCCGGTGAATCCTGGAAGTGCGACGAGCTCGAGCCGATGGCGGTAGAAAACCAGCACATCCAGCAGGTGATGCGCGCCAGCTGGAACGGCCGCGAGGGAGTCGGGGTGCTGGAACAACTCGCGATCGGTCCGCACGGCCGCTACGGCTTCAAGGAATTCATGGATCCTGCCTAGCGGCAGCCACCGATCCGAAACCAGCCTAGTCGGGGTTGGTATCGGTATCGAAAAGCGAAGGCGATACCGATAGCGATACCGGACCGAGGAGAATCGACAACCTCGGTGTGAGGAGACGTAGCCGCATGTCCGATCCGGTGAAGCCAGAACAAAGAGTTGCCAATCTCGATGCGTTGCTCGGGGTGCGTACGCTGAAGGCGACCCCCGACGAGGTGGTCCTCGAGTACGAGATCGACGACCGCCACCTGCAGCCCTACGGCATCGTCCACGGCGGCATGCACTGCACCGTGGTCGAGTCGGCCTGCTCGATCGGCGCGGGTGTGTGGGCGGCGCAGCACGACCGGCGCGTGGTCGGCGTCGAGAACCACACCAGCTTCATCCGCGCGGCGCGCAGCGGCAAGGTGACGGTGACCGCGCTGCCGATCACCCGCGGTCGCCGCACCCAGGTGTGGGAGGCGACGTCGCGAGACGAGAGCGGCGCGGTGCTGTCGACGGGTAGGGTGCGCCTGCTTTGTCTCGAGCGCGACACCGAGCTCGCCGGCAAGAAGGTCTGAAACGGCGGGAGCCCACTCCGTCGTTCCCGAGTACCCGGAGGGCGTATCGAGGGGGGTGTGCCAGTGTCCCTCGATACGCGCTTCGCGCTACTCGGGAAAACGGAGCGGGAGTTGAGGGCCTCCGACTGGCTTGGGGGTTGATGGTTTGAAGGGCTGGAGCCCACACCCGGTACGCGCTGCGCGCTACTCGGGAATACGTGTTGGGGGCGGGCTTTGGAGAACCGAGACTCGGTCAGGTGGGGCGGTTCGTGCGGACGCTGGTGATCAGGCCGGCGCCGACCCAGTTGCCGAACATTTCCATCGTCGCTTGCGGGCTGCAGCCGTCGGCGGCGAGCTCGGCGATTGCCTCGCCGAGCGGCGTGCCGCTGCCGAGGAGCTGCAGCGCCCGCTGCTCGGCGGCGTCGACCAGGCGCTGCTCGACTTCGAGCCGGCGCCGGTAGACCAGCACGCTCTGCGGCCGGTCTTCGAGCGCGACGTCGATCTGGTCGCGCTCGATGTCTTTGGTCTCGAGGAGATCGAGAATCGGCCATTGCGAGGAGACGACGGCGACCGCCGGCTGCAGCTCGAGGACGGCGGTCTCCCAGTCTGCCATGTCGAAGCCGGCGAGCTTCTGCGGGTCGACGGGTGGCTTTTCGCGCGATTGGTAGGCCGACAGCACCGCCCACTCGAGCTCGGCGAGGTCGCCGAGGAAAGGCAGGCCGTCGCGCAACGGGTCCCGCCGGCAGTGCGCCGGCAGCTGCGCGCCGACGTCGTTGAGATTGTAGGAGCGGAGCTCGATCGCGGCGAGGTAGCGCCGCACCAGGTTGTGGAACGAGCCCTCGCCGAGGATCGTATCGAGGGCGGGGTAGGCGTCGCGCAAGGCTTCGAGGATGCGCGAAGGATAGCCGTGTCGGTAGACGTCGAGGCGCCCGCCCGGGTCGACGCCGGGGGGTACGCGCAACAGGGCGGTAGCCGCCGCTCGCGGCGCTTGCTGGCGCGCGAACGCCAGGATGTCACGCGCGATCTGTAGCTGTGTTTCTCTGAGGTTCGGCATGCTTGCGGGGCCCGGGGCCGAGTGCGGCGGCGCGCTCGCGGCGAGCGCGCTCGACTTCGTCGCACAGCCGATCCAGCGGCGGGATGTCGGCATCCCATTCGACCAGGGTGGGAACGCCGGGGAAGCGGTTGCAGGCGTAGCGGTAGAGATCCCAGACCTGGTCGTCGACCGGGGCGCTGTGGGTGTCGAAGAGGTACGTGCCCATGTCGGTGAATCCGGCGAGGTGGAACTGGCCGACGCGGTCGGGCGGTATGCCGTCGATGTACTCGACCGGATCGAGGGCGAGGTTCTCGGCGGTGACGTAGACGTTGTTGACGTCGAGCAGGATTCCGCAATCGGCGCGTCGCGCCAGCTCGGCGAGGAATTCGTGCTCGGCGATGGTGGAGTGTGCGAAGGCGACGTAGGTCGACGGGTTTTCGAGCAGGATGCGCCCGCCGAGAGCGTCCTGCACCTGGGCGACCCTGTCGGCGACGTGCGCCAGCGCCTCTTCGGTGTAGGGTAGCGGCAACAGGTCGTAGAGCGCGTTGCCTTCGACGCCGCACCAGCACAAGTGGTCGGTTACCAATGCCGGCTCGATCCGATCGATCAGCGAGCGCAGACGGCGCAGGTAGTCGCGATCGAGCGGGTCGGTGGAGCCGATCGACAGCGACACTCCGTGCAGTGCAATCGGGTGCTCGGAGCGCACCCGCTGCAGGACGTGCAGCGGTCGCCCGCCGCTGTCCATGTAGTTCTCGCTGATCGCCTCGAACCAGTCGAACGAGTGGCGATCGTCGAGCACGTCTTGATAGTGCTCGGCGCGCAGGCCCGCGCCGAACCCGAGTTGCGGGTTCGGCGCGTTGGGCCTGAGCGAGTCGAATCCCAAGGGATCAACCCTCCTTCTCGGGGGTCAGGCGACCGCCCTCGATCTTGAGGCAGGTTTCCTTGTCGATTTGCAGGTATCCCTTGCCCTTGCACGCGTTGTTGCCGGCGCAGGAGTAGGGAGTTCCGTCGGCGTGCTTGCCGCCGCAGGCGCCGGTTCCCTTGCACTTGTTGACGCCGTAGCAGGGCACCTTGTCACCGCCGCCGCCGCCGTGCATGTCCGCCAGCGCCGTTCCGCTGACGCCGAGCGACATCAAGCCGGCGACTGCGGACGCCATCAGAACCTTCTTCGACTTGTTCTCCATCGTGTCCCTCCTTCGGGGTGTGTTGGTGGAATCTGCGTTCGCTCAGGCGAAGCAGGCTGAGCCCTCAGCCGCCAGCATCGTTTGGCTGCGCTGCTCGCGGTTGAGGGCGGCGCGGGCCGCGACCCGTTTCGGGGGCGGCCCGCTCTCCGTCATTCGACGACGAAAGCTTCGACGTTGATCTCGATCTCCACTTCGTTGCCGACGAGGTAGCCGCCGGCGTCGAGAGTCTTGTTCCAGTTGATTCCGAACTCCTGGCGATCGAGGGTCGTCGTCGCCTGGAAACCGCCGCGCGCGTTGCCCCAGGGATCCTTGGCGGTTCCCAGGTAGGCGACGTCGAGCACGATCGGCTTCGCGACACCGTGCATCGTCAGCGTGCCGTGGAGCTTGGCGGTCTTCTTGGCCTTGTCGACATCGGTCACCTTGTCGCTGACGAAGGTGATGGTCGGGTACTTCTCGACGTTGAAGAAGTCGGCGGCGCGCAGGTGCTTGTCGCGCTTCTCGTCGTTGGTGTTGATGCTGGCGGCCTGGATCGTGCCTTCGACCTTGGCGGCCGCGAAATTGTCCGGGTCGAAGCTGATCTTCCCTTCGAACTCGTCGAACCGACCGGCGACCTTGCTGAACAGGTGACTCACCTTGAAGGTGACGCTGGTGTGGCTCTGGTCGACCTTGTACTCGGCAGCCGATACCAGGGGCGGCGCCGTCACCAGGGCGGTGAGGGCGATCGCGATCAAACGGGTTGTCATGCATTCCTCCTTGCTCGGGGCGCTTCGCCGCGCGCGTCTTGGGTGTAACTCTCTTGGGTGGAGCTTCGGTGGGGATACAACGGAAGCTCGAAACCCAGCAACTCGATCGTTCGACGGTGGCGCCGTGCTGGTATTCGTATCTACGGCGTGACGCGCGAGAAATTACACGGCAGGGGCGTTTTTTTCCTGCAGGTCCGGCTCCGTGCAGTGGTAACCGGGGCGAAACGCGGGAAGTTCCCGCGTTTCGTTGATCGGCGGCGGGCGAGCGTGGCGCTCGCAACACCGCGATTTCCGCTCGCCCTGTTCGGCGAGCGGCGTTGGCGGCGGCCGGGATGGGGCCCGGCCGCGCTCGTGTCAACGGCCGTTCGAGACGGCTACGGACGGGTAGGAATCGACCCGGTCGAGCTCGGTGGCGCGCTCGGCCAGTCGTTCGAGTCCGCGCAGGGCGAGCGGGCTCGGCCGAAATCGACCGTTCTCCCAGCGATTGACAGTGCCTACCGTGACACCGAGCTCACGCGCCAGCTGCTCCTGGGTCATCCCCAGGCGCTTGCGCAGCTCGAGCACGCCCGGCGTGCTGCGGCGCTGTGGTTCCGAGGATCCGTTCTGCGAATCCCATCCGAGGTGATTCTGGTTGTCGTCGAGCTTCATAGTATTCGTCCCTTCCAGATGTGGTGCCGAGTTTTCAGCCGGCTTGGGCAGTGGCTGTAGCTAGAATATGCATGTGGCGTGCCCATCCGGTTGCTTACACAGCAATGCACATGAGCAGGGAGAAAACCCCGAGAATTGGCACAACTTGTCCCTAGTTGCCGTATCGCGGCCGTACCGACGGTGCGCTCTGCGCATGGAAGATCGCATGGCCCGGGCCGCCGGACTGGTCTGAGGCGCGGCGAGCTGATATCCAGAGCGCCGCCATGGGAGCGCGGGCCAAAACGAAACCGGTGAAGCGCAACGGGCTGGCCGAGCTCGTTCGCGACGCGATGGAGCTCGAGCGGCGGACGATGGAGCTGTACTGCCGCTTCGAGATCCAGTTCCCGGAGCCGCAGGCGGTGCGCATGTTCTGGCTCGACATGGCCGAGCACGAGTCGCGCCACGTCGGCGCGTTGGCGCTGGTCGCCGGGTTGCTGGAGAGCCAGACGCTGCGCGGCTTGCCGCCGGTGCCGACGACGGCGCATCGCCACATCGCGCGCCTGCGCGGGCTGCTCGACGAAACCGAGGCGGAGGTCGCCAGCGGTGTGTCGTTGACGCGGGCGTTCGAGTTGACCTTGGAGATCGAGAGCTCGGAGGTCGAAGACCTGGTGCTCGACCTGCTGCAGTTGCTGCGCGGGGCTCAGAAGCGGGAACGGGCGGCGCGCAGCCTGCTGCACGACCTCAGCGATCTGAGCTTCATGATCGAGCGCTACGCCGACGACCCGAGCTTGTTGCGGCGCGCCGATCGCATCATCGAGCGCGAGCTGCGTCGCCACGAAGACGCGGCGGCCAAGCGCGAGGCCTCCGGCCGTCGCGGCAGGGTTGCCACCGGGCAGCCGGCGCGCCGCGTAGGCGCGGCACGCCGGCGCTCGGTGAGCTGAACGGCTGAGTCGATCCGCTGCCGCAGCTTCAGCTGCTGAAGGCCTTCATGATGAGGCCGAGCTCGTCGCCGATGTTGTTGGGGACGGTGTGGCCGGACGGGTCGCGGATCTGCTCGATGTGGGAGGCGACCTCTTCGGCGCTGACCACCGCTGCTTTGCCGGCGAACCAACCGGGGGTGACGCCGATGAAGGCGCGGGCGAAGCGGCCGCCGCCGATCGAGAAGATCTCGTGGGTCACCTCGCAACCCTCGGAGGCCAGGTAGACCACCATCGGAGTCACCGTCTCGGGAGCGAGGAACTCGGCCATCGGACCGAGCAGGTCCTCGGTCATGCGAGTGCGGGCGGTCGGTGCGATCGCATTGCACTTGATGTTGTACTTGGCGCCTTCGACGGCGAGCACGTTCATCATGCCGACCAGGCCCATCTTGGCGGCGCCGTAGTTGGTCTGGCCGAAGTTGCCGAAGATGCCGGCGCCCGACGAGGTGACGATGATGCGGCCGTAGCCCTTTTCCTTCATGATCCCGAAGGCCGGCTGGGTGACGTAGAACGCGCCGCGCAGGTGGACGTCGATCACCAGGTCGATCTCTTCCACCGTCATCTTGGCGAAGGTCTTGTCGCGCAGGATGCCGGCGTTGTTGATGACGATGTCGACCGTGCCGAAGGCATCGAGCGCGGTCTGGACGATCGCCTTGCCGCCCTCGGGGGTCGCCACCGAATCGTAGTTGGCGACGGCCTCGCCGCCGGCGGCCTTGATCTCGTCGACCACTTTGTCCGCCATCGACTGGCTGGCACCCGTCCCGTCGGGCTTTCCGCCGAGGTCGTTGACCACGACCTTGGCCCCGCGCTTGGCGAGATCGAGGGCGTAGGTGCGGCCGAGGCCGCCGCCGGCGCCGGTGATGATCGCTACACGGTCGTCGAATCGGATTTCGCTCATGGAATGGCTCCTTCTAAATTGGTGTGGAGTTGCCGCCCGTGGCGGGTGGCGCCATGGAGTGGTCGCGGCGGATGGTCGCGCGACCGAGCTCAATGGGTTGGCCGCGATTCAAAGCAGTGATCCGCGCCGGGGGCAAGACGGGGGCGAACAGAAACAATCAGGCTTGACTGTTTGTTTTTCCCAGACTAAGGAGGTGGGTAATGGAAGCGGTGGCGGAGCGCCCGCGAGGGCGGCGGACCCAAGCCGAGCGGCGGGCGGAGACGCGGGCGCGCTTGCTCGACGCGACGCTCGACTGCGTCGTCGAGTGCGGCTACGGCGGAGCGACGACGACGATGGTTTCAGAGCGGGCCGGGGTCTCGCGCGGCGCCCAGCTGCACCACTTTCCCAATCGAGCGGCCCTGGTGGCGGCGGCGCTCGAGCATCTCTTCGAGCGCTTGCGCCTCGAGTACCAGGGCGCCTTCACCGAGCTGGGAACGGCGAGCCCGGCGGCGGCGGTCGACCTGCTGTGGTCGATGTTCGAGCAGCCGCACTTCGCCGCGGTCCTCGAGCTCGACATCGCCGCGCGCACCGACCCCGAGTTGCGCCGGCTGCTGCTCGATGTTTCCGAGCGCCACCAGCAGCACGTGTTCCGCCTCGCGCAACGTTATTTCCCCGCGCTGGCGCAAAGCGGCCGGCTCGACGACCTGCTGCAGGTGATCCTCGACGCGATGACGGGGATGGCGATGACGAATTTCGTAATGGGCCGGTTGCCGGAGCGCGAGCGGCGGTTGGCCACCCTGCGCCGCCTCGCCGAGCGCGCTCTCGATGCCAAGGAAAGCTGACGAATGGACCTCGACCTGACGATTCTCTCGATCCCCGCCTTCGCCCTGTTGATGGTCGTCGAGTCGGTGCTCACCGCGCGCCGCCGGGCTCGCGGCTACGCGGTGAAGGACACTGCCACCAGCCTGGCGATGGGGGTCGGCAACGTCGTCATCAACCTGGGTATGAAAGGGGTCCACTTCCTGCTGCTGACCGCGGTCTCGGGCTTTGCAGTCATCGAGCTCGGCGGCTCCTGGTGGGAGTGGATTCTGCTGCTGCTCGGGACCGACCTCTGCTACTACTGGTTTCACCGGCTGTCGCACGAAGTCCGCTTCCTATGGGCCGCGCACGTCAATCACCACTCGAGCCGGCGCTACAACCTGTCGACCGCGCTGCGCCAGTCTTGGACGACGCCGTTCACGACGTTGCTGTTCTATTGGCCGCTGGCGCTGATCGGCTTCTCCCCGGTCGCCATCCTCACCGCGATTGCGATCAATACCGTCTACCAGTTCTGGATCCACACCGAGCTGATCGGCCGCCTCGGTCCACTCGAGTGGGTTCTCAACACACCGTCGCACCACCGGGTGCACCACGGTCGCAACGTCGAGTACCTCGATCGCAACTACGCCGGGATGCTGATCACGTGGGATCAGCTGTTCGGAACCTTCGAGCCCGAGCGCGCCCCGGTCGATTACGGCCTGACCAAGAACATCGCGACCTACAATCCGGTTCGCGTCGCCTTCCACGAATGGGCGGCGATGATTCGCGACGCGCGCGCCGCCGACTCCTGGCGCGCGGCCGTCGAGTACTGGCTGCAACCCCCGGGCTGGAGCCCGGATGGCAGCAGTCTCACCGCTCGCCAGATGCGCGAGCGTCTCGACCCGTCGGCGGTCGACGTCGCCGGCTGACGCCGTCGCCGGTTCCAACGGTCATTCGCTTCTAGTAGCGTGACCGCGGAGGACCGGGAATGGCACAGCGTAGATCGATTACGATGACGCGGCGCGAGGCGTTGCGTCGCGGAATGCTCGGCTTGGGGCTCGTCGCCACCGGTGGGCATCTCTATGCGTGCGGCGGCAACGAGCCGACGCAGCATTTCAGCAATCTCGCCAATGTCGGTCCGCTGCAGGAGCCCGACGAAAACGGGGTACGTCTGCCGGAGGGGTTCACCAGCCGCATCGTCGCCAGGACTCTGCGCGAGCCGACCCCGGCTTCGGCGTATCGCTGGCACCTGTTTCCCGACGGTGGTGCGACCTTTGCCGCAGACGACGGCGGGTGGGTCTACGTCTCCAACAGTGAGGTGCCGGCACCGGCGGGGGGTGTCAGCGCGCTGCGCTTCAATCGCTTCGCCGAGGTGGTCGACGCCTACCCGATCCTGTCGGGGACGAACACCAACTGTGCCGGCGGGGTCACCCCCTGGGGTACCTGGCTTTCGTGCGAGGAATACCCGCGCGGGCTCGTGTGGGAGTGCGATCCCTTCGGCCGCCAACCCGCCGAGGCGCACCTCGCGCTGGGAGTATTCGAGCACGAGGCGGTAGCGGTCGATCCGTTCAACGGATTGCTCTACCTCACCGAAGATGTTTCCGACGGCCGCCTCTACCGCTATGTGCCGGACAACATTTTCGACGACGGTCGCATCGATCTCGACAACGGAACCCTGGAGGTTGCCCGCGTGCTCAGCGATACCGACGAGGGGCCGGTCGAGTGGCTGACCGTGCCGGATCCGACCTTTTCCGGTGACACGCCAACGCGGCTGCAGGTCGGCAACAGCACACCTTTCCGCGGCGGCGAGGGGATCTGGTACAGCAACGGGGTCATCTATTTCACCACCAAGGGCGACGACCGGGTGTGGACCTACGAGGTAGAGACTTCGCAACTGGCGATCCTCTACGACCCTACCACCTCCGACACGCCGATCCTGACCGGGGTCGACAACCTCACGGCGTCGGACCAGGGGGACATTTTGGTCGCCGAGGATGGTGGCGACATGGAGATCGTCGCTTTCGTGCCGACCGGAGAGATCGTGTCGCTGGTTCAGGTGGTCGGGCACGAGCAGTCCGAGGTCGCCGGACCGGCTTTCGATCCCTCGGGCACGCGGCTGTACTTCAGCTCGCAACGCGGCGCGGGCAGTCCGCCGACCGGCGGAATCACCTACGAGGTCACCGGTCCGTTCTTCGTTTGAGACTGCGCCGGGCAGGGGAGAGCGACAGCGTCCACCAGTCTCATGTGCTCGTTCCGAGTGCTTCGGTCGAGCCGTTCGCCACCAGCCGAAACACCTCCTGGGCGTGGCTGAAGCCCTTCAGCTCCATGTTGCCGACCGGCTCGGTGACGAAGCCGTTGGTGAGCTCGCCGCGCACCCGGTTGGTGATGAGGATCTCGCCACCCGAGGCGGCGTCGCTCAGGCGGGCGGCCATGTTGGTGACGTTGCCGATGACGCCGTAGTCGCGCCGGCCCTCGTAGCCGACGAAGCCGCAGGTGGCGTAGCCGGTGTGGATCCCCATGCCGATGTGCATGTCGTAGCCGCGGCGTTGCCAGTCGCGGCGCAGCCCCTCGACGTCGCGGCGCATCGCCAGCGCCATCTGCACGGCGCGCGAGGTGTGGTCGGGCTGCGGCACAGGGTCGTTGAAGAACACCATGAACCCGTCGCCGGCAAAGCGCTCGAGGGTGCCGGCGAACTCGGCGATGCGCTCTCCCATGTGGGCGTGGTACTCCTCGAGGGTCGACGAAACCTCTTCCGGCTCGACGGTCTCGGAAAACGAGGTGAAGCCGCGCAAGTCGGCGAACAGCACGGTCACGACCTTGCGCTTGGAGCGCAGCTCGGAGGCGCCGCCGCGCGCCATGACCTGGTCGATCACGTGCGGCGAGAAGAAGCGTTTCAGGTCGGCGAACTCGAGCTCGCGGGCGCGCAGGCGCTCGGTTGCCTCGACCCGGATGATCGATTGCACCGCCTGCTGGGCGACGGTGACCAGGGCGTCGAGCTCGGCTCTCTCGTAGACGTCGCCGCTGCTGCGCGGTCCGATGGCGAGCCCGCCGATCGCCTGGCCGTGGCGAATGATAGGCAGCAGAACCTCGGCGCCGAGGCGGTCGAAACAGGCGAAGCACTCGTCTTCGATCTCGGAGAAGTGGGACTGGATGGACACCTGGTTGCGCAAGATGGTCTTGCGCATCGCGGTGAGGATCCGCACCAGCGGCTCGTCGGCGAGCGCCGGTCCGTCGGGAATGGCCGAACCGTCGCTGACCCGGATGTGCTCGTCGGCGTGGAACTCGGTCGGGATGAGAAAGGCGACGCTGCGGGTGGTGTCGCACAGGCGGGTCGGCGCGGTCGCCAGCTTGTCGAGGACGGTGTCGACCGACGTGGAGTCGGCGAGGTCCTCGCCGATGCGGCGCAGGATGGTCGGGAAGCGGGCGCGCTTCGGGTAGAGCACGCGGTTGAGCCGCTCGACGAAGCGCGGCCAGACGTAGAGCAGCGGCAACAGCAAGCCGGCGACCGCGTACGGGCTGAGCAGAGTGAGGAACGAGGCGAGCACGGTCAGCACCACGACCGCGGTACCGTAGAGCAGGGCGCGGCGCACGGCGATGCGCGCGTTGAGGACTTCCTCGCGCAGCGTCACTCGGCCGAGCGCGAACAGAAAGACCCCGAGGGCCCAGTAGGTGAACCGAGAGTCGATCGGAAACGTGTGAAACGCCTGTTGCAGGACCTGAACGATTGCCACCGGGGCCAGGCCGAGCAGTGATCCCGCGACCAGGATGCGAGCTCTCTGGCGGATCAGCGAATTGTCGGAGGTGAGAGCCAACTGGGCACAGCGTCCGACGAAGAGTCCGATCGAGATCAGTAGCAGGACGGCGCCGGCGGCGCGGGTGAAGGCGAACGGGCCGTGGAACCCCTTGAGCCACCCGGCGACGAAGATCAGCGCCTGCACCAGTCCGAACAGGTACACGCCCCACAAGATGCGCGGATGGCGTTCGAGGAGCGGATGGGTGACGGGGAAGGCGAGCGCGGCGTGGATCGCGCCGACGTTGGCGAAGCCGACCAGGCCGAGGAAGTACAGCGCGGGTAGGGTGCGATCGGATACCGAAAGAACCATCATCGTGCTCATGACGCCGCCGACGATGGTGCAGATGGCGAACAGCGCCCAGCTGCTGTCGGTGTAAGGACGCAGCACGAAGGTCACGCTGCCGACGATGAAGAAGAGCAGGCCGATGACGAAGGTGCCGCCCTCGGCGAATACGGCGTCGTGCCAGGTCCAGGGGCGCACCTCGGCACTGATCTCGGCGCGCTCGCCGGTCGGCCGCTCGAACACCAGATGGTTGACCGCGCCGATCTCGGTCTTGGCCTGGTCTCGCGCGATCAGCGGATGCCCGGCCGCGAAGTGGTAGGGCTCGCCGTTGATCGAGATCGGCCGACCGCCACCGCGCAGGCCGGCTTCGGAAACGTCTTGCCGGGTGGGCGAGAGATTGCCGTCGTCGATGACCCAGCCGACGTCGGGCTGGCCGACCCGGTCGAGCTTGTCGGCGACGTTGATCCCGACGCCAAGCGCGTAGACGGCGACCAGCAGGGCGAAGAGCAGTCGTTGTCCGGTGTCGCCGTCGCGAAAACGCATCGATGGGATTCCTGTCGCAGACCTGGAGAACCTACCGTTCCAAGGCGGAGGAGTAAATTACACGGGGCAGGCCTGGCAACGTGCACGAATGGATCGGTTGTCTCCCCCCGGCCGAGTCTCCAAATCGTCGGGGTCGCTATCGGTATCGCCTTCGCTTTCGATACCGATAGCGATACCGACCCCCGACCGGGATGAGCGTAGTTTCGGGCGAATCGGCCCGGATTTGCTCAGTCGCGGCGGTCGCGGCGCCCCGGTTGTTTTCGGTGGCGAACCAGGGCCGTCGTGCTACGCTGCTAGCGGGTCATGGAGCGAGGATATCAGTACCGGTATTCCGACGGCTGCTCGTCGATGTTCGACACCGACGAGCGCGAGCGCAAGGCGAAAACGATGCTCGCTGTGTTGTCGAACCACTTTGCCGAGCCGCTCGCCGAGAAGACGCTGCTCAACGTGGGGGCTTCGACCGGCATCATCGACCACGTCCTGGCGCAGCGGCTCGGTCACGTCACCGGGATCGACATCGACGAGATCGGCATCGAGCACGCGCGCCGCAACTTCAGTGGCTCGAACCTCGAGTTTCGCGTCGGCGACGCGCTCGACATTCCGTTCGCCGACGACTCGCTCGACATCGTGATCTGCTCGCAGGTGTACGAGCATGTGCCGGACGCCGACCGGATGTTCGAAGAGATCTACCGGGTGCTGCGGCCGGGCGGCGTCTGCTACTTTGCCGCCAACAACCGCTGGATGCTGATGGAGCCGCACTACCGGCTGCCGTTGTTGTCGGTGATTCCGCGCCCGCTGGCGCATCTCTACATGCGTATCGCCGGCAAGGGCCCGTACTACTACGAGAAGCACCGTACCTACTGGGGCTTGAAGCGCCTGGTCAGGCGCTTCCGTCGCATCGACTACACGCGCAAGACGATCACCGAGCCGTTGCGGTATCACACCGATTACATGGTACCGCCCGGGACGTTGAAGGCCTGGGTGGCGCGCCTGGTGGTGCGTTCCTTCTTCTGGGCCTGCCCGGGCTACATCTGGCTGCTCAAGAAGCCGGACGCTCCGACTACTTGACGCGCTCGACGTAGCGGCCCTCCGCGGGGTCGACGCGGACCATCTCGCCGGTCTCGATGAACTGCGGGACCTTGATCACGACGCCGTTGGCCAGCGTCGCGTGCTTTGGTGAAGCGGAAGCGGTTGCGCCCTTGAGGGGTGGCTCGGTCTCGCTGACCTCGACGTCGAGGGTCTTGGGCAGCTCGATTCCCATCGCCTCGCCGCCGATGTACTGCACCGTGACCTTGATGTTGGGCTCGAGCCATGGGGCTTCGTTCTCGATCAGATCGCGGCCGAGCGTGATCTGTTCGTAGTTCTCGGAGTCCATGAACACCATGCCGGTGCCGTCGTCGTAGAGGTACTCCATCGCCCGACCTTCGACGCTGAGGCGTTCCATGCTCTCGGTCGACATCAGCCGCGTCTCGGTCTGGGTGCCGGTGCGCAGGTTGCGCAGCTTGGCCTGGACGACGGCGTTACCCTTGCCCGGGGTGCGGTGCTGGAAGGCCATCACGCGGTGGGGGGCATCCTGAAAGCTGACGACCATGCCGGGGCGCAGATTGGTGGCTTGTACTTTATCCATGGGTACCTCTTCTGGGGGGCGATCGGCGGCCCGTAGGCGTCGCGCCGGTCGCCGCAACGGTGCTCCCGGAGAGCTAGCCGTTGCGGTCCGGCGTGGCAAGTAGGCAAGGGGAGTGGCTGGGGCCAGTTTGGCTTTCGTTTTGGTGCAGTTCGCGTCCCGAAACCGCATCTCGTCCCCGCTTGGCAAGGGGGGACTTCAGGGGGGTCAGCCGGAGGCCGATCGCCCGTCAAACGGAAGCTCCTTGCGTCGCGCCGTGACCCCCCTAACCCCCTCCTTGGTAAGGAGGGGGCCAGGACCCAAAACTCGTCCCCCCTTGGCAAGGGGGGACTTCAGGGGGGTCAACTGGAGGCCATTTGCCAGAGAAAAGAAGCTCCTCGCAACGCAGCTTGTGACCTCCCCCTAGCTCCCTCCTCGGTAAGGAGGGGGACCGTGTTCCGGCCTCAGTTGCGTTCCAGCTTCGACAGGAAATCGACCACCGCGTCGCAAAAGATGTCGTTGCGGTCGCCGGCAACCATGTGCCCGGCGCCCGACACGTCGACGTACTCGGCGTGCGGAACCAGGTCGAGGAACTCTCGGGCGGTCTCCTCGGTGACGATGTCGCTCATCCGGCCGCGCACCAGGAGGGTCGGTACGCGCAGGCGCGCCGTCGCCGTGAGCAGGCTCTCGGCGCTGTCCGGGCTGACCCGCCTCTTCGAGGTGATGAAGGCGGGGTCCCAGTGCCAGCGGTAGCGTCCGTCCTTGTCGAGCCGCAGGTTCTTCTTGAGTCCCTCCAGGTTGGAGGGGCGCCGGCGGTGCGGCAGGTACTCGGCGATCGAGTCCGCGACCTCGTCGAGGGTGGCGAAGCCTTCTTCCATGCGCGCCGCCATGAAGCGGATGATGTTGTCGGTGCCCTCGCGGTTCAGCCGCGGGGTGACGTCGACCAGGACGAGCGCGGAGAAGACGTCGCCTTCGGTCCGTCCCTGGGCGCGCAGGGCCGCCAGTCCGCCGAGCGAGGCGCCGACCACGACCGGAGAGCCTCCGAGTTGGCCGAGGACGTCCAGGGTGTCGGCGGCATAGGCGTCGAGGCCGTAGTCCGCGTTCGGATCCCAAGCGCTGTCGCCGTGGCCGCGCAGGTCGAGGGCGACGGCGTACCACCCCGCCTCCGCCAGTCGCTCGGCGGTGCCGCCCCAGGCGTGTCGAGTTTGTCCACCGCCGTGCTGCAGGAGCACCACCCGATCGCCCGGGGCGCCCCAGGCGTCGGCGACGAGGACCAGGTCGTCTCGGGTCGAGAGCTCGATGCGGCGGGCGCTCATGGTGTGCAAACGTAACCACAGAACCCCGGCCGGCGCGACGGGGGGCGGGCGTGGGCTCAGCGGATGTGCGGCAGGACCTCGCGTTCGAACAGTCGCAGCCCCTGCCAGCCGAGCTCGGGCGGGAGCCCGCCCATCAGCGGATGCAGGGTCAGCACGCCCTCGGCGCGCGCCAGCTCGACGCACTGCTCAGGGGTGACGACGCGGTAGCTGCCCGAAGCGCGTAGCTCTTCGGCGGTCTTGGCTTCGACGTGAACGGTCGAGCGCTGGCCCGGCGTTTGCCACGAGGCGTAGGTAGTCGCCTCGTGCAGGGCGTAGGGGGCGATCTTCTCCCAATCTTCGTCCGGTTGGTTCGATACGTGAACGAAGCCGGGCCCCTTCGGCAGGATGACGAAGCCCGGCTTGATCCCGCGCGACTCGCACTCGGATAGGTACAGCTCGCGCAGGGCGGGATCGTCGATCGCCGGAAAGAAGCCGAGCCCGAGGCGCGCCGCGCGGCGCGCGGCGGTCTCGGTCGAGCCGCCGATGAACAACGCGGGGGGAATCTCCGGCCGCGGTGTCACGCGGATGGTTCGCCCGCGCCACTCGAAGGGCTCGCCGCTCCACGCCTTGAGCATGACCTGGACGTACTCTTCGAGCCGCCGGCCCCGGCCTTTGCGTTCGATTCCGGCCATCTCGAACTCCTCGGCACGGTAGCCGAGGCCGGCGACGAGCAGCAGTCTGTTGTTGCTGATCAGCTGGACGGCGGCGCACTGTTCGGCGAAACGGATCGGGTCGTGCAACGGGATCAAGGCGGCGACGATGTTGATGCCGATCTTGCGGGTTCGTCCGGCGACCGCGGCGGCAACCGTCAGCGGTGCCGACATGAAGCCGTCGTCGATGCCGTGGTGCTCGCACAGCGTTACCGAGGACAGCCCCAGGCTATCTCCCCATTCGGCCTGGTCGAGGCAGGAGGCGTAGCGCTCTGCGTGGCTTCCCGGAGCGAACGGGGGGAAGCGGAGATCGAAGCGGAGCGAGACCCTGACCATGCTGTTCCTTTCGCGCTGCTGCCGTGGGGAAGGCCGCACCATACCTCGTCGCTGGCGACCGACTCCAACGGTTGACCGGTCGTCGGGCAGAAAATACGGTTGCCCAGGTGCGCCGTCATGAGCCCCCAAGTCAGTGTTCTGATCACGATCGACTACGCTGCGGCGACGGAGGCGACCTGGTCGCGCTTGCGCGAAGTCCTGTGCGCGCTGGCCGCCCAAGACGACGGTGAAACCGAGTTCCTCCTGGTCGAATCGTCCGCCTTGCGCGAGCGGGTCCCCGCGGATCTGCCGCGGCGGTTGCCGGGGTTGCGGATTCTCTTCGCCGAGAGCGATGACGCGCGGGTTCTGAAGAGCGCCGGTCTGCAAGCGGCGCGTACCGACCTGGTCGCCATGCTCGACGGCGACTGCGTTCCGCAGCCGGGATGGTTGGCCGAGTGTCGCGAGGCGGCTCGCCTCCACCCCGCGGCCGCGGTGATCAGCGGAGTCACGCGTTACGACGGCGGGTCGTTGTTGACGCGCGTTCTCGAGATCAACTCGAGATCGTTCATCGACGATCGGCGCGACGACGATTCACGACACCTGACCGAGAACAACGCCGTATGCCGGCGGCGCGAGTTCCTGCGCGTGCTCGACGGCGACGCGGAGACCGCGGGGGTCGGCGCGCACAGCTCGAGCCTGCGCGGCGCAACCGCCAAGCGACTCGGCATGAAGATGGCGGTCGACCCGCACCTGGTGGTGAATCACGCGCACGACTGGAGCTCGGAGGTCCAGATCCGGCGCAGCCTGGGATTCGGCATCGTGCGGGCGCGGCAGGTGGACCGGGCGGTGCCCTATTCCTGGACGGTGCGGATCGGTCCGCTCTCGCTGCCGGCGGTCTTTGCCGGCCGCCTGCTCAACAGCTGGAGGATGTGCGTCGCCAACGGCCGCCGCTACGGCCTGCGCGCCTACCAGCAGCCGGCGGCCTTGGCGATCACCGCAGTGTGCTGCCTGATGGAGATTCCGGGGGCGGCTCGCGCCCTGCGCGGCCTCGATCCGCCGCAGACTGCCTTCCGTTGAGATCCGTTCGGCTGGGTGGTCCATTTTGCTCGTTTTCGGCAGCCTGCTAAGGCAAGGTGCCGTTATCATCGACAGGAGATGTTCATGGCTTCGATTCACGATTTCTCTGCGGTCACGGTCGACGGCGACGACAAGAATCTGGCAGATTTCGCCGGCAAGACCCTGCTCGTCGTCAACGTTGCTTCCGAGTGCGGGCTGACCCCGCAGTACAAGGGGCTCGAGGAGCTGCACCGCCGCTACAAGGGGCGCGGCTTCGCCGTGCTCGGTTTTCCGTGCAACCAGTTCGCCGGCCAGGAACCCGGCAGCGACGAGGAGATCAAGACCTTCTGCGAGACCCGCTTCGACGTCACGTTTCCGCTGTTCTCCAAGATCGACGTCAACGGCGACGAGCGGCACCCGCTCTACGGATTCCTGACCTCACAGGAGACCCAGCCCGATGGCCCCGGCGACATCAAATGGAACTTCGCCAAGTTCGTCGTCAACAAGCAGGGGGAAGTGGTGGCCCGCTTCGACCCCGGCGTCGAGCCGACGGATAAAGCGGTCACCACGGCGATCGAAGAAGCGCTCTGAGGCTGAATCGTTGTCTCCGCAATGAAGGCTGAAGGCTGGGGCTGAAGGCTACGGCTGGGGCTGGTGGTTGCTGGCGCGACGTCGATCGCGATAAGGCCCCTCGCCGAACCACCGCCATCCGATGCAAACCGCCCACCCCAGCCCCCAGATCCCAGCTCCCAGATCCCAGCCCCCAGATCCCCATAAGAGGTTGTTTCTCTAGCCAAAATCGAAAACTAGCCAACGGCGCTTGACACTCGACCTGAAAACGTACAGAAGCGTACTTGTACGGATCAGTACTTCCCCTTTGCCAAGGAGGATCGCCATGAGTGAAGCAGCCGCCCGCAATGAGATTCCGGTTCGCAAGCTGAGCCTGCCGTTCGACGAAGACATTCCCCAGCACTGGTTTGGCGGCAACCCGGTCCAGACCCACATCTTCAACGGATTGAATCTGGTGTTCCCCGACGGCGAGCGTTTCTTCGTGCGCTCGGTGATGGACCACGTCGACCGCATCGAAGACCCCGAGCTGCTGCGCCAGGTGCGCGGCTTCAACGGCCAGGAGGGGCGGCACGCGCACGAGCACGAGCGCTACTTCGCGGCGCTGCGCGCGCAGGGGTACTCGATCGATCGTTTCCTGGCGCGCTTCCGCAAGTTCACCACCTGGTCGACCAAGCTGTTGCCGGCGGCGTTTCGCTTGTCGATCACGGCCGGCGCCGAACACTACACCGCGACCCTGGGTGCGTTTGCCCTGGAGAATCCGCGCCGGCGCGAAGCCCACCCGGTGATGCAGCGGTTGATTGCCTGGCACGCGATCGAGGAGATCGAGCACAAGGCGGTTGCCTTCGATGTTCTGCAGGCGACCCATCCGAGCTACGCGCTGCGGATCACCGGGTTTCTCTTCGCCACCGTTGTGCTCGTCGTGTGGGCCGGCGCGGGGATGCGGATGCTGCTCGATCAGGACGGCATCGATCGCGCGCAAACCAAGGCGATGCTGCGCGACCTCGAACGACGCGACGGCGGCAAGATGCGGCGGGCGCTGCGCGACGGGTTCAAGGACTATCTGCGGCGCGATTTCCACCCGAACCAGATCGACGATCTCGAGATGGCGCACGCGCACCTCGAGGAGATCGGCGCGCCGGCTTGATTCTTTGATAGCTGGTTGCTCGCTGTTTCGTTCTGCCTCGGTCTCGCGGCCTCGCTGGGTTGGGATCCAGGAGCTGGGAGCTGGGGTCTGGGGGTGGTTGGTCGCTGTCGGTTCGCGGGGGGTTGCTGGTGGTATCCGGGCCGGGTTCGTGAATAATGCTTGCCTCCGAGGGAACTCGCCGCCGCGCTCGGTGCGGTGGCTTTGGAGGCGAGCATGGGACGCGAGGGGATCGACCGCAGCACTGGTTTCGTGACCCCGCTCTCGAGGTGATGCTCGGTCGACTCCTTTGGAGACCTCCCTGCATCCGGGTCCGGTTGCCGCGCTCGCCCTCTTCGCGGCGCTACTGGCGGCGATGGCGACGCCGCTGGTCGCCCGGCTTGCTGCTGCGTTTTCGTTCGTCGACCGGCCGCGCGAGCGCCACTCGCACGGCCGCGACGTCCCGCTCCTGGGTGGGCTCGCCATCGGCGCGGCGTTCGCCTGTACCTGGTCGTTTGGACGTTTCGTCTTCCCCGAGCTGTTCGAGGTCGCCCTCGCCGATCGCTACGACGGCGGCGTCTGGTTGGTGGCTGCGGCGTCGGTCGTCTTCTTGCTCGGGGTCGTCGACGACGGAATCGAGCTCGGTCCGGCGATCAAGCTCGCCGTCCAGGTAACCGCCGCGTCCGCGGTCGCGATCGCCGGTTTCGGCTTCGAGGCGATCACCAACCCGCTGAGCGGCGGAACCATCGAGCTCGGTCCGATCGGACCTTTGGTGACCATCGCCTGGATCGTCGGGGTTACCAACGCCTTCAACTTGATCGACGGCCTCGACGGCCTCGCGGCGGGCGTCGGCCTGATCGCGGCGATCACCTTGATCGGTGTTGCGGCGATGGAAGGGCGGAGCGACGCGGTTCTGATCTGGGCGATCCTCGGCGGCTGCCTGCTCGGCTTCTTGCCGTACAACTTTCCGCCGGCGTCGATCTTCCTCGGCGACTCGGGCAGCTTGCTGATCGGTTTCTCCATGGCGGTGTTGTCGATCCAGTCGCTGCAAAAAGGCGCGACCGCGGTCGTGCTCACGGTTCCGGTGCTGGCGCTCGGCCTGCCGCTCAGCGACACCGCGCACGCGCTCTCGCGTCGTTGGCTGGGTGCGGGCGTCGCCGGGGTGGTTCGCGCCGACCGCGATCACATCCACCATCGGCTGATGCGAACCGGAATCTCGATCCGCTCGGCGGTGTTGGTGCTCTATGCGAGTTGTCTGGTGTTCTCGGCGCTCGCGTTCATGGCAGTGGTGGCTCGCGGTCCGCTCGAAGCGCTGCTGGTTGCGGTCGCCGGCGTCGCGGTCTTCGTCGCGACGCGCTGGCTGGGGCGAGCGCACCGCGAGTCGACCGAATGAGCAGGCTGCGGCTCGCGGCGCTGGCCGCCGTCGTGGTCCTGGTCGCTTGGATCCGGTTCCTGCCGTTCGAGCTCAGCGGCGCCGAGCGTGGCGCGGCGCACAGCGTGCGTGCCGAGATCGCCGCGCAATCGTCGGACGTCGACCAATGGATTTCGCAGCATCCGTCCGAGTACCGAGCACGGCTCGACGCCGAGCGGCGACGGCGGCGAGAGCTCTTTTCGTTCGAGGCCGCCGATGGCCGCCGATATCCCTTCGTCGGTGGATTCGACAGCTACATGTGGCTGCGCGCGGCGCGCAACCGGATCGAAACCGGCAGCGGCTGCGACGCGATCGTCGACGGCCGCTGTCGCGACGAGCTCACCCTGGCGCCGGTCGGAGTGGAGAGCCGCTACGCGAGGTTGTTGCCGGTTGCGGCGGTGGCGAACACGCACCGGTTGCTGTCGCTGCCGTTTCCAGACCTGCCACTCAGCGCCAGCGGATACTTCGTCTCCTGGTTGTTGGGCACGCTCGGTGCGATCCCGGCCTTTCTCCTGGGAAGTCGCTTTGGCGGGACCGTGGGCGGTGTGCTCTGCGCGGTCTTGGCGGCGCTCAATACTTCGTTTCTGTACCGCAGCTTCGGCGCCGACAACGACGTGTGGAACGTCGTCCTGCCGATCGTCGAACTGTGGGCCGTCATCGAGGCCCTCTACGCCGGTGATTGGCGGCGCCGCTGGCTGCTGTTGGCGGTCGCGGCGACCGCCGCCGCACTGCATGCGCTCGCCTGGAGCGGTTGGCTGTTCGCCTTTGGCGTGTTGCTCGCCGGCCTTGCAGCCAACCTGTTGCTGCACGCGACGCGCTGGTTGCTCGACCGCGACGCGCCCGGCAATCGGGCGCGCGCTGCGACGGCGTTGTCGATTCTCGTTGGGTACGTCGGATTGATCTCGGTCGCGCTCGTAGTCACAAGCTCCGAGGTGTCTCCGGTCGATCTCGGATCGGCGCTGCTGCACCGCGCGACCGGGGTTGCGCCGATCTTCTCCGCCGGCGATGCGAGCGACGTTGCAGCGGCCGAGTCGGCTGCTGCTTCGCCGAAGCTGCAGTGGCCGAACGTCTTCCTCACCGTAGGCGAGTTGAGCAAGCCGAGCTTGCCGCGCATCGCCGCCGGAATGGGGGGGCCGGTCTACTTTTTCGTCGCTTGGCTGGGAATGTTGCTGCTGATCCTGCCGCGCAAGGATTGGGAGCCCTGGCACTACTTCGTCCTGATCAGCGGCAACCTGCTCTATCGTTACCTGCTCACCCGCAACGATCTTTCCAACGTGATGCTGATCGCAGTGCTGCTGATTCCGCTTGCCGTGGGTGTCGGCGCCTACTTGGGCGACCGCGACCGAAAGGTCGAGGACCAGGGGGCGGGGTTGTTGATCATCTTGTGGTTTCTCGCGGCGCTGTTCATGGCCTTCGGCGGAACGAGATTTCTGATTCTGATGGTGCCGCCGCTGGCGATCCTCAACGCCGTGGCGCTCGGACGGTTGTACGACTGGCTGTGCCGGCAAACGTTGCTCGACTCGGCATGGGTGCACGGGCTGGTCTTCGTCGCTCTGCTCGCCGCCGCGTATCCGCCCGCGGTGCGTGCCTTCGAGATGGGCAGCGCTTTCCTGCCGGTGATGAATAGCGGCTGGCACGCCGCGCTGACGCGGATTCGTTCGGAAAGCGCGGCCGATTCGATCGTCAACACCTGGTGGGACTATGGGTACTTCGCCAAGTACTTCGCCGACCGCAGGGTCTTGTCGGACGGCGGCACCCTGCGCACCCACGTGCATCACTGGGTTGCGCGCGCCCTGCTGTCGACCGATCCGGTGGAGACGGTGGGGATCCTGCGCATGCTCAACTGCGGCTCCGACGCGTTCCCCGAGCCGGAGGGAGAGAAGGGAGCGCTGGGCCGATTGCTCGCCGCTGGGCTGAACGAGCGGCAGGCCTATGCGGCGATCGTCGCGGTTGCCGGCCTCGGCCGCGTCGAAGCGGCGAGCGAGCTTGCCACTCGCGGCTTGTCGTCTGCGGCGATCGACTCGGTCCTCGAACGGACGCACTGCACGCCGGCACCCGGCTACTTGATGGTGCCCGAAGAGCTGCTGACGATCTCTGCGGTGTACCGGATTGGCGCGTGGCGTCCGAGCGGCGCCCCTCGGCCGGTGGCGGAGATCTGGTCGAGTGGCTGGCGAGGCTGCCGCGGGCAGAGTCAGTTGAGCTGTGAGATCGGCCGGCCCTACGGCAATCGGAGCGTCGTCGGCGCGATCGATCTGTCGCGCGACGATCCCTCCGATGCGCGCGTCGAGCTGCGCCGCCGCGAGGGGCAGGTTGCGCCGGATTTCGTGGTGGTGCTCGCCGGCGTTGGCTTCGAGCGATTGCAATTGGGCTCGGGCGCGGGGTTCGGAGTCGTGTTCGATCCGCACCGCAACCGCGCCTTGGCGGCGAGCACGCGGCTGCTGGACTCGGTGCTCGCCCGCTTGGTGTTGAACGACCTCGAGTCGCTCGACGTCTTCGAGCCGTTCGATTCGCAGCCGCTGCCGGTGGGGGAGCTGCGGACCTACCGGATTCGCTGGTGACCGGAGCGACGCGCTACTCGATGTAGATGGGGCTGGACCAGGCGAGGCCGCCGTCGCTCTGCACGATGCGCACGTAGACGTACTCGCCGGCGCCGAGGTTGCTGAGCTCGACGACGGTCTCCAACTCGGATGCCCCGACCTCGGTGCGGGCGACCTCGCCGGAGCGGACGAGGTCGAGCCACTCGATCGGCGCGGTGCCGATGGCGCGCACGTACAGGCTCGGCGGAGGATCGTTCGCCAACGCGGAAGCCGCGACCGTCGAGCCCATCGGGTGCTCCCCGAGCGCGGTGCGCAGAAAGATTCGCGGTCCCGAGGTCGCGTACACCCGGCGCTGCCGGATTGCCTCGAGCACCGCCGCGCGGGTCAGGCTCTTGGCGAGTATGGCGGCGACGCCGCCGGTTCCGCCCGAGCCGAGGTGGGCGAGGCCGGGGTGGCCGTCGTGGCTGTCGCCGCTGCCGACGAAGCCGAAGCGGTAGCCGCGTGCCAGCGCGTCGCGGACGAAGTTGTGCGGCTTTGCTTTGTAGATCACCGACGGGGAGTCGGCGGCTTCGCTGACTCCGTGCACCGAGACGACCTCGGTGATCGGTTCCAGGATCGGATCGGGAACGATCGTCCAGTCGGTTGCAATCGGACCGCCGGCGGAATGATGGGCGACGGTGACCGCGGCTTTGCCGCGCAGCGCTTGCCAGAGCTTCTGTGGCGTGTCGAAGTCCTCGTCGATCGAGCTCAGCAGCGGACCCTGTTCGTCGAAGTACAGCACGTGGCGATGGCCGGAGATCCAGCTGGTCCATTCGTATCCGGGCAGCGTCACGAAGGATCCGGGGGCGTGGAAGGCGCGGACCTGGCGCTCGATTTCCGCCTGGAGCGACGGATTCTGGTCGAGGTGAAGCACGCCCCAGTGGTCGTGGTCGGTGAGCGCCGCGATGTCGAGCGCGGCGACGTCGCGCGCGTAGCGGAAGTACTGCTCGGGTGAGCCGGTGCCGTCGGACAGAGCGGAGTGGCCGTGCAGGTCGGCCCAATAGATGCGGGTGCCCGATTCGCTGGCAACGATCGGGTTGCTGAGCGCTTCGATCCCGTCGTCCGCGATTGCCGCGATGCGGTAGACTCCGGCGGACGCTGGCGTAAAGCGCGCCACGGTGCTGCCGCGATCGGACTCTTCGATCACTGCCTCCTCTTCGACCGCGCCCTCGGGGGCCGAGCTGAGGACGACGCGGATCTTGTGCTTGGTGACGATGTTACCGGTGGCGTCGACCGCGGAGATCCGCACCGGTACCGTTTCACCGACGCCGACGACCGTTGGCGCCAACACCACTAGGCGCCGCGGTGGACCGGCGAGCACCTCGACCGACGGTGAATCGGGGAGAAACTGATGGCGTCCGTCGCCGTCGCCGTCGACTCCGAACCAAAACCGCGACCGTGCCTCGGCGTAGCGATCGGAGCGCGCGCCGACCTCGCCGCCGTAGTCGATGTGGATCTGTTCGCCCTCGCGCAGGTCGCGACCGCGGATGGTGACTCCCATCATCGGCGGCGCGTTGACTGTGACCTCCAACTCGACGCCGTCGGCATCGGTGCGCGCGGTCGTATAGCCGGGCAAGTCGGGCGCCTGGAACTGAGGCGCGCTCCAGCCCCAGAACGGCGAGACCATGAACACCACCGTCCCGCCATCGGCAATTCCGAGCGGGCCGGCTTCGTAGGTGAAGGTCCAAGATGCGAGCGAGCCGACGATGACCGACCCCGGGCCGCTCGCGATCCGCGCGCTGCCGCCGCCGTCGGCATCGGCGAGAGGCAGTGCCCGCGCCGTGCGCATCTGCGAGGTGATGTCGCTGCGGTCGGCGCGCGTCGCTTGCGCGATCGGCTGCGGCTCCACCTTCGCCGGCTCCGCGTCGCAACCGGACAGTGCCGCACCCGACAAGGTCGCAAGCAGCAACACGATGGCGCTGACAGACCGCGCCGCTTTGTCGTCCGAGACCTTCAACGCGGTGGGATGGAGTACGTCAGTGTGGCGTGGGCGACCGGCTCTTCGACGCCGGCGCTGTACAGCGCAACCTCGCCGACGGCAAGTTGCCGGCCGAGCTTGAGTAGCTTCGCCTCGGCGATCATACCGCCGGGCTGCGGCTTGCGCAGGAAGTTGATGGTCAGGTTGGTCGTGACCGCCAGCGCGACCGGACCGATCGCAGCGAGCAGGACGACGTACATCGCGGTGTCGGCGAGTGCCATCATCGACGGACCGGATACGGTGCCGCCGGGGCGCAGGTCGGAGGCGTCCATCGTCCGGTGAATCCGTGCCTGCCCGTCGCCCGGCAACTCGACGCGCGAACGCGAGGGATCCGATTCGGGAAATTCCCGGTGGAGAAACCGTGTGATTTCTTCGGCGTTCATCAGCGGCATCGGATTGTCGCGGGCGCGCCGCGGAATTGGAGCGGCGCAGGGCAGCGTTTCGCTGGCCAGCGTAGCATGCCGATCCGGCAGATTCATGGATGGCCGGGCGACTCCGCCAACATGACCAGACCGAGCTAGCCGCAGATGGACGCTGATCTACGCTGATCGGCCTCCCGGTGTGGGTCGCCATCGAATCGAGATGCTCCGGCGGCGAGCATCCTCATCAGCGTATATCAGCGTCCATCTGCGGCTAGAGAGCGGCGGCAGTCGCCCCGATGATTCAGCTGCTTCGATCCGTGTCCATCCGTGGCTCGGAAGAGGCGTGGTGAAGCCGATAGCTCGTGCTGCGCCCACCACCGGGGTTTTGCACGAGCGCACCCGCTTCGATCAGGGCGGTGATGTCGCGCAAGGCCGTATCCTGCGAGCACTTGGCTAGCGTGGCGTACTTGGACGTCGTCAGCTTGCCCTCGAAGCCGTCGAGCAGCCGGTTGAGGACGTTGCGCTGGCGATCATTGATCGCGGTCTCGCGAAGGCGCTGCCAGAAGTCGGCCTTGGCAAGAACGCGGGATAGTAGCTCGTCGGCACCGTCGATCGCGCGACCGAGACATCCGAGAAACCACTCCATCCAGGCAGTGATGTCGAGAGTGTCCTTCTGGCTTCGCTCGAGGATGTCGTAATAGTCGCTCCGCTCCTGGCTGATCTGCGCCGACATGCTGTAGAAGCGTTGCGGGCTTCCTTCGGATCTGGCGAGTAGCATGTCGGCGAGCGCGCGCGCGATTCGACCGTTGCCGTCGTCGAAGGGATGGATCGTCACGAACCAGATGTGGGCAAGGGCCGCCTCGAGCACGGGGTCCAGATCCTGCGGTGCGTTGAACCAGTCGATGAGCCGCGTCACCTCACCACCCAGTCGCTCGGCCGAGGGTGCCTGGAAGTGGACGCGTTCTTTGCCGAGTGGACCGGAAACGACCTGCATCGGTCCGTTGCGGTCGTCGCGCCATGCGCCGACGGCGATCTTGGTCATGCCGCTTCGGCCCGTCGGGAAGAGCGAGGCGTGCCATGCGAAGAGGCGGTCTTCGGTGAGTGGAGCGTCGTAGTTTCTGGTGGCATCGAGCATCATCTCGACGACGCCTTCGACGTTGCGATCGGCAGGCGGAAGCGCGCCGATGTCCATTCCGAGGCGACGGGCAATGGATGACCGAACCTCGAGCTTGTCGAGGGCCTCTCCCTCGATCTCGCTGGTCTTCACCACATCGGCGGTGAGCGTATCGAGCGCCGCCTGCTGCCGTAGCTCGAAACCGAGCGCCTTCATGTGACCCAATATGCGCCCCTGCTTGTAGCGCGTGGTTGCCAGGGGGTCCGCCAGCCGGGTGAGATCCCAGTGCAGATTCGGCCAATCCTCTCGCTCGTGGATGTACATTCTCCGTGAACTCTGCGGAGAATAGTGCACCGATTCGCCGCAATCGTCAATATTCTCCGTATACGGTGCGGAGAATATCCAATGATCGGTCTGCCGAGGTGCCCGGGCGGCGACCATCCTCATCAGCGTTTATCAGCGTCCATCTGCGGCTAGAAAGCGGCGATAGCCGCCCCAGTTGTCCCGCGGCTGAGCTCTTCGAGCTAGTCGATCTGGCGCAGGTCCGGGCGGTCGCGGCCGAGTGAGAAGACCGGGGGTGAGCCGATCGGGGCGTCGACGGCTATCGAGCGACCGCCGGCGACGCGCTCGCCGGTCCACACGTGATACCAGTCGCCGGGCGGCAGGTAGACGTCGCGCGACGTCGCCCCCTCGCTGACGACCGGGGCGACGAGGAGCTCGTCGCCGAGCATGAACTGGTCGGAGATGGTGCGGCTGGTCGCGTCGTCCGGGAACTCCAGCATCAGATGGCGAAGGATCGGCAAGGAGGTGGTCGCGGCGATCGCCGACCACTCGAGCAGCTCGGGTTTGAGCGCCTGGTGGATGCGCGCGAAGCGGCGGAAGTGAGCGGTGGTTTCCGCGTCCTTCTCCCACGACCAGTTGTTGAACTTGTCGGCGCCCTCGTGGGTTCGCATGATCGGCGTGAAGGCGCCGAGCTCGGTCCAGCGCTGAAACAGCTCCTTGGTGCTCGGCTCGGCGACGCTGGCGCTGAAGCCGGCGATGTCGTGGGTGACGTACGGAATCCCCGACAAGCCGAGGTTGAGCATCGCCGGCACCACCGTCGGCAGACCGTCGGTGGTGCTCCAGTCGGTTTCCTGGTCGCCGATCCAGTGGATCATCGAGTAGCGGTGGATGCCGGTCCACCCGGCGCGCGCGAACACCACCCAGTCGCCGTCGGGCCGTACCTCGTCCATGACCTCGCGTGACACGGCGTTCCAGTCGATCGGGTAGAGATTGTGGCGCTCGAAGGGATCCGAGCCGTCGGCGTACACCGCGTCGGTCGGAGCCCACTCACCGAAGTCGGCCATCCATCCGTCCATGCCGTACTCGACCACCATCTTGCGCAGGAAGCCTTTGACGTAGTCGACGGCGTCGGGGTTGGTGAAGTCGGGCAGCGACGAAAACCCGTTGGGCGCGATGAAGTCGTAGTCCTCGCCCGCCTGGTTTCGAATGAGCAGGCCGCCGGCCGACATCTCCGGGTAGAAGCGAAAATCGCGATCGCGGTCGATGAAGGGATTGGCGTAGCTCAGGAAGCGGAAGCCGTCGTCGCGCAGCTCGGCGATCAGCTCGGCGAGGTCGGGGTAGAGCTCGGTGTCGGCTTCCCAGCGGTACTGAACGCCCGAGCCGCCGTCGAAGTTGATGCGGATCCCGCTCCAGTCCTGAACCCAAAGGACGCCCGCCGGAATGTCCGCGGCGCGCAAGCGCGCCGCCTCGGCCCGGATCCCCGCCGAACCTGCCCCGGGCATCGGCTCGGCGACGCCGGCCTGGGCACCGATCCAGAGATCGTAGGCCCACTCGGGCGGCTCGATCGGGCGGCCGACGACGTCGCCGAGCTGCTCGATGACGTCGGGGACGGTCGGGCCGTGGAAGACCACCATCACCAGGTCCTCTCCGTCGATCTCCTCGAACCACGCGACGTTGCGAGTGTCGTTGCAGAGATCGACTTCGACGCGCGCCGCGGTGTCGACGAGAGCGCCGAAGCCGCGCGGGTCGACGAAGTAGGGCATCGGAAAGTAGGTCGTGTAAGTTCCGCCGTTGACCGGCAGGATCGGCAGGTTCGGATCGCGGCCGAGTCCCTGCTCGGAAACGAATAGACGGAAGGCTTCGCCGCGTTGGTCGGTCTTGTGGTACTGGCCGCCGAAACCGTGGAAGCCGCTGTCCGCGTCGCACCGCACCGGCAGGCTCAGCGACGCTGCGTCACCCGCGGTGAGCTCGAGCCGCATCGTCGAGTACCGCCCCGGCGCCGGATGGGACACGGTGAGGGTTGCCTCCAGGGCGCCGTCTTCGGAGGCGAAGTCGATGACCGTCGTGTCGTCGACCTCGCGAATGTCAGTGACCGTAGAGAGGTCGGTTTCGATCTCGTTGTCGCGGCTGAACTCCCACTGGCCGACGGCGAATCGGACGTTCTCGTCGAAGCTGCGCGCGACCGGCGGCGCTCCCCTGGTCGACAAGGTCTCGCGTCCGTCGACGACGAAGGTCACCGCACCGTCATCGTCGACCTCGACCTCGACCCGCGGCGGCGGCGCGGCGTGATCGTCGTCGTCGGAGCACGCACTGAATGCGAGAGCGGTGAACGCGACGAGAAGGACAAACGTTCGCGAGATCAGCATGGTGTTCTCCAGCAGCCGGGAGCGAGCAGGGAGCGGGTGCTCAGGGGACGCTACCCTCGCTCGAAACTTCGTACTTTTTGACGTCCATTGCGGTTACGCCGAGGCCGCCGAGCGCGGCACCGAACTCGGCCATGTGGGGCGAGGCGAAGTGCGCGTCGAGCGCCGCCTGGTCTTGCCACTTCTCGAACATGAACACGGTTCCGGCGTCGTCGCGTCCGGAGTAGGCCTGGTACTCGATGCAGCCGGGTTCCTCGAGAGTCGCCTCGCGCATCTTCGCGAAGGCGGCGTCGGCCTCGGCCCGTTTAGCTGCGTCGATTTGGATCACACCTGCAACGATCAGCATTTCTCGCTCCTCGGTTGTCGATTTGGATCCGGGACGGTAGCAGCTTCGTCCGGTCGGATTCAAAAGGGCGCGGCGGGCATTCCCTCGGCGTCTCTGCGCCTCTGCGCGAGGAAACTCTTTCTCCGAGCTGTCGAGGCAGCCGGCTGAACTGCCGGGGGAGTTGCGCGGCGGCCTCGAGCGGGCGATGACAAGGAGCTTGGAACGAGGAGAGGGCTTCCGGTGACACTATCCAATTGGGACGACTATCCAGTTCACCAGACGGCGGAGGTGATCCGTCACGTCGCTACCAGCGATCGCAATTTCTACGACCGCTACTACTTCAACCTGCACGGATCGAGCGACGAGCTGTTCATGGTCATGGGGTTGGGGCAGTACCCGAATCTCGGGGTCCAGGACGCCTTCGCGGTGGTCCGCCGCGGCTCGAAGCACCGCGTGGTGCGCGCGTCGCGCGAGCTCGGCGACCGCATGGACGTCTCGGTGGGGCCGTTTCGCATCGAGGTCATCGAGCCGCTCAAGAAGCTGCGCTTCGTCCTCGACGAAACCGAGCACGGCGTTGCTTGCGACGTCGTCTGGGAAGGGTCGATTCCCGCGTTTCAGGAGCCGCGCCAGTTCATCCGCAAGCACGGGCGTGTCTTGTTCGACACGATGCGCTTTGCGCAGACCGGCTGCTGGACCGGTAAGCTGCGCGTCGGCGACGAGCACTTCGACGTCACGCCCGACCGCTGGTGGGGGACGCGCGATCGTTCGTGGGGGGTGCGCCCGGTCGGCGAGACCGAACCGCCGGGCATCCGCGGCCCCGAGATGCAGATGACGGGAATGTGGAACTACTCGCCGATGCAGTTCGCCGATCACTCCATCCTCTACATTTTGAACGAGACCAACTCGGGCGAGCGCATGATCGAGGAGGCGGTGCGGATCTGGTCCGACCCGAAGCGCGAGCCCGAGTGGTTGGGGCGGCCGGAGTACGACCACAAGCTGCGCTCGGGGACTCGAGTCGTCGAGCGCTCGAAGCTGTCCTTCCCCGAAGCGCCGGGTGGCGGTTTCGAAGTGACCGCCGATCCTTTGGTCAACACGTTCGTCGCCGTCGGCACTGGCTACGGAATGGAAGGCGACTGGCGCCACGGGATGTACCAGGGCGAACTGGTGGTCCAGGGGCTGGAGCACGATCACGAAGAAATCGGCGCCATCGGCCAGTACGGCGTCGTCGACCACGTCGCCCGCTTCGAGTACGGCGGCAACGTCGGCTACGGCCTGCACGAGCAGGCGTTTCTCGGTGCCTTCGAGAAGTATGGAATGAAAGACGGCGGCGACGTCGCCGACTAGCGGCCGCGCTTGGTGGCGGCGACGACCTTGGACACCAGGTGTGGCGCACTCGATGGCGCGGCGAAGCCGCATTCCTCGAGCACGGTGGCGAGGTCGTCGCGTAGATACCCGCGGTAGAAGGGCTCGTGGTAGCTTTCTGGGAATCCGTTGAGGACGTCGGCGATGGCTGCGCTGTCGCTCAGCTGCGCGGAGTCGCAGACGACGAACAGGCCGCCCTTGGCGAGGACCCGACGCGCCTCGCGCGCTACCTTGCGGCGCACCGGCTTGGGCAGCTCGTGGAACATGAACACCGAAGTCACGACGTCGAACGTGCTGCTGCCGAACGGCATCGATTCGGCGTTTTCGACGACCAGGCTGACGTCCTCCTCCGCTGAGAAGTGGCTGCGCGCTTCGCTGATGTAGTGCCGGCTGAGGTCGAGTCCGTAGAACCGGGCATCGGGTAGAGCGCGGCTCAGCTGGCGCAGGAAACGCCCGGTGCCGCAGCCGATGTCGAGGATGCGCAGCGGTCGCCGGCGCTGTCGCGCCAGCTCGGTGATCGGCGGGATCGCCATCCGGCGCATGACGTCGGCGGTGCCGCCGAACAGAAACTCGACGCTGGCGTCGTAGAGTCGCGCCGAGCGGCTGCTCAGCCAGCCGTCGGTCTGCCAGTGGAAGTTGCGGCGGTAGTAGTCGGGGTACAGTCCGGAGTCGCTGGCGGCTGGGAGGTCGGCGTGGTTGCCGGCCCAGGAGCGAAACAGGAAACGCGGGACATCGACCAGGGCCTCCGGCAGCTTCGACAGGTATTCGAGCAGCGGAAACTGGTAGAGCAGCTCACGCGGATAGGCGCCGGCTCGCACGTTGGCGAGATCCGCGGCGAGCAACGCCTCGAAACGCTCGCCCAGCTCGCGAATCGCGTCGAGGTCGGGCCGTTTCTGGCGCGGCGCCAGCAGCTGGCTCCACAGGCGTCCGCCGACGCCGAGCGACAACGCCAGGCCGCGCTGTTGCGTCGGGTAGGCGAGTCGATCGATGGTCTCGCTGAGCTGCGGCAACCACTCGCCGAGCGGCAGCGCAGTCGAGCTCACGGGCTGGCCGGCGGACATCCCGGCGCTACTGCTCGGCTGCGGCTTCCTTGGCCTCGCGCGCCAACCGGGCGCGCTGGCACGGGCATAGCTCGCCGGGCTCGCGCTCCTTCTTGGAGTACTTCTGGCGCGCCTGGCACGAGCCGCAACAGCTGCCGCCCTCGGCGGCGGGACAGCCACCGCTTGCGCCGTCGGCCGTCACCGCGGGCACGCTCTGGCCGTTCTCGGCGTCGACCGCGGCGTCGCCGGCCCAGGCTGCCGGGGCAGCGAAGAGCACAGCCGCGGCTACGAGAAGTGTCGAAAGCAGGGTTCGCATGAAGACCTCCAAATCAGTCTGACATGGTAGGGCGCGGTCGCGCCGGATTCAAATCGTCTTGCCCCGTCCCCGTGGGGCACTGCTGGTCCGTCGTGCGGCTCCGCGTCGCAGTCGGCCTCAGGTGTGGATCAGCTGGATGTCGTCATCGTCACATCGGCCGGCCGGTCTTCTGCGGAGTCGGCCGCAGGCTCCTGGCGCCATCCGCCGCCGAGGGCTTGGTACATGTCGACCATGGCGCCGAGCTGCCGTCGCCTGGTCTCGATCAGCTCCATCTCGGCATCGAGTGCGTCGCGGCGGGTCAGCAGGACCTCCATGTAGTCGGCCCGAGCCGATTGAAAGAGAATGCCCGACACGTCGATGGAGTCCTTGAGCACGTCGACTTGGCGCGACTGCAGATCGTAGCTCTTCTGCAGGTTGTCGATCATTGCGAGCAGGTTGGCGACCTCGGTGAACGCGCGCAGGATCGCGCGCTCGTAGTTGATGACGGCGCGGATCTGTTCGGCGTTCGCCGAGAGGTACTCCGCCTTGATTGCCTCTCGGTTGATGATCGGCATCGCCAGATTGGCGGCCGCGTTGTAGGCGAGCGATTCGGGGGCCATCACGAGGTGCTTCAGATTGAAGGCCTCGAAGCCGACGCCGGCGGCGATGCTCAGCTTCGGATAGAATTCGGCTTTCGCGACCTGGACGTCCAATTCGGCGGCGGCGAGCTCCTGCTCCGCCTGTCTCAGGTCGGGGCGGTTGTCGAGCAGCTCGGGCGGAACTCCCGTCTGCACGGCAGCGGGAAGCGGCTCCCTGAACTTTTGCGGGTGCCTGGCCACGGGCTGCGGGAATCGCCCCACCAGGAAATTGATGAGGTTCTCGGTCTCGATTCGTCTCTGTTCGAGCTCGAACTGGCGGCTCTGGTTCTTCAGTACCTCGGCCTCGAACCGTTGCACCGCCAAGCGCGTTGCCCGCGCCGCTTCCTTCTGAAACTCGACCACCTGCAGCGCGTCTTGCTGGATTCGGATGTTCCGCTTCAGGACCTCGATCTGGTTGTCGAGCGCGAGCAGCTCGTAGTACGCGTTGGCGATCTCGGCGGCGAGCTGGGTGATCATGAAGTTTCGCCCCTCGACGCTCGACAGGTAGCGGTGTCTCGCCGCATCGGTGGCGTTGCGCAGCTTTCTCCAGATGTCGATCTCCCACGATGCCATGAGCCCGAACGCGTAGTCTTGGAGGTTCTCGGCGACCCCGTGCCTTTCGTCGCTCACTCCCTGGCTCGTATGCTCCCCCACCTTCTCGATCCCGGCATCGACGCCCGCCTCGACCTTGGGGAAGTACTCGCCGCGCCTCCACCGGATCCGGTTCTCGGCGACGATCAGGTCCTGGAGTTGGATGTTGAGCTCCTGGTTGTTCGCCCGTGCGGTTTCGACGAGCGCTTGCAGATCGGGGTCGGCGAAGAAGCGATGCCATTCCGCTTGGCCCGAGCTCTGCGCCGGCGGTGATGGAAGACTCGCGGTTGTCGGCGCGGTGTCGTAGGAGGGCGGCACGTCGCGCACCGGGTCTCTCGGCGGGTTCTGGTCGAGGGAGGGGACGCACCCCAACGCGAACGCGGATGCGCAGAGGAGCAGGCCGGCGCACGTGAGCGCACGGGGCGTTGTTCGTCGAATGGATTCTCTAGCCATTGGTACAATCTCCTCGGTCACCGGGGGGCTTGTTGCTTCCCCGGATCAGGAAGGTTCGCGGACCGTTGTGTCCTCGTGTTCGAGGAGCTCACTGACCGGCTCGTCCACTTGGTCTTGGAGGAACGCCCGGCCGTCGGAGATTCGAGCGAAGAGGTAGTAGATGCCGGGAACCACCACGACGCCGACCAGCGTGCCGACGAGCATGCCGCCGACGCCGGTGGTGCCGATGGTGCGGTTGCCAAGCGCGCCCGCACCGGTGGCGACGACCAGCGGAATCAGGCCGGCGATGAAGGCGAAGGAGGTCATCTGAATCGGCCGGAATCGCGATCGACCGCCCTCCACCGCCGCCTCGTGCAGCGGGATTCCCTGGCGCCGGCGCTGTACCGCGAACTCGACGATCAGGATCGCGTTCTTGCCGAGCAGCCCTACCAGCATCACCAGGCCGATCTGGGCATACACGTCGTTCTCCAGGCCCATTACCCGCAGCAGCAGAAACGAGCCGAACACGCCGATCGGTAACGAGAGGATGACCGCCAGGGGCAGCAGGAAGCTTTCGTACTGGCCGACCAGCACCAGATAGACGAAGGCGACGACGATCAGGAAGATGTAAATGGACTCGTTGCCCTTGGCGGATTCGTCGTACGAGAGTCCTTCCCAACCGATCCCATACCCGCGCGGGAGCACCTCGTCGGCGACTTCTTTGATCGCCTGGATTGCCTGACCGCTGCTGTACCCGGCGGCCGGGGCCCCTTGGATGGCGGCGGACGGATACAGATTGTAGCGAGTGATTTCGTTCAGGCCCTGTTTCTTCTCGATCCGCATGAACGAAGTGTAGGGGACCATTTCTCCGCCTTCGTTCTTGACGAACAGGTATTCCAGATCCTCGGGGAAGCGCCGGAACTCCGGCGCGGCCTGCACGTAGACCTTGTAGAACTGGTTGAAGCGCACGAAGCCCTGCTCGTAGGTGCTCCCGATCAGGATGTTCAGGTTGTCCAGCGCCCTGCCGATCGAGACGCCCTTTTGCATCGCCACGTCGTTGTCGATGATCAGCTCGTACTGCGGATAGTCGCTGGCGTAGAAGGTGAAGAGGCCTTTCAGCTCCTTGCGCTGGGAGAGCGCTTCCATGAACTGGCCGGTCACTTCGCCGAGCCGCGCGTAGTCGCTGGTGTTCGTCTTGTCGAGGATTCGCATCGAGATTCCGCCGGCGGCGCCGAACCCGGGGACGGCGGGCGGTTCGAAGAACTCGATCTTGGCGCCAGCCATGCGACCGCTCCGTTCCTCGAGCTCCTCGATGATCTGCCGCGCGGTTCGCTTACGCTCCGACCAATCCCTCAGGTTGATGATGGTCGTACCGGCATTGGAGCCGCGCCCTTCGGTCAAGACTTCGTAGCCGGCCAGCGACGTGACCGAGGTGACTTCGTCGAGCTCCTTGGCGATCTTCTGCAGCTCGTGCGACTTGGCGTTGGTGTACTCGAGCGTCGATCCCGGGGGCGTCTGGATGATTCCGTAGATGATCCCCTGGTCCTCGCCCGGTATGAACCCGGTCGGCACCACCCTGTTCACGCCGACCGTGGCGACGGCGAAGCCGGCGACGATGGCGAAAGTCAGAGTGCGCCGCGTGACGATCCGCCGGATGATTCCCGCATAGCCGCTGGTGACCGAATCGACCGCGCGCTCGAACGGCCGCTGCAGCCAAGGCACGGCTGCCAGCAGCAAGCCGGCCGGCCCCCACAGGTAGTATGCGAGGTACGTGATCGGCGCTACGACCGCCAACAGGCCGCCGAGAAGAAGGCTCCGTTTCCACCACGGCTTCTGCTCTTCCTTCGGCGCTGCCGGAGCCGTGTGCGGTCTGAGAATCATCGCGCAGAGCACCGGGGTCAACGTCAGGGCGACCACGCCGGAGAGGAGAATCGACGTCGCCATGGTGATGCCGAATTGGCGATAGAAGGTGCCGACTGGTCCGGAAACGAAGGTCACCGGTACGAAGACGGCGGTCATGACCAGGGTGATGGCGATGATTGCGCCGCTGATTTCGTGCAGCACTTCCATGGTTGCCCGATAGGGGGACAGATGCTTCTCGGCCATCTTGGCGTGAACTGCCTCGACCACGACGATCGCGTCATCGACCACCACGCCGATCGCCAGGACCATGGCGAAGAGCGTGATCAGGTTGATCGACAGCCCGAACAAGCGGAGGAAGAAGAACGTTCCGACGAGGGACACAGGCACCGCCAGGGTCGGGATGGCGGTGGAGCGCGCGTCTCCGAGGAACATGTAGACCACCAGCGAAACGAGGATGAACGCTTCGAGAAGGGTGTGCAGGACTTTCTCGATCGAGGCGTCGACGAACTTCGACACGTCGTAGGCGATCTCGTAATCCATTCCCGGCGGGAACGATTCCTCCTTGACCTCCTCCAGCGCCGCCTTGACTTCTTCGATCACGGCGGTGGCGTTGGACCCGGGACTTTGCTTGAGCACGATCGACGCCGCCGGGTGGCCGTCGATGTCGGAGTAGATGTCGAAGAACTCGGAGCCGAGCTCGACGTCGGCGACGTCTTTGAGCCGCAGGATCTCTCCCTCGGCGTTGGCCCTCAGGATGATGTTGGCGTACTGCTCGGGCTTGTTGTAGCGCCCGACGTACGTCAGCACGTATTCGACCGACTGCGACGTCTTGCCGGTGGCCTGGCCGAGGCGTCCCGGCGACCCGATGACGCTCTGCTCGGCGAGTGCCTCCATCACCTCCTCGGTCGAAACCTTGTAGGCGCGCATGCGATCGGGCTTGAGCCATACGCGCATCGCGAAGGCGCGGTTGCCGAGATTGCGCGGCCGGCCCATCCCCTTGATGCGCTTGATGACCGGCATCACGTTGGCGTTGGCGAAGTTGTAGAGAAATTTTTGGTCGGCGTTGGGGTCGGTGCTGTAGATATTGACGTACATCAGCATGCTGGGGACGACCTGACTGACCAAGATCCCCTCCCGCTGCACCAAGGGTGGCAGGCGGTTCATGACGATGTTGACCCGATTCTGGACGTTGACGACGTTGATGTCCGGGTCTGAGCCGGGCTCGAAGTAGATGGTGATCGTCGCCTCGCCGGCGCTGGTGGCGTCGGAGACGATGTAGCGCATGTTCTGCACGCCGTTGATCGACTGCTCCAGCGGAATCAGCACCGAGTCGACGAGGACGTTGGCGCTGGCTCCGGGATAGGCGATCGCGACCTGAACGGTTGGCGGGACGATCGAGGGAAACTGGGCGATCGGCAGCGTCTTGATTCCCAATCCCCCCAAGAACAGCAGGAGGATCGAGACCACCATTGCGAGCGCCGGCCTGTGAAGGATCTTCGTGAACATGACTGGGGTCCTCGTCGGAAGCGGTGGCGGGTCTATTCCGCGTGGAACTTGAGCTGGGAGAGGGCGACTTCCGGCTCGAGCTCCTCGTACTCGATGTGGTCGCCGTCGCGCACCTGGCGAACCCCTTCGAGAACGATCCTGTCGGTGGCGGCGAGGCCTCCGTCGACGAGGAAGATGTCGTCCATTTCGTGCAGGATCGCGATCTCGCGCTGGCGAACCACGTGGTCGTCGCCGACGACGAAGACGTAGCGCTTGTCGAGAACCTCGAATGTCGAACGCTGCGGGATCACGGTGGCGTCGCGCGCCGTTCGGTTCAGCAGCACGTTGCCGGTCTGGCCGTGGCGCAGCACTCCGTCGGGATTCGGGAAGTCGGCGCGGAACGGGATGTTGCCGGTCTCGTTGTTGAAGGTGGCCTCGATCGCGGCGATCTTGCCTTCTTGCGGAAACGTTCTGCCGTCCGCCAGGACGAGCTCGACTCGCTGCGCTTCGTCGTCGTGCTCCGTGTCCGCGACGTATTCTAGGTAGCGGGCTTCCGGGACGTTGAAGTACACCCACATCACGGTGTTGTCGGAGAGAGTCGTCAGCATGTCTCCCTCGCCGACCAGGCTCCCCTGTTGCATGTGCAGGCGATCGACGATGCCATCGAAGGGCGCCTTGATGCTGGCGAAGTTGAGCGCGGCCTGGGTGAGCTTGACTCGCGCCTCGGCCCGGGCGAGCTCGGCGTTGGCCATGTCGACTTCCGGTTTGGCGACGACGTTCTTTTTGTAGAGCCGCTCGGCGTTGGCCAGCTTGATGCGCATCAGCTCGGCCTCGGCTACCTCGGAGTCGAGCTCGGCCTGGTAGAGGACGGGGACGATCTCGAACATGAGGTCGCCCTCTTTGACGGCCTGGCCTTCCCGGATGGGAATCGCCTCGAGGTAGCCGCCTTCGAGGGCGCGTACCTCGATGTGGCGCTGTGAGTGAATCTGGCAGACCAATCGCTCGGTCACGACCACGTCCATGATTCTCGGGGTGGTGACGACGATCTTGTTGTGATGTTCCCGGTGATGCTCGGTGTGTTCGCCCGGTTGGTCGCAAGCGAGGAAGGCGAAAGGAAGTGTGGAAACGAAGGCGACGATCGCCGCCGGGCGGATCGTACTCAGGATCGTGGATTTCACCGTGCTGTTCCTTCTCTGGTCGTGCGCGATCATGGGTGGAGTGGTGCTGTGTGTCTCGACGTCGTGTGTCGCCAGGGCGTGTGCGCCCCACGCGCGCGCAGTGAGAGCGTGGTCGAGCCGCAGGGCGCGGTGCGACGCATCGCAGAACCGCGCGTTTGGCCCGATCAGCCGCCGCAGCGAGGCGAGCCGGGGCGTCGAACGGACGACGGCTATCGAGTCGCGGAGGAACCGCGCATCGGTCCGCAGGTCGATCGGCGCCGGGCGTCTAGCGCCCGGGGATGCCGGTCAGGGTGCGGTGTCGCTCGTTCAGCTGGCGAACGACGACGGAGGAGCCCGCGGCGGGGCGGAACGTCGGATCCGGGCACTGCCGCGTGCTACCACGCGGCGCCGGATGGCTCGGCCGGAGAGGGTTGGATCTGCATCGGTCGCGAGACCGACCGCGCCGTGCGTCTTGGGTTGCACTTCCTCTTCGACGTTGAGGTCGTGCCCCCTCGGCGTGTCGTGGTGCAGTACCTGATCAGGACGCTGCACAGCGTGCCCGGCGACACCACGGTCGGCGTCTACGCGCACCGCTGCCTCTTGCACGCTCGACCCACTGAGAGCCCCAGCGTCGGCGGAGCTCACGAATGCGCCGCAAGCGGCGAGGAGGACGGCGGCGAGGAGATGCCGAACGCGCGCCCCGTCAGGGGCCGAGCGGTTGCTCATAAGTTTTGGATAGCAACCATCGCGATCACTGTAAATTGGGGGCGCGACGGTGGGGGGTTCGCTTGGCGGCAAGGCCGGCGAGTTTCGTGACGAACTTTTGGTTCGGCTAGTAGAGGAGCGCGGCTGGACGATGCGCGTCGAAGGCTTCGGTGCCGGTTTTGGCCAGGGCGGCGACCGACGCAAACTCGGCTCCATCGTCGATTGCGGTGCGTACCTCGGGGGTGCCGGTGAGGAGGTCGATCGCCGGCACGTCGTCGCGATACTCGTAGGGTTCGGTGCGCCAGGCGAAGTGCTGTGGCCACAGCCGATGGACGGTGTGGAGAACCGCGAGTCCGGTTCGGTAGGAGTCGAAGCGGGTGCGGTCGGTGACGTGGATCTGCACTCCGCCGCAGCGTTCGCCCCTGAACTTGTCGAAGGTGGGCTCGAAGGCGCAGGCGCGAAAGCGAACGCCGTCCAGGTTCAAGCTGCGCAGCGCTTCGACCAGGTCGGCCGGGGTGACAAAGGGCGCGCCGAACAGCTCGAACGGTCGTGTCGTGCCGCGGCCCTCGGAGAGGTTGGTTCCCTCCAGCAGACACATTCCGGGATAGACGATGGCGGTGTCGAGCGTTGGCATGTTGGGCGACGGCATCACCCACGGCAGGTCGGTGGCGTCGTAATACTGTTCGCGGCTCCAGCCCTCGCAGGCGACGACTTCGAGATCGCAGCCGATCGCGAAGCCGTCATTGTACAGCCGGGCGAGCTCGCCGACGGTCATGCCGTGCCTTTGCGGCACCGGATAGAGGCCGCAGAAATTCTCGAGGCCCGGCTGCAGCCCGCCGCCCTCGATCTGGGTTCCGCCGATCGGGTTGGGACGGTCGAGCACGACGACCTTGACCTTCTCGCGCGCGGCGGCGCGCATGCACAGTGCCATCGTCGCGGCGTAGGTGTAGTAGCGGGCACCGACGTCCTGGATGTCGAACAGCAGTACGTCGATCTTTTCGAGGTGCTCGGCGGTCGGCGACAGGGAATCGAAGGTCGCTCCGTAGAGGCTGACCTCGGGTAGGCCGGTGCCGGGGTCGATGCCGTCGCCGACGTCGACCATGTACTGGGCGTCGCCGCGAATCCCGTGCTCGGGCCCGAACAGCAGACGCAGGTCGACGCTCGGCTCGCGGTGCAGCAAGTCGACCGCGTGCGTCAGCTCGCGGTCGACCGTGGTCGGGTTTGCGACCAGGCCGACGCGCCCTCCATCGAGCCAGCGACCGGGGTCGCGCAGCAATCTGTCGAGTCCGGTTTGCACGCTCAAGGGATGTCGCAGGGAAACGGCTCGACGCCCGGGAAGACTTCGACCAAGTCCCCTTCCTCGACCCGGTTCTCGACGGTCTC
The DNA here is from genome assembly GCA_030430165.1 of bacterium. Lineage (GTDB taxonomy): Bacteria > Desulfobacterota > Binatia > HRBIN30 > CADEER01 > CADEER01. Next base: position 7,495 of record JAUIGL010000034.1, on the reverse strand, counting down.
CGGGTCGGTCACGCCGCGCCACAACCAGTCGACCATGCTCTCGCCGTCGACCGGCCGATCGCTGTACAGGTCGGGCCGCAGCGAGATCACGTGCACGCTCTCCGGCAGCGCCGGCATGAAGAACTTGGCGCCCTGGACGTCGCGCAGCTCGCAGTACTGGAAGCGCAGCTCGTTGACCCAGTCGGCGCGCGAGTCGAAGAACGTCGTGCTGACCTGCACGTCGTCGACCTGAGCGGTGAGCACCAGCGCCTGCTGCTCGGGCACGGCCTCGAGGCGCGGTGCCGCGGCGGCGAGGCCGATCGGACCGACGCCGCAATCGAAGTCGAAACAGTAGGGCGGCAGGTAGGGCAGGGAGGACCAGCCGACGTCGCTGTCCGGGATCAGAATCGCTCCCAGGGCGGCGACGCTGAGGGCATTGCCGCTGTCGAGCGCCAGGGCGGCGTCGGGGAACGCGGTGGTACGCGCCCACTGCAGGTCGTCGAGCACGTAGTGGTAGTTGTAGAGAGTGCCGAAGCCGCCGGCGGAAAAGCCGCCGAAGTAGACCCGCATGCGGTCGGGGCGGTAGCCCTCGTCGGTGGTCTGGTCGAGCTCGCGCCAGATCAGGTCGCGCACGTAGCGCAGCGCGGCGCGGACGTTGATCGCGCCGTAGCGATGCACGGTGAAGCCGTTGTCGAAGGTATTGGTCGCGCCGCCGCCGATGAAGACGTCCTGGTTGCAGTAGGGCAGGTAGACCTTGGACCAGTTGGCGAACGGGCTGACCTCCGGGTCGTTCGACATGATGCCGCTCTCCGGGGCGACTACGCTCAACGCCTCGAACAGACTGGCTGGCCGGCTGGCGCAGTCTTCGAAGAGGCAGACACCGCCGCCTTCCATGGCGACGATCAGATTCTCGACCGGGAAGCCTTCCGGGGCGAGCCGGACCTGGAACGCAAACTCGCTGCCGTCGCCGCACAGCGTCCCCCACTCGTCGCTGTCGAGGACGACTTGGGCGTACTCGCCGCGTGGCAGGGTTGCGATCGCATCGCGCGGACCGCACTCCAGTCCGAGCCGCTGGTAGCCGGTTCGCGCCGCCGCGGTTGCGCACTCCGCCTGCGCCACGGCGCGGCCGGCGAAGGTCTCGGCGTCGATGGCGACCAGTGCCGACAGGTCTTCGCAGTCGCGGTCGACTGCCGCTGCGGCGGTGGCGGTGATCTGCTCGATGTCGTCGTCGAGGCCGGTGCACTTCGTTTCGTCGTCGAGGCACGCCGCGTAGGCGTCGCTGGCGGCGATCAGTGCGGTGAGCCCGGTGGGGTGGCTGGCGAGAATGCACGCTTCTTGCGCCGCGTCGGCTCCGGCCCAGGCGGCCCCGTGCGGTCCGCCGTAGATGCGCACGGCGAGCGAGGTCGTCTCGGCGGAGCAGGCGACGGCGATGCGTTCGGCCAGCCCCTCCGCGGTCATCTCGGGACCGTAGCCCGCCGCCTGCACCGCTGCGTCGTCACAGCTCGCGCCAACCGCGTCGCGGGCCGTTGCGAGGGCCGCGGCGAAGTCTGGATCGGCATCGGTGCAGGTTCTGCCGCCGCCGGCGTAGCAGCCGGCGATGGCGATACTGGCGTCGCCGAGACAGGTGCGCAGTGCGCTCGCCGCATCGCGCTCGCAGGCGGCCGGGTCGATGTTGGCGTCATCGTCGTCGCCGCAGGCGGTCAAGACCAGCGACAACGCAAGGGCGGGTAGCCAGAGTCGATTATTGGACATCCCCATCGCGTACCACTCCGCCCCGGGCGAAGCGAATGCGCCCTGCCCGGTCGTGGCGGACGGGTTTGACGCACTGCGATTGGCTGTGGAGGATGTCGCTCATGGGCGAACGGCAAGAGGTTTCTCGCGGTGACCGTGCCTACGGGATCGCTCCGGATGCACCTGCTTGGACACGATCGGTAGAGAACCCGTACCTGCGCGGCTATCACGCACCGACCATTCACGAGACGACCGCGGTCGACCTGCAAGTGGACGGCGAGCTGCCGCGCGATCTCTACGGCGCGTACGTGCGCAACGGACCCAACTCGATCTACCAGCCGGCGAACCTCTACCATTGGTTCGATGGCGACGGGATGGTGCACGGCGTCTACTTTGACGACGGCAAGGCGTCGTATCGCAGCCGTTTTGTGCGAACCGAGGCGCTCGCCGCGGAGTCCGTGGCCGGGCGGTCGAGCCTGCCCGGAATCATGGGCCCCTTCGACACCAGCGCCGATCCGTACCTGAAGGATACCGCCAATACCGACGTCGTTTTTCACGACGGCGCGCTGCTCGCCCTGTGGTACATGTGCGGCGAGCCCTATCGGCTCGACCCCCGCACCCTCGATACCGTCGGCGTGGCTGATTTCGGCGGACGACGGAAGACCTCGGTGTCGGCTCATCCCAAGGTCGATCCGCGAACCGGTGAGCTCGTCTACTTCACCCTTGGCGACGAGGCGCCCTTCATGCGCTACGGCGTGGTGTCGCGCGAGGGCGAGCTGGTTCACGAGATCCCGATCGATCTTCCGGGCCCGCGCTCGCCGCACGACCTGACGATCACCGAGCGCTACTCGATCCTGCACGATTTTCCGTTCTTTCACGACGTCGAGATCTTGCGGCGCCACGGCTACCGCGTCGCCAAGTTCCATCCCGACTTGCCGAGCCGGTTCGGCGTGTTGCCGCGCCGCGGCGACAACGCCGACGTTCGTTGGTTCGAGTTCGAGCCCGGCTACGTCCTCCACATGGTCAATGCCTGGGAGGATGGCGACTGGATCGTCATGGACGGTTGCTTCCAGCCGGATCCGACGATTCGGCGCCGCAAGGAAGAAGGGGAGCTGGCGTCGATGCTCGGGTATCTGAGGATCCGCGCCCACCTCCGACGCTGGCGCATGAACCTGCGCACGGGCGAGACCAGCGAAGAGCAGCTCGACGACCAGAACGTCGAGTTCTGCCTGCCGGATACCGAGCTCTACGGGGCGCCGTCCCGATACTCGTACCACCAGTTGCTTCCGGTCGAGCCCTACACGGTCGAATTCAACGCGCTGGTGAAGTACGACCACCGCGACGGCAGCTCGGTGCGGCACGACTACGGCGAAGGGTGGCTCGGCAGCGAGGCGCCGTTTGCGCGCCGAGTAGGCTCGACTGCCGAGGACGACGGCTACGTGGTCGAGATCGTCACCGACGCCGCCGCGCTGCAGTCGCAGTGCTGGGTCTATCACGCGCAAGACATCGCCGCCGGTCCGATCGCCCGCGTGCGCCTGCCGGCGCGCGTGCCCAGCGGCTTCCACGCGAAGTGGATTCCCGGCGATCAGCTGTGGGATTCGCCGGCTCCAGTCCGCACCGATCAGTAAACGCGCAATCGTGCTGCACCCGGCCTTATGGAGCCTTGGGTTCGTCGCTGCACAGCGGTTCAGCAGCGTCTGGCTAATCCCTGGGCAGGCTAACCCCGCTCGGTTTGGGCGGTAGCGGCGGACGATTCCGCCTGCTCGGGCAATCGGGTCCTCGATGCCCGGTGGCATCGGTATTGCTTTTTCCGACGGGTAGCGGTGGCCCGGGACGATTCGCGTTCCCTGATGGGTCCGACCGCCGTATCTGATCGAGAAAGGCAATCGATGAGCGATCTGGGCAAACTGGTGATCGTCGGCAATGGCATGGTCGGCTACAAGTTGTGCGAGATCATTGCCGAGTCGCGCGGCTTCGAACGCACCAAGGTGACGGTCTTCGGCGACGAGCCCCGTCCGGCATACGACCGCGTCAACTTGACCAGCTACTTCGGCCTAGCGAGCGCCGACGAGCTGTTGATGGCTCCGCGGCGTTGGTACGAGGACAACGGGATCGACTTGCGAACCGGCGATCAAGTAGTCGCCATCGATCGATCCGCAAAGGTGGTGCGTTCGGCCAGCGGCCAGGAAGTCGCCTACGACAAGCTGGTCCTGGCGACCGGCTCGTTCCCGTTCGTTCCGCCGTTCGATGGGTCGGATCTTCCCGATGTGTATGTCTACCGGACCATCGAGGACCTCGACGCGATTCGTGCCGCGGCCGGCCGAGTGCAGAGTGCCGCGGTGATCGGCGGCGGCCTGCTCGGCCTCGAGGCGGCGAAGGCACTGTACGATCTCGGCCTCGACGCGCACGTCGTCGAGGCGGCGCCGGGCCTGATGATGCGCCAGCTCGACGCGGACGGCGCCGAGTTTCTCGCGAGCAAGATTCGCGCGCTCGGCGTGCAGGTGCACACCGGGCTGATCACCGATCGCATCGACCCGGCGGAGTCCGGGGTGCGTATGTGCTTCAAGGAGGGAGCGGATCCACTCGAGGTGGGGATGGTGATCGTCTCCGCCGGTATCCGACCGCGCGACGAGCTGGCCAAGGCCTGTGATCTCGAGCTCGGCGCGCGCGGTGGGATCGCGGTCGGCGACACCCTGCAGACCTCGGACCCCGACATCTTCGCGATCGGCGAGTGCGCCAGTCACAACGGCTTCGTCTACGGCCTGGTCGCTCCCGGCTATCAGATGGCGAACGTCGTGGCGGACAATCTGGTCGGCGAGGACAAGCGCTTCACCGGCGCCGACATGTCGACCAAGCTCAAGCTGATGGGTGTGGACGTCGCCAGCATTGGCGATTCGACTGCCGCTCCATCGTCGGATCGGACCTTCATCGCCGTGCGCGACGAAATCGGCGGCGTCTACAAGAAGCTGATCGTCAACCAGGCGACCGGCGCCCTCAGCGGCGCCATTCTGGTCGGCGACGCGTCCGACTACGGAACCTTGTTACACACCTATCGCAGCGCTGCCGCCCTTCCGGATCCGCCGATCTCGATGATCGTCCAGGGCGACTCGAGCAGCGCCGCCCTCAGCGTGCTCGACCTCGCCGACGAAGCGTTGGTGTGCACCTGCAACAACGTCAGCAAGGGTGGTATCTGCAGCGCCGTCGCCGGTGGTGCGACGACGGTGCGGCAGCTGAAGACCTGCACCAAGGCCGGCACCGGATGCGGCGGATGTGTGCCGCAGGTGAAGCAACTCCTCGAAGCCGAGCTCGCCCGAGCGGGGGTGACGGTCATCAAGCAGGTCTGTGAGCACTTCCCGATGAGCCGCGCCGATCTGTTCACCGTGGTCAAGGTCGGAGGCCTCCACTCGTTCGAGGAGGTTCTGGAGAAGCACGGCGTCGGCCGTCTCGGCTGCGAGGTGTGCAAGCCAGCGGTGGCGTCGATTCTCGCCTCGCTCTATGCGGAGCCGGCGATCGAGCACCAGGTGATCCAGGACACCAACGACCGCTTCCTCGCCAACATCCAGCGCGGCGGCACCTACTCGGTGGTGCCGCGCATTCCGGGCGGTGAGATCACGCCCGACCAACTGATCGTCCTCGGCCAGGTCGCCAAGAAGTACGACCTGTACCTCAAGATCACCGGCGGCCAGCGCATCGACATGTTCGGGGCGAGGGTCGATCAGCTTCCGGATATCTGGGAGGAGCTGGTCGACGCCGGGTTCGAGAGCGGCCACGCCTACGCCAAGGGTATGCGTACCATCAAGAGCTGCGTCGGTTCGACCTGGTGCCGGTACGGTTTGCTCGATTCGGTCGACTTCGCGATCCGGCTGGAGCATCGCTACAAGGGGTTGCGCTCGCCGCACAAGCTGAAGTCGGCGGTGTCGGGTTGCATCCGCGAGTGCGCCGAGGCGCGCAGCAAGGACTTCGGAGTGATCGCGACCAGCGAGGGCTGGAACCTCTATCTGGGCGGCAACGGCGGCGCCAACCCGCGCCACGCCGATCTGTTCGCCAGCGGCTTGGACGACGAAACCTGCGTTCGCTACATCGACCGCTTCCTCATGTACTACATCCACACCGCCGAGCCGCTGACGCGCACCGCGCGTTGGCTCGAAGAGCTCGAAGGCGGCCTCGACCGACTGCGCGAGGTGATCATCGACGACGTGCTCGGCATCGGCGAGCAACTCGACGCCGACATGCAAGCGGTCGTCGACGCCTACCAGTGCGAATGGGCGGCGGTGGTCCGCAGCGCCGAGAAGCGCGAGCGGTTTCGCGCCTTCGTCAACGACGAGGCCGACGATTCTTCGGTCGTCTTCGTCTCTGAGCGCGGCCAGAAGCGGCCGGCGTCGGGCGGCGGACGGATCTCTCTCTACGGCGAAGCCGCGGCTGGAGCTTGACGATGTCGGACGCCAACTGGATCGCCGTTTGCAACGAAGATAGCGTGCCGCGCGGCGGTGGCGTTTGTGTTCGCCTCGAGGGAACGCAGATCGCCATCTTCCGGGTCGCCGACGGAGATGGTAGCGCGTGGTTCGCGACTCAGAATCGCTGCCCCCACTGGAACGAGATGGTCCTGTCGCGGGCGCTCACCGGGGCCGATGGGGATGAGCCGAAGATTGCCTGTCCGATGCACAAGAAGACCTTCTCGCTGAAGGACGGTCGCTGCCTCAGCGGAGACGAGCTGGCGATCGAGACGTTCGCCGTCGAGGTGCGCGACGGCAAGGTGTGGCTGATGGAACCGCCGGCGAGCTTCTTTGCCGGAGAACGCGACCGGGCCGAGCCGCGCCAGGGCGCGGCTCGGCCGGTCGGCTCAAACGGTGATCTGCGGGGGCAGGAGCTCGATGCCCAGGTTCACGAATGATTTGATCGACTGAGTCAGGTGACTTCCCGCCCTGGTTGCCAGGGCCCAGCGGCGAAACAGTCCGGTGCTGCCGATCGGGCGGACCACCAGGTCGCCCTTTTGGTCGAGTTGCTCGACTGCCCATCGCGGCAGCACCGACACTCCCATGCCGGCGCGTACCATGCCGACCGCCGCGCCGAGGTGATCGAGCTCCATCAACACCTTGGGGAAGACGCCCGCTTCGACCAGCGACTGCTCGAAGAGCTTGTAGGCGGCGCTGCGTCGTTCGTAGACGACCAACGGGCGCTCGGCGAACTCCTGCGGCGCGACTCTTCTCTTGTCACCCCAGGGATCTTGCGGTGGCGCGATCGCCACCAGCTCGTCGCTGCCCAGGTCGAAGGTCTGCAGGCCGGTCGTGGGCGACGGCAAGCTGATCATTCCGACGTCGATATCTCCCGAGTTGAGGCGATCGAGGGTGAGGTCGGAGTGTCCGCTGATCACCCGGATCTCCGATTTCGGGAAGCGCGTGCCGTACTCGTGCAGGACGGGCGGCAGCAAGTGCTCGCAAGCCGCTCCGCCGGCGCCGATGCGGATCGCCCCGACGCCGCTGCCGTCGTACTCCGAGATCATTCGTTGGGCCTCGTCCATCTTGCCGACGATCTGCTTGGCGTAGTGGAAGAGGATCTCCCCCGCCGGCGTGGTTCGCGCCCCCTTGCCGCTCCGCACCAGCAGCTGCACGCCGAGCTGACGCTCCTGGGTTCCGATCTGTTGGCTGATCGCGGACTGCGACAATCCGAGGCGCCGGGCGGCTCGCGTGAAGCTGGCGAGCTCGACCGTCGTGATGAAAGTCTTGAGGTGGCGTGTTTCCATGCTTGTCTCCCTTTGGTGTCCCCTAGTCGGGCTCCCCGAATCAGT
>JAUIGL010000033.1 GCA_030430165.1 bacterium | reverse complement strand
CGCGATCGCTGCGGCGCCGAGCGCTCGACGTATCGCCCGATACGCCGTCGCGCCCACCTCCTTGCGCTCGCGGCGGCTGACGATTTTCCCTACGAAGCCTCTTTCCGGCCAGGCCTCTAGCCCGCATGGGTCACCAGGCGAAGGCACCGCACGTTCCCGGCTACTCTGCGAAGCGCAGCCGGCCCCACTCGGAGCGACGGTGGAAGTCGGGTCGGGTCAGGCGCGCCTGGCAAGACAGGAGCGGCGCCGCTTCGCCCGCGTAGTCGTAGCGGCAAAGCGCGAACCTCCACGTCGCCCCGGCCACCGGCGCGCCGCCGGTCGGGGTGAAGTCGCTCCACGGAATGCGGCCCTCGACTTCCCAGCCGGCTTCGCTTCGGCGGGTCGCAGTGCGCCAGCCGAAATCGCGCGCCGACTTCCAGCGGTCGTAGGCATCGGCGGTGCGGCGCGGCAGGTAGAGGTCGAGGCGCGCGTTGGCTGGATTGACTTGAAACTCGTAGTAGCCACCATCCCCGGCCGGCTCGAAGAAGAGCTCGAAGACGTCGCCGAGCCACAACCGGTCGTCGTCGATGGTCGACGACGACACGACGTCGACATCGACCATCGTCGCGTGAAAGTACAACGCTTCGTCGTCGCAGAGGAGCCGTGCCGAAGTGCCTCCCGGCTCGCCGCCGATCCACCACGCGGCGAAGCCGTCGATCGGATCGGCAGCGCTCCACGCCGCTTCGGCGGCGGCGCCGTCGACGACGATGTCGCCGCGCGCGCGGCGACATCGCGCTGCATCCGCGTCTGCCCAGACCGGTCCCGTGAGAGCTCCCGCCAGCAACAGAACGGCGCAAGCGCCGACCGACACCTCAAGCACCCACGGCGGCGGCGCGCACTGCCATCAGGTCGTGCTCGCGCAGCCGCTCCGCCGGCACCGCGGCACGCGCCAGCTCCAACAAGCGCTCGTGGTGGGTGAAGAACAGGATCTGGGTCGATTTGGCGATCTCGCCGAGGACCTCGAGCGCCGCCGCGGCGCGCTGGTCGTCGAAATGGATGAGCACGTCGTCGAGCACCAGCGGCAGCGGCTCGGCGCTCTCGGCAAATCGCTCGAGCGTCGCCAGGCGCAGGGCGAGATAGAGCTGATCGCGGGTCCCGTCGCTCAACGCCTCGACTCCGACCTCGGCACCGTCGGCGCGCACACAACGCAGCACCGGTTCGTCGCGCTGGTCGTAACCGACCCGCAGCTCCGCGTATCGCCCGAGGGTCAGCACCGGGAAGTGGCGATTCGCCTTGATCAGAATCGGATCCTGGTGGCGCTGGCGATAGCGCTCGACCTCGGCCTCGAGAAGCTCGGCGGCGAGCTTGACGCGAACGTAGCGCTCGACGTTCTCGCGCAGCGAAGCGAGGACCGCTTGCTCGTCATCGGCCGCCGCCGCCGCGCCGACCCGTTCTTCGAGATGGCGCAGGCCAACCGTCTTGCCGCCGATGTCGCTAGCGAGCCGCGCGACCTCGTCGCCGATCGTCTCGATCTCGTTCTCGAGCTCACCCAGCCGCGCCCGCACCTGGTCGATGTCGACGTCGCGAGCGCGCGCCGAAAGATCGTCGATGCTCGCCCCCTCGCCCGCGTCGAGCAACTCGGCCTCGGTCTGCGCAATCGCGCGGTCGAGCGCCAGCGCCTCGTCCGATTCGGTTTCGGCGGCGATCAGGGCCGGGAGATCGGCGACCTGCGCCGCTGCCATCAGGGCGGCGAGCCGCGCCGTCATCTCGTCGACGCGCTCGTCGGCGGACGCGACTTCGGCTTTGCGGTCGGCCAACTCGTTTTCGATCCGCTTCCGGGTCTCGATCGCAGTTGCCGTCTCCCGGTAGAGAGCTCGCAAACGCTCGGCCGCTTCGGCGGCGGGCCGCTGCGCCAGCTCCGGTGCATGCGCCGCGGCGAGCGCCGCCACTTCGCTGGCAAAGGCCTGCTCGTCTGCGCGAATCGCCGCAACCCGCGCTTGCATCTGCTCGAGCTCGGCCGACCGCGCGGCCAAGGCATTGAGCGACTCGAGCATCGCCAATGCCTCGTCGGACTCCAGCGAATCCGGCATACCGAGCGCGCGCAGCGACTGCGACCAGTCGGCACGCCAGCGGTCGAGCGAGGCGGTGCCCGACTCCAGCTCGCGGCGCGCCGCTTCGATCTTCCCATCGAGCTCGCCCAGCGCCTGTTGATTGGTACGGAGCTCGCGCACCCGTTCAGCCTGCTCGTCGAGCAAGGTAGCGGCGCGCTCGACGAGACCGGCGAGCGATTCCGTGCGCGCAGCTCGCTGCCGCGCAGCGCGCAGCTGCGCCGTCAGCGCAGCGCGGCACTCGCCCAGGCGCTGGTCGGCGCGCGCGCGATCGCGTTCGGCGGTCGCACGACGAGCACCGACCTCACCAACCGCGGTCGCGCTGCCGACCCATTCGCTCATCGCCGCCGGCTCGCCGGGCTCGACACCGACATCGGACCAGAGCTCTCGCCAGCGCGCGTCGTGATCGGCGCGCCGACCCGCCAGCTCTTCGCGCGCGCGCTCGAGCTCGGCCTCCTCTTCGGCAAGCGCCATAGTGCCGGCGCGCAATTCCCCCAACGTGGCGACCCGCCCCGCTTCGCGGCGCAGGCGATCGGCAATGCCGTCGGCGGCGGCGATCGCCGACTCGAGCCGGTCGGCCGGCCGCTTGGCAACCGCGGCCTTGGCTCCCCTGATCTTCTGCCAGAGCTCGTCGCGCTTGCGGCGACTCGACTCCAAATCCGCTTCGTCGGGCACCTTGCCGGCATTTTCGAAAGCGCGCAGCTGACGCCGGTTGTCGCGGGTGCGCTCGGCGAGGCTCGCCAGCCGCCGGTCGAGGTCGTCGCCGTCGCGATCGAGTCGGTCGCGCTCGCGCGCAAAGCGATCGACCAGCGACTGCGCCGGCAACGATGCCGAGAGCAGTGCCTGCGCCTTGATTCGCGGACGCAACCGGGCGAGCTGCGCCGCCACCTCCTCACCGAGGTCGGCGATCTCGGTATCGAGCTCGGCAACCCGCGCCGGCAGGTCGGTCACCGCGCGGGCGGCGTCGAGAGCCGCACGCAGCTCCTCGAACCCTTCCCCAACCTCGACCGCGGCAACCCGCTGCCGCAACCTCTCCTGCGACGCCAATAGCTCGTCGAGGCGGCGGCGCTGGCCATCGACCAAGGTGGCGATCTCCCCCTTCGAGGTAGCCAGGCGGCGGATCCGCGTCTGCGCCAGGACGTCGCCGCTCACCGAGTCGGGGGCGCGCCCGGCGGCGGCGGCAAGCGCCTCGACCTCGCGCTCGAGCGCCGCCAGCTCGGCGCTTCGTTTGGGAAGGTCGGCAACCGCCTTGCGGTAGCTGCCCAGGCGATCGGCCAGGTGATCGACGGCCTCGGCTTCGAGCGCGGCGACGTCTTCGCGAATCGCCAGGGCCGCCAGCTGCTCTCGCCGCGCCTCGATCTCGCGCAGCGCGCGCTTGCGATCGCGCTCGGCCTGCTCGAGTCCGAACTGCGCCTCGAGCCTCTGGTCGCGCGCTCCGGCGGCGAGCAGTGCGACGTCGCCGAGCTTGGTCCTGCGTTCGATTTGATCGCGACGCTTGGCGAGCAGCGGCAGAACGCGGCGGATCCGCTGCAGCGCGCTCTGCTCGGCCTTGCGCTCGCGCAGCGCGCGATTGGCGGCGGCGCTCTCGATCCGCAGCGCCTCGAGCTCCTCGACCTGAATCGTCCACGCTTCCGGCCGCACACTCTCGTGCAAACGGCGGTCGCGCGCCTCGCGCCACGCGCGCAGGCCCTCATTGATCTTCTGGTTTCGGCCGCGCGGCTTGAACAGCTCGTCCGCCTCTTCACGCAGCGCACCGAGCACGTTCTGGATGCCGCGCCCACCGACTCCCGCGTCGAACAGGCTCTCGCCGACCGCGCCCCGCCCCGCCAGCAAGGCCTCGGCGCCGAGCCGCAGGGTCTCGTGGTCGAGCCCGAACATCGCGCGGAACGTCGCCTCGTCGACACCGCCGAGCAGATCGCGCATCGTCAATTCGTCGAGCGGCTCGCGTTCGCTCGGAGACTCGGGCTCGCTCGCGGAGAAGAGCGTGTTTTTGGTTCCCTTGCGGCGCAGCACCTCGATCGATTCGCCGTTGCGGCACAAGGTGGCACCGAGCAGCAGATCCGGCATCCGGTGCAAATGGGCGTCGCCGGTCGTCGAGGGAATTCCGTAGAGCAGACCGATCAGAGCGCGCAGAGTCGTGCTCTTGCCCGCCTCGTTCGGTCCGTAGATGACGTGCATCGCCGGCTCGGTGCCGAGATCCAGCTCGGCACCGGTGAACGGACCGAAGGCGTGCAAGGAGAGCCGGCTGATCCTCACTCGTGCGCCTCTTCGTCGAGCAGCTGCGAGAAGAGCAGGCGCTCGACGTCCTCGACCGCGGCCAGCACCGCGTCGTGGCCGGTCGGATCGTTGGGCTCGGTGCGCAGCTCGGGTGGCAGCTTGGCGCGCAGCTCGGCGAGCGACGCCACCATCGCCTCGACCCGATCCGGATCGTCGCGCACCTGGTGCAGCGAGCGCAGCAGAGCACCGACCGCGTCCTCGCGCGCGGCGATCGTCGCCGTGTCGACGGGCGGATCCGTCGCCAGCTCAACCCGTTCGATCCAGATGCCCTCCGGCTCGACGTCGGTCGCCGCCGCCCGGAGCGCGTTGCGCCAGCGCTCCGGCTGGTTGTGCAGCTCGGCGTGGGCGGCACTGCCGCCGCGAACCACGATCCGTGCCGCCAGCGAACGGCCGCCGGTGGCGGCGAGCTCGTCTTCGAGACGAGCGCGCGCGCCGTCGACCACGTCGTCGGCATTGGCGCAGTCCGACGCGTCGACGTCGATCCGCGCCCAGCGCACGACATCGAGGGTGCGGTGCGCGGCGGTCGCCTTGCCATCGTCCACCTCGACCAGAGTCGCGCCCTTGGCACCGGTCTCGCGCGCGTGCCGGCCCTGCAGGTTGCCCGGGAAAACCACCAGCGGCTGCTCGCAGAGAACCTCGCGCGCGTGCACGTGGCCGAGTGCCCAATAATCGTAGCCCTTGCCGGCCAGGGTCTCGAGTCGACACGGCGCGTACGGCGCGTGGCCCGGCCGCCCGGTGACACTGGTATGGAGAAGGCCGATGTTGAAAGCGCCGGCCACCGGCTCGGGATAGGTCGCGGCGAGATCGTCCTGCACCGCGGCGGTGGCGAAGCTCTGCCCGTGGACGGCAACGCCGAGCTGGTCGAGAACACGCGTGGTCGGTTGATTGCTGGGAAACTCGACGGAGTTGTCGGGCAGACGCAGGTGCTTGGTCATGCGGCTCGCCGCGTCGTGGTTGCCGCGCACCCAGAGCACCGGAATCTCCGCCTGGCGCAAACGCGACACCTGGGCGGCAAAGAACAGTGCAGTCGAGTAGTCCTTCCAATCGCCGTCGTAGAGGTCGCCGGCGAGGAGGACGAAGTCGACCGCCTCGGCCAAGCAGAGGTCGACCAGATTCTCCATCGCCCGCCGCGAAGCGCCGCGCAGCTGCTCCACCGGCGCGCCCTCGTAACGCTCGAGCCCACGCAAAGGACTGTCGAGATGCAGGTCGGCAGCGTGAAGGAATTTCACGAAACCAACCTACTTGGATCAGGGGGCCGAGACTAGGGATTGGGGATGAGGGGCTAGGGGCTAGGGGTTAGGGACTAGGGGTTAGGGACTAGGGGATGTGGTCGGCCTGCGGCCGACATCCTATTTTGAATCGCTGCGAAGCCTCGGACGGAAGTCGGCCTTCGGCCGACCACCACCCCTAGCCCCTAGTCCCTAATCCCTAGTCCCTTATTCAACCACTGCCACCGGCTCGCCCAACGGAAACATACGCAAGGCGAAGCTCGAGGTCGTCGCTGCGGCCTGGAGGTCGGCCATCGCCGTCTCGACGTCGTCGAGGAAGGTCGGCATGGCTGCGATCGGTTGGCTCAGCGGGCGGGTGAAGTCGTCGTAGTGGATCGGCAAGACGTTGCTCGGACGCAGGGCGCCGAGCACCTCGCGCAGGTAGTCGGCGCGATAGGACTCTTCCATGCTGCCCAGGCCGCCGATGCCGAGCAGCACGGTGTCGGCGCGGTAGTCGGCGAGCATCCCGGGTACGAAACCGGCGCTGCCGGCGATCGCCAGCGAACCGCGCGGGTGCTTGATGTGCAGGATGTAGGTCTTGCCGACCTTGTAGTCGAAGGGCGAAGCGGGCGGCTCGAGCGGCTGATCGATGGTTCCCATCGCCATGCCGTGCGGCAGGTGTTGCGACTCGATGAAGGTGACCGCGAAATCGCCGAAGTCGAGCGGTACTCCCGGCTCGGGGATGACGATCCGCGACGCCGGCATGCCCCAACCCAGGCCGACTTGCTCGGTCGACGGCGAGCCGACCAGCAAGCCGTCGGTGCGCAGCGCCACCTCGGGAGCGTCCATCGCGTGGTCGTAGTGCGAGTGCAGCACCAGCACCGCGGCGATGCGGTCGACTCCGGCCAACTCGATCCCCTCGGCGATGCGATCGAGCCGCGGAGAGATCTCGCCGCGCAGCAGCGCGGTGAGTCCGGGGCGCGTGAAGAAGCCGTCGGTGAGCAGATGGGTCTCGCCATCCGAGATCAGCACAGTCGACACCCCGAGCCAGGTCGCGGTGACGGCCGGCCAGCCGTTCCAGCGCTCGGCGAGCAGCTCGTCGTACTCCGACAGGTCGGCGCGGTCGTTCCAGAGATACGCCAGGGCGATAGCCGCCAGGAGCAGCAGCGCGGCGAGGGCTCCGAGCAGGCGCCGCAACATCAATCGCCGTCCCGTCCGTGCGCCGCGTCGCCGCTCATCAGGCCAGATCGGCAGGCGTCACGTGCTCGATCCAGTCGGCGTAGGGACGGTCGCAGCCGACCGCCGCGCGACGCTCCTGGATGCGAGCCAGCAGGCCGCGCACCGTGTCCGGCTCGAGCGGGCGACGTCCCTCCACCCAATCGCCGACCTGGTTGGCGCTGCGCCGCGCCGCCGCGCCGGCGTCGTCGAGCAACGACGTCTCGGCCGCGTGGTGGTCGCCACCGATGCCGAGAAAGCTCTCGGCGACATAGGTGCTGATCTCGATGCTGTGCTTGCGCGACACGTTGATGTTGCCCTTGCCGGTGACCACGTTGCCGGTGCCGAAGACGTTGTCGAACCCATCGAGGCGCCCAGTGGCGACGTCCTTGAAGCGGTACAGCTGGCCGTTCTGCTCGATCCCTTGGATCGGCTCGGGCACGCTGCCGATCGAGCTGACCACCATCGAGGTCGCCACCTCGACCAGCTCGCCCTCGATCGGCACCGCGCGTCCGTCCTCGATGCGTGTGCGCTGGAAACGCACCCCCGAGACGCGGCCCTGTTCGGTGAGAATCTCGACCGGCAAGTGCTGCGGGAAAACGCGGAACAGATACTTCTCCGTCGCCTTGTCGAGGATCTTGCGGCGCGTCGCCTCCAACTTGGCGACGCGGGCGGCATCGGCGTCGGCCGGACCACTCGCCAACGGCATGTCCTCGACCCGCCGGCGGTAGTAGAGAGCCGCCCCGGGCAGGCCGAGATCGGCCCACGCCAGACCGTGCTCGGCGAGCGTCTTGGGAATACCCGCGTGCTCCATCTCCAGCACGTCGGCATCGATGCCGCGTTCCGCCAGGGCGCGCACGGTCGCCTCGAGCTGCAACACCTTGACCACGTCGATCGAGGCGAGACCGCCGCCGACGACGATGGCGTCGGCGGGCGCACCGAACACCGGTCCGTCGTAGCCCGTTTCCGGGTAGTGATTGAACCAGTAGATGAAGCGATTCTGATAGACCAAGCCGTTGCCGACGAAATCGTCCGCGCCGTCGACCGGAAACGGACGGTCGCGCCAGGCGCCGTTCGCCAGGATCACCGCCGAGAAGCCCCAGCCGCGCGCCAGCTCGTCGATCGCGACGTCGGCACCGATCCGCGTCGAGGGCACGAAATGGACCAGCGGGTGGTCGAGCTTGGCGTTGATCGAATCATACTCTTTGCGCCGCAGCTTGTCGTGCCAGCGCGGCAAACCGTCCTCGATCTTGCCGTAGGGCCGGCGGTTCTGTTCGAAAACCGCGCACAGCACGCCCCTTTCGGCGAGGATTGCCGCTGCCTCGGCACCGGCGGTGGCGCCGCCGACGATCGCTACCGCGTGACGCGGTGCTTCGGATTCCACGATGTTCGCCATGCGAAGGGCCAACTGACTAATGGATTGGCGAGGTTGGGGTCAAACGCGGCGAGCCGGTCACCGCCGGCTCTACCTCGACTTCGGTCACTTTTGCGATCTCGGCGGCGAAGCCGGGGCCGCCGGTTCCCGGCGGCAGGGCGAAGCTCTCCGCAGCGAACCAATGGGGACCGCGCTCGACCTCGCCCCAATCGGTGAGGCGAAAGCCGACTCCCGGACGCTGCCCGCGGACGCGCTCCGGTCCGGCAGCCTCGCCGCCATCCTCGTAGAGCAGCGACACCGCGAGCGACTGCAGCGATTCGCTGAGCAGCAGTCGCATGGCGAAGGTCGCGTCGCCGCCCTCGAGCACCATCAGGTTGGTGCCACTCAGGCGCAGATCCGGTTGGCGTGCCCCCGCCCCTACGCGAATTGGCTGCGCCAGTCCGGGCGCCCACACTCGCCAGCCCTGCAGATTCGTGAAGTCGAGCGCTGCCCGCAGCTCGATGTCCGACAACAGCTGCGCCGGCGCGTAGTTCAGGCGGAGCCGGACCGGCAAGATCGAGAAGTTGGGATAAAACGTCGTTTCCGTTCGCATATACGGGGTGCGGAAGCCAAACGCGAGGCGCACCCACTTGCGTTCGCGGCGGATCACGCGAACCGGCCCGACACGCCACGCTTCGTACACCGACAGGATGTCGTCCTCGTCTCTCCAAAGCGGAAAAACACCAAAAAACCGGGCGTATGCACGAATCTTGAGGCGGTCCAGGAGATTCCTTCCGGCGGCCGGCCCGCGGCGCAAGGCGAGGCCGCGCGGCGTCGGCCCGGCGAAGGTCAGCTCGATCATGTCGCCGTCCATGCGGTCGTCCACCTCGTCGTAGGCGACATAGCGAACCGGCGACGCCGGCGCCTTGCCCTCAGCGTAGCGAGCGATGAAGACGCCACGCGCGTCTGTTCCCAGGCGAATCGAGACGGGATGACCGCAGATCGCATCGGGCGGGATGCTCGCCGCAGGCCGGCCGGCATCGGACCAAAGAAAAGCCAGCTCATCGTTGACGTCGAACCTGCCGCCGTCGGAGTCGGCGGTAGCGGCGGGGCCGCGGTCGAGCACCAGCTCGCCGGAGGGGTCGCGCTCGTCGAGCTGCCAGGGAATCGGGCGGCATCGGTCGCCGCAGACGAGAACCGAAATCTCGGTCGATCGCGCCCCGCGCAGACAGGTCAGCTCGGCGCCCGGGACGATCACCGGACGCCAGCCGCCGAGGTCGGTGCCGGCGAACGCCGCCGCAGCCGTAAACCATTGGAAGAGAAAGGACGCGAAGGCCCTGCGCAGCCGGGAAAGGGTTGACAACTCGAAAGCCATTCGCGTAAGGGTCGGCCGGCGGCCGAGCCACGAAACCCGGGGGGGTTTGGGCGACGGGGTCTCAAAGGAGGGTATCTACTATGAAGTGGCGCGCGTTGCAGCTGCGGGGGTTCGCTGGGCTTTTGCTGACCTGCCTGCTCGCGGGAGTGGCGCCTGTTTGGGCGGCCAGCCTCGATCAGGACGGTGAGATCAGTCTCGGTCTGCGAGCGTACATGTCGGCCCGCATTCAGGCCGAGGACACCGACGGGTACATCTTCAAGGAGAGCGCCGACGAACGGTCCGGCCAGCTCTTCCGCTCGATCACCTTCCCCAGCTCCAAGGCGGGAACCCTGCGCCAGGCGCGCTACTTCATGGAAGTCGAGTGGAAGCACAACATCCAGCGCCTCTACGACGAAGGATTCGGACCGTTCTCGCTGCTCAAGCTGCTGCCGTTCGAGCTCAGCCGAATGCGCTACCAGATCATCTACCGCGGCGAGGGTGACCTGATCTACGACATCGGACCGCGCGGATTTCGCACGCGCGACCAGTACCACCTGCAGCCCAACGACGTCGGCGCGCCGCAACCCTGCACCCAGTGCCCGTTTCTGCCGAACGCCAACGTCCCGGCCTTCTCCGGTAACAGCGTCCAGGCGCGCGACCCGATCACCGGCGTGTCGCGTCTCGACACCAATCGCCAGACCCTGCGCGACACCCTGGCCAATCGCAATCGTCTGTTCCAGGCCTTCGTCGACTTCCAAATCGAGGATCTATTCGTCCGCTTCGGCCGACAGATTCTGGTGTGGGGTGAGACCGACGCCTTCCGCCTCATGGACAACATCAACCCGGTCGACAACGGGTTCGGCGGCTTCCTGATTCCGCTCGACGAGCGGCGCGTTCCGCTCGACATGTTGCGCCTCAACTACTACCTCGGCGACCTCGACAAGATCGGGCTCGATTTCCTCGGCCTCAGCGAAGCCTACCTGGAAGGTTTCTGGGCGATCGACGACAAGGTCGGGTGGCAGCCCGGAGTCAGCACCGACGGATCGCCGTGGGCGCTGCCCAACCTCAGCGAGCCGAGCGCCACCCAGCTCGACCTGCAAAACGGACCGGCGCGCACCCTCGACAACTCGCGCGGTGGATTCCAGTTCAAGTTCAACACCGATCTGCCCGGAATCGAGGAAGCCACTTTCGGCTTCGCCCACTACTACACCTTCTTCGACACCCCGCAGGTACGCAGCTTCGTCGCGCCGAACTTTCCCGGACAGGCGGTGCCGCCGGGAACCATCGGCAACAACCCGCTGATCCTCGGCGTGACGCTGCAAGAAGCGGTCAAGACCCAGGTAACCGGCATCTCCGGTACTTTCGCCATCCCCGCCCACTGGTCGCGCTTGGTCGGCTTCAGCGGCGAGCCGATCGTCCGCACCGAGCTCGCCTACTTCAAGGACGAGCCGCGCCACAAGCAGCAGCAGCTCGACCCGTTCGTCTACAGTAACCTGGCGGCAGGCTGCGGCCAGAGCGCGTCCGAAAAGGGGCCGCTCGGCGCTTACCTGACCGACCGCTACAGCCAGAACGGCGGCCAGCTCTGCACGGTCGACGGCGACCCCGGCGACTCGTGGAACTTCGTCCTCGGTCTCGACACCAACCAGTTCATCAGCTGGCTCAACGACCGCAACTCCTTCTTCATCACGACCCAGTTCTTCTACAAGCACCTCAACGCAGCGAGCAGACGCCGCACCTACAACCAGATGTTCGAGGAGCTCGGCATCGACGTCCCCGATCTGGTGCCCGACTACTCGGTCCCCGGTCCGGATGGCGAGCCCGTGCCGCTCAACATCCCGGCGATCTACGCCGGTGAGGTGCTGCCGGTTCCCGTCTTTCGCCAGCGTTCGGCGTTGACCCAGTCGGCGGCCACCGCGACCCAGCCCTCGCTGGCGCGCAGCTCGCGCGACCAGTTCCTGCAGACCCTGTTGATCTCGACGCAGTATGCGAGCGGCCAGATCGTGCCGACGCTGACCATGGTCTACGACTGGGCGGGAGCGTTTGCGGTGATCCCGCAGGTTACCTTCCTGCGCGACCCGTTCCGCCTGACCTTGAGCTACAGCTACCTCGAGGCCAACAGCCTCAAAGGCAACGCCGGCGTCAGCCTGCTGCGCGACCGCGACAACTTCCTGTTCCAAGTCGAATACGTCATCTAAAGTCAGAGAAACGAGGATTGGCCGAAGGATTCGAGAGCCCGATCACAACCGAGGGGCGGCGGCGCGCCGCCCCTCGGGCTTTTCGAAAACTTCGTC
Source organism: bacterium (assembly GCA_030430165.1). Classification (GTDB taxonomy): domain Bacteria; phylum Desulfobacterota; class Binatia; order HRBIN30; family CADEER01; genus CADEER01. Next base: position 48,843 of record JAUIGL010000033.1, on the reverse strand, counting down.
CAGTGTTGTTCAGCTGCGCTCGAGCGCAGGTGCCAGGCGCCTGCGCTCGCGGCGCTTGAGTGGGGAAACGTGACAAAAAAAGCCTTTTGTTCGCTCGCCGCCCTGGCAATTTGCACGGTCGGCCCGGTGCTCGCTGGAGAAACCGTGCCGCACGCAGCCATTCGCCAGAACCTGTTTACGACTTGCACGAGTCCTTCCGGAGAACGCTGGATCGTCGGTGAATTGGGCCGCATCTACAGCACCAAGGACAACGGGCAGACCGTTCAGCGCACCGACATCGACACCCGGGAAGCCTTTCTGTCGATCGCCTGCGCACCCGACGGGACCCTCTTCGTCAGCGGTCAGGATGGGATGCTGCTGCGCTCGAAAGACGGCGGCGCGAATTGGCAGACGTTGGATACCGGCACCGACCGGAGCCTGCTCTCGGTACGCTTCGCCGACGCCAACGTCGGCATCGCCATCGGCGACTTCGGCATCCTGATCCGCACCGGGGACGGCGGCGACACCTGGACCAAGATCGACCTGCCGGAAGACATTCCGCTGCCCGAGGACATCGCCGAGATCATCATGCCCGGTGACATCCTGCTCTACGGCGCCGACTTTCCGACGCCCACCCAGGGCTGGATCGTCGGCGAGTTCGGCGTCATTCTCACCACGGCCGACGCCGGCCTCACCTGGACCGCCCAGCAGAGCCCGGTCGAGACGACTCTGTTCAGCGTCTCGTTCGACGACACCATGCGCGGCTGGGCAGTCGGCATCGAAGAGGTCCTGATTCACACCGAGGACGGCGGCCTGACCTGGAACAAGCAGCGCGTGCCACCGCGCAAAGGATTCGTGCTCGGGCTCTACAACATCGACGTCGAGGGCGACATCGGCTGGGCGGTCGGAGACAGCGGGCTTCTGCTGCGCTCCACCAACGGCGGTCGCACCTGGGAACGCGTTCCCCTGCCGATCGAGCTCGCCGCCAACTGGCTGCGCGGCATCGACCTGAACGAACGAGGCGAAGGCCTCATCGTCGGCGGCAACGGCACGCTAATGGTCACCACCGGCGATCAGTTCCGCAAGCTCGGACAGTAGTAGCGCGCACCGGCGCATTTGGAGGCTAAGAGATGATTCCTCAAAGTTGGATCGACGCGTACCTGCGGCTCCTACTGAAATACAGCGGCACGGTCGCGATCATCGTCGCCCTGATCACTCTGTACTTCGGCGCGGCGCTGACCGACATGCGGCTGCACACCGAGTTCTTCGACTTCTACCCGAAGTTCCGAACCACGGTCGATGCCTTCTCCGCCTGCCAGAAGGAGGGCGAAAAGGGGACCCTGTCGTGCTTTGGCAACGCGGTCGTCAATCCCGGCCCCGATCCGTACATCCAGATCTACAACGACTTCCGTGAGATGTTCGGAAGCGCCAACACGATGGCGGTGATTCTCGAGGTCAAGGACGGCGACATCTACACGCCCGAGACCTTGCAGAAGCTCGACCGCATCACCAAGCACGTCATCGACGCCAAGGGCGTCGTCCCCTACCAGATCGCATCGATCGCCCACCCAAAGGTACGTAGCATCACCTCCCGCGCCGGGGCTCTCGAGATTCGCGAGCTCTTCTACCCAGCGGTTCCGCAGACCGCGGCCGACGCGGAGAGGGTCCGCTTCGGGGTCTACTCGACCAAGGGAGTGCGCGGCCTCTACACCTCGATGGACGACAAGGCCGCGGTGGTCCACGCCGGGTTCTGGGAAGAGGAGCTCGACTTCACCTTCCTCTACAAGCACATGATGGACCTAAAGGAAGCCGAGGAGGACGCCAACCACACCATCTACATCACCGGCTTCCCGTGGCTGTACACCTCGGTCCTGCGCTACACGACGCAGGTCCTGCTGGTCTTCCTCGCCACGATCATTTCGCTGTCGTTCCTGCTCTACGTCTACTTCCGCACCTGGACCGGTGTCTGGGTGCCGATCTTCTCCGGTCTGCTGTCCAGTGTCTGGGGACTGGGGATCGCGGTTCTGCTCGGCTTCAACCTCGACCCACTGGTTCTGGTGATTCCGGTGTTCCTCACAGCGCGGGCACTCAGTCACTCGGTGCAGTCGATGGACCGCTACCACGAGGAGTATTACAAGACCGGCAACAAGGAGACGGCGATCGTCGACTCCTACGGTCACCTCTTCCCGCCGGCCATCGCCTCGATCATCACCGACGGAATCGGCCTCCTGGTGGTCGCGGTGGCGCCGATTCCGCTGATCCAGAAGGTCGCGATCTTCGCCAGCTTCTGGGTCGTCTCGATTTTCATCAGCGTGGTCACGCTGCACCCGATCATCCTCAAGTGGATCGATCCGCCGCCGCAGGAGCACGCCCACATCCAAGTCGGACCGATCCCGATGAGCCGCGGCGCGCTGTTCGTCGCGATCAACGTCGCGGTGGTCGCCCTGCTCTCCTTTCTCGGCGTCACCTATCCCGTTCCCGCCGTCCTCGGCGGCACCGGCAGCTTCAGCGGCGGCTGGTTCCTGCTCTGGTGTCTGCCGACGATTTGTTGGTTCTGGTACTACTACGCCGAGAAGATCTATCCGGCGATCACCTGGGTCGTCATCCAGGGAAGCGAGGGCTGGCGCCGTTGGGCGATGGTCGGGCTGACCATCTTCCTCTTCGTCGGCGGAGCGTCACAAGCGCGGCACCTGAAGGTCGGCGACATGTCCCCCGGAATGGCGCTGCTGTTCCCCGACCACCCGTACAACGTCGGTTGGGAGAAGCTGAACGACAACTTCCTCGGCGCCAGTCAGCTGATCGTCATCGCCGATACCAAGCGTCCGGACGGCATCAAGGACTCGAAGCCGCTGCAGTCGATCGAGGAGTTCACGAACTACATGATCGGCGCCGACGGCGCGAGCGACGCGGTGACCATCATCGACATCGTCAAGCGCCTGGCTCGCTTGTATCACGACGGCGATCCCCGCTGGGGCCTGATTCCCGACAACCCCAAGGAGATCGGTCAGCTCTTCTACGTGTTCACCAACTCGGCCGCGCCGGGCGACCTCAATCGCTTCATGGACCCGTCGGGCCGCTACGCGACGGTGCTCACCCTGTTCCGCGGCTACTCGCACAGGATCATCACCGACGCCATCGAGTACGGGAAAGCTTTCGCCAAGAACAACGACACCGGCGAGGTCGAGTTCAAATTCGCCGGCGGGCTGTTCGGCATCCTCGCCGCAGTCAACGACGCGGTGGAGAGCTCGTACTGGACCAACATCTTCCTGATCTGGGTGATCGTCTACATCTGCCTGTACCTGACCTACGGGACCATCGTCTGCTGCCTGATTCTGATGATTCCGGTGGTGCTGTCGCAGATCGTCGCCGAGGCGTTGATGGTGATGATGAAGATCGACCTCAACGTGAACTCGCTGCCGATCGCCGCAGCCGGAGCGGGCGTCGGCGTCGATTACGGAATCTACCACTTCTCGCGCATGATCGACTCGTACGACGAGATTGGCGAGCTCGACGAAGCGGTCGACCACGCAACCGCGACCACCGGCAAGGCGATCATTTTCACCGCAACGACGATGATCGCCGGGACCATCTTCTGGTGGTTTTCGGCACTGAAGTTCCAGGCCGAGATGGGCTTTCTGCTGGCACTGCTGATGGCGTTCAACACCTTCGGCGGCCTGGTGGTGGTTCCGGCCTGGGTGAAGGTCATCCGGCCTCGATTCTTCACCGAGCGCACGCCGCGCCGGCTCGGACAGGTGACCGGGGCACCACCACCGGCGCCGAGCTGATCGGCGGCGGGCGGATTGCAAGGGTTGGTCAGAATTGGATCGTTTCTGTAGGGTAGTCGGACTAACGCGGCTCGCGGGCCGCTCCAATGTGAGAAAAATCGAGGTCCCAGCGCCGTTGCGGTCGCGAAGATCTGAAAAGGAGGCATTCATGAAGAGGACTTGGGCACTCGCGCTCGGGTTGGCCTTGGCCATTGGCGGGTCGGCAACGACCGCGGCGGCAGAAGAGCCCAGCTGGGTTCTCGACAGCAACAACTGGCAACAGGGCCAGGATTTGCTGCCCGAGGTCGTCCTCGAGCGGGTCAAGAACGGCGACTACTGGTACAACATCTACGACGTCGACCCCGAGGACTTCAAAAAGAACTACTCGCAGGCCTTCTGGGCAGCGAGTGAAGCCAACGCGGGCAAGTTCGACGTCGACCCCGAGACCTGCGGTATCATGGAGAAGGCGACGGGGAAGATCCCCCAACACTACTACGGCTTCCCGTTTCCGAACGTCACCAAGGACGAGCCCTTCGCTGCCTGCAAGATGGCCTGGAACTTCCAATCGGCCAACGGCATGGGCGGCGGCCAGGGTGCTTCGTTCACCCTCAACGGCCTCGACACCAGCGGCGAGTTCAAGCGGATCAAGCTGTGGCTGCACACGCTGTCGTACCTGGGGCGCCCAGAGCCGATCAAAAATCCGGACGAGCTGCGCGCCACCACTCTGACCAACGTGCTCGAGCCGCTCGACGTCGACGGAGTCGGCGGCTTGACCAAGCGCGCCAACGACTGGACCTCGCAGGACAAGGCCTGGTTCTTCGTTCCCGCGACGCGCCGCGTTCGCCGCGTCAACGCGGCAACCCGTTCCGACCCGGTCGCCGGGCTCGACATCTTCTCCGACGACCTCAACTGCTACGGCGGTAAGATCGAGTACTACAAGTGGGAGCTCGCCGGAGAGGGCAAGATCCTCGCGCCGGTGCTCGACACCAAGCCGATCCCGATGAAGAAGAAGAGCGACACCCGCTGGGACGTCGAGATTCCGTACTTCAAAGGGGCTTACGAGACGCCCGGCGCCAAGGGCATTCCATGGCTGGTGGTCGAAAACCTGAAGATGGTGCCGCGTCCGGTGTGGATCCTGCACGGCCAGTCCGAAGACCCGTACTACAACTTCGGAAAGGTCATCATGTACATGGACAAGGAGATGTACCGGATCTGGTGGAAGCTGGTGCACAACCGCGCCGGCGAATACTTCTACAACGCGATGTGCGCATACCAGTTCTCGCAAACGCCGGACGGCGCCTTCAAGACGGTGTCGCCGAACATGGTGGTCGGCGTCAACGACAAGACCAACCGCGCGTGCCTGGCGGGTCGCTACAGCTCGCTCTTCATCGAGCAGGACTACCCGGACGACTACTTCACGCTGCGCACCCTGACCCGACTGTCCGACTGATCGGCAATCGGCAGGGCAACATCGAAAGGGGAGCGGTTCACCGCTCCCCTTTTTTTTCGCCCTCGTCCTTCTGTTTGCGCATCTTCTCGAGCGCCTCGCGATCGCGCCGCGCGAAGTAGTCGTCCTCGCGCGCCTTCTCCAGATCGCGCAGCTTGTCGCCCAAGCGGTCCTTCTGGTCGTCACCCATCGACAGCACCTCCTCGAGCAACATTAGCAAGCGCTGCGCGCGCGTCCCAATCGCCGCTGACGCGGCGGTCCCAACGCCGCCTACGGCGAGCGGTCCCAACGCCGCCTACGGCGAGCGGTCCCAAGGCGGGCTACGCCCGCCGTCCCAAAGCGCTTCGCGCTGGGGGCCTTCAGCCTCGCGGCGCAGCCGCTTGGGACGAACGGCGAGCGTAAGCGATGCCGTTCTTGGGACGGCCCGGCGCAGCCGGGGCTTGGGACACGGCGCGGAGCGCCGTTTGGGACGCGGCGCAGCCACTTCCGCCGCGCATCCGCGCAGGGTTGCGGATCTGCGATTCGTGCTTAGATTGCGTCATCACGTAAAGAGAATAGCGAGAAAATACGAGCACTTAGGAGATAATATGGACTTCAACCGGCTGACCGATCGATCGCGGGACGCAATCCGCGAAGCACAGGCGATTGCCTCGCGCGCGCAGCAGCAGGGGGTCGACGTCGAGCATTTGTTGAGCGCGCTGCTGGCGCAAGGCGAGGGAATCGCCCGGCCGATTCTCGAGGCGGCAGGAGCCAATCCGGAGCTGATCGCCAGCGAGCTCGGCAAAGAGATCGAGCGTATGCCGAAGGTGACCGGGGCGACCGGTTCGCCCGACCAGGTTTTCGTGACGCCGCGCCTCAACGCGCTGTTCGCCGCCGCCGACAAGGCGGCGCAGCAGCTCAAGGACGAGTACATCAGCGTCGAGCATTTTCTCATCGCCGCGGTCGACGACAGCGGCGCCACCGGCAAGCTCTTGAAGGCCAACGGAGTCACTCGTGACCAGGTGCTGGCGGCGCTGAAAAAGGTGCGCGGCAACCAGCGAGTCACTTCGCAGAACCCGGAGACCACCTACCAGTCTCTCGAAAAGTACGGTCGCGACCTGACCAAGCTCGCCGCCGAAGACAAGCTCGATCCGGTCATCGGCCGCGACGAGGAGATCCGGCGCGTGGTTCAGGTGTTGTCGCGCCGCACCAAGAACAACCCGGTTCTGATCGGCGAGCCCGGTGTCGGTAAGACTGCCATCGTCGAAGGGCTGGCGCAGCGGATCGTCGCCAAGGACGTCCCCGAAGGACTGAAAGACCGCCGCCTGGTGGCCCTCGACATGGGCGCCCTGATCGCCGGCGCGAAGTTTCGCGGCGAATTCGAGGAGCGCCTCAAGGCGGTTCTCAAGGAAGTGCAGGAGGCGGCCGGAGAAGTCATCCTCTTCATCGACGAGCTTCATACCGTCGTCGGCGCGGGCGCCGCAGAGGGCGCAATGGACGCCGGCAACCTGCTCAAGCCGATGCTCGCCCGCGGCGAGCTGCACTGCATTGGAGCCACCACGCTCGACGAGTACCGCAAATACATCGAGAAGGACGCAGCCCTGGAGCGACGCTTCCAGCCGGTCATGGTCGACCAGCCGAGCGTCGAAGATACGATCTCGATCCTGCGCGGACTGCGCGAGCGCTACGAAGTGCACCACGGCGTCCGTATCAAGGACAGCGCGATGGTAACCGCCGCGGTGCTCTCCAATCGCTACATCACCGACCGATTTCTACCCGACAAGGCGATCGACCTGGTCGACGAGGCGGCGGCCAAGCTGCGCACCGAGATCGACTCGATGCCGGCCGAGCTCGACGAAGTCTCGCGCCGCGTGATGCAGCTCGAGATCGAGCGCGAGGCGCTGAAGAAGGAGACCGACACCGGCTCGAAGGACCGGCTCGAGAAGCTCGAGAAGGAGCTCGCCGAGCAGCAGGAGCACGCCAACTCGCTGCGCGCTCGCTGGCAGCAGGAGAAGGACAGCATCGGAACCCTGCGCGAGCTGCGCGAGGAGATCGATCAGACCAAGCGCGAGATCGACCACGCCGAGCGCGAGTACGATCTCAACAAGGCGGCCGAGCTCAAGTACGGCAAGCTCACCGAGCTGGAGAAGAAGCTCGCCGCCGAGGAGGCGGCGCTCGCCGAGAAGGAGGGCGCCAGCCGACTGATGAAGGAAGAGGTCGACGAAGAGGACATCGCCGCCGTCGTCGCCCGCTGGACCAACATCCCGGTCAGCCGACTGATGCAGGGAGAAGTCGAGAAGCTGTTGCACCTCGACGAGCACCTGCACAAGCGGGTGGTCGGCCAGGACGAGGCCGTCCGCGCCGTGTCGGACGCCGTCATCCGCGCCCGCTCGGGGCTCAACGATCCCAATCGGCCGCTCGGCTCGTTCATCTTCCTCGGCCCGACCGGCGTCGGAAAGACCGAGGTCGCCAGAGCGCTCGCCGAATTCCTGTTCGACGACGAGCAGGCGATGATCCGCATCGACATGTCCGAGTACATGGAGAAGCACGCGGTCGCCCGCCTGATCGGCGCGCCTCCGGGATACGTCGGCTACGACGAGGGCGGACAGCTCACCGAAGCGGTGCGCCGGCGTCCGTACAGCGTCATCCTCTTCGACGAGATCGAGAAGGCGCATCCCGACGTCTTCAACGTGCTGCTGCAGCTGCTCGACGACGGGCGGCTGACCGACTCGCACGGGCGCACCGTCGACTTCAAGAACACAGTCGTCATCCTGACCTCGAACGTCGGCAGCCAGCTGATTCTCGACGCTCGCGGCGGCGACACCGAAGAGGGCCACGCGCAGATGCGCGAGGACGTCCTCGGTGCGCTGCGCCAGCAGTTCCGCCCCGAGTTCCTCAACCGGATCGACGAGATCGTCGTCTTCCACTCGCTCACCCGCGAGCAGCTCAAGCAGATCGTCGAGATCCAGCTGCGAAGACTGCGCGCGCGGCTCGCCGAGCGCAAGATCGATCTCACGCTGACCGACGCGGCGCTCGAGCACTTCGCTTCGACCGGCTACGACCCGGTCTACGGGGCGCGGCCGCTCAAGCGGCTGCTGCAACGCGAGCTCGAGACGGTGCTCGGCCGCCAGCTGCTCGCCAACGAGGTCACCGAGAACAGCAAGGTCACCGTCGACGTCCGCAACGGGGAGCTCGTCTTCGACAGCACCCCGGTCGCCAACGCGGCCTGATCGTCCGTCGCCAGTCGGTGGGGCACCCGCCCTACCGACTGGCGAGGTCGGCCAGCATCAGCATCGACATCAGCGGGGACATCATCAGCGGCAGATCATCAGCGGGGTCGAGATCATCAGCGGGGTCGGACCATGACAACCCACTGAATTCATTCAGTTCGTCCCGCTGTAGAGGTCGAATTGAGGCCTTAGATCGCGTTTTTGCCGCTGAAAAGCGATCGTAGGGACGCGCTGGGCTCATCGCAGGACGGAGCCTCCGCCGTTGCAGCGACACACCGCGCGGCGCCACCTGGCTGGACGTCACCACACAGTGCGCAAGTCACGGTCGGCTTAGAACGCGGATTTTGGGCCCGAAAACGACGCCTAAGGGCACTATTGGAGGTGATTCTAGGGATTTCTCCAACAACATTAGGCTTCTAGCGTGGTCCGACCCCGTTCATCACCTCGCGGTTTCCGTTGGAATCGTACTGGTACTCGGAGAGCACCGTCGTGCAGGATGAATTGCCACCTCGTGCGCCGACCGATGTTTATACTCCCGGTCCGACCCCATTCATCCCCTAACTGTCATCGTCCCCTCCGCCAGATCAGGTTTCTAGCGAGGTCCGTTCATCACCAATTATTTGTGCTTCATTGTTTCGCCAATCTGGACCACACACTGAGAGCAGATGTTCGCCGCGGCGCCGGCAACGAGTTGGGCCTCCGTTCCATCTCGACCGCAGAAGGAACAACGCAGGTCGACGAGCCCGACTCTCTCTCTCGGCAATGGATTTGGGGCCGTGACCGACTGTCGAATGAGACCGAGGAACACCTCTTCTCGCATGTCGTCGTGATCTTCGCTGGCGATTAGGTAGCCCGCGATCGCTAACGCTAGTGCACGCCGGGGGTCCCCAGACTGATAAGCAGTGCGCCAGAGCTTGTAGAGTTCCTCATCGTAGGTGTTGGGCATTGTTTACCACGGATAGGCGACGTGTCCGCTCGGAAACGCTACGGGGACCGGGATATTCTGCTCACACTTGTCTCGAGCGGCATCACATAAGTCACGTGTGTCTACGCCTCGCCCGAGTGCCCACGCAATGCAACTGCGCCAGAGCTGAAAGCAGTAGAGACCCCGATCCGGAGTGGGAGTGAAGCTCGGCGTCCGGGTGGGAGTGCCCCTTCGGCGCCGCGGTCGCCGCCGCTCTCTCGCCTGGTCCAGGTCGATCACCCTCGTTGCAAATATCGCTGCCCCTGCGAGAACAGCGCTAGCTGCGAATGACGCGTGCTGCAGCGAGATCGTGAACTCGCCGGTGGAATCCACCCCGTTCACCGGGTCAGACTTCGCATACTCGAACAGGTTAAGCTCCATACACGAGAACCCGATCGGGTCTTTGGCTGTCCACCTTGCCCTGATTGGTTCGTAGTCACGGGCACCGAACCTGACCAAGTTCCCTTCGGTCAATCCACCGCCGAACCCGAAGGGCTGAAAAGCCGGAATAGTGTTGGCGACTCCGAACTCGTCATACGCGATCTCCTCAACCACGCCCAGACTCGCCCCATCAATCGCGCCCACCACGCGCACACTACCGAGGTGATCGCTCAGCACCCGGTAGGGCGTGGTCTGCCCCGGCGCCGGGTCGTCGTGGCGGATGATGAAGCTCGGTACGTTGCTCTTCGCCGCGTACACGAACTCCGAGACGAGATCGCCGGAGCCGTCGAGCTCCGCGACCGGGTTGAGCTGGTCCTGGTAGATCCACTGCTTCTCGAGAACACCGCCCACCTTCTTGCCGGTGCGGCGATTCCTTGCGTCGATCAAGTACTCGATCTGCGGCCCGCTCGGCGGGGTAACCGATAGCAGGTTGCCGAGCTGGTCGTACTCGTAGGAGGTCGTGCCGCTCGGGTCGGTCTTGGTGAGCAGCTCGCCGTTGTCGGTGTACGTGTAGGTCGTCGTAGTCGGGCCCTGGGTCAGCTCGAGGAGCCGGTCCTGGTCGTCGTATACGGCGCTGGTGACCGTTCCCTGTGAGTTGAAGCTGCCGGCTATGCGGTTGCCGTTGGAATCGTACTGGTACTCGGAGAGCACTGTCGTGCAAGGCTCATCAGGACACACGCGATAGAGACGGCCCAACAAGTCATATTTGTAGTGCGTCTCCGTCACGACGGGTGTGCCCGTCGTGTTCTTAGTCTCTGTAATACTGATAATCCGGCCGAGACCGTCCCGCGTATAGACGAAGTCAAGCAGCTCCGAGCCGTTGTGCGAAGCCTCGTAGTGCTCAAGCTCGCCAAAACCGTTGTACTGGTAGGTGTCCTCGACGGTCCCGGCCCCCTCCGTGATGGTAGTGCCTACCAGGAGGCCATTGTCAGGATCACGATCCAGAAACAGGTTGCCGGCTTGGACCAGCAGATCGTCGTCGTCGTAGGTGTACTGAACGGGCGTTTCGCTGTCGACCTGCAGGGTCGCCACACGCAAGCTATCGTCGTAGCTGCGGGTGACCGAGGCCGTAGTGATCCCGGCGCCGCTCCACGTCTCCATGGTCTGTAGGGTGCCATCGTAGCCGAAGTCGAGGGTGGCGTCCGCTCCAGCAATCTGACTCAGGTTGCCTGTTAGCGGATCATAGCTGTAGTCACGTACCTCAGCAGTCGGCTGCAGGGTGATAGTGTCGATACGGCCCGAGGAATCGTAGTCGAAGTCGATCTGCTTTCCGTCCGGCCGCGTAATCGCGTCTACCTGCCCGTCGTCGGTGTAACTTGTCGTCGTCCGAACGACCGGCGTCGGCGACGGCGGCGGGACCCCAAACAGCGGCGGATCGTAGGTCTCCTCGAGATTGATATCCGTGTAGGTGAATACATGCGCCGGGCGTCCCGGCGGAATCACCTGCGTCACGTTGCCCGCGTCATCGTACACGAAGCCACTTTCGCGCACGCCGTCAGGTAGGATCTGTTTTGAGACGCGGACATCGGCGTCGTACTCGAAAGTCACCTTGCGGTTCATGGCATCCGTGATCGACTTCAGCTGCCCTTCAGACTCCGGCGGATAGCCGCCGGCGATGTCGATCAAGTCCACATAGTCGAACTGCGTCACGCGCGTCACCGTGTCAGGAGGAGTGGGCAAAGGAACGGGTCCTTCCCGAATCGCCGTCACCCTCCCTTGGAGATCATACTCCTGTCGCGTCGGATGGATACCAGTAACTTCGGTCTTTACGACGCGGCCCTGCGCATCCAGGGTCGTGACGGTGTGCCTGTCTTCCGGTGTTGTGTCCGTGAACGTGTTTGCCAGCGGGTCAAAGACTCGCTTCACCTCACGCCCGTTGACGGAAACCGTGTCGGTGCTTTCGGTGAAGCTGAACGGATCGAGCGGTTCGGTCAGCGGCGCATCATTAGTCGCGTCGATCTGAGCAACCAAGCCCCCAGGTGTGCTGATTTCTGTGCTGACCGGCACAGGGGCCTGCATGCCGAAGCGCGAGTCTGGGCCCGGCTGTGAGATTTGCACCATGCCGTCGGGCTCCGTGACCGTTGTGCTCTCATCCACTCCGATCAGTACCGTCCGTTCGGTGCCATCGGAGAACAGGGTGGTACGGCGCTCATCGGTTCCCACCGGGACGAGGGCGAAGTCGGGATCGAGTCCCCGCTCGATCCGGTAGGTCGTCTGCACACCTTCGGCTGTCGCATCAAGCACCTGATAACCGCCGGCCAAGTCCGTTCGGGTGAGCGTATGCCCACCACCAACGGGGTCGGAGGTGGTCTCAAGCCGGCCTTCGGCCGTGTAGGTGTAGTCCGTCGCGTTGTTGCGCGGGTCGGTGACCTGGGTCATCAACCCGTCGTCGTAGAGAAAATCGGTCTTCTCACCGCCCGGCCGTGTGACCGACTTGAGGTAGCCGGAGGTATCATCGAAATCGATTACGGTCTGCTGCTCGAAAGGGGACTGGGTGTCGAACGGCGGTCGGATAAGTAGGTCCCCACTGCCTTCGCCGCGAACGAACTCGGTGACATTGCCGTCGCGATCGGTGACCGACTTGAGGTACCCCTCGGTTCCAGGCGGATCGTCGCCTGCGGTGATGTCTGCCGCTTCTACGTACCGGAACTCGTAGACCACGACACCGGTCAGAGCGTCGAGGGTCTTCTCGTGGCGCCCGCGTGCGTCGAAGAGATAAAGCTCACTTCCGTCATCCGAGGCGATCAAAACGTCGCCAAGGTCACTCAGGCCGGGAAGCGGCGGCGAGACCTTAACGACACGCTCGTTGAAGGTATCGGCGATGTAGAGCGATCCATCCGGCGAAACCGCCATTCGCCGGGGACGATTGAGGTTCGCGGCCCCAGCTGGTCCGAGCTCGACATTCAGCGCCGGTCCCGTCCCAACGGCCTTTCCGACCAACGCTGTGATAATGCCGTCGGTTCCGATCTTGCGGACCCGGTTGTTGATTGAATCGGCGATATAGACGCTGCCGTCAGCTGCAACCGCAAGTCCCCTCGCCACCCAAACCTGCGCTTCGATCGCCGGGCCGCCGTCCCCCTCGTCGCCCACGGTACCATCGCCGATGACGTCCGAGAGTATTCCGGACGCGGCAATTTTCTGGACCTTGCCGGTACCGGGGCCAAAGTAGATCGCACCGTCGGGCGCGACCGCGAGGTCCAACTCCGCGTCGGATAGACCGCTTGCAACCGTGTGAACGATCCCGTCTGGGCCAATTCGCCGGATTCTTCCATTGCCCGGCTCAGTGACATAGATCGTGCCGTCCGAGGTGATCTCAATGCCCTTGGGCTGGTCGAAGCGGGCGTCAAGCGCCGGGCCCCCGTCGCCACACAGCGTACCCGAGCCGATACAGCTCTCCGCGCCAGCGATCGTATCCACAGCCTGGGAGGCGACTGGCAGCGTCAGGTCAACGACACGGATCCGGTGCCGATTCTGGCCGGTTCCACCGCTTCCCGTGTTGTCGACGAAGTAGAGTCGGCCATCCGGCCCAAAAGCGAGGTCCCAGGGGTCGATCCTTGCGGTGCCGGGCGCAACCCCATCCGCCGTCGAGTTGCCACCACCAACAACGCTCGTGACCTTGCCGTCGTTGTCAATACGTAGGATGCGCCTCTCGTCCAGCTGGTTCGAGTTGACGGATGCGTAAAGTATCCCTGGTCGGCTGGGAAAGTCCGGCCTGGTTCGATCCCACCACGCTCACCGCATCGAGACTCAGATAGACCTGATCCTCCTCAACGCAATCGGCTGGGACATTGCACCCGCCACACCCCTGCACGCTGCGGTCCATCGTCACCTCGACGCCAACCACAACCGCCTGCGGGTCGAGGTCAAAGCCGAAGCCGTAGATGTACAGCCCGTCCGTGACGTGCGACAGAGCAGGGTCGAGGTCTGCTGCTTTCGCTTTGCTGTTGTTATTGGTCAGTGCCCGCGTCGGAACGTCCCAGGTCTGATCGAACGCGTCGAAAAGAGGCGCGTATTGGAAGTGTCCGGCGAACGCGGCTAGCTGGGTGATCGGCGGGTCGATCCGGTACGGAAGCGCTGAGTCCGGAAGCGCGGTATCATCAACCATCAGCGAGATGACAGCTCCCGACGGTGCGAGGCTCCACGCGGCGTAGCCGTCGTGGGATTCGCCATCGGCACCGAGCAATACGGGGGCGCCGAAGAAGAGGTCTCCGCTTTCCAGATTCCCATCCGCGTCCAGCGCGAACGGCGTCATGCCGTCGGTATAGACAACGGGGAAATCGTACGTCGCTTGCCCTTCCCGCTGTGCGATCGGCGCGGAGATCAGCTTCAGCTCGAAGGGGTCCAGATCCCAGAACCACTGAAGACTTTGGCCTGGAATTCGCGTCCCGACCCGCTTACCGTTCACACTCGGGCGGTTCGTTGTGACAAATGTCACGGCGCCGCCATCCGCCTTGCTCGTTACCGTGAGGCCTTCCGATGAGGCCGCGACCGTCATAGCTCCCTGATCGGCGACGGTCTCATCGCCAACAGTCACAAACACGGGCCGGTTGCTCCGCAAGGCGCCGACAGCGTCCGTGAAATGCAGGACCCGACCCGTCGCGACCTCGGCAAAACGCCGTGTGCCCGGAATTCGGTAACGTTTCGTCCGGGCGGCTCTTTTTCCAGGCACCTCAACCGCGTCAGACGAAAGGCCGAAACGTTCGGAGGCAGCAGAATCTCGCGTCGCGCCGGGCACCTGGGCTGCCATCTTAGCGACTGATAAGGGAGAGAGGACCAACAACGTCGCCAGTAAAAATAGACATGGGTGGCTCTTCACTGCACGTGCGGTCATATGTTTTTCCTCTTCAAGTCAGCGCTAGTCGGTTAGATGCAATCCAGTAACATGCGATTGCAACAAATTGCTCACACCGCATGAGCCTCGGGGCTCGATGTGCAGTAGCCGGAGTGATCCATCGAGCGGGGAACGCGAAGCGATTGTCGCTCAAACACCGGGAGCTCGAAGTCAAAGGCTAAGAGCACGCTCATCCCGCAATGCGGGGGCCACCGAGCGTGAGCAACAATCTCCCATCGAGCGACACACGGCCCAAGTGCATGCACGCCACCGACCTTCCGCAATCCCGAAGACGTCGCCCCCATGATGAGTTCTTTTCATCCGGCCCCGGCTACGCCACCGAAGCCCCCCTACGAACAACGGCGTTAGAAGGGCAGTAACTTCGTTAAATCCGCCCAAACGGCGGACCCAGCGACAAGAGGGTAGCGACGCGGCCGTGTTCGACTACTCAGGGGCAGCCAGCTCATCCAGACGGAGGTCACGATCGGGACGAGAGATTTCGCATGGATTGCGGCCAAGTACCCCGCCCGAAACCACGCAGGAGCAAGGCAACCAAACGACCACACGCCCCGACCTGAAACCGGGGCCGAAGTGGCGATCAAGAGCCCAGCCGACGCTGCCCACTGCGTTCGCGCGTGCCTGCGAGCTCCTCGAAGCCGGGAGTGCTGAGGGGGCGCCCGCCCTACCGACTGGCGAGGTCGGCCAGCATCAGCATCGACGGCATCGTCACCGCGGGGAATCGCTGCCGGTACGAATCATAGCGCTCCAGCACCCGGTCGACGTAAGCGACCACCGCACCACCCTGGGCAAAACCGTAACGCAGGTTGCGGTGGATCGCCGGCTGCTCCAGCAAGCGCACCGCCGATTCCATCGAACCGTCCCAGCGATTCGCCGCAAAGCCGAAATCGGTGGCGACCTGCTGGGCGTCGCGCAGGTGCCCCGGCCCCATGTTGTAGGCGGCCAGCATGAGCGCCAGACGATCCGGCCGATTCGGCGCCGGGAACTCTTCGCGCATCTGCGCCAGGTAGCGAATCCCGGCGCGGATGTTGGAGTCCGGGTCGTCGTAGGGATAGACGCCGACGTCGCGCGCGGCCACTTCCTTGACTTGCATCAGGCCGAAGGCGCCGGCCGGACTCAGGGCGTCGGGGTCGAAGCTCGACTCCTCGGCGATCACGGCCGCCACCAAACGCCAGTCGACCGCCTCCTCGGTGGAGTAGCGGCCGATCGAATCGGCGAACAGCGCGAGCCGATCGAGACGCAGGTCGTGCACCGGTTGCGGCGCCGATGGCATCCGTCCGGGGGCGTCGATCGGCACTCCGTCGACCTCGATGCGCCAGCCGTCGGCGCCGACCTGCGACACCCGGCGCAGCGCCGGCTCGAGGCTCGGCGACGCCAGCGGAGGCGCCGATGGTGTCTGCGGAGCACGGCCGAAGCCGACCACCGCCACCGCCGCCAGCACGGCGCTGGCCGCGCGCAGCCCGGGCAGCAGATTTGACTTAGAAAAGTCCTTCATGAAGGTTTAAACGCGTGAACACTGCTAGCGAAAGCTCCGCGCAAGGCACTCGGACCCGCGACCGTATTCTCTCGACGGCAGCTCGACTCTTTTCACAAAAGGGCTACGAGCACACCCCATTGTCGCATGTCGCCCGCGAGGCCCAGGTGAGCAAGGCGCTGATTCTCTGGCATTTCGATTCAAAGGAAGACCTCTTTCGCGCCGCTCTGGGGCGCACCCTGGAACCCTACTACATCGACGTCGGAGACCTCTCCTCGCTCGACGAAGGGGTCCAGATTACCCGATTGATCGACCTCTACGTCAAGTTCGTCCGCGACAACGGGTATTCGGTCCGCTTCATCGTCGATCTGATCGTGCGCCAGTCCGGGCCGGACGAAGTGATGAGTCAGGTCAACGAGCTCTATTCCCTCTTCCGCGACATGCTGGCCCAGGCGATCGAGCGCGGACGCGCGACGGGCCGATTCCGCGCCGACGTCGACCCCCAGCTGGACGCCGCCTTGCTGCTGTCCACCTTGGACGGAATGCTGATGGAACGATTCATCGGCGACGAAAAAAGCCCGATCAATCCCGAGCAGCAGATCGAGCACCTCAAGCAGACCGTGCTCGGACGGCTGCTCGGCTGAAGCTCGCTTCCCCGCGGCTCTGCGAGCCACGGAAGATTGGGCGATCGCAGGCAGAGGCGAGGCATAGGCACAGGCAGGGGGTGGTATTCGCTATCGCGAACAGCCATTGCAGGCCACGCGAGAACTACCGGGCACAACCCGAAATGCCGCGTCCGGAAGCCGCCTAGGGGGCTACACAGACGCTATTCCAGCGCCCTGGGGCACCGGGTGAATCCGCTTGCAGGTGGGTGGGGCGGTCCCTATACTCCCCGGCCGGTGGTTCTACCACCCCCGCGGGGCGCCCCTAGGGGCGCCCCGCGCCGGCTCTCCATCCGGCCACACCACACCACACCTCCGAGGGGCCACACTTCCACCCCACTGCAACCAGCCCCCTCAGCCTTGCCGCGGATCTACGAGCAGCCGCTCGTAGTCCCGCAATTCAGACATTTGTAGCAACTCCCGTTGCGGACCATGATCGCGCCGCAATCGGCACAGCTCGGCGCATCCGACTGCGGGCTGAAGCCGAGCGCGTCGACCGCCGCCTCGCCCACCGCCGACACCACCTGATCGGCGATGTCCTCGCTCTGCTGCGAGTGGATGCCCGCCGCCGCCTTCTTCTCCGAGTCGAGGAACTTCGAGCCGAGGAAGCGGAACACGTAATCGATCAGCGACTTGGCGATCGGGATCTCCGGGTTCTTGGTGAAGCCGGAGGGCTCGAATCGCACGTGGCTGAACTTGTTGACGAGAACGTCGAGCGGCACTCCGTACTGCAGGGCCATCGAGCTGAGGATGCCGATGGTGTCCATCAGGCCGGCGATGGTGCTGCCTTCCTTGGCGATCTTGATGAAGATCTCGCCCGGCGTGCCGTCTTCGAACATGCCGACATGGATGTAGCCCTCGTGTCCGACGATATCGAACTTGTGGCGCAGCGACTGGCAATCCTGCGGCAGCCGCCGTCGCACCGGATTGCCGGCCGGGGTCGCCGCCGACGCACTCGCCTGACCGCTCGACTTCGACGTGTTGAGCGGCTGCGTCCGCTTGCAGCCGTCGCGGTAGATCGCCACCGCCTTGACGCCGAGCCGCCACGCTTCGGTGTAGGCTTCCATGATGTCGTCGACCGTCGCTTCGGTCGGCATGTTGATCGTCTTCGAGATCGCGCCCGAGATGAACGGCTGCACCGCACCCATCATGCGCAGGTGCCCGAGGTGGTGAATCGTGCGTTCGCCGTTGGCCGGCTTGAACGCGCAATCGAACACCGGCAGGTCCTCTTCGCGCAGGCCCGGCGCGCCCTCGATCGTGTCGTGCGCGTCGATAAAGTCGATGATCTCGTCGATCTGCTTCGATTCGTAGCCGAGCCGCTTGAGCGCGCGCGGCACCGTGTTGTTGACGATCTTGAGCATGCCGCCGCCGACCAGCTTCTTGTACTTGACCAGAGCGATGTCGGGCTCGACGCCGGTAGTGTCGCAGTCCATCATGAAGGCGATGGTGCCGGTCGGCGCCAGCACCGTGGCCTGCGAGTTGCGGTATCCGAGCGCCTGGCCGGTCGAATAGGCGTCGTCCCAGGCGTTGCGCGCAGCGGTCAACAGATCGAGCGGAACATAGGCCGGGTCGAGCTTGTAGGCGTGGCTGCGGTGCTTGCCGATGACGTCGATCATCGCCTTGGCGTTGGGCGCGTAGCCGTCGAACGGCCCCATGTGCCCGGCCACCCGCGCCGATTGCGCGTAGGCCTCGCCGCACATCAGCGCGGTCACGGCGCCGGCGTACTGGCGGCCCGCTTCCGAGTCGTAGGGCAGGCCGAGCGACATCAGCAGCGCGCCGAGGTTGGCGTAGCCGAGGCCGAGCTCGCGGAACGCCTTGGCGTTGGCGGTGATCTCCTCGGTCGGATAGCTCGAATTGTCGACGACGATGTCCTGCGCCGTGATCACGACGTCGATCGCGTGACGAAACGAGTCGGTGTCGAAGTCGCCGGCGTCGCTGATGAACTTGAGCAGATTGAGCGACGCCAGATTGCACGCCGAGTTGTCGAGGTGCATGTACTCGGAGCACGGATTCGAGGCGTTGATGCGGCCCGATTCCGGACAGGTGTGCCAGGCGTTGATGGTCGAGTCGAACTGCATCCCGGGATCGCCGCAGCGATGGGTGGCTTCGGCGATCTCGCGCAACAGGCCGCGCGCCGACATCGTCTCGGAGACGCCTTCACCGAGGATGAAACGGGTCTGCCACTCGCCGTCGTTCTCCACCGCCTGCATGAACTCGTCGCTGGCGCGCACCGAGTTGTTGGCGTTCTGGAAGAACACCGAGCCGTACGCCGGCCCGTCGAGCGAGGAATCGTAGCCGGCGTCGATCAGCGCCCAGGCCTTGGCCTCTTCCTCCGACTTGCAGCGGACGAATTCGAGGATGTCCGGGTGATCGGCGTTGAGGATCACCATCTTGGCGGCGCGGCGCGTCTTGCCGCCCGACTTGATGACTCCGGCGGACGCATCCGCCGCCTTCATGAAGGAGACCGGCCCCGAGGCGGTGCCGCCGCCGGCGAGCTGCTCCTTCGACGATCGGATTCGCGACAGGTTCACACCCGAGCCGGAGCCGCCTTTGAAGATGACCCCCTCGTTGCGGTACCAGCCGAGGATCGAGTCCATGGTGTCGTCGACCGAGAGAATGAAACAGGCCGAGCACTGCGGATGCGGCTCGATGCCGACGTTGAACCAAACCGGGCTGTTGAACGACACCTTCTGGTGCAGCAACAGGTGCTTGAGCTCGCTCGAGAAGGCGTCGCCGTCTTCCTGGGAAGCGAAATAGCCCTGGGTGTCGCCCCAGCCGCGGATGGTGTTGACCACGCGGCCAATCATCTGGCGGACACTGCGCTCGCGCTCGGGGGTGCCGAGGGCGCCGCGGAAGTACTTGGAGACGACGACGTTGGTGGCCAGCTGAGACCAGTCGGCGGGAATGTCGACATCGGTCTGCTCGAAGACGGTGTTGCCCTTCTCGTCCTGGATGACCGCGCTGCGCTTGCCCCACTCGACTTCGTCGAAGGGATCGACCCCCGGCGTGGTGAAACGGCGCTCGAAGCGAACCCCAGCCCCGCCTTGGGCACTCCGTGCACCCGTTCCTTCGACTTGCGTCTTTCGATTCGCCGCGCGATCTACCATCGACACCTCCCCTTGTTTCCTACCGCCCAACACCCGCCTAAAAACCTAGATATCGTAGCGCGTCGAGCTCCCTACCCCAATATGTGGGGGTCTTCCCTACTAAGAACCCCAACCCCATGTCAAGTTCAAAACGGATGTTCGGCGTCGCAAGACACCGATTTTTCGCCGAATTTCGGTTCAGTCACGGCCCCGAACAGGCCTCTACGCCCTGTCCCACAGGGCTTCGAGCGCTCCCGCTGGCGAGCGCAGCGCGAGTGCGCTAAGCACGCTCCATGGACAAGCGCCAACGCCCCACCCGCGTCGCCGATACGCTCGAGCGGGTGATCCAGCGCTTCGATCCGGACCAGCGGATGAAGGTCTACCGCCTGTGGACCTTCTGGGACGAGGAGGTCGGCGAGGCGGTGGCGGCGCATGCCCAGCCGGCGGGGTTCCGCGCCGAGGTGCTTTCGGTCCGCGTCGACAGCCCGAGCTGGATGCAGGAGCTCCAGTTCCTCAAGGAAGGCATTCGCGAGCGCCTCAACCGGCGCCTCGGCGAGGAGCTGATCCGCGACATCTACTTCGTCTCGGGAAAACGCCAGAAGACCAAGCCGGCTCGCCCGCCCGCGACTGCGCCGCGCCCGCGCGCGGCGGTCGCCCTGCCGAAGATACACGACGGCGAGCTCGCCGCCGTGTTCAAGAGAATCGCCCGCGCCCACCGCGATCGCGGCGAGGACTGAACGCGCCTCTACTTGGTCGTCGCGGCGCGCGGCTTGCGGTCGCCGATGCGCAGCCCCTTGCCGGAGGCGTCGACCGAGACCGACGCCTTGCCTTCGAGCACCGCCAGGAGGCGGCTGCCGACCAGCTCGCTGCGCCAGCCCTGCATCAAGCGCAGGTCGCCGAGGTCGCCGCCCTCGAGGTGGCGCGACGCCAGCCGCTGCAGCTCGGCTTGGGTCGCCAGCATCGAAGCGGCAATCGACTGCTCGTCGGCCTGGAAGCGCACCACCGCCTGCAGCAGCTCGACCACCCCGGGCGCCGGCGAAGGCCCCTGCGGCGGCGGCGGTTGCGGCCATTCCTCTTTGGGCAGAGCGAGCGCGGCGGCGACCCGCTCGACCACCTCGGCGGCGCGCCGTTCGACCTCGCGCGAGCGCACGGCGCGCAATCCGCGCAGCCCGCTCGCCGCGGTCGGCGCCTTGCGGGCGATCTCGACCAGCGCTTCGTCGCGGGCGACGCTGACCCGCGGCTTGTCGCGCTCGCGGGCGAGCTCTTCGCGCCAGGCGGCGAGCTCACGCAATACAGCGAGTCCCTTGGGGCGCAGCGAGCCGCGGCCGCGGACCCGCAGGTAGGCCTGGTCCGGCGCCACCGTCAGGCCGCGGGCAACCCGCTCCATGCCGGCGCACTCCTCCTTCAGCCACTCCCAGCGGCCGAGCTGCTTGAGCCGGGCGCGCAGCTTCTCGTAGAGCGGCAGCAGGTAGCGGACGTCGTCGACCGCATAGGCGATCTGGCTCTTGGTGAGCGGCCGCCGCGACCAGTCGGAAAGGGTCTCGCTCTTTTCCAGCGACACCCGCAGCAGCTTTTCGATCGACTGCCCATAGCCGACCTGGGCGCCGTAGCCCGCCAGGGCGGAGGCGATCTGGGTGTCGATCACCGGCTTCGGCAACTCGCCGGTGAGCCCTTCGAACAACTCGAGATCCTGTTGCGCCGCGTGCAAGACCTTCTGGATACGGCGGTTGGCGAGGATCTCGAAGAACGGATCGAGCTTGTCGATGGCGCGGCAGTCGATGATCGCGACCCGCTCGCGGCTCGCCACCTGGATCACCTCGAGCTTGGGATAGTAGGTGCGCTCGCCGACGAACTCGGTATCGAGGGCGAACCGACGGGTCCCCGACAGATGGGCGCAGACGTCCTCGAGCTTTGCCTGGTCGTCGACGTAGACGACCGGCAACTCTTCGGTATCCGCGGTCTTTCGCGATCGGCTACTCATCTCCGGGCCGGCCCGAGGCCTCTCTCCGTCCTTTCGCTCTCGTCGGCTCGCCAAGGTTTCGCGGCCGCCCGTCGCCCGGCCACCTACACGACCGGCGCTGCCAACGCCAGCGCCAGCGCGAAGTAACCGTCGGCCGACTCGTACCAGCGGTGCGGAGCGAACCCTCCGGCACGCAGGGTGCGCTCGCTGTCGTTGCGGGTGAACTTTCGACTGATCTCGGTGCGAACCGACTCCCCGGGCTCGAAACCGATGGTCAGCTCGGCGGCTTCGACGCGGACCTGCTGCGCCGTCGCCGCGCGCAGGTGCATCTCGATGCGGCTCTCCTGCTCGTTGAAGAAGGCGTGGTGCTCGAAGCGATCGACCGCGAAGTCGGCCTCGAGCTCGCGGTTGAGCACGCGCAGGACGTTGCGATTGAACTCCGCGGTCACGCCCGCCGCGTCGTTGTAGGCGGCGTTGAGAACGTCGGTCGGCTTGACCAGGTCGAAGCCGATCAGCAGCGCGTCCCCCTCCGACAACTGGCCGCGCACCGAGCGCAGAAAGCTGCGCGCCTCCAGGTCGGTGAAGTTGCCGATCGTGCTGCCGAGGAAGATCACCATACGCTCGTTCGACGCCGGCAGATCGCGCAGGTGATGCTCGTAGTCGCCGACGATGCCGTGCAGGCGCAGGCCGGGATAGGCCTCCGCCAGGGTGGTCGCCGACTGGCGCAACATCTCCTCGCTGACGTCGACCGGAACGTACGAGGCGTCGGCAACGGTGCCGGTGAGAGCGTCGAGCAGGATCCGCGTCTTGCGCGAAGCGCCGCTGCCGAGCTCGACCAGCTGGCCGGGCCCGAACTCCTCGATGACGCCGGCGGCGATCTCCGACAACAGCTTCTCCTCGGTGCGCGTCGGATAATATTCGGGTTGGTCGCAGATCTCGTCGAACAGGCGCGAGCCGACCTCGTCGTACAGATACTTGGCCGGCAGCGTCTTGGGGCGCGCCAGCAGCCCGCGCCGGACGTCCTCGACCATCGCCGCGCGCGGATCGGCGATCTCATAGCAATCGATCACCAAACGATCGCTCTGCGGCGCGGTTTGCGCGCCGTCCGCTTCTTGCCGTCTCGTCTGTGCCACTCGACAGGACCTGATTGAGGCGTCGCCTCACTCGAATCGCAGCCTCCAAAAAACGAAGGTGTCTGCCGAGCACACAACGCTTCCGAGCAACCGCCCCGCCAAGATAGGCGGGTCGTAGCAGGGGTGCAAGGTGCGGCAGGATCTTCGATCCTGCCGCGCCGGATCTGGGAGCTGGGATCTCGGATCTGGCGGGGCTGGTCGGCCTTTCGGCCGACGGCGCTTCTGTACTACCCCTAAGAGCCGGCTGCGAGAGCAGCCGACCACCCCCAAATCCCAGCTCCCAGTTCCCAGATCCCAGACATGATCCAACTCATCTCCGCGTCGAAAACCTACCCCGGCGGGCATCGGGCTCTGGTGGAAGTCGATCTCCTGGTCGAGACGGGGACGACCCTGGCGCTGCTGGGGACCTCGGGATGCGGCAAGACTACCACCCTGCGTCTGATAAACCGCTTGATCGAGCCGACCAGCGGTGAGATCCGGGTAGACGGCCGCGACGTGCGCGAGGTCGATCCGATCGAGCTGCGCCGCGGCATCGGCTACGTCGTCCAGGAAGCGGGCCTGTTCCCGCACATGACCGCGGCCGAGAACGCCGAGACGGTACCCAAGCTGCTCGGCTGGTCCGCCGAACAGCGGCGCCAGCGGTCGGCCGAGCTGTTCGCCTTGGTCGGGCTGGATTTCCCGGTCCACGGCGATCGCTACCCGTCGCAACTCAGCGGCGGCCAGCGCCAGCGGGTCGGCTTGGCGCGCGCCCTCGCCGCCGATCCGCCGATCGTGCTCATGGACGAGCCGTTCGGCGCCCTCGACGCGATCACCCGCCGGCAGCTGCAGGCGCAATTCCAGGAGCTCAAGGCGCGTCTCGGCAAGACGGTGGTGTTGGTGACCCACGACGTCGACGAGGCCTTCCGCCTCGCCGACCGGATCGCAGTTCTCGCCGACGGCAGGGTCACCCAGGTCGGCAGCGTCGCAGAGCTCGGCGAAGCGCCGCCGGACAGCCCGATCGGCGCGCTGCTCGGGGACCGCCGTGCGTCGTGAGCTGGCCCTGGCGCTGTGCGCGATCGCCGTCGCGGCAGCCGCCGCGGCGGCGCCGCCGCGGGTCGTGGTCGGCTCCAAAGCGTTCACCGAGAACACCATCCTCGCCGAAATCATCGCCCAGACGATCGAGAGTCAGACCGCCGCGACGGTCGAGCGCCGCCCCAACCTCGCCGGCACCCACGTCTGTTTCGAGGCGCTGCGCAACGGCGAGATCGACATCTATCCCGAGTACACCGGCACCGGATTGCGCAACATCCTCGCCAGCCAGGCGAGCGGGCTCAGTCGCGGCGCGACCTACGCCACGGTGGCGCGCGCCTTCGCCGAGCGCTACGCGATGGAGTGGCTCGCCCCGTTCGGCTTCGACAACAGCTACGTGCTGCTGATGCGCAGCAGCGTCGCCGAGCGCCTGTCGGTGCGCACCATCAGCGACCTCAGCCAGTACCCGCTCCACTTCGGCATGTCGCACGAGTTCCTGCGCCGGCCCGACGGCATGCCGGGACTGCGCGCCGCCTACCCGCTGAACGAGCGCGAAACCTCGGGACTCTCCCACGACCTCGCCTACCAGGGGCTCCAGCAAGGCTCGATCGACGTCACCGACGGCTACTCGACCGACGCCAAGATCCTCACCTACGAGCTGGTCGCGCTCGAGGACGACCGCGGCTTCTTTCCCGCCTACGAGGCGGCGCCGCTGATGCGGCGCGACCTCGGCGAGCGCGTTCCCGGCGTCGAGGCGGCGCTGCGCCTGCTCGCCGGCCGCATCGACGCCGACGCGATGCGGCGTCTCAACCACGCGGTCGAGGTCGAACGGACGACACCGGCGGCAACCGCCACTCTTTTTCTACAGAGCCTCGGCATCGAATCGGCGGCCGGGGCGAGCGGCGACGGACAGAGGACCGGCTTTCTCCGGCTGCTCTACCAGCGCCGCTGGAAGACCCTCGATCTGGCGCGCCGGCACCTGCTGCTGACCGGCGGCGCCGTGGTTCTCGCCTGTCTGCTCGGCATCCCGCTCGGCATCGCCGCCAGCCGCAATCCGCGCCTGGCGCGAGCCGCTCTCGGTCTCGCCGGGGTCCTGCAGACCGTCCCCTCGATCGCCCTGCTCGCCTTCATGCTGCCGCTGTTCGGAATCGGCGTCACCCCGGCCCTGGTGGCGCTGTTCCTCTACGCGCTGCTGCCGGTGCTGCGCAATACGATCGTCGGGATCCAGTCCATCGAGGAACGCCTGATCGACGTCGGCCGCGGTCTCGGAATGCGCGACTCGCAGATCCTGCGGCAGATCGAGCTACCGCTCGCCGCCCCGGTGGTAATGGCCGGGATCCGCACCGCGACCGTGATCAGCGTCGGCACCGCGACCCTCGCCGCCTTCATCGGCGCCGGCGGCCTCGGCGACCCAATCGTCACCGGCTTGTCGACCACCGACTACGCCCTGGTCCTGTGCGGCGCCCTCCCCGCCGCCGCCCTGGCAATCGCTCTAGACTACGCCCTCGGCCTGGTCGAGCGCTGGACGACCCCGAAGGGGATTAGGAGCTAGGGGCTAGGGATTAGGAGCTAGGGGTGGAAGGCTTGCATTGGGGACCGGCTCAGACGGCGCGTCGGCCGAAGGCCGACCACCGACCCTAGTCCCTAACCCCGAGATCCCAGATCCTGCGATTGGGCTGCCGCCTTTGGCGGCAGCCCGATCGCTAACTTTCCTGCCCAATCGCCTCGAGAAACTTCTCGTGGATGATCTCGCAGGCGAGTCGGTAGAGTTGCTCGCGGTCGTTGTGCTGCGCGAGGAAGCCGATCGGGATCTGGAACGCGCCCTTGTCGCGGACGTTGCCGCCGCCGTAGTGCGAGCCCTTCTCCTCGTCGATGCCGAATGCCTTCTTGAGAAAGGCGTCGGGATTGACCAGGTCGCTGCGCGTGCGCAGGGATCCGTCGATGGTGCGGCCGTCGACCACACCGAAGACCAACACGGTGTCGATACCGGCGCGCGTCAGCAGGAAATCGGCCGCCTGCGGAATGCCGTCGCGGTTCTCGGTACGCACGAAACCGACGTCGCTGAACAGGAAGTTGTCGTAGACCCGGCGCCGCTCGAGCGCGGCTTGGATCATGTCCATCACTGCCGGGCTCAGCGACTGCGCCGAGATCTTGCGCAGCAGCGTCTGATCGACCGCCGGGACCAGATAGGCCGAAGCCTCGAAGTCCTGGTGGCACGCCTCGAGGTACTGGTGCGTGTCGGAGCGGATGCCGTGCATCAGCGCCGTCGCCAGCTTCTCGTGGTCGGGGTCGGCCGAATCGAGACCGTCGGGGAAGACCTCGCGCAGGTACTCACCGAAGATGCCGCAGGTCGAACCGGCATCCTCGCGAACGTCGATGAACTCCGCCTTGAGCCCCTTGAGCCGCTTGTGGTGGTCGACCACCGCCACCAGGGTCTTCTCCGCCAGCTGGTCGGCAATCGGCGTGCCGTCCGGGCGCTGCGTGTCGACCAGGGCGTAGTTGTCGAACTGCGACAGGTCGGTGCGGTCGTCGTACAGCCACAGGTCGAGCTCGAGCTGCTTGACCAGCGCCCGGTTCTCCTGGTGGCTCACCTCGTGGAAGGAAAGCAGGTTGGTCTCGATGCCGAATTGGCGGGCGAGCACCTGCAAGGCCAACCCCGAGCCGATGTTGTCGGGATCGGGGTAGCCGACCAAAACGACCAGCAGCTTCTGGCCGCGGTGCTTCTCGAGCACTTCGGCGAGCTCGTTCCACTTCCTCGGCTCGGACCGTACCGCCCGAAGCACTGGTTCGACTGCTGTTTCTGTAGATCGTTCCGCCATCGTTCCTCCTCCTCGCCGGCGATTGCGCACCGGCGGAGGCCGTAGAGGCCTATGCGCGTGCAGCGGTCAGCGCGCCTCGACCAGCCGCAGAGCGCGCCTCGGCGCGCGCCGCGAACCTGCCATGGCACGAACGCTTCGCTGGGGGTTTGTCGATACCTGTCTCATACGACAGAAAATCAGGGCTGATCGTCCCGCCCCGGGGCGCCCGTTCGGCACGATGCCGAAGCGCGCTTTCGCTTGATCGAGAAGCTACCATTCGCCAGCCGCGTTGCAACCAACCACTGCTCGCCCCCTTAACCCGGGACCGGCAACCTGGCAACTCAAATAATCTGAAGGCGCGCGCTTGACAGGGACAGACGCCCCCAATCAGCACCCAATATCAGCCACTTAGCTGAAACAAAACGGCGTTATGGTGATGTCGCAAAAGCGCGCTGCGGCGCAGCGCAGCTGCACGCGAGCCCGATTTTCAGGCGGCGGCGAGGCGCTCGGCCCCGCCCATGTAGGGGCGCAGGACCTCGGGCACGACGACGCTGCCGTCGCTCTGCTGGTAGGTCTCGAGAACCGCGATCACCACCCGCGGCAGCGCCAGCCCCGAGCCGTTGAGGGTGTGCAACATCTCCGGCTTCGCTCCCGCCTCCGGACGGTAGCGAATCCGCGCCCGTCGGGCCTGGAAGTCGCGGAAGTTGGAGCACGAGCTGACCTCGAGCCACTCGCCGCAACCGGGTGCCCAGACCTCGACGTCGTACTTCATCGCGGCAACGAAGCTGAGGTCGCCGGTACACATTTGTACGACTCGATGCCGCAAGCCGAGTCGCCGGCAGATGTCCTCGGCGTCGTCGAGCAAGGCCAGCAGCTCCTGGTCGGACGACTCCGGGCGTACGAACTTCACCATTTCGACCTTGTCGAACTGGTGGCCTCGCTTGATTCCGCGGACGTCGCGACCGGCCGACATCTTCTCGCGCCGGAAGCAGGGCGAGTAGGCGACGTGGTATACCGGCAGCTTGTCTGCCTCGAGTATCTCGTCGCGGTAGAGATTGGTCACCGGCACCTCGGCGGTCGGCACGAACCAGTAGTCCTCCTCGACGTCGCGGTAGAGGTTCTCGCCGAACTTGGGCAGGTTGCCGGTGCCGACCAGGCACTCCTGGCGCACCATGGCCGGCGGATAGACCTCGGCGTAGCCATGCTCGCCGGTGTGCACGTCGAGCATCCAGTTGATCAACGCCCGTTGCAGGCGCGCTCCGGCGCCGCGCAACACGTAGAAACGCGAACCCGACACCTTGACGCCGCGCTCGAAGTCGATGATGCCGAGCGCCTCGCCGAGATCCCAGTGCGGCTGCGGCTCGAAATCGAAGTTGCGCTCCTCGCCTTCCTCGCGCAGGACGACGTTCGCCTCCTCGTCGGCACCGACCGGCACATCCGGGTGGGGCGTGTTGGGCAGCTGCAACATCGCTGCCTCGAATGCCTCCTCGGCGGACGCGAGCTCCTTCTCGAGCGCGGCGATGCGGTCGCCGACGGCGCGCATCTGCTCGACCATCGGTGCGCGTTCTTCCGCACTCAGCTTGCCGATCTTCTTCGAGGTCGAGCTGCGCTCGTTGCGCAGGCTCTCGACCTCGCTGATCAGCGAGCGGCGCTTCTCGTCGAGGTCGAGCACCGCGTCGACCTCGGCGGCATCGACACCGACGGTCGCCAGCGACTTCTTGATCGCGTCGGGAGATTCTCGAATCAAGCGAATGTCGAGCATCCTGCCCGGCTACCACGCACAGGTTGCGGAGAAAAGGTCTCCGCTGCTCGGCTCTGCTGACGGAGACGGTGCGGTCTCACGGCGGCTGCTCACCTCGGACCAACGGCGGTTCTCGACTTCTATCCAGCAGATCTTGCAGATTTCGCAGAATTGCCATCTGGTTCGCAGGACCGCCGGCTGCGCCACGGGATCGCGAGTATTCGTGGCAAGATCACATCGGCCAATCAGGCCGGAGATCGGGGCGCGACGGTGAAATTGTCCGGACGCAAGACGCATTCGATGCCGCCGGGGGCTTCGATCAGCGTGGCGCAGCGGTTGCAGTGGGTGCAGCCGTTGACGTAGGCGGCATCGGACGCGGCGTGCGCGGCGAGATCGGGGTCGAAGAGCAGCGCGCGGCCGAGCTGGACGAAGTCGAAGCCCTCGCGCATCGCCGCAGCCAAACTTTCGGCGGTGCAAACGCCGCCGATGTAGCAAACGCCGCAGTCGACGCGATCCCGGATACGCCGCGCCTGCTCGAGGAAGTAGAGCTCCTCGTACGGATACTTGCGAAACAGCTTGGGGCCGACCAGCTTCAGCGCGGCTCGCATCAGTGGGTTCTTCTCCTGCTCGATCATTCCCTCGAGCAGACTGTCGCCGCGGAAGAGCAGCATCGGATTCATGCTGCTGGTACCGCCGCTGCAGACGATGACGTCGAGTCCGCCCTTCTCCAGCATGGCGGCGATCTCGACGCTGTCGGCGTAGCTGACTCCGCCGCGCACGCCGTCACTCATGCTGATCTTGCCGAGCAGCGGGAAGTCGTCGCCGACCGCGGCGCGCGTCGCTTCGAGCACCTCGAGGCCGAAGCGCATCCGATTGAGCAGGCTGCCGCCGTACTCGTCGGTGCGACGGTTGGTGCGCGGACTGATGAACTGGCTGATCGCGTAGCCGTGCCCGAAGTGAATCTCGATGGCATCGAAGCCGACCGACTGCATGAAGCGCGCGGCCGTGGCGAAGGTCGCGACGCGTTCGCGAATCTGCGGCACCGTGAGAGCGCCGGCGAACGGCAGGCCGGCGGCGAATCCCAGAGTGTTGATCGCCCGCGACGGCCCGAGCGGCCGGTGACCGCGCAGCTCGCGGTTCTTCGAAAAGTTGCCACAGTGGCCGAGCTGGCCGCTCACCTTGGCGCCGGTGGCGTGAACCCGAGCGATCAGCGCCTCGAGCTGCCGCCGGATGCCGTCGTGCATGTACATCATGTCGGCGTGGATACGCCCGTCGGCCTCGGCGGCGCAGTAGGCCAGAGTCGTCATTCCGACCCCGCCTTCGCCGATCCGCTCGTGCAGGCGGGTCAGCGCTTCGCCCGGGACGCCGCCCGGCGTCTTGCCCTCGAAGGTCGCTGCCTTGATCAGGCGATTGCGCAGCACCAGACCGCGAACGCGGGTTTCTTCGAAGCAGCGAGAGAGAGGATCGGTCACAGCTCTTGCATAGCCCGCCGCGGCCGGTCGGGCAATCGATCTTCAGCCGTCGCCGCGACGAGCGGTGATCAGGATCTGGTCGATGACGCGAATCCCGACCTTGGTGGTCGGCACCACTTCGAAAGCGGCGCGCTCGAAGCCGGGCAGCTCCGCCACCACCGCCTCGAACTCCTGCAGGCTGCGAAAGTGCTCGCCTCGATCCAGGCGGAAGTAGAACTGGCGGTTGAACGGCTCGTCTGGCGCCGGACGAATCATGTCGAGGATCACCAGCCCGCCGCCGGGGCGCAACAGGTCGGCGCCCTTGGCCAGAAGCCGGCGCAGGTAGTCGTCGGCCAGATGGTGCGCCGTATGCGAGATCACCAGCCAGTCGAAACCGGCATCGAACGGGAGAGGGTCCTCGAGCAGGTCGAGACAGTGGAACGACGCGCCGGGGCGGCGGTTCTTCTGCCGCGCCAGGGCGATGTGCTGCGGGTCGGTATCGACTCCGTGGTAGTCGTAGTCGGGGCCGAACGCGCCCGCGGTGTTGCCGGTGGCGCAACCGATCTCCAGCACCCTCCCCGGCCGATCGACGCAGCGACGGATGGCTCGCTTCTTCTGCTCGTTGACACCAATCGAGCGGACGAAGGTGTCCCACAACCGCGACCGCAAGGTGACCGCGACTTCGGCAGCGGCATCCGGGGCTCGCTGCATCACGCGGCGCCGCCGTCCGGCTCGGTGAACCGCCGTCTCGCGCTGAGGTACGGAGAGCTCACCAATTGAAATTGAGCGCCGTGCAGTCGCCCGGCAACATCGACAGCTCGTCCGAAGCGGGCGGCGTCGCCATTTCGAGCGGAGTGAGCGGCGCCAGCCATTGGGTCATCGAGCAGCTACCGCCATTCTCGCCGTTGTTGCCGTCCGGACAGACGTTGCCGCTGAGCGTTCCGACACTGGTTTGGTCCGAGTAGGTTACGAACGGACAATTGGGCGGGGTCTGCGGCGGCGTGTATCCGGCAAAAGACAGGTTGGCGCTCGGCAGCTCCCACACCAGGGTTCCACCATTGGACGACGTGAGATCGACGTAGGCGCTGGAGAAATCGGTTCCGCCGACCTGCGCGTCGGTGAAATCCACACCCTGCAGAAAGGCGCCGGCCAAGCTCGCGCTGGCGCCGGTGTTGGGGTCGCCGGTCAGATTGGCGCTGTTGAAGGTCGCGCCGGCGAGGATCGCACCGGTGAACTTGGTGCCCTGCGCCGTCGAGCTGGACAGGTCGACACCGGCGAGATACGCGCCCGAAAAGTCGGTGTCGCTGAGTGTCGCGCCTTCGCCGGTCGCGCACTTCCCAGCCCATGCAGCCGGGCTGCAAGTCCCCGGGCTCGAGCTGTACCAATTGGCGTTGGTCAGGGTGGCGCCGCTGAGGTCGGCGTTCGCCAGGTTGGCGTCCTTCAAGTAGCTGCCCTGGAGATTCGCCGCGGTGAGTGTCGTCGGCGACTTGAGCAACAGAGCGCCGGAGAGATCAGCAGCGGCCAGATTGGAGCGAATCAAACGAATGCCGCTCATGTCGGCATCGCTGAGCACCGTTTCCTGGAGCGAGACCTGGTTCAACACGGCGTCATAGAGCTGCGCGCAATTGCGATCGGTTTCGCTCGGAGTCGCACAACCGAAGTAGGCGCCGTCGAGAATTGCACCGGACAGACCGGTGACACCGTTCATTTCGACCCCGGAGAGGTCGAGCGGCATCTCGACTGTCGAGAGCTCGACTCCCTCGGCGCCCTCGATCGACGCCAGGCTCAGATCGAGATAGCGCCAGAGCTCGAGCGGAAACGTGTCGACGTCGAACGTAGCCGCGGTCAGGTCGAGGCGCGACGAGAAGTCGGTGATCAGGGTTCTGTGCACCGCGAGGCCGGAGGCCTCCTCGAAGGCCGGTCCGGTCCCCTCGCCGTCACCCGAAAGAAGCGCGCGAGCTCCGTCAGTCGGATCGACCACGAGCACTCCGAGGATGAGATCGGACACCACCAGGGTGCCGTCGTTGGCGACGGCAATTCCCGACACGTTGAAGAAGGACGGACCGCTGCCGACGTTCGGCCCCGACACGACCGTTCGCGCGCCGCTCTGCGGATCGACGTGCCAGACCCCCGGCAGGGTCAGATCGGCGACGTAGATCGCGTCACCGGTGGAGACCACGTCGACCGGGCCGGCGAAGTCGTCGCCGCTGCCGCTTCCCGCTCCCGACAGGACGGTGCGAGCGCCGCTCGACGGCGACACCCGGAGGACGGCGGAGAGCCCCCGGTCGACGACGAGAATCGAGCCATCGCTATCCTCGGCCACGCCGACCGGAGCGAGAAACGCTTGGCCGCTGCCGCGGTTCGGACCGGAGACGAGGGTTCGCGCGCCGCTGGTCGGGTCGACCCGGATCACCTGGGCGAGTCGATCCGCCACCAGCAGCGATCCGTCGGACGCTGCGGTGATTCCCGCCGGGACGACCATCGCCGGCCCGCTGCCAGCGCTGCCCCCGGAAAGGACGGTGCGCGCCCCGGTGCGCGGCTGGACATGCATCACCCCGGGAATCGACTGATCGACGACGTACAGCTGCCCGTCGGCCGCGATCGCGACGTCGACCGGCACGTCGAACTGGGTGCCGCTGCCAGTCTGAGGTCCCGACACGTCGACGCGATTCCCGGTCGCGGCATCCACCGCCACCAGAGCCAGCCCCGTCTGGTCGACGACGCGAATCTTGCCCAGCAGCGCCCCGAACGTAGCCCCGGTCAGGTTCGCCTCGGAGAAATCGGCGCCGCGCAACGAGGCGTCGGCGAAGTCGGTACCGTTCAGAGAGCTCGCGGCGGACAGCGAAGCCCCGTCGAGCCCGGCCCCGAGCAAGCTCGTCGACGCAAAGTTGACGCCGCTCAGCCGCGCGCCTGAAAAATCGTACTCGGACAGATCGAGGCCGCTCAGGTCGGCGCCACTCAGGATGCAGTTGGGACAACCCATCGACTGGAGCACATACGTCTTGACGTCCGTACTGAGGGTGTTGACGTGCATCGACGAGACCGTGTCGTTGCCGACCGCGGTTCCGGCGAGACTCGACGCGTCTTCGAGAACGGTCACCGACGCCTGGGCGTAGTTGTCGGCCGCGTACAGCACCGCCATCGTATTCGGCCCCACGCGGACCGATCGGACGCGGTCGTTGCCGATCGCCAAGCCCTTCGCGGCAGCACCGTTGTAAATGGAAAACTGGGCGACGTCGGCGCGGTGAACGAACGCCGGTCCGGCGAAGTTCTCGCCCGCGAAGAGGGCCACGTCGCCCTCTTCGAGCGGCAGCGTGCTCGCATCGCAGGTCGTGCAATCGTAGCCCTTGAAATCTGCCGTGTAGACCGCGCGCGAAGTGCCGTCATCCTTGAAGCGGAGCTGCTTGGTGCTCGAGTCGCGGACGACGCATGCCAGATCGCCGCTGCAAGCAACCTGCAGGCAGAGCTCGAAACCGTTGCCGTTCTCCCAGAAGATGAAGCGCTGCGCCGCCGAAGCGGCGCTGGATTCGCCGACGAAAATCGGCCCCTCGATGCCGCAGTTGGGCGATTTGACGGGCGCCCCGCCGCCGTCTTCCATGTCGAACAAATGCGCCGTGCCGACCGAGCCATTGCGAGAAAAGCGAAAGACCGCATGCTCGTCGATGCTGGTCGCGACCGCCTTGAGCGAGAGCAGCGGTGCGTCGGTCGCACCGGTGACGAAGAGTCCGCCGATCCTGAACGCCATGAAATCCGGCAGGGCGAAGTTGGGCGGGAAAAACCCGGAGGTTACGGCGTCAGCGAATCCAGTCGACGCCGACTCGCCGACTTGCTGCTGCACGCGGTGGACGAAGGCCGCCGCCCCGTCCGGCTGCAGCGCGCCGGCGTGGTGGGTGACGCGCACGTCGTAACGACCGGCGTCGACCGTCGCGTAGGCGCACCCGACGCCACGCTCGGAGCGAAGGACCACTGCCCCGGACGAGTCGGAGACTTCGACCGCGGTCACGTGCGGCTCGTCGTCGGGAATGCAGAAGCCGATCTCGGTGGTTTCCGAGAACACGTGGCGAAACGAATTGTCGACCAGCTGCGACCCGCCAGCACCGGCGGGTTCGAGATCGAGGAGCACCACCTGGTGGTCGCTCGCATGCAGGGACGCATCCGCCGCGAATTCTCGCTCCTCCACCCAGGACCGGCTCACCGTCGCCGCTTCCGAACCCGCGCCGCCGTCGTCGTCACCGCAACCGACGACGAGCAGAATCGCGGACGCGGCGACGCTGAGAAGTAGCTTCGAGACTTCAGTTGCTGAGCCTGCGCTCATCGGGGACTCGTTTCTCGCAAACTGGTGCATCGTCGGAACGGATCAGAGGTTGGCCGACGGAGTCGACGGAATCCAGTGACTCACCGAGGGTTCGGTACTCGCCGGCAGCGATCCGTTGGGAAGGCGCAGCACTTGGTAGTTCAAGGCGAAGATGTCGCGCCAGTAGTTCACCGCCAGCTTCGCCGCGGCGAAGCCGGTGGTCCGCGCCAGGTGGTCGCCGTCGGGCGTGTAGATGTCGAGGCGAAACTCCAGCGAGCCCGTCTGACCGGTGTAGGACAGCACGTACATGTAGCCGGCGTTCTCCACCGACAGGTCGAGATATCCCGTCGCTTGGTCGACCAGCGGCACGGTATAGGCCCCCTCCCTGAACAGCGGCACCGGGTTCGCACCGAGGTCGAAGGCCTGGATCCGGTTGTTCGCGGTCTCCAGGATCAGAATCGACCCGTCCGGCGCCAGCGCGGCCAAAGTCGGACCGTTCATCAGCCCCTCGCGAATCCCCTTGCCCGAGTAGGCTTGGCTGAGCGGCGCCTCGTCGTCTGCCACTGCCGCCGCCGGTAGCTCGATCACCTCGATCTTGTTCGATGCCGAGTGAATGCTGATGATCCGACCGGCCGGATGCAGCAGCATCGCATCCGACTCGAACTGCAACTGCCCCCAGGCCTTGTTCGAGTCGGGACCGTCGAACTCGGGGTTGTCACCGGTCAAACGAATCTGGCGGATCAAGTTCTTCTGGTCGGTCGGGTCGAGGTAGAAATTGAAGTCGCTCTTGCCGAGCAGGTCGTAGACGATGCGGGTTGCGCCGCGAAAACCGCAGCCGGCGTACAGGTAGCCGCTCTGCGGGTCCGAGGTCACCGACAGGTTGGCGAACTGGTAGAGCTGGCTCGGCCCGCCGGTGGCACACCCGCTCACCTGCGAGTTGTACGACTCCCACGCGTAGCCCACCGCCGCGCTCACCGTGCTGACGGTGATCCCGGTCAGCGAGCAGAGTTGGCCGTCGGCGCTTTCGCACTCGCCCTGCACCGTGGTCACCTCGGGAGGCGAATCGCTGGCCACCCACTGGTGATTGCCCTGCGCGTCGAGCTCGATGATCTCCTTGTGGCTGTAGACCGTATCCGACTCCATCGGCACCAGGTTCTCGGTGATCGTGATCGCCAGCATCAGCGGACCGTTGCTCGAAACGTTGTCCACCGGCCCGACCGATCCCTGCCCGGCCAGCCAGTCGGTGTCCGAATAGAAGCCGACGCTGATGCTCACCCGACCGCCGAACGGCACTCCCTCGAAAGTCACCATGATCGGATCGGTGACCGTCGTCCCCGGCAGATCGCGCTCGATGACCCACGGTGATCCCTGGTCGAACTGCGCGGTGACCTTGTAGTAGGTCGCCGTCGCCGGAAAGCCGGCTGGATCGAGCGGGTCGGGCGAGATCGTCACCTCGACGTCGTGGGTAAAGACGACCTTGCCGACATAGGTAGTCGGCGAATTGGCGATCTGCACGGACGTCTCGGCGAGCTGGGTGATCACCCCGATGCACGCCACCGCCGCCATGAAGCCGCCGATGACCGGGATCGCGTCGAGCAGATCCTGCTCGGTCTCGCCCTCGGCGAGGGCCGACGCCACGAACTGCATCAGCGGCTTGGCCGCCGAGGTCAGGATCTTCTTGCCGACCTGGACGCCGAGCTTCTCGAAGGCCGCGGCGTCGCCGTACTCGACCGCCGCGAACTCGTCCGACAGCAGCTGGATGACGAGCGGCAACAACGACAGCAACTGCGTCGTGTCCTGCAGCTCCTTGTTGAGCCCGGACAGCCCTGCCGCTGCGTTCAAGGCGAGGAAGAGCGGCGGTATCGAGAGATTGAAGACTCCGGTCATCACCGCGCCGGGGACGATGGTCGCGGGATACGAGTTGGAGCCGGAGCCGATCCCACTGGCGAGGACCAATGCCGAGGCGGCGCCCTCGGGCATCGGGAACGTCTTGTCGGCCTTGGTGGTCGACACGGGAATGCCGAGAATGGTGAACTCCGGAGTCAAGAGACTGGTGAACAGGTCGAACTCCCCGTTCTGGTCGGAGCAGCACTCCTGCAACGGGAACGCGTTCTGGAACGCCGACGAGCTCTTGAAGCTGTCGGGGAGGTCGCTGATCGCGATCGGCTGATCGTTGGCGTCGAGATAGCGTACGTACAAGCTGAGGTGGCGCACGTACCAATTCTCCACCTCGATCGACACGTTGCGGTTTTCGTCCACCCCGGTGACCTTGAAGGAATAGCCATTGCTCGGGTTCTGCGGGGTGTAGGTGAACATGAACGCGTCGGCGCCGAGGAAATCGTCCGGAGCATCGGCGTCGACCGTCGGCATCCCGTCGTGCAGCGTCCACAACGCGCCATTGGTCGGAGCCGTCGTGTCGTTGTCCTGAAGCTCGGTCGAGTCGACGTCGGTGATGTTGGCGCCGAGGGTGGTGTCGTCCTTGACCTGGGTGACCGAAGAGTCGACCGACATCCCGGCGAACTGGTTGGTCTGCTGCGACCACTCGGGCACGTACTGGATCTGGCCCTGCGAGTTGCGGGCGACCTCGTTGGTGTCCGGGTTGATCAACTCGACCTGGGTCGCCCACCCCCCGTCGGGGGTTGCCGGTCCCTGCGACTCGATCGACTGGGCGAGAATCGTGGTCGAGGATTGGTTGGCGATGATGTTGCACTGCACGTGCGCCGCGCTGTTCGGCTCACCCGACGCGAGCTCCGGGTGACCGGCAACCAGCGCGGTCGCCGAGTCCGAGGAATCCTTCAGATCGTTCTGCCCCTCGGGGTCGTCGAACATATCGAGATCATCGGCGGTCAACCCGTAGCGCTGCCACTTGCCCGGCACCGGCAGCGGATCGCTGCCGGAGATATCGCGCATGCGAACGCGCGCATCCATGAGGCTCGAAACCGGCGTGTGGTAGAAGAACAGTGGCAGATCCCAACTGCCGTCGGTCGATCCGCGCACAACCCGCTGCAGGTAGCAGAGCTGGATCGAGTCCGCCGGCCAGGCGCGCGTGACGAAATGCGTCAGATGCTCGTCCGGCACCCGCTCCAGAATCGGATGCTGATCGCGGAGATTGATCAAGTCATCGGGCGTCGTCTGCTCGAGCAACACACGGTCGCGGCCGGCGACCAGAACGACGTCGTGGTTGCTGGTGTCGAAGAAGGAGAGATTGAACACGTACGTTCTCTGCTCGGTCAGCGGATTGTTCCCGCCGCCGGCATCGTCGTCGTCCCCGCCGCAGCCTTTGATGAACGGCGCGCCGGCGATCAGGGCACCAGCACCGGCCGAAAAACCCAGGAACTGACGGCGATTGACGTCGAGAATCGCCTGCCGGGCGCGCCCGCGCACCCGCGCTCGGCGGCGCGCGCGGCGATCTTGCCGCCGCTTCGAAGCCTTCGATTGCATGGAATCCCTCTTCGTACTCATGACCACCCTCCGTCGCGCACTGCACACGCTAGAATCGAGACCAACATCGTGAGCCTAGACACGTGCCCACAAAAAACGCCAGACCTTCGATTCGCATTCTCGCTATCACTTGATCGGACAAACACGATCGCGCAGCAGCAACGGCACACCGGCGGCAGCGCGCGTCCGTCTACGCCGTCAGGACGACGCGAAAGCGCCCCGGGGGCACCGATTGATTCCCGCGACGAGGGTCGCCCGGCCACGAGCCGCCGCGTCTCCGGCGCCAACTTCAACTCCGGGCCGCATGACGATAGACTCCTCAGCGACGACCGCGCCGCCGACCGAGCGCAGTCGATAATCCCATCCACGACAAGAAGGGAGTCCCATGTCCGATCACGTGTACAAATCCGTCGAGCTGACCGGCTCATCGAAGACGTCCATGGAAGATGCCGTCAACAACGCCATCTCGCGAGCGAGCAAGACGCTACACAATCTCCGCTGGTTTCAGGTCACCGAGACACGAGGCTGGATCGAAGATTCGAAGATCGCCCACTGGCAAGTCACGGTGAAGGTCGGGTTCACGCTCGACGACGAATAACCGACCAGCAGCTCACCAGCAGGCGATTCACACCATGGCCCCGGATCCGTCGCCCATCGCGTCGCCCGTCGAGCGACGCGATGCGGCGCGTCCCGGCGGCGAGCGGGATCCCGTGCTGGCCTTCGTCCACATCGAAAAGACGGCCGGCACGACGATGAAGTTCGTCCTGCGCAACACCTTCGGGCGCGACCACTGCGACTCGATCCACTCACTCAGTCCCGTCTTCACCGAAGAAGACTACCGGCGCGCGCGCCGCTTCTTCCCCGACATGAAGAGCCTGTGCGGCCACAATCTGGTCTGTCCCACCGAGCTGCTGCCGCCGGAGGTCCGCTACTACACGATCCTGCGCGAGCCGGTCGCCCGCACGGTGTCGCAATACCAGGACCACTGCCTGCGCCAGGGCGAAGAGCGCCCGCTCGAGGAATGGCTGCGCGATCCGAACCTGCACGACGTCATGGTGCGCCGCATCGCCGGCAGCGACGATCTCGCGCACGCCAAGCAACTCCTGCGCGATCGCTACCTGTTCGCCGGGCTCACCGAGCGATTCGAGGAAACTCTGCGGCTCCTGGCGCACCACTCACCGTACCCGTTGGATCTCGGCTACTTCGTCCGCAACGCGGCGAGCAGCAACCAGCACAAGAAGCGGATCCTCGGCAACGCGGCCCAGGTCGCGCTATTGGAAGAAGCCAACCAGCTCGACCTGGCGCTGTACCGCTACGTCGCCGACGAGCTCTTCCCGACCGCCCTCGCCGCCCTGCCCGACGACGCACCGCGGCCGCGCCCCGGCGCCTACACGCGACGCACCTGGCGCGAACGCGGCTGCGACTTCTACAACAAGAACACCTGGCGACAGGCCAACAAGCTGCGATCCTGGCTTGGCCGCTGAGCCCGACCCGGCCCGATCAGCCGGCTCACGACACCAGATGCGACGCGACGTAGGCCGTCATCAACAGGCCGATTGCGGCGACGATGACGACGAACACGAGGTCGGTGCGCGACGAATGGAAGTCGCGCTGCTCGCCCGACGCGATCAGCCGCTTGAAGTGGAGATAGCGGTAGCTCGACACCGCCATCACCAGGACACCGAGCAGAATCAGAACCAATCCAACCGCCCGGGCGAAGCCGGCGTCCGCTACCAGCGGCGACTCTTCCAGCATCGGCAGGGATCGCACGAACAGGTCGAAGCGCTCGACCAGCAGACCGAACGCCATGAAGGCGAGCGCCGTGCGGACCCAGGCGAGGTAGGTCCGCTCGTTCGCGGCGAAGTCGGTGTAGTGCTCGATCAACGCATGCTCCCCGATGGATCCGCAACGCGGCGACCAAAGCCGGCGCCACCAGCGATGTCAACGGTCGCCCGAACCCGGGTAGTGGGTCCGTTTGAAACTCGGAGAGCGTCCGAAGCGTTTCGAACGCGATCGGGACGTTTGGAACGCTCGGAAGATACATTTTGGTGGGGCTTCGCCCCCATTCGAGGGACCCTCATCCTGTCCTTCTCCCACAGGGAGAAGGGAATTCAGATGCCTCTCCCTGTGGGAGAGGTCGGCCGGAGGCCGGGTGAGGGACCCTCGGATGACCGAGCGCAGCGAGGCTCAGTTTAGTTCCCGAGGTCCAAACTGACCCACTACCCGAACCCGGCCGAGGCTTGCAAGGGAGCCGGCCAAGCTGGGAGAGTTCCGCATGGCGAGAATCCCATACGTAGAGAACGAATCGGCCGCGGACGACGTTCGCGCGGTGCTCGAGCAGATGCCGGCCAATCTCAACATCTTCCGCATGGCGGCACACGCCGAGACCAACCTGCGACCGCTGCTGACTCTCGGGGTCTCGGTGCTGACCAACCAGACCCTCGACGACCGCCTGCGCGAGCTGGCGATCCTGCGCGTCGCCCGGCTGACCTCGGCCGAGTACGAATGGGTGCAGCACGTGCCGATCGCGCGCATCACCGGCGCCAGCGACGAAGAGATCGCCGCACTCGAACGCGACGACATCGAGGCGGATTGCTTCGACGAAGAGGCCAAGGCAGTCCTGCGCTTCGCCAGCGAGGTGAACCGGAACATCGGCGCATCGCAGGAAGCGTTCGACGCCGCGGCGGCGCACCTCAGCCACCGCGAGATCGTCGAGCTGATCATCGCCGTCGGCTTCTACACGATGATGGCGATGATCATGGAGTCGACCGGCATCGATCTCGACGAGCCGATGGGCGACACCGTCCTCGCCGCGGCGCGCGACCGCGGCGAGGATTTCCTCGACTGATAGGACGCATCGACTCACTCGGAGACCGTGGCCAGATTCGATCGGGGGCTCAGTTTTCTATCCACAGATTTCGCAGATTACGCCGATTTGGTTCTCAGGGATCCGGTTCGCAGAAAACCCGAAACCCAAATCTGTGAAAATCTGCGAAATCTGTGGATAGAAACATGAGCCGCGAAGCTCCGCGACGAGAGTAGCAGCATCGCGAGAGCAACCGCTTGGCAGCGGGCTACCAGGGCGGCCGCCAGGGCGGTAGGTCGCCCAGGTCGAAGGCGCCTTCGAGGTGCTCGCAGCGGGCGTCTCCGGACGGCCCGCGGTGTACCGCGACCACGTCGAAGCGCACCGGTCGATCGTGCAGCCGGTGGCGCGCCAGGTAGTGGCTCGCCGCGGCGACGATGCGACGGCGCTTGGCTCCGTCGATGCTCTCGAGCGGGCCGACCAGGGCGTCGGTCGATCGCGACCGCACCTCGACGAACACCAGGGTGCGCCCGGCCACGGCCACCAGGTCGATCTCGCCGCGCCGGCAGGTGTAGTTGCGCTCGACGATGGTGTAGCCGCGGGCGCGCAGGAATCGCTCGGCGAGACGCTCGCCGGAGTCGCCGGCACGACGCTGATCGCCCATGCAGCATTAGAATACGCACCCAGGCGCCCAGCCGAAGCAGCTTGGCCACCGCCCGCGGCTTGACCCGGGGAGCCGAGATCGACCTCGGCATCCGCCAACGATCTCACATTGAACCGCCATAGGCCCTGTGTTAGCCGTCGCCGAATGGCCATTACCCGCGACGATCTGCACCGCGTCGCCCTGCTCGCGCGCCTCGACCTGACCGAGGAAGAGGAGCGGGAGATCGCGCAGCAGCTCGACCAGATCCTCGGCTATTTCGAGGTGTTGAACGAGCTCGACACCGACCAGGTCGAGCCGACCGCGCACATCGAAGCGATCGAAACCCCGTTCCGCGAGGACGTGGTGTCGACCACGCCCGACACCGAGCGCTGGCTGGCCAATGCGCCGGCAGCGAGCGGACGCCACTTTCGCGTCCCGAAGATCATCGAATAGATCGAGCGACCGGTGACCAACGACCCGACTTTGCTGACTCTGACCGAGGCGCGCGAGCTGCTCGACCGCCGCGCGATCTCGGCACGCGAGCTGACCGACGCGTTCCTGGCGCGGATCGAAGCCACCGCCGCTTTGAACTCTTTCGTCAGCGTCAGCCCCGAGCGGGCGCGCGCCGATGCCGACGCCGCCGACCGCCGCATCGCCGAGGGCGGCGACGTGCCGCAGCTGTGCGGCATCCCGGTCGGGGTCAAGGACATCATCCTCACCGAAGGAATCCGCACCACCGCCGGCTCGCGCATCCTCGAGTCGTTCGAGGCGCCGTACGACGCGACGGTAAGCGCGCGCCTGCGCCAGGCCGGCGCGGTGCTGGTCGGCAAGCTCAACTGCGACGAGTTCGCGATGGGCTCGTCGAACGAGAACTCCGCGTTCGGCGCCTGCCTCAACCCGTGGGATCGCACCCGCGTCCCCGGCGGCTCCTCCGGTGGCTCCGCAGCAGCGGTCGCGGCGCGCCAGTGCATCGTCTCGCTCGGCACCGACACCGGCGGCTCGATCCGGCAACCGGCGGCGTTCTGCGGCGTCACCGGTCTCAAACCGACCTACGGCCGGGTCTCCCGCTACGGCGTCATCGCCTTCGCCTCGTCGCTCGACCAGGTCGGGCCGCTCGGCCGCGACGTGCGCGACACCGCCGCCCTGCTGTCGGTCATCGCCGGACACGACCCGCTCGACTCGACCTCGGTCGACCGCGAGGTCCCCGACTTCCTCGCCGGTGGCGGCAATCTCGACGGGCTGCGCGTCGGCATGCCGAGGGAATACTTCGGCGACGGGCTCGACGCCGAGGTGCGCGACGCCGTCGAGGCGGCCGCCAAGACCATCGAACAGGGCGGAGCCAAGATCGAGGAGATCTCCCTGCCCCACACCCAGTACGCGATCGCCACCTACTATTTGATCGCGACCGCCGAGGCGAGCTCGAATCTGGCGCGCTACGACGGCACCCGCTACGGCCTGCGTTGCGGCGAGGACGACGGTCTCATCGACATGTACCGCGAGACCCGCGGCACCGGCTTCGGCTCGGAGGTGAAACGCCGAATCATGCTCGGCACGCACGCGCTGTCCTCGGGCTACTACGACGCCTACTACCTCAAGGCGCAGAAGGTACGCACCTTGATCCGCGGCGACTTCGAGGCCGCTTTCGAAAAGTGCGACGTGGTGCTCGGACCGGTCACCCCGGAGCCCGCCTTCGCGCTCGGCGCCAAGACGTCGGATCCGCTGCAGATGTACCTCAACGACATCTTCACGATCTCGGTGAACCTCGCCGGACTCCCCGGCCT
The DNA here is from genome assembly GCA_030430165.1 of bacterium. Classification (GTDB taxonomy): domain Bacteria; phylum Desulfobacterota; class Binatia; order HRBIN30; family CADEER01; genus CADEER01. The sequence goes on along the minus strand of JAUIGL010000033.1, from coordinate 5,915 downwards.
CTCGCTGCCGTGCGGCTCGACCGGCGGCGGACTGCCGATCGGGTTCCAACTCATCGGCAAGCCGTTCGACGAGTCGAGCGTGCTGCGCGCCGGGCTCGGCTACCAGGAAGCGACCGACTGGCACACCAAGCTGGCTCCCGAGGGTGGCGGGCGATGACCGCATACGAACCCGTCATCGGACTCGAGGTGCACGCCGAGCTCCTCACCAACTCGAAGATCTTCTGCGGCTGCTCGGCGCGCTTCGGCGCCGAGCCCAACCAGAACACCTGCCCGCTCTGCCTGGGAATGCCGGGAGTACTACCAGTCCTCAATCGCCAGGTGGTGGCGTTTGCCATCAAGGCGGGCATCGCCATCCACTGCGACATCCAGCCGCTCAGCCGCTGGGCACGCAAGAACTACTTCTACCCGGACCTCCCCAAGGGCTACCAGATCTCGCAGTTCGAGCTGCCGATCTGTCTCGGCGGCCACATCGACATCAATGTCGACGGCGAGTCGCGGTCGATCGCCCTCACCCGCATCCACATGGAAGAGGATACCGGCAAGAACATCCACGACGCCCACAGCGACTCGAGCCTGGTCGACTACAACCGCTGCGGCGTGCCGCTGCTCGAGATCGTCAGCGAGCCCGAGATCCGCACCCCGGCCGAGGCCGGCGCCTACCTGCGCAAGCTGCGCGCGATCCTGCAGTACCTCGAAGTCTGCGACGGCAACATGGAGGAAGGCAGCTTCCGCTGCGACGCCAACATCTCGGTGCGGCCGCGCGGCCAGAAGGAGCTCGGCACCAAGGTCGAGATCAAGAACCTCAACTCCTTTCGCTCGGTCGAGCGCGCCATCGAGCACGAGATCGAGCGCCAGGGCAAAGCCCTCGACGCCGGCCAGACGATCGCCCAGGAAACCAGGCTGTGGGACGCCGACCGCGAAATCACCCGCTCGATGCGCTCGAAAGAGGACTCGCACGACTACCGCTACTTCCCCGAACCCGACCTGCTGCCACTGGAAGTCTCCGAGGAGTGGATCGACCGCGTGCGCGCCGAGCTACCCGAGCTGCCCTACGACCGCGAGCGGCGCTTCCGCGACCAGTACGACCTCCCGGCCTACGACGCCGAGGTGCTGACCGCCCGCAAAGACGTCGCCGACTTCTTCGAAGCGGTGGTCAGCGAGCACGACAACCCCAAGGCGGCGAGCAACTGGGTGATGGGCGAGCTGCTGCGCGTGGTCCGCGACCGCAAGCTCGATCAGGAGCTGGTGATCGCCTCCTGGCCGGTCACCCCGGCCCAGATCGCCGGCCTGATCGCCCTGATCGACGACGCGACCATCAGCGGCAAGATCGCCAAGACCGTATTCGAGGAGCTCCTCGACTCCGACCAGACCGCGGCGGCGGTGGTCGAGAGCAAGGGGATGAGCCAGGTGAGCGACGCCGGCGCCCTCGAGGCGGCGATCGAAGAGGTCCTCGCCGGCCAGGACGACAAGATCGCCGAGTACAGGTCAGGCAAAGAAAAAATGCTGGGTTTCTTCGTCGGCCAGGTGATGAAGAAGACCCAGGGCAAAGCCAATCCGAAGATGGTCAACCAGCTGTTGCGCAAGCGGTTGGCCGGCTGAACGACCCAGCCCGGGTCCGGTGACGGCATCAATCGAACCCGCCGAGATGCAATTCTGGCGGGGCCAAGTGCTTGACTTTGGGCGTATAGTTTAAGGAAACTGCCGCCTGCGGCGCCGGTGAGGGGAAGGATGTTCGAAGCAGCGAAACCGATGACAGGCAAGTCCATGTGGCGACCGCTGCGCAGCTTCCCGTACACCGTGGCGACCGCCGCGCTGATCGGCGTCTCCGCCGTGGCGACGGCACAGAGCGCCGCCGCTCAGTCGGTCGAGCTGCTCAGCCAGACCGACCGCGGCGCCAGCGCCGAGGGCCGCAGCAACGCGCCGGCATTGAGCTTCGACGGCTCGGTGGCAGTGTTCGCCTCCGACGCTCTCGACCTGGTGCCCCCCAAGCGCGAGGTGCACCGTTCCGACGTCTTCCTGCAGAACGCCGGCGAGCCCACCGCGCGCATCGTTGCCGGAATCGACGGCGAACCCAACGGCGCCAGCCAGGTCGGCGGCTTCGCACCGACCGTGTCGGCCGACGGGCGCATCACAGCGTACGCATCCGGAGCATCCAACCTGGTCGACGGCGACGGCAACGGCGCCACCGACATCTTCGTCTACGACGTCGGCTCGGGCACGACGACGCGCGTCGTCGGCGATCAGGGCGAGCCCGACGGGACCAGCTCCTTCCCCCGGCTCAGCGCCGACGGCCGCTGGTTGGTCTACACCTCGCAGGCTTCGAATCTCGTGCCCGGCGACGAAAACGGCGCCACCGACGTCTTCCTCTACGACCGCGACAGCGGCTCCACCCGGCGGCTGAGCGTCGCCTCCGACGGCAGCGAGGCCAACGGTGACAGCCGCACTCCGGCGATCAGCGCCGACGGCGGCACGGTCGCTTTCATCTCCGCCGCGACCAACCTGGTCGGCGAAGCCGTCGGCAATGCCGAGCAGGTGTACGTCCACGACATCGCCAGCGGACAAACCGAGCTCGCCAGCCTGTCGACCGACGGCAAGATCGCCAACGGCAACTGCTTCCTGCCCGACCTCAGCGCCGACGGGTCGCTGGTCGCCTTCAAGTCGGAAGGCAACAACCTGGTCGAAGACGGCCACCCCTTCCCCGACGAGAACGGCGCGCCCGACGTCTTCGTCCGCGACCGCAACGCCGGCACCACAGAGAGAGTCAGCGTCGACGACTTCGGAAATCCCTCCAACGGACTCAGCGGCGGCCCGGCGATCAGCGACGATGGACGCTTCGTCGCCTTCATCTCGTTCGCTTCCAACTTCGACCCGGACGACGGCAACGGCTTCTCCGACGTCTTCGTCTTCGACCGCGAGACCGGCGACAACGAGCGGGTCAGCCTCGAGCTCGAGAACACCGGCCGGCCGGGCGGGCCTGTCCCCGACTTCCCCGCCACGATGAGCGGCAACGGCGCCTGGATCGGTTTCGCCTCGGCGGCCGAGAATCTGGTCGACGGCGACATCAACAACCAGATCGATTCCTTCATCGCCTGCAATCCGTTCGTACCCGAGGAGCTGTGCGACGAGCGCGAAACCGGGCCGACCCCTTCGCCGACCTCGACACCGGAGGCGACGCCGGGACCGGCGGCCTGCACCGGCGACTGCGACGGCGACGGCATGGTCACCATCAACGAGCTCATCCGCATGACCAACATCGCGCTCGGCGTCAGCGTCTGCGGCGAGGGCGCGGTGGCGCCGTGTCCGGCCGGCGACGCCAACGGCGACTGCGCGATCACGGTCGAGGAGCTCATTCGAGCGGTCAACAACAGTCTCGATGGCTGCACACGCTTCGGCGACCTGCCGCTCGAGGACGTCGTCGAAATGTGCTGCCCCGGCCTGTGATCGCCTAGCGGTCCGTTGAGAGAGTAGGGCGGAACGAGAATGAGAGATTTCGTCGCAGCTCAAGGCGCCGAACCGGCGGCAAAGCCGAGGCTTTTGTCGAGGATTCGGCAACACAGGGATGCGGTGAAAGATCCATTCGCAGCTCGGCCTACTTTCTCAACGGGCTGCTGAGAGCAGCGAAATCACAAAGTGCGGCATCACTGGCACTGTCGAGGGGAGTAGCCAATGGGAATCACGAAGCCAGCCGCCGCATTTCTTGTCTGCCTCCTCAGCGCCGCGTCGAGCCCGGCAGTCCTCCTCGAGTGCGATCCGGCTACCGGCCCGGCGGGCGGCACGGCGACCCTCACGGTGCGTTTCTCGGCCGATCCCGACGAGACCGTCGGCGGCACCCAGAACGATCTGACCTTCGACTCGAGCCGGATACTCACTCAGATGCCCGGCGGTACCGCACCGAACTGCTCCATCAGTCCCGATATCGGCCCGGGGACGGTGCCCGACAAACGGCTGGCACGCAGCTTCATCAACGACGACGCCGGCCAGGTGCGAGCGATCGTCTTCTCGCAAGAGAACCGGGAACCGATCCCACCCGGGTCGCTGTACTCGTGTGTCTTCGAGCTCGCTGCGGATGCGGAAGGCGAAGAAATCGGCATCGGCCTGGTCGATGCGGTGGTCAGCGATCCGGCCGGCGACCGCTTGCCGGCAACCACCGCACCGTGCTCGATCGTCGTCACCGAGCCGCTGCCGACCCCGACTCCGCCCGGCTTCTGCGAGGACGACGACGATTGCCCCGAGCCGCAGGTCTGCGTCGACAACCGCTGCGCCACACCGACTCCGCCCGGCTTCTGCACCGACGACCAGGACTGCCCGCCGGACCAGGTCTGCGTCGACGAGCGCTGCGCGACGAGAACTCCGACTCCGACCCCCGACGGCTTCTGTCGCGAGGACGACGACTGCGACGGCGGCGTCTGCATCGACAACCGTTGCGCCACGCCCACGCCCGAAGGCTACTGCGAAGACGACGACGATTGCCCCGAGGGCGAGACCTGCATCGACAACCGCTGCACCGCTCCGTCGCCGACGCCGGAGGGATTCTGCCGCGACGACGACGATTGCGCCGAAGGCGAGATCTGCATCGACGAGCGCTGCGCCACGCCGACTCCGAAGCGCGGCGGCGGTGGCGGCTGCGGCTGCAGCGTCGAACCGGACCCGCCCCTGGAGATCGCGTTCAACTTGTTCCTCGCCGCGCTACCCGCCGTCTGGCTGTGGCGAAGACGCCGGTCGACCCCCCTGTAGTCCCCCCTTGGTAAGGGGGGACGGTTTGCCGGCCGACAGAGGCACTTCAGGTTCCCCCTCCTCGCCAAGGAGGGGGGGCAGGGGGAGATCGCGCTAGCGAGAATCGCCCGCGACGCGCCTCACAGCACGTAGTGCTCGACCGTCGGGAACGGATCGTAGAAGTGGTGCAGCAGCGCCTTCCACTGCTGGTACTCGGGCGAGCCGCGGAAGCCGACGGTGTGGTCCTCCAGGGTGTCCCACCACACCAGCAACAAATACCGATTCGCGACCTCGACGCAGCGCCGCAGCTCGTGCCGCTGGTACCCCTTCATCGAGGAAATGATCGGACTCGCCTGAGCGAACGCCCCCTCGAAATCATCGGCCAACCCGGCCCGCACATCGAGAATCGCAACTTCGAGAATCATCACAGCCCCCAGCGTTCCCGAGTCCAAAAACGACACGGATGAACACGGAATACACGGTTCGAAAGAACGGTCTATATGGTGGCTATCCGTGTCCCCCGTGTTCATCCGTGGTAAGGATTTCCGCCGCGCGCTCGCGCAGGACGAACTTGGTCACCTTGTTGGAAGCGTTGACGGGCAGCGCCTCGACCACCTCGACGTAGCGCGGCACCTTGTAGTTGGCCATGTTCTGCTTGCACCAGGCGGCGATCTCGGCGGCGTCGAGAGTCGCCCCGGGGACCGGCACGACGAACGCCATGCCGACCTCGCCCATGCGCTGGTCCGGCACTCCGATCACCGCGGCTTGCGCGATCTGCTCGTGGTTGAACAGCAAGTTCTCGATCTCGGCGGGGTAGCAGTTGAAACCGCCCATGATGAACATGTCCTTGATGCGATCGGTGATGCGCAGGTAACCACGCTCGTTCATCACGCCGACGTCGCCGGTATGCAGCCACCCGTCACCGTCGATGGTTTCCGCGGTCGCCTGCGGATCCTCGAAGTATCCGCGCATGACGTTGAAGCCACGCACCAAGATTTCGCCCGGCTCGCCGCGCGCAACCTCGCTGCCGTCCGCCGCGACACAACGCACCTCGACGCCGTCGATGGCGCAGCCGGAAGTCGTCGAAATCGTCTCGGCATCGTCCCCCTGGCGGCAGATCGTAGCCAAGCCGGAAACCTCGGTGAGCCCGTAGGCAGTCACCACGGTCTCGAACCCGAGGTCGTTCCACATCCGGTGCACCA
>JAUIGL010000136.1 GCA_030430165.1 bacterium | reverse complement strand
AGCTGCGTTCGCGCACCGGCAGCTTCAACCAGGCGGTCGGCCGCGCCATTTTCAACTACGACTTCGAAGAGCGCTTCGACCAGGACATCAATGTCTTCGCCGGCTGGAATCGCGGATGGCGTCCCGACGTCATCATGGTCGAGGCGCGCAGCGACGAGATCGTTCCCGGGGAGACCGTCGACAGCGCCGAGATCGGCGCCAAGGCCAACTTCTTCGACAACCGTCTCAATCTCGAGGGCTCTTTCTACTACTACTGGTACAAGAATTTTCAGATCAACATCTTCGATCGCGAGCAGCTCGACTTCGTCACCGAAAACGGCGGCGACGCCACCGGAATCGGCGTCGAGCTCGCCGGTAACGCGCAGATCACCGAAGAGTTCTCGACCTTCGCCAACTACGCCTGGACCCGGCCACGCTTCGAGGACGACATCAGCATCACCCAGGGCGACGAGGAGATTCCGATCGAGGGGGCGACCTTCCGTCTGACCCCAGAGCACACTTTCGTGATCGGCGGCCAGTGGGTGCAGGATCTGACCGAGAACTGGGACTTCTACATGCGGTCGTGGTTCACCTGGCAGTCCGAAGTGTTCTTCCTCGACACCAACGACCCGGCACTGCGCCAGGGCTCCTACGGCCTGTGGAACGCGCGCATCGGCGCCGACTACAACCTCGACATCGGCACCTTCGGCATCGCTGTGTGGGGATTCAACATGCTCGACAAACGCTACGTCATCGACGGCGGTAACACCGGAAACCAGTTCGGACTGCCCACCTTCATCGCCGGACCGCCTGCAACCTTCGGCGGCGAAGTGTCGTACAGGTTCTAGGACTGGGAGGTCCGATCGGCCGATTTGCCGCCGGTCCCAAACGCGGCTGGCGCCGCGTGTCCCAAAGCCGCTTCGCGGCCGTCCCAAGCGTCGGCTGCGCCGACTGCGTCCCAAACGCGGCTGACGCCGCGTGGAAGCTTTGATCTGCGACCTAGCGACCGTTCGCCGTCTTCAACGACAGCTGGCCAGCCGATTGAGACGCGCCGCGGCAGCGGAGCTTGGGACCGTCGGCGAAGCCGACGCTTGGGACGCGTTGGGCGGAGCCGACGCTTGGGACGCGCGGCGCTAGCCGCGTTTGGGACCGGCCGCAGAGCGGCCGCGCTGAATCGACCATGCGCACAGTCCCAGGTTGATCAGGAAGGCGTACGTTCCCGCGTGGATGCCCGCGATGTGCTGGATATTCAGCGCGAACGCTGTGACCGCCAGGGCGGAGCCGACGAGGGCGGCGCGCAGCGTCGCGGTGGCGTCGAGTTGGGGGTAGCGGACGCCGAGTAGGATCGCCGGGGCTACCTGGACGAGCAGCTCCATCTTGATCTCGATCAGGCGCCACAGGGTCGTCGGCGGGCGTACCGCCATGATCACCATCAGAGCGATGATCAGCCACGACGAGATCTTGCCGATGCGCGCCAGTTTCTCTTCCGACCAGTCTGGGCGCAGCTCGCCGATCAGGTCGCGCGCGACCATCGACGAGAGCGAGAGCAGAGCCGAGTCGCCGGTCGACATGATCGCCGCCAGGGCGGCGGTCAGAACCAGGGCCGACACCAGCTCGCCGGTGAAGCCGGTGCCCGAGATCAGTGCCAGGAGCTCGGCCATGATGCGGTCGGCGGCAACCCCCTCGCGGTGCGTCGGGATCAAGCCGTGCGCCAGGATGCCGATTCCCACCGCGACCGACGTCGTCACCAAGGGCATGCACACCATCACCCGCAGCGAGGTCTGCAGGACCCGGCGGTCGCGCGCGGCGTAGATCCGCTGCAGCGCGTGCGGGTACATCGCCGCCCCGGTGCCGAGCAGAAAGATCGAGCTCGCCCAGCGCAGGCAGACGTCCCAACTCGGCACCGCCAACAGCTGCGGCTCGTCGATCAGCATCTGCTCGGTGAGATCGGGCAACGAGCCAACCTGCCCCCACACCAGGATCAGAACGAACACCAGGCCGAACAGGAGCAGCACCCCCTGCACCGCATCGGTCCAGGCGACGCTGCGCAGGCCGCCGAGCGTCTCGTAGGCGCCGATGACGATACCGAGCACCAGCACTCCGGCCCAGAACGGCACGTCGCCGCCGGAGATGCCGACCGCCATGTGTCCCATCGCCAGGAACTGCGCGTACAGGTAGTTGAGCAGCGCGATTGCCATGATCGTCGACACCAGCGCCGCCAGGCGCCGATCGCCGAAGCGATGCCGGATGAAGTCGGCCGGAGTGACGAAGTCGTGGCGGTGCGCCATCACGTGCAGCCGCGGCGCGAAGAGAAGGTACACCAGCACCACCGCCATCATCATGCCGACGCTCATGATCCAGGCGTATCCGATGCGGTACGCTTGGCCGGTGTAACCGAGGAAGGTGTTGCCGCTGTACTGTGACGCGTACAGCGTCGCCAGGAGGACCAGGAAACCGAGGTTGCTGCCGGCGAGGTAGAAGTCGCTCAGCGATCCGCTGCGCGCCTGCCGGTGACCGCGCCAGCCGAGGAAGATCAGCAGCGCCAGATAGAGCACGACCACCCAGGCGCTAATCGCCATCGCCGTCGTCCCAGAAGCGCGGCAGTCGCAGAGCGACGATGCCGGCGATCGCCGAGTAGCAGGCGAACGACACCAAGAACCAAAGCGGCATCCCGCCGATGAAGGGTCCGCCGTCTCCCGCCGGAAAGTACCACGGCACCGACAGGACCAACAGCACCAGAATCAGACGTACCTCGAAACGGCTCATCGTCGATCCTCGCCTGCGGTCACCGGCGATCGGCCCGCTCGCCGTCACGGATCCACGGCCGCAGGAACGGCAGCAGTCCGAGCCCGGGAAAAGCCAACGCAAACGTCAGCAGGAAATACGCATCGTAGCCCAGACGAGAGGTCGCCCAGCCGCTGGCGGCGCCGGCGACGTCGCGCGAGAGAGCGAATACGGCCGACAGCAACGCGTATTGAATGGCAGCTTGTCGCTTGTCGCAGACGTGCATGAGGAAGGAGAGGAATGCCGCGGTGCCGAGCCCGCCGGTAAACGATTCGACGAGCGACGCAGCATACGTGAGGAATCGCCCGGGCTCCAACAAGGCAGCGCCGGCGCCGACCAGAGAGCTGATCTCGGTCGTCGGCGGCGGTGGATCGAGCCATGCAACGCCGGCGTAGCCGAGGTTCGACAGCGCCTGGGCCAGCCCGAGCAGAAGCAGCCCGCTGAAGATGCCCCAGCGGTCGGTGAGCCTACCGCCGACCAGCGCGCCGGCGATGGTCGCGGCGACGCCGAAGGTCGTCGACACCAAACCGATCTCCTCGACCGCGAGACCGCGATCCACCCAGAAAGGTTTGACCATCGGCGCCATCGCCGCGTCGCCCAACTTGTAGATCAGGATGAAGGCGAACAGCGCCGCCGCCCCGGGACGCCGCAGCCAGACCAACAGCGTCTGCCACCACTCGGTCTGGTCACGTTCACCGAGATCCAGCTCGGGCGTCGCCCGGGCGATCACCGCGAGCACGAAGAACACCGCGGCCGCCGCCCAGAACACTCCGTCCCAGCCGAGCCAGGCCTGCACCAGCAGCAAGCCGCCGCCGGCGAAGATCAGCGCCACCCGGTACGCCGACACGCGCACGCCGTTGGCGTCGCCTTCCTCGCCGTCGCGCACCAGGCCGATGGTGTAGGCATCGATCGCGATGTCCTGCGTCGCCGAGGCGACGGTGAGCGCGATCAGCGTGATCCACAGCCCTAGCGTCAGCTGACCCGCCGGGAAGAGCGGAATCGCCGCCGAGAAGGTGCCCAGCGCCGCCAGGCAACCGGCAATCCAGTCCTTGCGCCGCCCGTAGCCGTCGACCAGGGGCGACCACAGCACCTTCAGGGTCCACGGCAGGCCGAGCAACGAGGCCAGGCCGATCTCAGTCAGGTCGACGTCGTGCACCCGGAAGTAGACCGGCAGCACGTCCTTGACGATGCCGAAGGGCATCCCTTCGGCGAAGTAGAGCAGCGCTATCCACGCGAGCTTGCCGCGTAGGCTCACGGCTCCCCGCCCCATCCTGAACCGCCGCACCGCATCGCCGCGCAGGGTAGCAGGGGCCAGCCGTCGCCCGCCACTCGCTTGTGAATGCTTGTGAATGCGCCGCCGATTCGCTCTAGTCCGGATATGGCCATCCGCAAGGTCGCCCGCTTGGGAACACCCGTGCTGCGCCAGCAGGCGCGCGCCCTGGCACCCGACGAGATCGGCAACGCCTCGGTGCAGACTCTGATCGACGACATGATCGAGACCATGCGCGAGTACGACGGCGCCGGCCTCGCGGCGCCGCAGATCTACGAATCACTGCAGATCGTCGTCTTCGAGGTCGAAGGGAATCCGCGTTATCCCGAGGCGCCGGGAATCCCGCTGACGGTTCTCGTCAACCCGGTGGTCACGCCGACCACCAAAGAGATGGAGGAGGATTGGGAAGGCTGCCTCAGTCTTCCCGACCTGCGCGGACGCGTGCCGCGCTACACCTCGGTATCGGTCACCGCGCACGACCGCGACGGCGCTCGCCTCACTTTCGAAGCCGACGATTTCCACGCGCGTGTGATTCAACACGAGTGCGATCACCTCGATGGAATCGTCTACCCCGACCGCATGGCGTCGATGGAGTCGTTGTCCTTCGTTCGCGAGTATCAGCGGTACCAGGCTTAGGGCTTTCAGGATCCCCCTTCCTTACCAAGGAGGGGGCGAGGGGGAGGTCGCCGCAAGGAGCCTCTGTCATCGGCCAACGCCGCTCCGGTTGACCCCCCTGAAGTCCCCCCTTGGTAAGGGGGGACGGAATTCGGGTTCGGGCCTGACCCCGTCAAGAGCGGCTGCGAGTCCAACTGACCCGCACCCTCTTCGTCCGCATTGACTTCCCCGGCGCCCCCGCGAACAATTGGGTTGCGTGGTCGCGTGATTGGAGCGGAGGAAGCGATTCGATGAGCGAACGAGAAGCGAGCCTGGCGCCCACCTTGCTGGTAGCAATGCCGCAGCTTCGGGACCCCAACTTCGACAAGTCTGTGGTCCTTCTGTGCGAGCATCAGGACGAAGGCGCGATGGGCCTGGTGATCAACCGCAACACCGATACCCTCGCCTCGGAGATCGTCGACTTCGACCCGCCGATCCAACAGGATTCCGGTCTCGAGGTCTGCATCGGCGGCCCGGTCGACCCCGAGCGCGGCTGGCTGCTGCTCACCGAGGATGACGGCGACGCAGTCGAGGTCGCACCCGGCCTCTACCTTTCCGCCTCGCGCGACCTGCTTTGCGACGTCGTCAGCGGCAAGAAGCCGTGCCGCTGCCGTTTCATGGTCGGCTACGCCGGCTGGGGCCCGAAGCAGCTCGATCGCGAGCTCGCCGACTCGGCCTGGCTGACCGTGCCGGTGAGCCACCGGCTGTTGTTCGACGTCGACACCGGCGACGTGTGGGAGCTCGCCATCCGCCAGCTCGGCATCGACCCGAGTGCGTTGGCGATGGGGCCCGGGATTCACTAGATCGACTCGGTGCCCTCGTCGGCTGGGGCTGAGGCTCGGGCTGGGGTTGGGTAGGCTGATCAGGGATCGAGGGGCTCTTCCTCGTCTTCGTCGATTTCGAGGTAGTCTTGCAGAACTGCGATCTCGGCTGTGGCGCGGGTCTGGCGGGGGTCGCCTTCCGGCAGAGACGGTAGGGCCTTGTTGAGGTGGTCGAGGGCGCGCGGGTACTCGCCGCGCAGCTGCGCGGCTAGACCGAGGTGATAGTGACCTGCAGCGGTGTCGCCGGCGCGGCCGGCTAGGAGCCCATAGCCCTCGTGTGCCGGATCGAGGGCGGGCACGGCGCCGAAGGCTTTGGCGTAAGCTGCCATCGCCCCGTCGGTATTGTCGTTGGCCTCGCGCGCCCGCGCCAGCTCGACCCAGGCCATGCCGTCTTTCGGTTCGCGCTCGAGATAAGCCGACAAGAGAGCTTCGGCATCCTCGGGACGGCGCTCGCGCAGCGCCACCCGCCCGAGCTCGCGGTCGGCGTCGACCACGCCGCCGGCGCGCGCCTTCTCGAGAGCCGCGCGCGCCTCGGCGAAGCGGCGTGTCTCGAGCGCGACCACGCCGTAAAGATAGTCGGCCTGTGGGTTGCCGGGATTGTCCTCGCGAACCCGTCGATAGTCCTCGAGGACCTGCTGTGGCTGCTGGTAACGGGCCCGAGCCAGAGCCTGTAGGCGCTGCAGGCGCCGGCTGGTGCCGCGCCGCTCGTGGTTCTCCCACTGCTTGGCGCCGAGCACCGCCTCCAGGTGATTGAGGCGCTCATCGGTCAGCGGGTGCGAGCGCAGGTACGGCGGGTAGAACGACGGGGTCAGGCGCGTCTGGTTCTCCAGCTTCTTGAAGAAGTCGAGCATCGCCCGCGGGTCGTAGCCGGTGCCCTTGAGGTAGCGCACGCCGAGGTAGTCGGCCTCCTGCTCGAACTCGCGGCGGTACTTCAGCTCCGCCGCCTGCCCGGCCGCCGCCGCCAGCGGTGCCAGCTCCGGCTGCATCACCGCCGCCAGGGTCGCGAGCAGCGTCGCGTAGTTGATCAGCTGGGTCTTCTCCTGCTGGCGCGCCATGTGGTGGGCGTGGACGTGCGCCACCTCGTGACCGAGCACGGCCGCGACCTCGTCGTCGTTCTTGGCATGCAGGATCAAGCCGACGTTGACGTAGATGTACCCGCCCGGCACCGCGAAAGCATTGATCGAGCGGTCGCGCAGCACCGAAAACCGATACTCGAAGAACGAGTCGTCGAGCTTGCCGGCGATCTGCTGGCCGATCTCGTCGACGTAGGAGACGAACTCGGGATCGCGCACCAGCGGGAAGCGCTCCTGCGCCATGCGGTCGAAGTCGGCGCCGAGCTCCCGTTCTTTGATGTACGACACCTCCGCGCGGGCCGCGCCGGAGGACAGTAGCGCCGCAATCAGCAGCAAGCGCACCAAGCTCATGCGATCAGTACAACAGCGCCGCCAGGGTCGTGCAAATGCCGGTCCGCCCTGCGGGCGGCACAGCCGGATCAGGTGATGTATTCCAGGAGCTCGGCGAGTTGTCGCATCTGGCGCGCCCGTACCGGGCGATCGCCTTCGGGGCCGTGCGAGAAGTGATGCAATGCCAGGCGCAGATTGATCTCGACGATCTCGATACAGCGCTCGCGGGTTTGCCGTTCCACCGCTTGACGCCGCGCGCGGGCGACATCGTCGATTGAAATGATCTCCGCCATGTTCCTCCACTCCCACGGCCGACATTGTTGGTCAATCAAGAAACGCGAGTACGACTCACGCGGCACGCGCGAACCTGGCGACCGAGATCGATCCGGTTTCCGGCGATCTTATCGGTCGTCCGCACCCCCCTGGTCCGCTCGCGGTGCGAGAATTCCCGCGCGCCGCGCCGCCGTCGCCGCGCGCGCGCACCATTCCATCTGTCCCGCCAGCGCCAGCAACACCCGCGCCTCGAGCGGACGCACGACCGCCCGCCCCACCATGCGTCGCAGGACGAACAGGATCCGATCCGGGTTCTGCGGGTTGAGGAATCCCATCTCCAGCATCGCGCGCCGCATCTTCTGCTCGAGCCGGTCGAGATCCACCGCCGCAGCCGCTGCGCGTCCGCCCGCACCGTCACGGCTGCGCGACTGCCGCCGCAACTCGTAGCAAACGACCAGGACCGCCTGAGCCAGATTGAGCGAGGTATAGTCCTCGGCCGTTTCGATGCACACCAGGCGGGCGCAGCAACGCAGATCCTCGCGCGTGAGACCGTGGTGCTCGGGGCCGAAGACCACCGCCACCCGCCCCCGCTCCGCCGCTGCGAGCAGGTCCGGGGCGATCTCTTCGGGAACCTCAGGGGCGTCGCGATACATCCCGCCCTGCCCGCTGGTACCGACCACCAAGGTACAATCGGCAACCGCCTCCTCCAACGAGCGGGGCCGCAGCGCGCCGTCGAGAACGTCGGCGGCGTGCACCGCCGTGCGCTTCGCCGACTCCAAACGCCGCTGCGAGGTGCCGACCAGCGCCAGCTCGCGGACGCCGAGATTCTTCATCGCCCGCGCCACCGCGCCGATGTTGGCCGCGCCCTGCGGGCGCACCAGTACGATACGGATGGAGCCGAGCGGGTCGCGCTGCCCCGGCATGGGTTCTCCATGCCGGGCAGCGGAAGCTAGGTCAATCGTCGGGCAGGTCGGCGACCGCGGCAGCGGTACGATCGATCTGTCGGTCGAGCTCCAGGGTGTGCGCCTGGGCCCGCAATCGGGCAAACAGGTCCTGCTTGTTGATCGGCTTGGTCAGATACTCGCTGACGCCGAGCGCCATGCCGCGGGTACGCGTCTCGATGTCGTCTTTCGCGGTGAGCAGCAGCACCGGAATCTTGCGCCACTCGGCGTTCTCCCGCATCCGCTCGCACACCTGGAGGCCGTCGACCCCGGGCATCATCACGTCGAGCAGCACGATGTCGAAGCGCTCTTTCTCGAGCGCGTCGAGACAGGCCTGGCCATCACCGGCGCTGACCGTCGAATACCCTTCCTTGGCCAGCCAGCGGCGCAGGATCTCCAGCGTGTTCATGTCGTCGTCGACGATCAGAACCCGCGCAGTGCTTCGATTGCCGTTGTTCTCACTCATGCTCGTCAATCCTCAGATGAGGTAGCCTTCGCCCTGATGGGCGCCGGTTCCTTTGCGTCGCAGCTTGGCGACCAGAGTCGTCCGCTTGAGACCCAGCAGCCTTGCGGCCGCCTGCTTGTTGCCTTTGGTCCGCCGCAGCGCCTCGTCGATCAGCCGATACTCGAACTCCTCGACCGCCTTGTTGAGGTCGATACCCTCCTCGGTCAGCGAGGGTCGCGGAATCTTCTTCTCGGAAATGAAAGACCTAATGTTTGGAGGCAGGTTGTCGACCTGCACCAAGCCGTCTTCGCTGAGCACCACCAGTCGCTCGATCAGGTTCTCCAGCTCGCGAACGTTGCCCGGCCAGTCGTATTCCCACAGGTGCACCATCGCATCGTCGGCGATGGTGCAGCGCCGCGTCTCGTGCTTGGCGTTGTACTTGTCGAGGAAGTGCTGCACCAGAACCGGGATGTCCGAGCGGCGCTCGCGCAGCGGAGGCAGCAGAATTGGGATCACCTGCAGTCGGTAGTACAGGTCCTCGCGGAAGCGGCCCTTCTCCACCTCGGCAGCGAGGTCACGGTTGGTGGCGGCGACCACGCGCACGTCGACCTTGACGTTGCGATCGGCGCCGACCGGCCGGATCTCCCGCTCCTGCAGAACGCGTAGCAGCTTGACCTGAAGCTGGGCCGTCATCTCGCCGATTTCGTCGAGAAAGATCGTGCCGCCGCTGGCCAGCTGAAACATGCCCATGCGCGCGCCGACGGCGCCGGTAAACGCGCCTCGCTCGTGGCCGAACATTTCGGACTCGAGGAGATCGGGAGGAATCGCACCGCAGTTCACCGCGATGAACGGCTGATTGGCCCGGCGACTGTGCGCGTGAAGGTAACGCGCGATCAGCTCCTTCCCGGTGCCGCTTTCCCCCTGGATCATGACCGTCGAGTCGGCAGTAGCGACCCGTTGGGCGACTTGGAGGATCTTCTCCATGACGGGGTGAGACCCCTTGATTACGAAATTTTCCATCGAACCGCTCACGCCTTGTCCTCCTCCAATCGAGCGACGAAAAATTAACTTTCTACGACCTTCGTCGCAACACATATTTTTGCCAGTCAGCAAAAATCGTCTGATTCATGACGCCGGTGCCAGCCATACACGCGCGGCTACCTCTACCTCTCTTTCGGCATTGCCACATTTACAATGCCGTTATCGTCATCCACGTATCGACGGAAACAACCCGGCAATATTGCGTCGCTATGTAGACCGCTGAGATAGTCTCCTTGTAACCCCCTATGCGGGAACACCAGTCATGTCGCATGTCGCCCAGCCGTGCCGCCCGAACCCGAGCTCGTCCCCCGATCCAAGGGGGGGACTTCGGGCGGATCGCAGCTCGACCTCCCCCCGGCCTCCTGCATGGCGAGGAGCGGGATCTTGCGGAGGCGTCGCTGACAGTCTGCTGATCGAACCCGAGCTCGTCCCCCCTTGCCAAGGGGGGACTTCAGGGGGGTCAGACGTCGGGCGGGTCGCAGCTCGACCT
>JAUIGL010000135.1 GCA_030430165.1 bacterium | reverse complement strand
TTCCAGATGTACGAGCGCATCACCGGCGACGACGTCTACGTCGAGAAGGCGATGCGGATCTACCCGGCCGTGCACTACGTGATGGGCGGCCTGTGGGTCGATTACAACCTGATGAGCAACATCCCCGGCCTGCACGTCCTCGGTGAGGCGAACTTCTCCGACCACGGAGCCAACCGTCTCGGCGCCAGCGCCCTGATGCAGGGCCTCGCCGACGGCTACTTCATCGCCCCGTACACGGTCGCCAACTATCTCGCCAACGCCAAGACCGAGCCGGTGGACACCGACCACCCTGCGTTCGACGAGGCAGAAAAGGCGGTCTCCGATCGGGTTGCCAAGCTGCTCGCCATCGACGGCACGCGCACCGTGCTCGAGTTCCATCGCGATCTCGGCAAGATCATGTGGAACAAGGTCGGCATGTCGCGCACCAAGGAAGGCCTCGAGGAGGCGCTCGGCGAGATCCGCGCGCTGCGCGACGAGTTCTGGAGCGACGTCAAAGTCGTCGGCCAGGCCGAAGACTTCAACAAGAACCTGGAGCACGCGCTCCGCGTCGCCGACTACTTCGAGTTCGGCGAGCTCCTGATCCGCGATGCCCTACACCGCGGCGAGTCCTGCGGCGGCCACTTCCGCGAGGAAAGCCAGACCGAAGAGGGCGAAGCGAAGCGCGACGACGACACCTATTCCTACGTCGCCGCTTGGGAATACAAGGGGCCGGACGAAGAGCCGGTTCTCCACAAAGAGCCTCTCACCTTCGACTTCGTCGAGGTGAAGCAGCGCAGCTACAAGTAGAGGTGAGCCGATGGAGACGATGACACTCAAGCTCCGCGTCTGGCGCCAGCCCAAGCCCGACAGCGAAGGCAAGCTGGTCGAGTACACGGCGCGCAACGTCTCGCCGGATATGTCCTTCCTCGAGCTGCTCGATGTCGTCAACGACGAGATCATCAAGCGCGGCGATGACCCGATCGCTTTCGACTCGGACTGTCGCGAGGGCATCTGCGGATCCTGCAGCCTCGTCGTCGGCGGCGTTGCCCACGGACCGCAGAGCGCGACGACGGTCTGCCAGCTCTTCATGCGTCACTTCAGCGACGGCGACACGATTACGGTCGAGCCCTGGCGCGCCGGGGCTTTTCCGGTCGTCAAGGACCTGGTGGTCGATCGCAGCTCGTTCGACCGGATCCAGGCGGCCGGCGGCTACGTCTCGATCGACGCCGGTAGCGCCGTCGACGCCAACGAGCACCTGATTCCCAAGGAAGCCGCCGACCTGGCGATGGACGCTGCCACCTGCATCGGCTGCGGTGCCTGTGTCGCCGCCTGCAAGAATGCGTCGGCTTCGCTCTTCGTCGGCGCCAAGGTCACCCAGTTCAGCCTGCTACCGCAGGGACAGCCCGAGCGAGACCGGCGCGTGCTGGCGATGGTCGAGCAGATGGAGAAGGAAGGCTTCGGCCCCTGCTCCAACGAGGGCGAGTGCGAAGCCGTGTGTCCAAAGGAGATCTCGGTCTCGCACATCCAGACCTTGCATCGCGAGTACCTGCGCGCCTCCGCCAGGCGAATCTTCGGCGCCGCCTGAGCGGCGCTCAGTCGCTCTTCGCCTTGAAGAGCGTGTCGTCGTTGCGCTTGGGGCTGCTGAAGCTAGCGCCCCAGCAGGCGCCATCGCGATTGCGCAGTTGCGCGACGACGGGCAGCGCCAGCCCGAGAGACGGCATTGCCAGATTCTCGCCCTTCCCCTTAACCTTGAATACCGACCTGCCCTGGTCTGCCGCCTTGAGCTTGGCGGCTTGCGCGCCTCCGGGGGACCGCTCCGGGTCGCGGTATCGATAGCCCGAGCCAGTCACGGCCCACTCGGCGCCAGCCGGTAGTGGCATCGCTAGAATCGATTCCCCTCCGGCATAGATGCAGAGGTCGTAGTCGGTGGTGTCGTCCGGCTCGCCGAGCTCCGCCGGCGAGGTCGCCTCACCGCGGGTGAGGCCGAACAGGACGCGGTCGCCGCGGTCGTTGGTTTTGTCCTTGAGAACCAACTTGGAGCGGCCCGCAGCAATGCTGCCCTTGCAGACCAGCGCCGGCGCTGCCGTGCCGATGCACGCTCCGGAGCTGTCGCACTGGTCCGCGTTCGAGCACGCGTCACCGTCGCTACAGGCGCTGCCGAGCGGCTCGAGCTGGCACGCTGCGCCGCAGCAGTCGCCAGCCGCGGCATTGCCGTCGTCGCACTGCTCACCAGCGGTGACGACGCCGTTGCCGCAGCCGGTCGCGGTACAATTGGAGTCACAGCCGTCGCCGTCGACCAGGTTGCCGTCGTCGCATTCCTCTCCGGCCTGGACGACGTCGTCACCGCACACCGTGGTCTCGTCGGCGCCGATGTCGACACGTGCCCCGTTCAGGCGTTCCCCCGAGTCGAAGTCGAGCTCGCCGGCGGCAACGGCGAAGGCCGGATCGCCGCGATTGATCGCCGGCGATCCAGGCTCCAGATGCAGATCCCCGTTTGCCGGGTCGACCAACAACGGGTCGGCCATCAGCCCGTTCGCGTCGCTTCCCGAGCCAGCCTGAAAAGCGCCGTAGCTCGCATACGAGACGTTGCGCCACACCCATTCGGCCGCTCCGCCGGTGACGTGCCAGAGATTGTAGTCGAGTGTGTTGGCGCTGTTGCCCGTCTCGGAGTAGGTCAGCGGAACCGCGCCACTGCCGACGAAGAGATTGTTCCTCACCTGGTTGTTGTCGGCATACTGGATCCACAGCTCACCGAAGCCGACCCCGAGGGTGTCGTTGCCGTAGGTCGTATTGTTGGTGATGGCCGACTCGCGAACCCGGCCAACTCCGGCGCTATAGCCGCCGAAGACGATGCCGACCTTCTCGTTGGCATGGACGAAGTTATCGCGCACGAGAACGTTGGTGGTGACCGTACCGGCATTCTCGGCGCCGATCTCGATACCGAGGTCACATTCGGCGACCCGGTTGCGCTCGATCACCAGGTCGCGGCCGCCGTCGACATAGATCCCGCCAGCATACCCTTCCCCCGGGGCGCGTGCCCGCAGAACCGTATTGCCGCTGCAAACTCCGTTGCGGGCGACCAGTGACGGGTCAGGGTTGATGTCCGTCTCCCCGCCGATGAAGTCGATGCCGATGTTGTTCACGTCGCGCACCAGATTATTGCTGACGACGAAGTCGGTGACGTTGGCGTTGACCACCAGCGCCTCGCTGCTGAACGGCTCGCAGTCGTAGATCTCGTTGCCGTCGATCAGCAGGTCGGAGATCGGCTGCGGCTCGGTGCCGTAGACCGTGATGCCCATCGCGTGCTGGCCGCGCATGTCGTGGATCTGGTTGTCGAGGATCTCGATATGGCTGCCGGCGCCGATGACCCGCACCCCCGAGCCGTCGTTGACGCCGAGGTTGTTGCGAATCTCGAATCCCTCGATGCGCACGAAGCTGCGGTTCTCGATTCGCACCATGTCGGATCCCGCGACAGCGGTGCCGTCCAGCACCGGGCGCTCCCCGGCACATGCGCGTAGACTGATGAAACCGCCGACCAGCGATCCACTCGCGGGAAAAGTGATCTTCTCGAAGTACGGCCCCCCGGCTTCGCAGACCTCGACGGTGTCGCCCGGACCGGCGGCATCGAGCGCCGCTTGGATCGTCGTGAAGCTCGCTGGAACGTTGAGCACGGCTGCCAGCGCGGGGTGGGCCACCCCGATAATAAAGAGACAGAGAGAGATACACCGCGTAGCTCGCACGCGCAGACCCTGGCCGGGCTAGCGCGTTCTGTCAACCGAATTCCAGCGTTTCGCCGTGCCCTGCTCGGCGTGCAAAACTCGTCGCGATGGCACCGACGATCGTCCGCACGACCCGTAGCCGCCCACTCGCCGACGAATGGTCGTTGGTGCTCACCGCCCTCGGCATCGATCACGAGGTCGCGTCGCACGGCGGACGGCACACCATCGGTGTCGATTCGGCGGATGCCGACTCGGCTCTGACGGCTCTGGTGGAGTACGATCGCGAGCACCGCCAGGCGCGGCCGGGAGCGTGGGACCAGTCGGTTGGAAGCGCGACTGCCGCTTGGCTGGCGGCCGCCGCAATTCTCGCCTTCTTCTGGGTCACCGGACCGGTTTCATCCCACTCCGCCTGGTTCACCGCCGGCGCAGCACAGGCGCGCGCGATCCGTGACGGTGAGCTCTGGCGCTGCATTACCGCCCTCACCTTGCACGCCGATCTCGGCCACGTTCTCTCCAACGCCGCCGCCGGCGCGCTGTTCCTGGTTCCACTCTCCCGCCTTCTCGGCGGCGGCAGCGCAATCGCCCTCACCCTGGCCGCCGGCGGCGCGGCCAACCTGGTCAACGTGCTCGTGCGCACGCCCGGCTACACGGGGATCGGCGCCTCCACGGCGGTCTTTGCGAGCCTCGGGGTACTCACGGCGCTGCGCCTGCAGGGCGGCCGGCGTCCCGTCTGGCGTCGTTTGCGCCCGATTGGAGCGGCAGTGGCGATCCTGGCAATGCTCGGCGCGGCGCCGACCACCGACGTGGTCGCGCACCTGCTGGGCCTGCTCCTCGGTCTCGTCCTCGGCACCGCCTTCACCACGCTGCGCAGCGCGCCGTTGCAACCGGTCGCCGATCGAGCAACGGGTGTGGCGGCGGTCGTCGTGGTGGTCGCGGCGTGGGTCGCGGCGCGCGGCTGGGCGGCTTGACTGCGACCCCACCGGCGGACGAGGACGTAGCATGGTCAAGATGATCTTTTTTTGCCGGCGGCGACCGGACATCACCCACGCCGCCTATGCCGAGATGGTGTTGCGCGATCACGTCCCGCTGGCGCTGCGCCACCACCCGACGATGCGCGAGTACGTCGTCAACATCGTCGAGCACACGCCGTCTGGGGAGCCCGAGCTCGACAGTATCGCCGAGCTATCCTTCGATTCGTGGGATGACTACCGCGAGCGCCTGTACGACTCGCCCGAGGGCGAGCGCATCATCGGCCGCGACGTCGCCCGCTTCATGGGAGGCGCCGCTGCCTACGCCACCCGCGCGGTCGTGCACCGCGAGCTGGCGCAGCCGGCGCCGCTCGGCGCTCGCCACGGCGTCCTCAAGATGATCTGTCCGATCCGCCGTCAGCCGGGGCTGAGCCATGCGCAGTTCGTCGACCACTGGCTCGAGCGGCACCGCCCGCTTGCCCTGCGCCATCACCCAGGCTTGCTCCGCTACGTCGCCAACGTCGTCGAGCCGACCGGCGAAACCGACGCGGAAGAGCTCGAATGGGACGGAATCAGCGAGCTCTACTTCTCCAGCCTCGAGAGTCTGCGTACCGACATGTTCGACAGCGCCAGCGGCGAAGCGATCATCCGCGAGGACATCGGCCGATTCATCGGCCACACGTGCGCCTATCTGGTGTCGGAGTACGTCCAGCTCCGGCGCGAACCAGTCGATCAGAGCTGATCGGACAACCGTCGGTAGGCGAGCAGGTGCTGCAGGGCGGCTTCGGGCTCGCCCATGCGCTCGAGCAGCCGGCCCAGGTTGAAGTGGGCGTCGGCGAAGCTCGGGTTGATGTCGACGGCGCGCTCGTAGTGGGCGCGTGCCGACGGCAGATCTTTGACGTCCTCCGACGCGACCGCCAGGTTGTAGTGGGTGACCGCGTCGTCCGGGTAGCGGACCAACGCCTCGCGATAGAACTCCGAGGCGCCGACCGGGTCGCCGCCTTCGTGCACCAGGCGTCCGAGGTTGATGTAGGCATCGACCATGTCGGCGTCGAGCTCGAGCGCTCGCTCGTATGCCTTGCGCGCGCCATTGGGGTCGTCCTGCTCGATCGACAACCCGTAGTCGAACCAGTCGCTCGCGTTCTCGTTGACGCTGCGCGCCGGCCGCGCCTCGCGCGCTGCGACGACCTTGTCCCCTTCGGCGGCGAGCTCGTCGAAGCCGAAGAAGAAAACCTGCTGCCCGCTTTCCGGTTGCCACACGCGGTCGCGGTCGCGCACCACCACCTGGCCCGACTCGGCGTAGATGCGAACCCCGGACAGAGGTCGGTTGTCGGGGAGCTGTTTCTTGAGCTCGCGCAGCGCTCGGTTGATACGGCGCGGCGGGATCTCCGAGCTCAACAATCCGTGCGCTGTGCGCAGTAGGACCAGGTCCTGGAAGCCGAAGCGATACGCCCTGCCGGCGCGACTGGGAACGCAGTGGCCGGCGTACACCATGCGGCGCACCCGATCCGCGCTCACGCCGAGAATGCGAGCGACGTCGATCGTGCGATAGCGCGCAGTGCCGAGCCCAACAGCCTCTCCCGCAGCGGTGACCCCAGAACCCTCGCCCCTGAGGGACATCCCTACCTCCAACGCAACGAGCGGACACCGCGTCCGCCGACACACGCTCTGTGTCTAGCGAAATCTGCGAAAAAGTCCAATCCCAAGGCCCGCCGTCGGCGCGCCGACACAGGCTCTATTCGTTGCTCGCCTTCGATTTGGCGGCGGCCGCCCTCTTCTTGCGCGGCGGCTTGCGTTGCGCCGTCGCCGGCTTGCCCTGGGCGGTCTCGCCGAGGCTCGCCTTGAGCGCCTCCATGAGATCGATGATCTGCCCCTTGGGAGCCTCGCCGGGAGCCGCGGTGATCTCCTGGCCCGCCACTTTCTGCTCGATCAGCTGCATCGCGCGAAGCCGATACTCGTCCTCGTATTTGGCCGCGTCGAAGGAATCGCTCGCCAGCTGGCCGATCAGCTGCACCGCGAGGTCCAGCTCGCCGCTCTTGGGAGTCACCTCCTCGCCGTGCGGCACCTCGCTGAAGTCGCGCACCTCGTCGGCGTAGAACAGCGAATGCATCATGATGCCGCCGAGCGCTTCGCGCAGCAGGACGAGCTGCTGTTTGCCGCGGCTCGAAAAACGCGCCACCGCCCCCTTGCCCGCCTTCTTCATCGCCTCGGCGAGCAGGCGGTAGGCCTTCTGCCCGCCTTTGTCGGGGCCGAGCAGGTACGCTTTGTCGAAGTGGATCGGGTCGACCTCGGAGATCGGCACGAACTCTTCGATCTCGATCGACTGGTCCGACTGCGAGTCGAGCGCCTTGATTTCGTCCTGGGTGAGGACGACGTACTGCCCCTTGCTGTACTCGAAGCCGCGGACCGTAGCCGAGCGCTCGACCACTTCGCCGCATGCCGAGCACACCAACTGCTGCTTGACCCGGGCCTTGTCGGCCTCGTGCAGCATGTTGAAGCTCAGGGTCTTGGATTGCGTACCGGAAAACAGCTTGACCGGAACCGACACCAGCCCGAAGCTGATCGTCCCGCTGGAGATCGCGCGTGGAGCCATGCTAACTCCCCTTGGCCACTTCGATTGGTCGAAGACCATAGCACCCGACCGCGACCAGCGGAAGGATTTTGTGAGATAAAGTGCCGCCTCGCTCGCTCGACGCCTACTACGAAAAGCGCCAGTCCGGGGCCACTCCCGAGCCCTTCGGGCTGACCGATTCCCTATATTATTCGGGTGCTTTCGTGGTTCAGCAGCACGGCGCGCGGAGCCTTCACTGGGACCTCCGGCTGGCGATCGACGGGGTTCTGGTGAGCTGGGCTGTACCCAAGGGCCCGTCGAGCGATCCGAACGAGAAGCGGTTGGCCGTGCAAACCGAGGATCACCCGCTCGACTATTGCGACTTCGAGGGGGTCATCCCCTCCGGCAACTACGGCGCCGGACCGATGATCCTCTGGGACCGCGGATCCTATCGAAACTACGACGGCGTGCCCGCCAGTGAGGGCCTGGCGCGCGGCAAGCTCGACCTCGAGCTGTACGGGCACAAGCTGCGCGGACGCTGGGCGCTGGTTCGCATCAAGAAGGGCGAGACCGGCAGAGAGTGGCTCTTGTGCAAGAAGGCGGATGCGTTTGCCAGCTCGGCCGACGTGGTCACCGAGGCACCGTACTCGGTCGTCTCCGGACTCGACCTCGGCCAGCGCGTGGATCCCTCGCCCGTCGAATCGAAGCTGCGGTCACTGGCCGCTGCCGCCGGCGGACGCCCCGAAACGGAGTCGATCGCCAAGCTGCGTCCGATGCTGGCCGGGCAAAGGCAGCACCCCTTCTCCGATCCCGACTGGGTCTACGAGGTCAAATACGACGGCTACCGCGCGATCGTCGGCCGCGACGAGGCCGGTGATCGCTTCCTCCATTCGCGGCGCGGCCACGACTTTCGCCATCGCTTTCCGGAGATTCACCTGGTCAGCAAGCACCTCCCCGCCGATTCCTTCGCCATCGACGGCGAAATCATCGCCGCCGACGACAGCGGCGCCGGTTCGTTCGAGCGGCTGCAACAGCGTGCGACCGGTGCGCCGCAAGCGGCGGCGATCACGCTGGTGATGTACGCCTTCGACCTGCTTCACCTGTCCGGCTTCGATCTGCGGCATCTGCCCCTGATCGAGCGCAAACGGCTGTTGCGGGAGCTGCTGCCCCCGCTCGGGCCGGTGCGGTACGCGGACCACATCGAAGGCGCCGGAGAGAAGTTCTACGAGGCGGCGCGAGAGCGCAATCTGGAGGGGATCATCGCCAAGCGCGCGGATTCGATCTACCTCAGCGGACGCCGCGTCGACAGCTGGCTCAAGATCAAGATCCCGCGGCTCGGCGAGCTGGTCGTCGTCGGCTGGCAGTCCGGCCGCGACGGCAGAGCTCTCGGTTCGCTGCTGCTCGGCTGGCACGTCTCGGGCGAGCTCCGCTACGCCGGCAGCGCCGGCAGCGGCATCGACGAATCGACCGCCGAGGCCCTGCTGGCGCGGTTGCGCCCCGCCGACGCGCCCAGGTTTTCTGCGGGAGACCTCGAGCTGCCGAAGCGGGCGAGCTTTGCCGAGCCCGAGCTGGTGGCGCGGATCCGTTACACCGAAGTGACCAGCCGCGGCGCGCTGCGCCAGCCGGTGTTCGAAGGCTTGGTCGAGGATCGCGACTGGCGCGCGTGCGGCGCGCCGTCGAGCCTCGAAGAGTCGGATCCGCCCGCCGCCGAGGACGGCGAGGCAGCCGCGTCGGCCACCAACCTGGACAAGATCTTCTGGCCGCGCGACGGCTACACCAAAGGCGACCTGCTCGCTTACTACGAAGCAGTCTGGCCGTTCATCGGGCCCTACCTGCGGGGGCGGCCGCTGGTGATGACCCGCTACCCGGACGGCATCGACGGCAAGAGCTTCTTCCAACGCAATGCGCCCGAGTTCATTCCCGAGTGGCTGACCACGGCGCGCGTCGAGGACAACGACCTGCTGGTCTGCAACGACCTTCGCTCCCTCCTCTACGTGGCCAACCTCGGCAGCATTCCGCTTCACTTGTGGAGCTCACGACAACCGGACCTGTCGCACCCGACGTGGACCATCCTCGACCTCGACCCGAAGGGTGCCGACTTCACGGCGGTGGTCGAGGTCGCCCGCCACATCCACCGGCTGCTCGATTCGATCGGCGTCCCCAACTTCGTCAAGACCTCGGGGCAATCCGGACTCCATGTACTGCTGCCCCTCGCCGGCGACTTGACTCACGACCAAGCGAAGATGTTCGCCGAAGTGATCGCCCGCGCCGTGGCGCAGCGACACCCCGATCTGGCGACCGTCGCCCGGCCGCTGCGACAGCGCGGCGACCGCGTCTACATCGACTTCCTGCAGAACGGCTTCGGCAAGACCATCGCGGCCCCGCTCTGCGCGCGCCCGATCGACGGCGCCCCGGTGTCGATGCCCCTGCGATGGAGCCAGGTGACGGCGCGGCTGCGTCCGCAGCGCTTCACCATCCGTACGGCGGTGCAGCGGCTGCGGCGCGACGGCGACCCGCTCGCTCCGGTCCTCGACGCCGGGCTCGACGCCGCGGCGGTCGACGCCGCCCTGGTCGCGCTCGCGCCCCTGCTCGAGCAGTAGCCGCTTGCCAGGGGCGTCTGTGGCTCACTCCTGCTCCTGCTCCTGCGGCGCGGTTTCGATCCGCACTCGCTCGACCCGGCGGTTGCCGACCTCGAGCACCGTGACGAGAAACGGCCCGACGAGAACCGTGTCGCCTTGTTGCGGCAGGCGATCGAGACGCGCGGTCACGTGTCCGCCGAGGGTCTCCTCGTCCTCGGTCTCCGCCGGGTCGATGGCGAACTCCAAGCGGTCGAAGATCTCCGGTAGCGAGATCGAGCCGGGCGCTTCGTAGACGCCATCGCCGACTTCTTCGAGCGACTGCCCGGGGGCGTCGAACTCGTCGCCGAGCGGGCCGACGATCTGTTCCAGCGCGTCCTCGCGAAAGGCGAAGCCGATCA
>JAUIGL010000134.1 GCA_030430165.1 bacterium | reverse complement strand
CTATCGATCCCTTCGCAAACTCTGATCGAGGACCGACGTCGTCGATGTTCATTTGTTGGGCAGCGATGCCGAATGCGTGAGCAGGGTCGACCCTCGATTCTTCTCAGAGCTGCGTATCTTTTCCGTGCTTCGCGGGACCCAAGATCGCGAAAAAACGAGTGGCATCGCTATTGCGATGTATCACCACGACTGGTTCGCGACCGCGGATCCGTTTTCTGGATGAAGGTCATAAGCAGGTTGGATGCCAACGAACGGAAGGCAGGGAACGAGCAAGTGAACAAAGATCGGTTGTCGGTGCGGGCCCGCGTCGGTTTCATTCTGATTGCGGCGGGGTTGGCGGCGCTGCTGTCGCCGCGGGCGGGTGCGGAAATGCTGCTCGTCGAGAAAGACGAGCTCAAGTTCGGGTTCATCAAGCTGACCGATTGTGCCGCCATCGTCATCGCCAAGGAGAAAGGCTACTTCGAGGAAGAGGGCTTGTTCGTCACGCTGGAAGCGCAGGCGAACTGGAAGATCCTCCTCGACCGGGTGATCAGCGGCGAGCTCGACGGTGCGCACATGCTGGCCGGGCAGCCGATCGGCGCGACCATCGGCATCGGCACCCAGGCGCACGTCATCACTCCGTTCAGCCTCGATCTGAACGGAAACGGGATCACCGTCTCCAACGACATCTGGGCGCTGATGAAGGAGAACGACCCCGCCTTGGCGGTCGACAAGCCGCCGCACCCGATCACGGCGGAGTCCCTGAAGCCGGTGGTCGAGGAGCGCAAGGAGCTCGGCGACCCGCTGCGTATGGGGATGGTGTTCCCGGTGTCGACCCACAACTACGAGCTGCGCTACTGGCTGGCCGCGGCCGGGATCAGTCCCGGTTTCTACACCGGCGGCGACACCACCGGGACCACCGACGCAGACGTCCTGATTTCGGTCACGCCGCCGCCGCAGATGCCGGCGACCCTCGAGCAGGGGACCATTCAAGGGTACTGCGTCGGCGAGCCGTGGAATCAGCAGGCGGTTTTTCGCGGTATCGGGGTGCCGGTCGTCACCAACTACGAGATCTGGAAGAACAACCCGGAGAAGGTTTTCGGAATCACCAAGGAGTGGGCCGAGGCCAATCCCAACACGACTCTCGCCATGGTCAAGGCGCTGATCCGCGCCGGCAAGTGGCTCGACGCGACACCGGAGAATCGCGTCGAGGCGGTCGAGATCCTCGCCCGCAGCGAGTACGTCGGCGCCGACGCGGAGGTCATCGCCAACAGCATGACCGGGACCTTCGAGTTCGAGAAGGGCGACAAGCGCGAGATGCCGGACTTCAACGTATTCTTCCGGCACCACGCGACCTATCCGTTCTACAGCGACGCGGTGTGGTTTCTCACCCAGATGCGGCGCTGGGGACAGATCCCCGAAGGCAAGCCGGACGAGTGGTATGACGACGTAGCCAAGCGAGTGTACCGCCCCGACCTCTATCGCAAGGCGGCCGAGCTGCTGATCGCCGAAGGCAAGCTGACGGCGGCCGATCTGCCGGAAACCGACGGCTACAAGCCGCCGGACGACGGCTTCATCGACGGCGTCGTCTACGACGGCCGCAAACCGAACGAGTATCTCGCCAAGTTCCCCGTCGGCCTCAAGGACGACTCGCGCACGGCCTCCGCCAAGTGATTCGGTCCCGAGCCGCCGCGCAACCATAGCTACCGGAAGGAGAAACGATGTCGACGCGAGCACGTGTCATTCGCGGGTTCGAGTTCGCTGGGCTCGACTTGTTCGTACCATTCATACGCCTGTTCTCAGGCGAGAACCCGCGGGAGCAGGTTGCGACCATCGTCCGTACTTTCGGCACGCCGCTGGTGGCGATTGCGGTTTTCCTCTGTGCCTGGTCGGCGATCGCCGCATCGATCGAAACCAGCATCGGCGCGGTGCCGGGACCGGTCGCCGTGTGGGAAGAGGCCAAGAACCTGGTCGCGGAGCACCGGCAGGAGCGACAGAAGGAGGCCGAGTTCTACGTCCGCATGGAGAAGCTGAAGGAGCAGTACGCGGCGCAGGGACGACCCTGGAAGGATCGCAAGTACTCGGGAAAGCCGACCTACTTCGATCAGATCTGGACCAGCCTGGAGACGGTCTTCGCCGGCTTCATCATTGCCTCGCTGGTGGCGGTTCCGGTCGGCATTCTGTGCGGACTGAGCCCGACCTTCTACGCTGCGGTCAATCCGCTGATCCAGGTGTTCAAGCCGGTCTCGCCGCTTGCCTGGCTGCCGATCGTCATGATTCTCGTCAGCGGGCTGTACACGTCGGAGAACCCGATGTTCGAGAAGTCGTTCATCAGCTCGGCCGTCACAGTCGCCCTGTGCTCGCTGTGGCCGACGCTCGTCAATACGGCCCTCGGTGTGGCCGCCGTCGACCGCGACTACCTGAACGTGGCGCGTGTACTCAAGCTGAGTTGGTGGCGCACCGTGACCAAGATCGTGATTCCGTCGTCTCTGCCGCTGATCTTCACCGGCCTTCGCCTCTCGCTCGGCGTCGGCTGGATGGTTCTGATCGCCGCCGAGATGCTGGCGCAGAACCCGGGGCTCGGAAAATTCGTCTGGGACATGTTCCAGAACGGCAGCAGCCAGACCCTGGCGCAGATCATGGTGGCGGTGGCTACGATCGGAATCATCGGTTTTCTCCTCGACCGCATGATGATCAGCCTGCAGCGTCTGGTGAGCTACGACGCGGCGGCGGTTTGAGGTCGACATGACGGCAAGCGCAGCCATCCTCGATGACGTCGGCAGCCAGCCGGCGGTCGACGATTCCTTCTTCTCGCTGCAGGCGGTCAGCAAGTCGTATGGCGATTCCTGGAACCGCACCGAGGTCCTGAGCGGCGTCAATCTCGGCATCTCCGAGGGCGAGTTCGTCGCCATCGTCGGCTTCTCCGGGAGTGGGAAAACGACCCTGGTATCGCTGATGGGCGGGCTGATCGAACCAGACTCCGGGAGCATCCTGCTCGGCGGCGCGCCGGTTCAGGGGCCGGGGCCGGATCGTGGCATCGTCTTCCAGAACTATTCTCTGCTGCCCTGGCTGAACGTCCGCGACAACGTCGCTCTGGCGGTCGACGAGATCTTCTCGGACTGGTCGGCGAGCGATCGCGAGAATCAGGTTCGACGCTTCGTCGAGATGGTCAATCTCGGCGAAGCGATGGAGAAGTACCCGGCCGAGCTTTCGGGAGGCATGCGGCAGCGGGTTTCGGTGGCGCGCGCCTTGGCGACCAATCCGAAGATCCTCTTGCTCGACGAACCGCTGAGCGCGCTCGACGCGCTCACCCGGGCGACTCTGCAGGACGAGATCGAGCGCATCTGGGAGGAAGACCGCAAGACGGTTCTCCTCATCACCAACGACGTCGACGAGGCGATTCTGCTCGCCGATCGAATCATTCCGCTGAGCCCTGGGCCGCGCGCGACCCTCGGACCGTCGTTTCCGGTTCGCCTGGAGCGGCCGCGCGACCGCAAGGCGATCAACCACGATCCGGAGTTCAAGAAGGTGCGCAACATGGTGACGCAGTACCTGATGGATGCGGCGGCGAGCGTGCGCAGTCAAACCTACACCGCGCCGGTCTCGCTGCCCGACGTGCAGCCCGCCGATTTGTCGGCGCCGCGCATTTCGATCGTGAGGTGAGCGATGGCCGGATTTCTCGAGCTGTACGGCCTGTCGAAGGAGTACATGACCCGATCCGGGCCGCAGGTGGCGGTCGAGGATTTCAACCTCGACATTCGCAAGGGTGAGTTCGTTTGCCTGATCGGCCACTCGGGCTGCGGCAAGTCCACCGTCCTGTCGATGGTTGCCGGACTGAATTCGATCTCATCGGGTGGCATCGTCATCGACGGCAAGGAGATCGATGGTCCGGGGCCGGACCGTGGCATGGTGTTCCAGTCGCCCAGTTTGCTGCCGTGGCTGACCGCCCGTGACAACGTGATGCTGGCGGTGGACCAGGTCTATCCGCATGCGTCACCGGAGGAGCGTTCGCAGATCGTCGAGTACTACCTCTCGGTGGTCGGCCTGGCCGATTCGATGGAGAAGCGCCCGGGCGAGCTTTCCGGTGGCATGCGCCAGCGGGTCGGCATCGCGCGGGCGTTCTCACTGGCGCCGAAGGTTCTCTTGCTCGACGAGCCTTTCGGGATGCTCGACTCGCTGACCCGTCTCGAGCTGCACGACGTCCTGCTCGGTCTGTGGCAGCGCGACCGCCGCACGGCGCTCATGGTCACGCACGACGTCGACGAGGCTCTGTTTCTCTCCGATCGGGTGGTGATGATGACCAGCGGACCGCGCGCTCGCGTCGGCGACATCCTCGAGGTCGATTTCGCTCGTCCGCGCAAGCGGGCCGATGTGCTCGGCCACCCCGACTACTACACTCTGCGGGAGCGCCTGATCGGCTTCCTGGCCGACGAGGATCGAGAACGACTCGCCTCATGATCGAGCTGCATTCGAGTCGGGACTTCGGACTGCGCGGCGACGCTCAGTCGACTGCCCGCGTCGCCGCGGCGCAGGACGCCGCGTGGGCGGTCGTCGTGTTGCTGGCGCTGGTGTTCGTCGGCTCGGCGGGCTTCCGCCACCTCGACCTGGCGCTGCTCGGCTACTTGGCGGCGGTGGTGGCCTCGACGGCGATCCTGGTCTACCGGGTCTCGGTCTTCTGGCGACGGCCGGCGTCGGCGGAGTACGCGTGGTCGTTGTCGAAGGCGCTTCGCAATCCGCGCGAGTGGCCGGTTCTAGCGCTGGCGGTCTGGCGCAAGATCCTCAGCCAGGGGTTCATTCGCAGACGCAGCGTCGCGGCGTGGCGGGCGCACCTCCTGCTGGCATTCGGTACGATCGTCGGGTTCGCCGTGACCTTGCCGCTGGTGTTCGGTTGGTTGCGTTTCGAGGCCGCCGGCGAGCGGACCTATCGAGCCCTGGTGTTTTCGATTCCGACGATCTCGTTTTCCGTGGACGGTATTGTGGGCTGGTCGATGTTTCATGCCCTCATCCTCGCTGCTGCCGCGGTACTGTGCGGGGCGGCGGTGCTGTTGCGCCGCCGCCTCCAATCAGAGGCGACGGGCGCGATGGCGCCGTTTCACGTGATTCCGCTGGCGCTCCTGGCGCTGGTCTCGGTGAGCGGCCTGGCCCTCCCGGTAGCCGGCGCATGGGCCAGGGATTCCTTCCCGCTGGTCGCCCTGGTCCACGAGGTCAGCGTCGTTGCTCTCCTGTTGGCGCTGCCGTTCTCGAAGTTGTTTCACCTGTTCGTGCGCCCCCTGCATCTCGGCGTCGAGGCGATGCGAGCGCGCGAGCCGGTGGCGAGCTGTACGCGCTGCAGCGGGCCGATGCCGGGGACGGCGAATCAGATTGCCGCGGCTGAGACGGCGCTGCGACAGAACGGGATCGAGTTGGCGGCGCGTCTCGCCGTGTGCCCGGCCTGTCGCCGCCGCGAGCTCGCCGTCATGCAGGACCGAGCGCTCGGCGGAGCGTTGTGCTGAGGACCCGATGGCGATCGTACCTCTGAGCGAGATCGAGATGCTGCGGCGCCACGGGCCGCATCTCGCCTACGAGCCACCCGGTGGCTTCGACGGGCGCGGCGAGCCGGACCGGCGGGTGAAGACCCACTGTTGCTTCTGCGGGCAGCAGTGCGGGGTGCAGCTGCTGGTGGCCGACGAGAAAGTGGTCGGAGTAGAGCCGTGGGAGGAGTTCCCCTTCAACGCCGGCAAGCTCTGCCCGAAAGGGATCAAGCGCTACTTGCAGAACAATCACCCCGACCGGATCACGACTCCGCTGCTGCGCACCGACGACGGCTTCGTGCCGATGAGTTGGGATCGGGCATTGGAGTACGCCGCGCGCAAGCTGCGCGAGATTCAGTCGCGCCACGGCGCCGACAGCGTGGCGGTGTTGTCCGGCGCCTCGCTCACCAACGAAAAAGCCTACCTCATGGGCAAGTTCGCACGGGTCGCGTTGGGTACGCGCCACATCGATTACAACGGGCGGCTGTGCATGGTCGCCGCCGGCGCCGCCAATCTGAAGGCGTTCGGCATCGATCGCGCGGCGAATCCGTGGACCGACATTGCCGAAACCGATCTGGTTCTGGTGACCGGGTCGAACGTTTCGGAGTGCTCGCCGATCACGACCGACTACATCTGGAAGGCACGCGATCGCGGCGCGAAGCTGATCGTCGTCGACCCGCGTCTGACGCCGATCGCCCGCACCGCCGATCTCTACCTGCCGGTGAAACCCGGCGCCGACGTACCTCTGATGAACGCCATCCTGCAGGTGGTCATCGACGAAGGTGGCTTCGATCAGGCGTTCGTCGAGCAGCATACGGCGGACTTCGACGCGGTTCGCGAAGCGGTGGCGTCGTACGTCCCCGAAGCGGTCGAGCAGACCGTCGGCGTCCCCGCGCGCAGGATTCGTCAGGCGGCGCGGATGTGGATGGATGCCGGGAAGTCGATGCTGCTGCACGCGCGCGGCATCGAGCACCATACGAAGGGCGTCGACAACGTTCTCTCCTGCATCAACCTGGTCCTGGCGAGCGGGCGCATCGGCAAGCCGGGTTGCGGCTATGCGACGATCACCGGACAGGGCAACGGGCAGGGGGCGCGCGAGCACGGCCAGAGGTGCAACCAGCTGCCGGGCGCGCGCGACATCGAGAACCCGCAACACCGCGAGCACATCGCCGAGTTCTGGGGGATCGAAGAGAAGGACCTCCCCGGCAAGGGAGCGACCTCGCCCGAGATCATCGGTTTGGCGCACGAGGGCGCGGTGCGCGGCCTGCTTTCGGTTTGCTACAATCCGCTGGTCTCGCTGCCCGACGCCGGCTTCACCCGCGAGGCGCTCGAGAAGCTGGATTTCTTCGTCGCCATCGACTTCTTCATGTCGGAGACGGCGCGGCATGCGGATCTGATTCTGCCGGGATCGCTGCAGGAGGAGGACGAAGGCACGGTGACCACCGCCGAGGGGCGCGTGGTTCACGTCCGCAAAGCCGTCGACCCGCCCGGTCAAGCGCGCGCCGATTGGCGCATCGTCTGCGACCTCGCCGATCGGCTCGGCGGCCGTGACAAGTTTGCCTTCTCCGACCCGGCCGAGATCTTCGACGAGCTTCGCGCCGCGTCGTCGGGCGGCAAGGCGGACTACAAGGGGATCACCTACGAGCGCATCGACCGCGAGATGGGTGTGTTCTGGCCGTGCCCCGATGCCGAGCACCCGGGCACCCCGCGCTTGTTCGAGGGCGGCCGTTTCGCTCACGACGACGGCCGGGCTCGGTTTCATCCGGTGGCGTATCGTCCGGGAGCGGACCCGCTCGACGACGAGTACCCGACCTACCTGACCACGGGGCGCGTGGTTTCCCAATTCCTCTCCGGCAACCAGACCAGGCGCATCGGTCCGCTGGTCGATCAGTGCCCCGAGCCGTACGTCGAGATCCATCCGAAGCTGGCCGAGCCTCTCGAGATCGGCGACGGCGACCGCGTGCGGCTCACCAGCAGGCGCGGCTCGATCGATCTCGCCGCGCGCGTGGTTTCGACTTTGCGCCCGGACACGGTGTTCGTTCCCTACCACTGGCCGGGGGCGCAATCGGTGAATCGCCTGACCCACCGCTCCTTCGATCCGATCGCCGGCATTCCCGAGTTCAAGGCGTCGGCCGTGCGGGTCGAGAAATGCTGACCTCGACCCTGGGGTTCGTCGCCGAGGAAAAGCGGCTGTTCGTCGACCCGCAGCGCTGCATCGGTTGCCGCGCCTGCGTCCAGGCGTGCAGCGAGTGTCCCGACCACGGGGGCGACTCGATGATCCACCTCGATCAGGTCGACAGCGCCACGTCGGTGCAGACGGTGCCGACGGTCTGCATGCACTGCGACGACCCTGCCTGTGCCACCGCCTGCCCGACCCACGCGATCCGCAAGGGAGAGGACGGCGTCGTGCACACGGCGATGGTGGAGCGCTGCATCGGCTGCACCAACTGCGTCGTCGCCTGTCCGTTCGGTGTTCCCAAATACGACGCGAGCCGTGACCTGATGATGAAGTGCGACCTCTGCTACGATCGCACCTCGCGCGATCTGAAGCCGATGTGCGCGACCGTGTGTCCGTCGGAGGCGCTCTACTACGGAACCGCGGACGAGATTGCCGAGCGGCGTCGCGGGCGCGCGGTGTCGGATTTTTGGTTCGGCGGGCAGCAAGTTACCACCCGCAATGCCCTGGTGACTCCGCTTAGCGTCGACATCGTACAGATCGCCGATGCCGGCGCGGATGCGCACTCGACCGCGCAAGAATGTCTCGAGGAGGCGATCCTGTGAGCACGAAAAGCGCCGCGCCGGAGAAGGTGGTCTCTCGGCGCGCGGTCCTGTGGTCGACGGCCGCTGCCTTCGCCGCGATGGTGACGGGAGATTGGATGAGCCGCTTGTTGGTGCGCAGCAAGCGGCGGCCGTCGGCTGCATGGTTTCCGATCGAGATCGACGGCGCGACCGATCTGGCGCCCGGCAAGGCGATCGGTTTCGAGCTCGCCGGCGGCGAGGGTTCCGGACTGCTGATTCACACCGACACGGGATTGCGCGCCTTCGAGCGCGCCTGCCCGCATCTGGGGTGTCCGGTCCTGTGGTCGGAGGAGAAGCGGACGATCGAGTGTCCGTGCCACGCCGCGGCATTCGATGCCGACACCGGCGCCGTCCTGGCGGGCCCGCCGCCGCGCGGCCTGACCCGACTCGACGTACAGGTCCAGGCGGGCAGGGTCGTCGTTTCACAGGGTCAGAAGGTAGGCTGACCCGCCGAGTCCCCTCTCCCTACGGGAGAGGGTTAGGGAGAGGGCGGACAGATGAGGGCGAAGCCCACATTCAACCCGAATAGTCCGCAGCTTCCCCCCACACCACATCCGCACTATCGTCCCTCCTCGCCACCGAGGAGGCTGCATGTCCGAACCCTGCCCGCTGCTGATCGATCGCGCCGACGGCGTGATGACCCTGACTCTGAATCGCCCCGAGGCGCGCAATGCCCTCAGTCCCGAGATGCTCGTCCGCCTGGCGCAGGCCTGGTACGAGTTTCGCGACACCAAGGACCTGCGGGTCGCGATCCTCACCGGCGCCGGCGACGAAAGCTTTTGCGCCGGTGGCGATCTCAAGCGGACGATGCCGCTGATCACCGGGGCGCGTCAGCCCGAGGACGAGTGGGACGACAAGCTGATGGAGAATCTGCAGCAGTTCCTCGATGCGATTCTGCGCGGCTTCGAGCTCTACAAGCCGGTGATCGCGGCGGTGAACGGCGAAGCGCTGGGAGGGGGCACCGAGATCACCAACGCCTGCGACCTTCGCGTCGCCGCCGAGCACGCGGTGTTCGGCACGCCGGAGGCGAAGGTCGGCCTGCTGCCTGGCGGCGGCTCGCTGACCCGCCTGCCGCGCCAGGTGCCGTACGCCAAGGCGTTGGAGATCCTGATGATCGGCGATTCCTTCACCGCGCGCGAAGCATTGCAGATGGGACTGCTCAACTACGTCGTTCCGAAGCAGGAGTTGATGGCAAAGGCGCGCGAGCTAGCCGGCAAGCTCGCCGCCAACGGTCCCCTGGCGGTTCAGAAGATCAAGGAAGGCGTGATTCGGTCGAGCGGCCGACCGATGGCCGAGGCCCTGGCGATCGAGGACGAGGTCTCGGCGGTGGTGATGTCCTCCAGGGATGCGCGCGAAGGTCCGCGGGCGTTCAAAGAGAAGCGCAAGCCGCAGTTCACTGGCGAGTAGTGCCGGTCCTTGCCCAACAGAAAAAGAGATCTCGCGCCAAGCCGCCAATACGCCAAGAAGTACTTCATTCTGACTTTTCTTTGCGAGAACCTTATCGCGAGTGAACTTGGGAAACGGGGGGACTCTGATTTGCCCTGAGAATCTTGGCGACTTGGCGTCTTGGTGCGAGCAAGTGATTTGTCTTCAACTTAGCCCAGTCGCCCGGCGCACCGCTGGATCATTCGGATGAGAAACTCCGACTGCGATCGCGGGCGACCCCAACTATGTCATCCCGGCGAAAGCCGGGATCCAGAGCGATGGTAGCCAACCTTGTTCGTCGTCGCGGCTGTCAGGGTGGATTCCGGCTTTCGCCGGAATGACGGGGGTGGCGGGAGTGCGCGGTGACGGGCACCTGAAATCGAGCACTCGTAGCCGAGTTTCAGGCTAGCCCGGCCCCCTGCGTGCCGCCGGATCATTCGGAGAAGAAACTCCGATCTGGTCTCGATGAGCGGGACGTGGTTGAGAAGGAGGAGGGAGGCTG
>JAUIGL010000032.1 GCA_030430165.1 bacterium | reverse complement strand
CGCGCCCTTTTCGACACGGTCGAACGGGTCGACGTCCTGGTGACCTGCGCCGGCAGCGCCGTCTTCGGCAGCATCGCCGAAACCCCGCCGGCGCGCTGGCGCGAGCTCTTCGACGGCCGCTTCTTCGGCCAGATGAGCTGCTGTCACTACGCGTTGCCCAAGATGGGCGAGGGCGGCGCGATTCTGCTCTGCTCGGGGATCGCCGACATGGCACACGTGGCGAACTACAGCGGCGGTACGGCCCTGTGCGGTGCGGTCAACGCGCTCGGACGCAACCTGGCGGTCGAGCTCGCGCCGCGCGGGATTCGCGTCAACGTGCTTTCACCCGGACTGATCGGCGACACGGCCATCGAGTCGAACCTCGACGAGGCCGGGGTGACACAGCTCTTCGAATCGGCGATCGCGGCGACTCCGCTGCGGCGCATGGGGATGCCGGGCAACACGGCGGATGCTGCCTACGCGTTGATTACCAACGACTACGTCAACGGCGTTGTGCTGCCGGTTGATGGGGGATGGACGGCTGGGTGAGATTTTTACCACAGGTGAACACGGGGGACACGGATTGCGACCGGAGGCGGCGGGTGTTCACTGTGCGGTGGTGCTTGCGGCGAGCAGGGGTGGCTCATTTTTTTGCCACTGATCTGCGCAGATGAACGCTGATGGGGTTTCTGGGGTTCGGTTGGGTCGTGAGGGGGCAACAGGGTTGATGGCCGATTGACTGGAGATAGGAGGTTGCATGGGGCGCGAGACTACGACTGAAGCGGGGCGCATCGTCAGTGATGCGCTGGATGCTTTCAACGGCGGCGACAGCGAGAGGTTTCTCGGGTTCTTTGCCGAGGATATGCGGTTCTGGATGGTCGGCGGCCATCCGATGTCGGGTACCGTCGAGACCAGGGCCGGGTTCATCGAGCTGGTCGGTCGCGTCGCCGCCGGGCTGTCGGAGATGATCACGCTCGACGTGATCAATTTTCTCGAGGCCGGCGACTGGGTCGTGATCGAGGCGCAGGGCAGCGCCAAGACCACCGCCGGCACGCCCTACAACAATCGCTACTGCATGCTGTGGCGCGTCGCCGGCGGCAAGATCGTCGACTTCAAAGAGTACAACGACTCGGCCCTGGTAGAGGCGACCTTCTTCTCCTGAGCGAGAGTCGGGCAGGTTTTTTTAGCCGCAGATCGACGCAGATGTGCGCTGATTTTTCTTCAGACTCCTGGGATTCGCGCGGCAGAAAACCCATCTGCGTTCATCCGCGTCGATCTGCGGCTAGAAAGGCCGAGCCCCAACCGCCGCTCAGAACGCGACTTTGGTCAGCTCGTCGGGCTTGATGACCACGTCGTCGATGATCTGCGGCGACCCGCCGACGGTTTCGACTTTGTAGGTACCCGCCGGCAGGACGATCTCGGCGCCGCCGATGACTCCTTTGCCGACGACCTTGCCGGCGGCGTCGAGCACTCGGAAGGGGCCCGAGATCACCGTGCGCAACGATCGAGTGAGCTCGTTCGCCGAGCGCGCGTCGAAGTACTGTCCGCCGCCGAGCTCGGCCCAGCTCTGGAAGTCTTCTTTGAGCTCCGGGTCGTCGATGGCGAAGCCGACGATCGACACCTGGACGTCGAGTCCGCGCGCGCGCAGGTCGCGGATCACCGCCGCCGGGTCGCCTTCGCAGGTTTCCTCGCCGTCGGTGATCAAGATGACCGTCTTTGGCCCGTCGGCGCCGGCGAGGTCGGTGGGGACCTTCGCGAGTGAGTCTGCGATCGGGGTTTTCGCCAGATTCATCGCGTTGACCGAAGCGATGCGGGTCGCCGCGGCGTCGCGGTCGAGCGGGCCGAGGGGGATCTCGATGTCGGTGCGACAAGAGCCCGCTTCCTTGTGGCCGAAGACGCGCAGGGCGAAGAGACGCTGGTCGTCGAGCTGATCGCGGACGAGCTCGTCGAGGACGCCGCGGGCGATCTCGATGCGCCGGGTTCCGTCTTCGCGCTGCAGCATGCTGCCGGACGCGTCGAGGATGATTTCGACGGCGCCGTCGCCGCTCGTCTGGACGATCTCGCCGTCGCGCTCGAAAACCACGGCGAGTCGCCCGCCCGGCTCGACCGTGATGGCGCGCCGTGCCAGTACCGTGCCCTGCTGCGCGGTGCGATAGCGCAGCTCGTAGGGACCCGCCTCATCCGGGAGGTTCAGCAGCACCGGGTTCTTTGCGCTCAGGATGGTGGCGGTTGCGGCGGCCTTGGCGCCGTCCTCGGCCCCCTCCGGGTAGAGTGCGATCAGGTCGTAGTCGTTGCCCGGGCCGGTCCAGCCGACGTCGATCGGAGTGCCGGCGGTGGCGCGCTCCGGCGCGTCGAGTGCCGCGTCGACGCCGCCGACGGCGATCGGCCGCGTCGCCAGAACGATGCCATTCTTGCGGGTGACGTAGCGCAGCTCGTACGCGCCGGCCTGCTCCGGCAGCCGCATCGGCACCGGGTTGCGCTTGCTGACGATCCCTTCGCTGCGAGCCGGTTTCGCGCCTTCCTCGGCGCCGGCCGGGTAGAGCGCGAGCTGATCGTACTGGTTGCCGGGCCCGGTCCAGTGGATCTCGATGGTCGAGCCGACGTCGGCGGTGTCGGGGGCTTCGAGCGTCGCCTCGACACCTTCGATGACGAGCGGGCGGCGCGCCAGCACGCGCTTGCTCTGACGCGTCACGTAGCGGAGCTCGAACTGGCCCGGCGTTTCGGGGAGGTGCATCACGATCGGGCTGCGGCCGAGCACCGTCGCCGCGGCCAGCGACTTGGCGTCGTCGGCGGCGCCGCTCTCGTATAGTCCGATGAACTCGTAGCTGTTGCCGGGGCCTTGCCACCCGATCTCTATCTTTGCTCCCATCTGCGCGGCGTCGGGGGCGGCGATCTCGGTCGGCACGTCGACGACGCGGATCGGACGTCGAACGAGAATCTTGCCGGCTTTGCGATCCCAGTAGCGCAGCTCGTACTCGCCCGGATCGTCCGGCATGACCACGCGCACCGGATTCTTGCCGCTGGTGATCGAGCCCGAGTTGATCCCTTTCGCGTCGTCGCCGGCGCTCGGCAGGATCACGTAGACCGAGTCGTACTGGTTGCCCGGTCCGGTCCAGCGCACGTCCACCGCCGAGCCGATCGTCGCCTGGTCGGCGGCGTCGAGTGCCGCCTCCTGGGCCAGTGCCGCGCCCGTAAGCGCCGAGCATGCGACCAATAGGCGCAGGCTGGCGCCGGGTCTGCCGAGGAAATAGCCGAGCTTGCTGTGCAGTCGTCTCATAGGGGTCGCCTACGGCGGGCTCCCCGCCGATTCAATCCCCCGTCCGGACGAATGACCCCGCGGTGTGCCTGGAACGGCTCGCCGACGGTTCGCGCTTGACGCGATACCGCGGTTGTCCGATACTCCGTCCCGTACCGTAGTGACGACTCACTAGTGAAGCTCGGACGGCCGTAGTGCGGCCGCCGAGACGGGAGGACAACGTGGGCGCGGAAGCGAAATCCATCGAAAACCAGTTTCTCGCCGGCCTGATGGCGCCGGTGACGGACGAGCGCGATGACCGGGATCTCGAGGTGGTCGGCGAGCTGCCGGCCGGGCTGAACGGGATCTTCACCCGCAACGGACCGAACCCGCAGTTCGCGCCGCTCGGCGCGTACCATCCGTTCGACGGCGACGGCATGATTCACGCGGTGTACTTCGAGGACGGCAAGGCGCGCTATCGCAATCGCTGGGTGCAGTCGAAGGGGTTGCTGGTCGAACGCAAGCGCGGCCAGGCCTGTTACGGCAGCGTTTCGGAGTTTCGAATTCCGGAAGACGACGTGATGGCCGAAGGCGGCATGATGAAGAACAACGCCAACACGCACTACGTGCGTCACGCCGGGCGTTACCTCGCGCTGATGGAAGCCAGCCTGCCGACCGAGATGACGCGCGAGCTGGAGACCGTCGGCGAGTACGACTTTGCCGGCAAGCTCGAGGGATCGATGACCGCGCATCCCAAGATCGATCCGGTGACCGGCGAGATGGTGTTCTTCGGGTACAGCCCGTTTCCGCCCTATCTGCGCTACCACGTCGCCGATGCCGACGGGAACCTGGTGCACAGCGCGGTGATCGAGATCCCCAACCCGATCATGATGCACGACTTCACGATCACCGAGAACTACGCGGTCTTTCTCGACTCACCGGCGATCTTCGACGTCGAAGCGATGATGCGTGGCGAACCCGGGATGCGTTGGGAGCCCGACAAGGGCACGCGAATCGGCATCCTGCCGCGGCGCGGCACCAACGACGACGTCCGCTGGTTCGACGTCGACCCCGGCTATGCCGTTCATTTCTTCAACGCCTTCGAGGACGGCGACAAGGTCGTGATCCACGCGCCGATCTTCGACCGCATGCCGGGCGGTTTGCAGTTCGACGCTCCCAACCAGACCGAAGAGCCGTACCCGCATCGCTGGGAAGTCGACCTCGCTGCCGGCACCGTGCGCGGCGAGCAGACCGACGACCGCGCCGGTGAGTTCCCGCGCATCAACGACACGCTGGCTGGCCGGCGGCATCGCTACATGTACAACTCGATGGCGCGCGACTGGGGCTTCGGCTTCGACTTCAACGCGGTGGTCAAGTACGACATCGAGAGCGGCGCGGCGACGACGTACACCCACGGCGACTCGGTGGTGGTCGGCGAGCACATCTTCGCGCCCGATCCGTCGGGCGCGGCTGAAGACGACGGCTGGGTGATGACGGTCGGAGTCGACCGCCTCACCGAGAAGACCGAGCTGATCGTTCTCGACGCCCGCAACATCGAAGCCGGTCCGGTCGCCCGCGTACGAATCCCGCGGCGCATGCCGCTGGGCTTCCACGCGAACTGGATGGCAGAGTAAGGGGGAGGGGCCTACGCAATAAGGGTACGGGGTACAGGGTACGGGGTACGGTCTCAAGCGGACGGGGTGCGGCCCAGTAGGCCGTACCCCGTACCCCGTACCCCGATCAAACTTCCATCACCTCGTCGTAGAACTTGACGATGCCCTCGCGCTCTTTCTCGGGCTTGCCGAGGTAGCCCATGGCGGCGCGCGGGTGCTGGTTGAGCAGTCCGGTCAGCATGTAGGTCAGGTCGAATCCCCAGTGCATCGACTCGCGCAGCGGCAGGATGTGGTTCTCGACGCAGTCGAGAATCGGCCGCAGGCGGTACTTGGGATTCTTGAGGAATCCGATCAGCAGCTCGAGCGGACAGTTGCCGGCGCCACGACCGAGGCCGGCCATGGTCGCGTCGAGCATGTTGGCTCCCTGCACCACCGCTTCGATGGTGTTGGCGTAGGCGAGCTGCTGGTTGTTGTGGGTGTGGATGCCGACTTCCTTGCCCGATGCCGCGCACGCGTCGAGGTACTGCTTGGTCAGGGCGCGCACCTCTTCCGAGTAGAACGAGCCGAAGCTGTCGACCAGGTAGATGGTTCCGACCGGCGACTCCGAGAGAACCTGCAGTCCTTCTTCGAGGTCGTTCTCGTGCACGGTCGAAACGGCCATGACGTTGACCGTCGTCTCGTAGCCCTTCTCATGGGCATCGTGGATCATCTCCAACGCGACCGGAATCTGGTGGATGTAGGTCGCCACCCGGATCAGGTCGAGGACGCTGTCTTTGGCCGGCAAGATGTCTTTCTTGTAGTCGGACTTTTCGGCGTCGGCGATTGCCGACAGCTTGAGGTCGGTGTCGTTGTCGCCGACGATCCGCCGCATGTCCTCTTCGTCGCAGTGCTTCCACGGGCCGAAGTCGGCCTTGGGAAACTGGTCCTTGGAGTTCTTGTAGCCGAGCTCCATATAGTCGACACCGGCGGCGACGCAGGTGTCGTAGACGGCGCGCACCAGCTCGTCGGTGAAGCGGTGGTCGTTCATCAATCCGCCGTCGCGGACGGTGCAGTCGAGCACTCGGATTTCGGGGCGGTAGGTCAACCAGCTACCGTGTCCGTTTTCTTTCGTTTCTTCGGGCATGAGTATCGGATCGCTCCATGGTTTGAATCGGTCGGGCCGAAGCCCGGGGCGTACCTGCACGATTAGAGTATCTGATGGCGGTCGCCAAGGGGGCCCCGCATGGTATCGATTTCTCGCCGCAGCCGCGAGGGGCTTTTTGGCTCAGGTGTCGCCGCTGTGCTGTCGATACGCCTGCAGCAGCTCGGCAATCGCCGCGGCGACGTGGTCGAGGCCGCTGCCGTCGATCCAGCTCGGCTTGAAAATACTGCCGCCGAAGGCGACCGCGGAGGCGCCGGCAGCGAAGAAATCGGCCAGATTGGAGCTGTCGACACCGCCGCAGGCGAGCAGCTCGATGTCGTGGAAGGGACCCTTGATCTCGCGGAAGTAGGGCGGACCGAAGAATTTGGCGGGAAACACCTTCACCATCGTCGCCCCGGCCCGCCAGGCATCGGAGATCTCCTGCGGCGTCAAAGCTCCGGGGAAGACCGGGATGCCTCGCTCGGCGCAGCTTTCGACGACCTCGTGGACCAGGGTCGGCATGACGATGAAACTGGCGCCGGCGTCGAGCGCGACGGCGAGTTGCTCGGTGTCGAGTACGGTGCCGGCGCCGATCGCCATCCTGCCGCCGGCGCTTGCCGCCGCCCGGCGGATCAGATCTCCGGCGTTCGGCGTGTTCATGGTGATCTCGAGACTGGTCAGTCCAGCGCCGATGACCGTTTCGATCAGCTCTTCGACCGGCTCGGAGCCCTGTCCGCGGACGATGCCGACGATCGGCAGCTCTCTGAATCGTTCGAGGTCCATGGCCAACCGCACCGGTGTAACCCGCCGCGGAATCGATTGCCATCGCCGTTCGCCTCGGAATGTGATCTATCGTCCGGTCGAGGAGGGCACGATGTTGGATCAGGTCTTCAAGGGGGTCACCAAGGTCGGCTTGCTCGTGGTTGCCGCGGTTTCGGCGGCGCAGGCGGGCAGCCTGACGGTTCGCTTTAGCGGGCTCGAGAAGGAAGGTGGCTCGGCGATGTTCTCGGTGGCGAACTCACGCGAGGTCTTCGAGAGCGGTGACCAGACGACGTTCGCCGCGGCGGTGCCGGTCGAGTCGGGCGAGGCGGTGGCGACCTTCGCTGCGGTGCCGCCCGGCGAATACGCGGTCAAGGTGTTCCACGACGAAGATGGTAATCAGAAGCTCGACATCGGTTGGCGCGGGCCCAAGGAAGGGTACGGGTTCTCCAACAACGTCATGGGCCTGATGAGTCCGCCCGACTTCGACGACGCGAAGT
The DNA here is from genome assembly GCA_030430165.1 of bacterium. GTDB lineage: Bacteria > Desulfobacterota > Binatia > HRBIN30 > CADEER01 > CADEER01. Next base: position 54,920 of record JAUIGL010000032.1, on the reverse strand, counting down.
TCGAGCACACCGACGCCGACCAGGTGATCGAGATCAAGGCGCGTTGAGGCGGGTGACGCCGCGCCGCGCCAGCTCGGTGCGGATGGTCTCGACGCGTTCGCGATTCACGCCCATATCGCCGTAGCCGATCCGAGAAGACGAGCGCACTGCAATTTCGAAGGTGCCGGAGCGCAACGACAGCTCGAGGTCGTCGACGAATCCCCATGTCGGGCTGCGGCACTCGGCGTGCAGGTACTGGTCGGTGCGGCTGAGAATGGTGGTGCGCGGCAGCTGCTCGACCACCTCGACCGCGACTACCCACGCCTCGTCGGGGGGAATCAGCAGGGCGAACGGCGCGATCCAGTGATTCGGCTCGGCGTCGTCGCTGCAAACGCAGTTGGGCGAGCTCGGGCACGGCCGCAGCATGCTGCCGGCGGTGGAGAGGTTGTCCGGCCGGCGACCGGCGCAGGACATTACAGTGGCCGCCGCCGACGCCAGCAGGAGCGCGGCGAGCCGGCGCCGTCGCCGCCGCGGCATTGCGGTCTGTCGAGTTGGTTGCTGATGCGGGTCGTGGCGTCGGTTCATCGCGGCCACCGAAGTTAGCCATCCCGTCTCGGATCCGGCAAGCTGACCGCGTGTTGCTCGATCAGGTCCTGGAAAACGCTGCGCGCGAAGCTCCGTCCGAGACGGCCCTGGTGTTTGGCGACGAGCAGTGGTCGTTCGCCGAGCTCGACGCCCGGGTCGACCGGCTGTGCGCCGCGCTGCAGACCGTCGCCGGTGCCGGCGACCGGATCGCCGTGCTCGCCGAGAATCACCCGGCGGTGGTCGACGCCTACTACGCGGTGCCGCGCGCCGGCATGTGCCTGGTTCTGTTGAACTACCGGCTCGCCGGCCGCGAGCTGGCGGCGATGCTCGCCGATTGCGGCGCGCGCGCGGTGATCGGCGAGCGGGTGCATCTCGATCGGCTGTGCGAGGCCGGGATCCCGCCGAGCGTCGAGCATCGCATCGCGATCGATTCGGCGCGGCCCGAGGAGATCGCTTTCGCCGACTTCGCGGCAAGCGCCCCGGCGACGCCAGCGCCTTGCGACAGGGCTGCGGAGGACGTCGCCTGGTTGATCTACACCAGCGGCACCACCGGACGGCCAAAGGGTGCGATGCTGAGCCACGCCAACCTGATTGCCGGTCTGGTGGCTGCTTCGCTCGGGCGCCCGGTGCACGCGTCGGATCGCTATCTCTACCCCTTCCCGCTGTGTCACGTCTCGGGGCACAACGTCTGCGTCTTCCACCTGCACCGCCGCCCGGTGGTGTTGTTGCGCCGCTTCACCGCGGGCGCCGTGCTCGACGCGATCGAACGCCATCGGGTGACGACGATGTCGCTGGCGCCGACGATGATCGCGATGCTGCTCGACGACCCGGGGCTGGGCGACGTCGATCTCGATTGCCTGCGCTCGGTTGCCTACGGCGCTTCGGCGATTCCGGCGGCGGTGCTGCGGCGCGGGCTCGACCGCTTGCGTTGCGACTTCGGCCAGGGCTACGGCATGACCGAGCTCTCCGGCAACGCGGTCTTCCTCGACGCCGAGGCACACCGGCGCGGCCTCGAAGGCGAGCCGCACCTGCTGACCGCCGCCGGCAAGCCGGGGCCGCTGCTCGGTCTACGGATCCTCGATCCGGACGGAGCCGACGTCGCGGCGGGCGAGGCCGGCGAGATCGCGGTGCGCGGTCCGCAGGTGACCGCGGGATATTGGGCCAACCCGGAGGCGACCGCGGCGTCGATGGTCGACGGTTGGTTTCGCACCGGCGACATCGGCCGGCGCGATGCGGAGGGCTTCCTCTATGTCGTCGATCGCAAGAAGGACATCATCGTCACCGGCGGCGAGAACGTCGCCTCACGCGAGGTCGAGGACGTGTTGCACATGCACCCGGCCGTGCGCGAAGTCGCCGTCGTCGGCGAGCCGGATCCGCGCTGGGGGGAGAACGTCTGCGCGTTCGTGGCGCTGCGCGCCGGCGAACACGTCGAGGAGGGCGAGCTGATCGATCTAGTGCGCGACAACCTCGCCGGTTACAAGAAGCCGAAGCGCGTGATCTTCGTCGACGAGTTGCCCAAGAATTCGAGCGGCAAGATCGTGAAGAACGAGCTGCGCGCCCGACTGAGCGGCTGAGGAATCTGCTGGTCGATCCTACTGCAGCGGGAACGGCGCGAGGATGTAGTCCTTCGACGTGAAGCCGCTGGTGGTCGTCCCGTGGCAGTTCGCGCATAGACCGACGCCGTTGCCGTCGGCGAAGACGGAGTTGCCGACGCGCTCGTACCAGTACCAGCCGTCGCCCGATGCGCTGTCGGCCTGGGTCTTGACGCTGACCGCCCAGCCGTTGATCTCGCCGGAATTGTTGTAGAGCTCCTTCACTGTCGCAGAGTCGACCGGGTGGGCGGCGTTGCCGGCTTGCAGGGAAGCGATGAGCGTATCGTTGAAGTAGGTGAGCACTGCCGACGGGTGCGGACCGCCGGAAACGTGAATCGCCGACTCAGAGGTCCATCCGAGGTAGGCGCCCGCCTGGAGCCACGGAACCAACTCCGCCGAATCGGTTGGCGGGAGCTGTCCGGTGACCGGGGTGCTGGTCGGCTCGTCGGGAGTCGGCGTGCTGGTCGGCGCGGTTGGAGTCGGCGTCCTGGTCGCGGCATCGCAACCGTCGAGCGCCGCGTTGACGCCGCGGATCAGCTCGTTGACGGCGACCTCGCCGTCGCCGCTGCTGTCGGCAGCCATGCAGGTGGTGATGTCGGCTTGTCCGAGCGCGATGTTGACCGCGCGCACCAGCTCGGAAACGCCGACACTGCCGTTGCCGTCGCAGTCGCACGGGCAGGGCTCTTGCGCCGTGGCGGTCGTGCTGAGGGCCAGCGTGAGGGCGATCGCCGTCAATCCGGTGCGACAGTACATGTCGTGCGGCTAGCACTTGTGGTGCGAGTTGCGCAATCCCGCCATGCGTTTCGCTTTGTATTCTGCGGGGCGACCTGACTTTCGCCGGCGCCCGGCTTGTCGAGTTGCATGCGAAGCTCTGGCGAACCCGAGATCAGCAATTGTGACGGTATGCGTTCAAAAGACGTCGGTCGGGAGCCAAAGTTGTCATCGAATTGCCTGATCGCGACTAAGTTGCTTGGTCACCCTCTTGGCCCTGCTCTTGCTCGCTTTGATGGTGGGGAGAAACCTCGGAGATGAGATCTGTCGACAACGATACGCTGATCGTAGCGGTGGGATTCGCGGTGCTGTTCGTGTCGCTGGCGCTCCCGATGATGAACGAGGTCGCCGAGAAGGAGCAGGTTCGCCAGGTGGCGGATCGCGCGGTGCAGCTCCGCAACGAGTTGATGAACGCCGAAGACCCGGCGCAGGTGATCAAGGCGCGCATGGGCGGTCTGGTCAACGGACTGTCGCCCGACGTCGCCCTCGCCGATGCCGGCCACGAGTCCGGCGACTCGCAGGGTAAGTCGGAAGTCGCCGTCCCCGGCGACAAGAGTGCGGGAGTCGCCGCGCCCGGCGACAAGAAATCCGACCTGCGGGTGGTCGCTGAGTGGAGCGGCGGCGAAGGGGCGAAGCTCGGAGTTCGCGAACGCGCCCAGACCGGCTGGTCGTGGACCCAGGGCGAAGCGGGCGGGAAATCGTCGCTCGCCGACTGATCGCCCGCCCTCTACTAGCGCCGGACCGCCTGGCTCAGGCGACCTTGAGCTCGATCTGGTCGATGACGACCTTGTCGCCGTCGCCGCCGTCGATGCGGCCGGCGGCGGGAACCACCAGCCGGCCGAGCACGCGACCGTCGCCCTCGTCCCAGAAACGCGTCTCGCTGGGCTCCGGCGGATACTGCGGCGCCGGCATGCTGCCCAGGGTGACGCTCTTGATTCGGTCGACTCGTCCGTCGGCGAAGGCGCGCGCCGCGTCTTGCATGACCAGCGCCATGTTGCGCGGACCGTGCACGAGCGGCGCCGGGTTCTTGCCCTTGGTCACGAAGTGGGTCGAGTTCCAGTCGCCCGACGGCAGTGCCCAGTCGAAGGTCACGTCGACCGGCGTCTCGTGCGCCAGGACCTGATCGGCAGCGCGCTCGGGCACTGCGATCCGCGGCGGTGAGATCTTGCCCGCGTCGGGGTGGCCGCAGCCGAGCAGGAACAGCAGCATCCAGCCGTCCATCAAGCGCTCGCCGCTGGCCGCGTCGTCGACTTCGAAGGTGAAGCGGACCAGCGCGTGCCCCTTCGAGGTCGCGCCGACCTCGGTGAAGCCACAGCCGACCTTGGCGCTACCGGCGCGGGGAATCTTGCCCTTGAATTCGGCGTGGCCGGAGCCCCAGCGGCCGACGTCCTGCCAGACATCGTAGCCGCCGATCAGCGCGCCCATGACTTCCTCGCGATTGCGCGCCACCAGGGCCCCGTTGAAGAGAATCATCGGGTGCCCGGGGCGATCGGAATCACGCATCATCCACGGTGCATCGACCTCGTTGGCAACCGAGCCGCCGGTCGCGCGAACGATGAGCTGGGTGGTGTCCCAGTCCCACGAGAACTCGAAGTCGCTGAAGCGCTTGCCGGCAACTGCCGGATCTACTTTTGCGTCGGCCATGGTTTTCGTCCTCCCGTCCGCCTGCGTCGCGGGCACCTCGTGCTTCTACATGTTTTTCGCATCGTTGCCACGGAGCCCATCGTTTCTCTCCGAACCGCTATCGCTATCGGTATCGCCTTCGCATTTCGAGACCGACCCCGATCGGGGCGGCTGCGTGTACCTCGGTCTCACACCCTGGCGCCAGCGGCTGCGGGCACGTATAGACGACCGATGGGTTACAAAACGGTCGTTTGGGGAACCGGCAACGTCGGCCAACCGGGGTTGCGCGCAGTGCTCGGCAATCCCGCTCTGGAGCTCGCCGGGGTGTTGGTATCGCAGCCCGGCAAGGAGGGGCGCGACGCCGGCGAGCTGTGCGGCCGGCCTCCGACCGGAGTCCTCGCCAGCCGCGACGTCGAGGCGATGCTGGCGAGCGGGGTGGATGCGGTCGCCTACTGCGCGTCGGGCGATTTTCGTCCCGACGACGCGCTCGCCGATTTCGAGCGCTGCCTGCGCGCCGGCATCAACGTGGTGTCTCCTTCGGTCTACCCCCTCTACGATCCGGCGTCGGCGCCGGCGGAGCTGCGCGAACGCATGGAGGACGCCTGTCGTGCCGGCGGCGCATCATGCTTCGTCAGCGGCATCGATCCGGGTTTCATCAACGACGTCATTCCGTTGCTGCTCACCGGCCTGTGCTGCGACATCGAGGAAATCCGCGCCTTCGAGTGGTTCGACTACTCGTACTACGACGCCGAGGAGTCGGTGCGAAACCTGATCGGCTTCGGGCAGCCGATGGACGTGATGCCGCTGATGATCTCGCCCGGCGTGCCGACCACCGTCTGGGGCGGCGTGCTGCGGCTGTTGGCGCGCGGTCTCGGTGCCGAGATCGAGGAGGTTCGCGAAGAGGTCGAGCGCCGGCCGCTCGAGAAGACGGTCACCAACCGGCTCGGGGTGTTCGAGCAGGGAACGCTCGGCGCGTTTCGCTTCGAGGTCCAGGCGATCATTGGCGGGCGCCCGCGCCTGGTGGTGGAGCACGTCACCCGGATCAGCGACGAGGTCGCCCGGGATTGGCCGCGCCCCGACGGTTCCGGAGCGCACGGTGTCAAGATCAAAGGCTCGCCGAACATCCACCTGTCGTTCGAGGCCGAGGAGGTCGAAGGCGATCGAGCGAGCGGCGGCAACGCCGCGGCCGCGGCGCGCATCGTCAATGCGATCCCCTGCGTCTGTGATTCCGAGCCCGGACTGCTCGACGCGTTGTCGGTGCCGCTGCGCCCGTTGCGGGGAGTGTTCGCTTGATTCCGGGGTGGGGGAGGCGGACAAAGGAGTCGTTCCGACATGGATGAAGAGCAGAAAGACGCGACACCGAGACAGAAATCGAGCCGCGACCCCGACGAGCTTCGCCGGCGCCTGGAGGCTTGGTTCACCGCCAAGGTGGGCGCCGCGGCAGCGCCCCGGGTTGGCGCGGTCTCCAGCCCGTCGACCAACGGCATGTCGAGCGAGACGCTGCTCTTCGACGCGTCCTGGCAGGAGCAGGGCGGGCCGTGCTCGGGCTCCTTCGTGGCGCGGCTGGAGCCGGAGACCAGCGACGTGCCGGTCTTTCCGACGTACGACATGGAGAGCCAGTTTCGCATTCTCGAAGTGGTCGGCAGGCACAGCGACGTTCCGGTGCCGCGCGTGCGTTGGCTGGAGAACGATCCGCAGGCGCTCGGCGCGCGCTTCTTCGTGATGGATCGTGTCGAGGGACGGGTCCCGCCCGACGTGATGCCGTACACCATGGAGAGCTGGCTGCTCGATGCGGATCCGGAGCAGCGCCGTCACCTGCAGGACTCGACGGTTGCAGTGCTGGCCTCGCTGCACTCGATTCCAGTTGCCGGCGCGGACGTCGGCTTTCTCGAATTCGATCTACCCGGCGCGACCCCGCTTCGCCGCCACGTCGAGAACCAGCGCCGTTACTTCTACGACTTCGTCCAGGAGGGCCGGCCGTTTCCGGTGATCGATAAAGCCTTTGCCTGGCTCGAGGAGCACTGGCCCGAGGACGAGGGGGAGAGCGTCATCTCCTGGGGCGATTCGCGCATCGGCAACGTCATGTACGACGGTTTCGACCCGGTAGCGGTGCTCGATTGGGAGATGGCCGCGATCGCGCCGCGCGAGGTCGATATCGCGTGGATGATCTTCATTCACATCTTCTTTCAGGACATAACCGAGCGCGCCGGCTTGCCGGGGCTGCCCGACTTCATGCTGCGCGGCCCGGTCACCGAGGAATACGAGCGTCGCAGCGGCTATCGCCCGCGCAACATGGACTTCTTCGAGATGTACGCGGCGCTGCGCCACGCCATCGTCATGGCGCGGGTGTTCGCCCGCTCGGTGCATTTCGACGGCGCCGAGTGGCCCGACGAACCGGAAACCGTGATCTATCACCGAGACGTGATGATCGACATGCTCGGCGGCAAGTTCCGCAGCCGAGATGCCGTTGGCTGAAGCGACTACGGCTGGGCTGGAGGACCGCGCGGATGAATTTGGTTCGATTGTTCGAAAACTCCCCATCGGTCAAGAGCTTCTCCGCCGGAGAAACGATCTTCAACGCGGGCGAGCAAGGCGACTACCTGTACGTCGTGCTGTCCGGGCAAGTCGACCTGCGCATCGGCAACGTGTCGGTCGAAACGGTCGCTCCCGGTGGTCTGTTCGGCGAGATGGCCTTGGTCGACAGCTCCTTGGAGCGCAGCGCGTCTGCCATCGCCCAGGCGCCCTCGAAGCTCGCCCTGGTCGACAAGCGACGCTTCGAGTACATGGTCGGCCAGACCCCGTTCTTCGCGCTCGAAGTCATGCGCGTGATGGCCGACCGCCTGCGCAAGACCAACCGCCGGCTCGGCTGATCGACGCAGGGTGGCCGCCGGCGCGGCTTGGCGGCCTTGGTCGATTGCGCTAGCGTCCTCCGACTATGGATCTCTCGATGTGGGCCCGCGCGGTCAACGTGATTCCGCGGGTCAGCCGCGATGAATGGGACCGCTTGGACGTCGTCGCGCGCTGGTTGATCGCGACCCGTTCGGCGGTTCTGGTGATGACCTTCAACTCGGCGGCGATCGCCGGTCTGCTGGCGGCGCGCGCCGGCGCGTTCGACGGTGTGTTGTGGGCGCTGGTGACGATCGGCCTGCTCTTCGCGCACGCTACCAACAACCTGGTCAACGACATCACCGACCACGTGAAGGGCGTCGACAAGGACAATTACTTCCGCGCCCAGTACGGACCGCAGCCGCTCGAGCACGGTCTGATGACCAAGAGTCAGATCTACACCTACACGGTGGTGACCGGGCTGATCGCGCTGGCGGCGGGTTTGGCCCTGGTGGCGATGCGCGGCGACGCGACGTTGCAGCTGATGGCAGCCGGCGCGTTCTTCGTCCTCTTCTACACCTGGCCGCTCAAGTACATCGGTATGGGCGAGGTCGCGGTGATCATCGTTTGGGGTCCGTTGATGGTCGGCGGCGGCTATTACGTGATCACCGGCGAGATCTCCAACACGGTGATCATCGCCAGTCTGCCGGTGGCGCTGGCGGCAACGACCGTTCTGTTCGGCAAGCACACCGACAAGCTCGAGGACGACGCCGCCAAAGGCATCCGCACGATGCCGGTTCTCCTCGGCGAGCGAAACTCGCGCTACGCGACGATCGTCATGTTGACCCTGCAGTACCTGCTGGTGTTCTGGCTGGTGCTGCGCGGCGATTTCTCTTTTCCGTTGCTCGCCGTCCTGCTCGCCGCTCCGTACTACGTCCGCGCCGTGCGGGCGTTCTCGCACCCGCGCCCGAGCCAACCGCCGGCCGAGTACCCGCCGGGCATCTGGCCGCTGTGGTACGCCGCCTTCGCGTTCTCGCATACCAGGCGGTTCGGGGCCCTGTTCCTGCTTGGCCTCGCCGCGGACGTCGCGCTGCATCGACTGACGTAGGTCCCCGGCGATTCGCCGGGGAGAGGGTACCTGAACGCCAATTCATGGCGTGGGCTGCCCAGGCTCTGCTCGTCCGTCGTCGCGCGGTTACGTCGGCCCTGATGAGGGTTGCCCGGGCCGACGCATTCGTAGGGGCAGGTGATCTTTCGTAGGGGGCAGGTGATCTTTTCTTGACCCGGCCGGCCGCCCGTGACTACGCTCTTGCGATACGAAGGAGGGGGAGCTCATGCTTCGATCAGTTTTGTTTCGCGGGGTGGTTGCGGCCGTTGCAGTGGCATCGCTGATCAAGGCTCCAGCGATTGCGCAGCTGGACGCGACGGGAACCTACACGGTCGGCGTGATTGGCGACGTGCTGCTACCGATGGGGACTTGTACGGCCGATGTCGTCCAGGTCGGCACTGCCATCGACTTCGACTTCGATTGCGTCGGCGGCAACTTTCTCATCGGCTCGGGAACGATCGACCTCGCCACCGGCTCGATTTCCGGTGTGACGGGAACGTGCGACGTGTCGGCTCCACCGCCCGGCGCAGCCGAGCCGTTTTCGGCTTACGGTGAGTTCTTCGGTGCGACATTCGCTTTGTACACGACCTGTGGTGGTGTGGAGGCCACCTATTTCGGGTCGACGTGCGGCAATGGGATCCTCGACCCCGGCGAGGAGTGCGAGGACGGTAATTTCGAGAGTGGCGACTGTTGCTCCAATGCTTGCCAGGCAGAGACCGGGACCGTTTGCGACGCGGCGACTCCGCAGTGCACGTTGGCGCTTTGCGATAGCTCCGGCGTGTGCGTGGCGAACGCGGCTCCCGAACCCGCGGGCACGGCGTGCGACACAGACTCGGACCAGTGCTCGACGGTCGAGGCTTGTGACGGTGCCGGAAGCTGCGCCACGACGGGTACGGACCTCGATTGTGGAAAGTGTGCGTCTTGCGACCCTGCACAAGGGTGTGTTGCGGACTGGCCCGAGGTCAAGCCCGATCCGGAGCCGGGTGAATGCAGGCGCGCGCAGTCGGAGAAGGCTCTGTTGAAGAACCACTTCGAGAATGACGACAAAGACACGTTTCGCTGGAAGTGGGCGAAGGGCGAAGGTTTCTCGCCCATCGACTGGGGCTCGCCGACGACGTCGACGGAGTACACGCTGTGTGTGTACGGCCAGGGCAGCAGCTCGAGCCGCGCGGTTCTCGGTGAGCTGACGATTCCTCCCGGGTCCGGGTGGTCTACTGGCCAGGGCGGCTTCCGCTACAAGGACGACGTCCCCGGCGTCGGCAGGTTGAAGATGGAGCTGCGAGCCAGCGCGAGCAAGCCGCAGATCAAGGTCAAGTTGAGGGGCCCCGGTCTCGGCTATCCGGAGGATCTCGATGCGCCAGTCACCGGTCCGGTGCAAGGTGGTCTGGTCAAGCTGATGGCCGACAACGGGAACTGTTGGGCTTCGTCGATGGGTGTCCTCAGGAGCAGCGGGGCCAAGGGGACCAAGGAAGTCCTCAAGATGAAAGACTGCTTTCCGAACTTCCGTAAGTGCCGCTGAGCCGGGAGACGCGTCGGCGCCGACGCCGTTCCTGCGGACAGTGCAACCCGCGTCGGCTTGTCGAGACCTTCGCCCGTCAGGGTAAGGTCTGCGCTGCCGATGACGGGGCAGAAGTTCCTGACCTCCTCCCGCCGACGCACCGAGCGGTGCTTCGCCGCCGGCGGCGAAGTCATCTCTGTTAGCCCTCTCTGCCCCTATCGGGGCATCTCCCCCGTAGGGGGAGAAGTTCGGGTACTGGAATCGGCTTGGGCCGATTCCCGCATCGCATCAGTGCTGGGGTGTGCAGGCGAAGCAGGGGGGCTTTTCGTCCGCTTCGCAGCGGGTTTCGATGCATACGCCGAGGGGGCCGTCGGGTAGCTGGCATTTCTCGGCGATGCGCGAGCAGGTGGTCGGTACCGAGGGCTCGGTCATGCCCGACATGTCACAGCCGGAGATGGCGGCGGTGAACAGCAGAGCTGCGCGCAGGGAGTTGATCATCGGTTCCGCCACGACATTGGCTGCGGATGCCGACACGCGCGACACCGACGAGCGATGCCGCGCACGCCTGTGCGGTCCCTCAACCGTTGACGACCGCGTCGGTGGCGGCGTCTTCTTCGCGCAGGCGGATGCGGCTCTTGTGCTCGGGGTACTTCCCCTGGAACGGCGCATAGAACTCGCGGATCTGGTCCATGTCGCTGCTGACGTCTCCCGACGGCTCGAGCACCAGGCCGACGCCGGTCACGCGGCGGCTGTAGTCGAGATACGAGCAGACGATGGGCACGTTGGCGCCGCGTGCGATGTGGTAGAAGCCCGACTTCCAGTAGTCGGTGTAGGTGCGCGTTCCGGAAGCCGGAATCACCAGATAGAGCCCGTTCGACTCGTCGAAGGACTCGGCGACGCGTTGCACCATGTTGCTCGCTGTCGAGCGGTCGATCGGGATTCCACCGAGCGCTTTCATGAGCCCGGCGAACGGCGCGCGGAAGATCTGCTTCTTGCCCATCCAGGAGACGCTGAGACCGAGCGTCCAAGCGACCCCGAGCATGTGCGGCATATCCCAGTTGCTGGTGTGCGGGGCGGCGATGAAGACGCACTTCGAGATCGGCGGCAGCTGGCCCTCGACTTTCCAGCCGAAGAGTTTGACCCAGGCGCGACCGATCCAGTGGGCGAGCGTGCTGCAGCGCGGAGCGTGTTCGGTGGGCATCCGCCGACTCAATTGTCCCTAGCGGTTTAAGTCAAGGCGGGAATTGTCACAGGCTTGTCACAATCGGATTCCGGCCCCGAAGCGGCGCTGCTGGTCACGGCGGCCGGCGTTTGGCACAACAGGCGCATGGAGATTTTGCTCGATCCCCAGAACTGGATCGCCCTGGCGACGCTGACCGTTCTCGAGCTCGTGCTCGGGGTGGACAACGTCGTTTTCATCTCGATTCTCGCCTCCAAGCTGCCGGAGGCGCAGCAGACTCGGGCACGTACCGTCGGCCTGGCGGTGGCGATGTTGATGCGCATCGTGCTGCTGTTTTCGATCTCCTGGGTGATCGGGCTGACCGAGCCGCTGTTCGCGGTCTTCGGCCATGAGGTGTCCGGCCGGGACCTGATCCTCATCATCGGCGGACTGTTTCTCCTCGCCAACAGCACGCGTGAGATCCACGACAAGCTCGAGGGAGGGCACGAGCAGGACGCGAAAGTCGCCAAGGCGACCTTCGGCGCCGTCATCGTGCAGATTGGCCTGCTCGACCTGGTCTTCTCGCTGGACTCGGTGATCACCGCGGTCGGCATGGTCGACGAGCTGCCGGTGATGATCGCGGCGGTGGTCATCTCGATCATCTTCATGATGATCTTTGCCGGATCGGTGAGCCGGTTCGTCGAATCGCATCCGACGGTCAAGGTCCTCGCTTTGTCGTTCCTCTTGTTGATCGGCATGGCGCTGGTGGCCGACGGCCTGCATCATCACATTCCCAAAGGCTACATCTACTTCGCGATGGGATTCTCGGTGTTCGTCGAGGCGATCAACTTGCGACTGCGCAACCGCGGCGAGCCGGTTCACCTGCACGCTCCCTACATCCAGGATCGCTTGTGAGGTCGAAGAGTCTCGCCGCCGTCCTGCTGCTCGCCGTAGCCGGGTTGGCGCTCTGGTTGCTCTTCGGCGGCGCTCCAGGGCGGGTGCTGTACGTCGGCGGTCCGATTCTCACGATGGATGCGAGCGACACGATCGCCGAGGCCATGCTGACCGATGGCGATCGCATCGTCGCGGTGGGCGACGCCGACGAGGTGCGCGAAATCCTCGGCGGTCGATCGGCCGAGGTCGTCGATCTCGGTGGCCGGGTGTTGATGCCGGGGTTCGTCGACGCCCACAGCCATTTTCCGGGCGCGGGCCTGTACGCGGTGATGGCCGACCTCAACAGTCCGCCGATCGGCGACGTCGGCTCGATCGACGACCTGGTCGAGCGCATGCAAGAGCAGGCGGCGCGAGTCGATTCGGACGCGTGGGTGGTCGGCGTCGGCTACGACGACTCGCTGATTGCGGAGAAACGCCATCCGACTCGCTACGACCTGGACCGCGCGGCGGCCGACCGGCCGGTCGCGGTGGTACACGTTTCGGGACACCTCGGTGTGTTGAGCTCCGCCGCACTCGAGGCGAGCGGAATCGACGCCGATACGCCCGATCCGGCGGGCGGACGAATCGTCCGCGACGATTCGGGCGAGCCCACCGGTGTGCTCGAGGAAGCGGCGGTCGAACGCTGGCTGTCGCATGTCCTCGATCCGGGCTGGCGCGACGGTCTCGCCATTCTCCTCGCTGCCAACCGCGAGTACGCCGAGGCCGGTGTCACGACGGCGCAAAACGGCCTGACCAATCGCAGTGTGGCTTCCATGTTGCGCGCCGTGTCGCGGCTCGGCCTGATCGACGTTCGCTTGGTCTTGCTGCCCGATGCGGCGCTCGGCCGCAACGCGCTCGAAGGAGATTTCGACCTCGATCGCACCTCGCACTGGTTGCGCCACGGCGCGGTGAAGCTGGTCGCCGACGGGTCGATTCAGGGCTACACGGGTTACCTCAGCGAGCCGTATTTCGTGCCGCCGGAGGAGGATCCATCGTTCCGCGGCTATCCGCGGATGGAACGTGAGCAACTCGCACGCGAGGTCGCCGACTTTCACTCTGGCGGCATGCAACTCGCCATCCACGGCAATGGCGACGCGGCGATCGACGACATTCTCGATGCGATCGAGAGCGCGCAGCGCGATCATCCGCGCGAAGACTCTCGGCACGTGATCATCCACGCGCAAATGGCGCGCGAGGATCAACTCGACCGAATGCGCGATCTCGGGGTGATCCCGAGCTTCTTCTCCCTGCATACGTACTACTGGGGTGACCGCCACCGCGACGTCTTCATGGGCCCGGAACGAGCGGCGCGGATGAGCCCGGCGCGCTCGGCCGCCGAGCGCGGCATCCGTTTCACCCTGCATACCGATAGCCCGGTGGTGCCGATGGAGCCGCTGCGACTGGTCTGGTCGGCGGTGCAGCGGCGTTCCACGAGTGGTGCCGCAATCGGACCCGGGCAGCGCATCGGCGTCATGCGCGCGCTGCGCGCGGTGACGATCGACCCTGCGCACCAGCAGTTTCTCGAAACGATCGTAGGCTCGCTGGAGGCGGGCAAGCTGGCCGACATGGTGATCCTGGACCGCTCGCCGCTCGATCACCCGGAGACCATCGACGAAATTCGCGTGGTCGAGACGATCGTCGGCGGTCGGACCCTGTACCGCGCGGATGCGGCGGCAGATAGCTGAGTGCAACGGAGATGAGGGTTCAAGAAATGGACGGAAGCAGGTTTGCGGGGAAGGTGGCGCTGCTCACGGGCGCGGCGTCGGGGATCGGGCGCGAGGTCGCCCGCCAGCTGGGTTCGGAGGGCGCGGCGATCTTTGGTGTCGACATCGACGAGCAGGGCCTGGCCGGGACGGCGGAGCAAGTGGCGGAGCTCGGCGGAACGATGCGCCATCGCGTCTGCGATCTGCGCTCGCGAGAACAGTGCCGCGACGCGGTCGCGGCGGCGGTGGCCGAGCTCGGACGGCTCGACGTCGTCGGCAACATCGCCGGCGTCAACCGCTTCCATCATTTCGCAGACCTGCCAGAGGCCGATTGGGAGCTGATCTTTTCGGTCAATGTCGATGCCGTGTTCCACGTCTGCCAGGCGGCGATTCCGCACCTGCTCGAGACCTCCGGCAACATCGTCAACCTGGCCTCGGTAGCAGGACTGATGGGGCAGGCGTACACGGTCGCCTACTGCGCCAGTAAGGGTGCGGTGGTTCAGCTCACTCGTGCCCTCGCCATGGAGTACGTCAAGACCGGGTTGCGGGTAAACGCGATCGCCCCGGCGGGCGTCGACACGGCGATGAACGTCGACATCCAGTTTCCCGACGAGCTCGACTGGAAGCTGATGAAGCCGTACATGGGCCATCGCGGCTTGGCGACGGCTTCCGAGGTCGCCTCGCTGTTCGCCTTTCTCGCTTCCGAAGACGCGCGCCCGGTGCACGGCGCGGTGTGGTCGGCGGACTTCGGCGTCTCCGCCGGCTAGGGGTCTGGCCGAAAAATGAACTTCTGCTGCGAATCGCCATCCATCTTCGATCGCTGCGTCGCCGAACGCTCGACGTATCGCTCGATACGAAGTCGCGTTCGGCTCCTTGCACTCGAGGCGACTGCCGATTCTCGCGACGAAGCCACTTTCCGGCCAGACCTCTAGAGCGGGGGACCGTATCTTGTCGGAGCGCGACCCTCGCGCGGCCTGGTCGCTGTGGGCGGGGCTGGCGATCGCCTTTGCCGGCCAGCAGTTGCTGACGCCTCTCGGTGAGTCGAGGGCGCTGGCCGATCTGCCGGAGCAGTGGGTCGGCGTCGGTTTCGCACTGCTCGTGCTCGGCGGACTCCTCGCCGCCGTCGCCGTGTGGGCGACCGACGGTCCTCGACGCCAGGCCGGGGGAGACGCGCGCGAGGGGATGCCGTCGCCCGGCCTGCTGCGCGCCGGGCTCGCTTGCGGCGTGACCGCGGCCTTGGTGTGTTTCCTCGATCCGGCGAGTCGCTGGGCGATTGCGCCTTGGGCGATTGGTCTTCTGCTGCTGGCAGCGTCCTGTTGGCAACCGGCTCCGGCAAGAGTGGCGACGCGACTGCAGTCCTGGGAGTGGATCTGCTTGTCGATAGCCACCCTAGTCGCGGTTCTCTACCGCTTTCCCGATCTCGCCGGCGCACCGGCGCAGGTGCACGGCGACGAGGCGGCGTGTGGGCTCGAGGCGCGCCTCATTCTCGCGGGCGACGTGCCGAACCTTCTCGGAATCGGTTGGTACGACATCCCAAACCTGAGCTTTGCGATCTCGGCGGCGTCGATGGCGATGTTTGGCGACGACCTGTTCGGACTGCGCGCCGCCTCGGCGATCCTCGGCGTGCTGTCGATCCCGCTGCTGTTCTTCCTGGTGCGGCGACTATTCGATCCCAGAGCCGCGGCTCTGGCGGCGGCCATGCTCGCCTGCTCGCATTGGCACGTCCACTTCAGCCGCATCGGCACCGACTACATGCAGGCCTCGTTCGCGAGCTTGCTCGCATTGTGGTTCTTCGTTCGCGCGCTCCAGGACCGGCGGCTGTTCGACTGGGTGATGACCGGCCTCTGTATCGGGCTGGCGGCGAGTGTCTATCACGCGGGGCGCGTAGCGCCCCTGGTCATCGCGGCGTCGCTGCTGCTCGACCGTTCGGCATGGGACGCGCCGCGGCGTCGCGGCGTCGCGATGATGGTCGTCGCGGCGGTTCTCTTCGTCGCGCCGACGGTGACCGTGATTGCGCGACTGCCGTCTGCCCTGGTCGATCGTTCGAACGACGTCTTCGTCCTCTCGCAGGCCAACTTGAAGCACACCTACGAGGACAGCGACGCCGACGACCCGCTCGAGGTGCTGGTGCTGCAGACGGCGCATTCGCTGGCCGCTTTCAACCGGCGCGGCGAGCGCAGCGAGCAGCACAGCCATCGCGCGCCGTTGCTCGACTTTTGGAGCGGCCCGTTGTTCGCCGCCGGGCTGATCGCCTTCACCGCCCTGGCGTGGAAACGGCGCTATCGACTGATCGCGATCTGGTTCTGGAGCAGCTTCGTGCTCGGTTCGGTTCTAACGGTCGACGCGATGTTCTCGCCGCGCATGATCGTCGCCCTACCGGTGGTGTTCGTCTTCGCCGGGTTGATCCTCGAACGAGCATGGAGACTCGCCGAGCCGAGGATCGGCGGAGTCGCGAGCGCGTCGCTGGTCGTTCTGTTGCTGGCGGTGAGTGGCGTAGCGAATTGGAACGACTACTTCGGGCTTCATCTGCACCGGCTGCAGCCGGAGGGGCCGCCGACGACCCTGGCGCGCTACGTGCGCCGGGCGATGCCCGGGCACCGAGTGTACGTCTTCGGTCACCAGTCGATACTGTACGAGACCGGTCGCTTCCTGGTGCCGGACTTCGATGGAGTCGACGTTGGCCCGACGGATCTCGAAGTGCCGGTCGCCGATCCGGGCGCAGGCAAGGGCCTGGCCTTCGTGCTCGATCGCGCTTGGCAGGGCTGGCGCGATCAGGCGACGAGGATCGAGCAGGCCTACCCCGGCGCGTCGCGCAGCGTTCTGGCGCGGGCCAACGGACGCCCCGCGTACGAGCTACTCGTCGTCGAGCCCCAGGCCGGTAACGGCTGAGATATCGCGCGTCGCTTGCGATTCCGTCGTCCGGCGCAGCGCAAAGCCGCCGACCAGAGTCAGCATCACCAGCAGGTTCTCACCCGGCTACCTCTCAGGTCCGAAATTTTTGTGATCGAACGCCGATTCTTGGTCGAGTGCAAGTGATCCGGGGGGTTGCGGGTGATCACGGCGCCAGGCGCTGCCAACAAGCGCCGGGGGTGGCTCTTTTTTATCCACAGATTTCGCAGATTTCGCAGATTTGGGAGGTGGCCGCACGGCTTCGGATCGAGTTGATTTGAGCTGCGGAGTGCCGCTGGATCGGTGGGGGTTGTCCGGGACGGGTCGAAGGGGTGGAGGTGGCGCGACGTTTGGGGCTATCGGTAGTCGGCTGGTGATGATGACGTTGAGTGCACAGCTCCGGGCGCGGCTTGGCGAGAGGGCCGACGCGGTTGCTCTCCTCTGGGAGGGCGAGGTGCTGACCTACGCCGATCTCGACGCGTGGAGCGCTGCGCTGGCGGGCGAGTTGCGCGATGCGGGGATCCGGCCGGGTGACCGGGTAGCGGTCGGGGTGGCCAACTCTCCGGTTTTGGTCGCGGCGGTTCTCGCGGTGCTGCGCAGCGGCGCGGTGCTGGTGCCGCTCAACCCGTCCGCGCCGGTTGCCGATGCCGCCTACGCTATCGAGCATTCGGGAGCGGCGCTGGTGCTGCTCGGTGGGGAGGAATGCGAACGCTGGGATTCGCTCGAGGCGCCGATTCGGCGATTGACCGACGCGCGGGCGGTAGACGACGACCGCAGCTGGTTCGATGCCGGTGCCGCCGACCCCGCGCTTCTGGTCTACACGTCCGGCACCACCGGCAAGCCGAAGGGCGCGGTGCTGTCGCACGCAGCGCTGGGTACCAATCTCGCGACCGTTGCCGAGGCTTGGCGTTGGACCGCCGCCGACCGGCTGCTGCTGACCCTGCCGTGCTTTCATCTGCACGGCCTCGCGCTGGGGATCCTCGGCTCGCTGGCCGCCGGCGCGAGCGTCGCGCTGCAACCGCGATTCGTCGCCGAGGATGTGCCCGAGCTTCTCGCGCGTCATCGCTGCACGCTCTTCTTCGGCGTGCCGACGATGTACAACCGCTTGATCCAGCTGAGCGACGGCGAGATCGAGCGGATTCCCGCGATGCGCCTCTGGGTGTCCGGCTCGGCGCCGTTGACCACGGCGACGTTCGAGGAGTTCCGCCGCCGCTTCGGCTTTGCCATCCTCGAGCGCTTCGGCATGAGCGAAGGCGGCTTCATGATCGCCACGCCCTACCACGGCGAGCGACGCCCCGGCGTGGTCGGCTTTGCGCTGCCGGGGGTCGAAATTCGCATCGCCGATCCCGACAGTGCCGGCGCTACGGTGGTCGACGTCGCTGACGGAGAACCGGGCGAGATCCTGATCCGCGGTCCCAATCTGTTCTCCGGCTACTGGCGTGATGCGGAGGCGACGGCCCGGGCCTATCGCGGCGACTACTTCCGCTCCGGCGACCTCGCCCTGCGCGAGCCCGACGGCCAGATTCGAATCGTCGGCCGCCTCTCGGTCGACATCATCAAGTGCCGCGGTTTCAAGATCAGCGCCATCGAGATCGAGAACGCCCTGCAGACCCACCCCGGCGTCGCCGAAGTAGCCGTGGTCGGCGTCCCGCACGCGGACCTCGGTGAGCAGATCGTCGCCGTCGTCACCCCTGCGACCGACGCCGCGGCGGATCTACCTGCCGTCCTTGTCGACTACGCGCGCTCGACCCTGGCGCGCCACAAAGTGCCCGGTCGAATCGAGCTGATGTCGGAGATCCCGCGAACCGGCCCCGGCAAGTTCAAAAAGCGAGCTCTGATCGAGCGGTTCTCAGCGTGAAAGCCAAATCTGTGAGGCAAACATCCCGTTTCTTGTTCTCGTGCGAAGAAGTTCCCCTCACTCCTGTTGGTCGATCTGCAAGCGAAAGAGATGCCGGCAGAAACCCTCCTCCCCTATGGAGACTGTCGATTTTCTCGAACGAAGCGCGCGAAGCGCGCACAGAATCCCTCTCCCGCATTGCTGGCGGGAGAGGATTAAAGGTGAGGGGACCGGAAGGAAGGGCGTCGCTAGCCCATGCGGCACAACGGTTTGCGTACCGCAGCCATTCGATAGGCCCTCGCCCTGGCCTCCCGGGGGGAGAGGGGATCACAGGCGGTTAGGCGCTCACTGGAGAAGATCGACAGTCGGTATGGGGGAGGATTGAGGAGAGGGAGTCTCTGACGAGCGCGCAGCGCCACCATTGTGTTCGAGCTTGCGGATCACTCAGCTCCTCCAAGAAGATGTACCCTCACCTTTCATCCTCTCCCGCCCGCAATGCGGGAGAGGCATTCGGTGGGGCTACGCCCGTCCTTTTAGAATTGGTTCCGGCCATCGGCTTGATGCGTCATCGTTCTTCCTCCGAGGCGAAGGTCGATCACCCGGACTGCTTCTCCACCAACTGGTCGCGCAGCGCCCGCTTTAGAATCTTGCCCGAAGCGTTGCGCGGCAATTGCTCGGAGCGGATGTCGAGCACCGATGGAACCTTGAACGCGGCGATCTTGTCCCCGAGATGCTCGTGCAGCTCGCTCGCATTGAGAGCGGTCCCCGGTTTGGTGACGATGGCGGCGGCGACTTCCTCGCCGAGCCGCGGGTGGGGAATGCCGAAGACCGCGGCCTCGTAGACGGCCGGGTGCTCGTAGATCGCCGCCTCGACCTCGGCGCAGTAGATGTTCTCGCCGGCGCGCAGCACCATGTCCTTGGCGCGGTCGAGCACGAAGACGAAGCCCTCTTCGTCGATGCGACCGAGGTCGCCGCTGCGCAGCCAGCCGTCGACGATCGTTTCGGCGGTCGCATCGGGCTTGTTCCAGTAGCCGCGAATCACGTTGGCGCCGCGGAAACAAATCTCGCCGACCTCGCCCGCAGGTAGCGGCTTGCCGTCGGGGTCGACTACTCGCAGCTCCATGATCGGCAGCGCGCGGCCGGCGCTGGTCGGCTTGCGCATGTAATCGTCGCCGGCGTTCTGCGGGCCGTAGGCCGTGGTTTCGGTCATCCCGTAGCCGATCGACGGCCGCCCGCCACGAAAGCTGTTGTCGACGCGTTTGACCAGCTCGGGGGGTGCGGGAGCGCCGCCGCCGCCGATGTTCGACAAGCTCGAAGTATCGCGTTTGGCGAAGTCCGGCGACTCGAGCAAGTCCCAGGTCATGGTGGGCACGCCGACGAAGATCGTCACCCGCTCGCGTTCGATCAGCTCGAGGGCGCGCTCGGGAATCCACTTGTACATCATCACCAGCTTGAGCCCGCCGGCGAAGGAGCTCAGCATCACCGGCACCAACCCGGTGACGTGGAAGAGTGGGACGGCGAGAATCATCGACGGTTCGGGTGCGCCGGTGGGCGCCGCGCCAGTGGCTCCGGTCATCGCCGCATTGACCGCGGCGCGACAGCCGTAGGCGGTGAGCGCGGTGAGCACCGAGCGGTGCGTCGAGACCGCTCCCTTGGGGAAGCCGGTGGTTCCCGATGTGTAGAGGATCATCGCGTCGTCGTCGCGACCGATTTCGACGGCGGGCATGGTCGCGGATCGGGGTAGGGTGGCATCCCAGTGGTCGATCCGCGGGTGCTCGGTTTGCGGATCGCGCGCCAGCAGAATGCGGATGTCGGCCTGGTCGATGATTGGGATCGCTCGTTGCGCGCGTTCGCTGTCCGCAATCAGCAGCGATGCGCCGGAGTCGTCGAGCCCATAGCGCATCTCGTCGGTCGTCCACCAGGCGTTCATGCAGACCGCGATGGCGCCGATCGAGGTGACCGCCGCGAATGAAATGATCCATTCCGGGTAGTTGCGCATGGCGATGGCGACCCGGTCGCCGGGTCGGATGCCGTAGCGCTCGACCATGGTCGAGGCCAGCGCGTCGACGCGGTCCATGACCTCGGCGAAGCTCCAGCGCTCGTCTTCGTAGACCAGGAAGACCTTGTCGCCGTATGCGCGCGTCGCGGCGAACATGTCGCGCAACGAAGCCGGGGCGCGCTTGAAGACCTGGTACTGCTGGCCGCGGATGGTTTCGACTGTGGTTGCAAAGGGGCCGTCGTCGCCCATCAGCGCTGCGACGGCCTGCTCGTAGGTCATGGTCACTTCATCTGCCTCGGTCTCTGGTTGGAAGTCGCTCAGCCTAGCGCAGAGCGGAGGTTGGGTGCGAACCCCTACCGCTCTCGGTCGGATGCCGGTACGGCGTGTGACGGCCAACGACTGTGATCGCGAATAGGTCGACGGCGCGTATGGGAGCGGCGCGGCTGTCTACCAATCAGTAACCCAGCGCGCGGACCCGCTCCTCCGTCGCGGGATCGATGGGCTCGGTCTCCGCGGTGTCGACGAAGCGTTGTGCCTCCTGCCGTTGGATCGCGTTGCTCAGCTGGCGGACCCAATCGTGGGGCGCCGCGATGGGGTTTTTCTCGTCGGGGTCGGCGCTCAGGTCGAACGCCAGCTCGGCGGCCCCCTTCTTGGCTCGCGAACGGATCACCTTTTTGTCGCCGCGCAGCGCGGCCGTGGCTTCGCCGAGCTCCGAGTAGAGGATTCGTGCCGGTTTCTGGTCTGGAGTGCCGCGGATCTCGGGAACCAACGAGATTCCGTCAACGTCCTCGCCCGGCATGCCGGTGAGCAGCTCGAGCACGGTCGCTCTGAAATCCACCAGGGATACCGGGGTGTCGATTCGTCGCGAGAACGGACGCAGCTTTGGATGGTGGAGCAACAGCGGTACCCGCACCAGCTCCTGGTAGAGCGCATGGCCATGCCCGACTCCGCCGTGCTCGCCGAACTCCTCACCGTGGTCCGACACGAACACCACCAACGTGTTGTCCGTCAGCCCCAGGCGGCCTGCGGTCGCGAGCAGCTCACCGACGTAGTCGTCAACTGCGCGAATCTCCGCATTGTACCCGCTGCGGAGTTGGGCGATTCCCTTGCGCGCACCGGGTTCCTCGGGGAACAGGTCGCGATAGCGAGGCTCGGTTTCGTAGGGGATGTGAGCATCCATGTAGTGCACGTAGAGAAAGAATCGTGTGTTCTTCCAGCGCTCCATGAGCTCGGTAGCCGAGCGGTTGACCTCCGGTCCTCGCGGGAATGGAGGCTTTGTCGTGGACTGCTGGTAGACGTCGAATCCGCGGGCGAAGCCGTACTCCTTGCGCAGCCACGGATTGGTGACGATGGCTCCCGTCTTGTAACCCCTTTCGCCGAGTGTCTCACTGAGCAGGGTGACGTGCTCGGGGACGCGCGGCTTGGTCTTGGCGACGGGAACCCGGAAGGCACGTAGGCCGGCGAAATACTGGTTGCCGTGACGGCTCGGGTAGAGCCCGCTCCACAGCGACAGCATCGAAGGTACGGTCTGCGATGCTGGAGCGACCACGCGGTCGAACACGATCGAATCCTTGGCGAGACGGTCGAGATACGGACTCGTCGGCTGTTGGTGCCCGTAGCTGCCGAGGTGGTCGGCGCGCAAGGTGTCGACGAGAATGACGATGAGGTTGCTGTCGTCGAGCAACGGTTCGGGTCCAGTATCGTTCAAGCATCCGCTTGCGGAGAGCGTTGCGAGCGCAATCGCGGCGAGCTGGAGAGCCTGTGTCTGCCATGCGGGCCGGGTTGCTGGCGCCCCTCGATGGGGTGGGAGTGCCGTATTGCGGGCCAGGAAAGATAGGTTTGATCTCAATGTGTTCGTCTCCGCAGTGCCGGGTGCAGACGGTGGATGGCCCCCGGATTGGCCTTCCCGTGCAGTGCTTGCCCAGCCTAGCTGCATCCCTAATCAGCCCCCATAGTGGGGCGCGCAGTAGTACCGCATACTCGCCGGCTCTGTTTGTCGGGCGTGACGCTAGTCCCGAGACGGTTCGTTTTCCAGCCAGGCGGAGGTTAGCAGTCCGTTGAAAAAGTAGGGCAGGAGCGAAAATGAGAGATCTCGCCGCAGATCAAGGCGCCGAACCGGAAACAAAGCCGGGGCTTTTGTTGAGGATTCGGCAACGCAGAGATGCGGCGAGAGATCCATTTGCAGCCCGTCCTACTTTTTCAACGGGCTGTTAGCCCCGCGACGAGGGTGGTGTCGATGGCGTTGGGCGCTCGGGACGTGAGAGCGCGTATGCACTCACTTCCCCTTCTTTGCCCCTCGGCCGGAACCGTCCCAGGTCCTCGGCTTCTCGGGTTGCGGCATGCCCGGATGGCGTGAGCGTGGTGTTTGCGGACCCTCGCTTCGGGTTGTTCTTACGTAGATTTCTGAACTTGTCACGTCAGGATCAGGCGCTTAGCCTACTGGGGCTATGAGATATGTAGACTTCTCGTGTTGGTCGGCTCGTCTTGCCGTTTCCCTGTGCGTCGCCGTCGCGCTGTGCTCTGCTCCCGCTCCTGCGGATGAGCCGGAGGGACGAGTGCGGCTCTTCATCGTCGGGGATTCCATTACGGTCGATCGAAACCAGCGAAGCCCCGGCAAGCGTTGGCCTCGGCGACTGGAGCGCCGCCTGCGCGACCACGACGTGCACGACGGATTCTCTCGCGGCGGTCAAACGATGGCTCCCGCGGCCAACGCCTTCCCGCTGCCGACCGAAGGTGCGGCGATCCTGTACCGGCCGCCGCTGCTCAACATGTTCGCTGGGGTGGTCGTCGTCCTTCTCGGCGTCAATGACTACGCGGTCGGAGTGGAGTTGCAGTCGTTCGAGGACTCGTACCGGGAGTTCGTCACCGGTCTCTTCTCGAAGGTTGCCTGCGTGGTTCCGCTGCCTTCGCGATTCGATGGGGACCGAGAGAACCGCTTGGGGTACCGGTTGGAAGAATACCGGGAGGTCGTCCGCGGTGTATGCGCCGGCTCCGCGCACCGCATGGTGATCGAGACCTCCGAGATCGATGTCGACAGGCATCTCGTTGACGGGCTGCATCTGAACGCCCGCGGAGCGAAGGCGCTATCGAAGATCGTCGGCAGTCGCCTGCAGGAAGCCGGGTGGTGAAGCACTCCGGCGGGAGTGAGCCTGGTTCGGTGCTCGGCGGCAGCTGGGTCAGGTTCGGTGTGCGAGCAACACCGTCTGCATGTCGCACTCCGGGTCTTCCGCGGTGAAGCGGGCGATGCGGAGCCCGAGCTCCTCGAGCATATCCCGGTACTCTGCCGGCGACAGGCTGGAGTGGTAGACGCGGTCGTCGCCGACGTGGCCGAGCACTTCGCCGGCTTCCGGCCCGACGGTGAGCATCAGCGCACCGGCGGGCGCCAGATGAGCGACGAGTCGAGGCAGCGTTTGGCGCTGCTCGTCTGGCGTCAGGTGGAAGAAGCTGTTCCAGCCGATGATGCCGTCGAATTGCTCACCGAGGTCGAGTGTCCGCATGTCGGCCCAGCGCCAGTCGGCGTCGGGATACCGCGCCCGCGCCAGCTCGAGCATGGCCTGCGAGAAGTCGACGCCGGTGACCGCGTAGCCGCGGCTCGCCAGGTGCGCGGCGATTGGGTCGCCGGCGCCGCAACCGAGGTCGAGGAGCTTTGCGCCGCTCGGAACGTGCGCGAGGAAGCGGTCGAGCCAGGCGCGCTCGTGCAATCGTTTGGGCCGCTCTGCGTCGAACCTCGCGGCGTTGCGCTCGTAAACGTCGCGCGTCGTGCCGGCGAGGCTGGTCGGCGCGGGTACGTGCTGGATTCGAGGGCTCACTGGAACGGCTTTATCCGAGAAGGCGGGACGCGAGAAGTGGCGAGCCCTGGATTGGCTCAGCTCGCGCCCAGCCTGGCCAGGTTCTCGGCGTGGCGCTCGCGGGTGATCCGATAGAAGCCGAGGAACAAAATCGAGGTGACGAAGAATACGAGGAGCACCGGGATGTAGAGCAACGCCAGGTTCTCGAGGATGCTCGGTTCGACTCCGCCCGGGGTCGCGTTCTCGGGGAAACCGACCAGGCTGAGCATCGTCGTCGAAGCGATCACGCCGGCGCCGGACACCAGCTTGGTGACGAAGCTGCGCGCGGCGAAGAAGAGCCCTTCGGAGCGTCGCCCGGTGCTGATCTCGCTGTCTTCGACCGCGTCGGCCACCATCGACGAGAACAGAATGCTGGAGGCGATCAGCAGCGACACCCCGGTCACCGAGAAACCGAGCAGCGCTGGAACCAGCAGGCTCGAGCCGTTCTCCGGAAACAAGCCGAGCAGGCGCAGGGTCAGCGGTGCCGGGAACAGGGCGAAGGATACCGCGGAGATGGTGATCGCGGCTCTCTTCTTGCCCCACCTTGCCGAGAGATGGTTGGCGATGATCGGACCGATCGCAGCCGAGACGAAGTAGCCATAGACGATGCGCGAGATCTGGGTCGAGCTCAGCTCCCAGAAGTAGGTGTTGAAGTAGAGGTCGAGCGTGGAGATCACGCCGGTGGCCATCGCCGAGAACATCCCGGAGAAGAAGAGAGCGAGAAACGCGCGGTTGGAGAGCGTCTGCGCCAGCTCGCCGAGTGTCCGGCGCAGGTGGAAGGGCGCGGCAGGTGGAGGAGCCTTGAGGTCGGGGATGTGCCGGTGGGTGCCGATCGCCGAGACCAGAATCCCGGTCGCCATCAGCGTCGAGGCGACGGCGCCGTAGGTGCGATAGCCTTCGGGATTGAGCACCCCCGTTTGGTACGCCTGGTTGGGCTGCAGGAAGAACGTATAGGCCAGCGCCGCGATGGTGAGCCCGCCCGTCCAGCCGAAAAAATAGCGGAAGCCGAGCATCGAGGTGCGTTCGTCGTAGTCGTTGGTGAGCTCGGCGACCAGGGAGCTGCTGGGAATCTCGTAGACCGTGATGAAGGTGCGAACCAGCACTGCCATCGCCAGCAGATAGTAGAAGAGCTGGTCGGAAGTCAGGCCGGCGGGCGGCGACCAGAGGAAGTAGTAGGAGAGCGCCACCGGTAGTGCCGCCGCGTACATGAACGGATGACGTCGGCCCCAGCGCGAGTGCCAGTTGTCGGAGACGTGGCCGATGACCGGGTCGGAGATGGCGTCGAACACCAGGGCGATGCTGATCGCGAGCCCTGCCGCGTCGGCCGGCAAGCCGAGTACCTGGTTGTAGAAGAGCAGCAGGAAGAACGAGAAGCCGTTGTCCTTGACGCCGAACGCCACCGAGCCAAAGCCGTAGTACAGCTTGGTCGAGAGTGCGGTTCGCATCTTCAGCGGGCGGACCGCGACGGCTCGCGTGGCTGCTCAGTCGTAGCTGTAGGTCGTCGTCGTGCGATTCGAATCGCGGACTTCGAACGGGCCGTCGCTGCGCACCAGCTCGAGGCTGAAGACGCGCAGGGATTCGACCCGGTGCGGGATCAACGTGTCCGGTTCGGTGTCGACGATGAGCTGTGACGTGGCGATCACGCTGCGCACCTGGGGTGGCCCCTCCGGGCCCCAATCTTCGACGCCGAGCAACTTGCCGAGGGTCGGGCGGATGGCTTCCCGCATCTGCTCGACATCGGGTTGTTGGATGACCCGCAAGCGGACGCAACCCTTGGCGCCGGTGCGTTGGCAGGTGTCGAGCTGGGAGAGAGAGGTCGATACCTCGGCGGTGATCGGCGTTTCTAGGATCCCGGAAGCCGCCGATGGCTGTTGCGTGGTCTCGACTCGGCCCGGGGTCAGGGTGCGGTCGCGCCAGGTGCCGATCAGGTTGCTCCACTCGGTGCCGGCCCGGTTCTTCAGGTAGGCCTCGCTGGTGACCGACTGTGCCACCACCTCGAAGGCCTGCTGCTCCGCCTCGGGCGCGTTCTCCGCTTCTTGCTTGGCGGCTTCGAGGAGCTGCTTGAGAACCTCGATGCCGGTGATCTCTTTGAGCTCGCCGCTGGCGTCGACCGCGAAGCCCGGCCGGTAGGCGAGCAGCTTGGCAGTGCCCGCCGAGGAAACGCCGGAGCCCGGATGGTCGACCTCGAAGTTCTCGAAGGCCACGGAAACCGTGTCGGGTGAGCGGTTGGCGCGCATGACGTACGTCGTCGTCAAATCCTGGGTACGGGATTGTGCGCCGATCGATTGCGCTTTCACCGATGTCGATACGACTTGCGCTCGCAAGCCTTCGGGCCAGTCGAAGCGCAGCGGAATCGGGTCGGAGGTCTGCTTGAACGCGGCCGAGGGGGGAGCGGTGACGGCGGACTCGGTCGCTTGTTGCTGTTGTGCGGCGCACCCGGCCAAAGCGGCGGCGACGGCGGCGGTGATCAAGCAATTTGCGGCGGTGTGGTGAGCTCGGGACATGGTTCTCCGGGGTTTTCGGTCAGGCAAAATGGTACAGCGGATCGATGGCGATTGCCACGCGCTTCAAATCTCGGTGGTGGGTCAGTTTGGACCTCGGGAACTAAACTGAGCCTCGCTGCGCTCGGTCATCCGAGGGTCCCTCACCCGGCCTGCGGCCGACCTCTCCCACAGGGAGAGGCATCTGAATTCCCTTCTCCCTGTGGGAGAAGGGCAGGATGAGGGTCCCTCGAATGGGGGCGAAGCCCCACCAATATATCTTCGGAGCGTTCCAACGTCGTGATCGCGGTCGAAACGCTTCGGACGCTCTCCCAGTTTCAAACTGACCCACTACTCATATCTCGTACCCCTTCACGGTGCGTTGTGCTCCGGCGGATTCGAGGGCGCCGGCGAGGGCGGAGGGCCGCACCGACCGTCCATCGACGGTACGAATTTCGCTGTGTGGGATGCGGCCTGCCCGCGCGGCTTCGACCAGCGCTCGGGCGGCGGCCGCGAGCTCATCGGGTTGGGCCGTGTAGGTGAGGGCGGTGCGGCCGCCGCTTTCGAGATAGAGCAGCAGACGACCGTCGGCAATGACGACCGAGGCGCCGCTCTTGCGGCCGGCCTTGGCCGGACCGGTGGCGCTGCTCGACGGCCAGGACAGGGTCGCGCCGAACGGGTTGGCCGGATCGGCCGCGGCGAGGACCGTTGCGTCCGGTCCTGGTGGCTCGGCCGCCAAGCCGCGCATCCGGTCGACCGCACCCGGCAGGGCGAACTGGGCGCCACCGAGTCCCTCGACGAAGTACCCCCGCCGGCATAGGCCGCGTTCTTCGAAGGCGCGCAGGACCGGGTAGACGGCGGCGAAGCCGCCGCTGGTGCGCTCGGCGATCACCGTCTCGCGGGTCACCAGACCGTTGCGCTCGAGTGTTTGCTCGGCTGCGGCGTGACGCCGTCGGGTGTCGTCGTCCTCGACCGGCGGGGTGGTGCTCCACCGCCCGGCGCCGGCCGGCGGCCCTTGTTGGCGCGGTCCGCGCGGGGTACGGCCGGCGGTCGCACGGTCGCGGCGCAGCCCGGTACCGCGCAGGAATGCGCGCAACGGCGCCAGCGTGTCGTTGGTGACTCGCGACTGCCACAACAGTTCCCACAGCGCGGCGACCAGGGCTTCGTCGGGCGGACCGTCGAGCAGATCGGAGAGCTGGCGGAAGAACAGCGCGCCGCGCGCTCGAAGCGTTTCGTGCGTCGCCGCGGCGAGCTCGCTCAACGGCGCAGTCGACGGCGGCGGCAGGTGCAGCGTAGCTTGGTCAGCCCGAGCGACGACGATCCAGCCATCGCGCGCACCGATTGCGCCGGCTCCGGTCCACACCAGGTCGCCGCTGGCGCCGAGCTCGTCGAGATCGGCACCGGCATAGCTGGACAGGCGGCTTGGCAGGATCTGCCGTTCGAACACCGAGGCCGGCAGGGGCAGACCCTGCAGCTGGCCGATCACGTTCCACAGGCCGTCGACCCCGGCCCAGCGTTGCTGGTGCGGTCCGACTCCGTGCCATGCGGTCGCCAAGCGTACCAAGGCTTCCTGGGGCACCGGCTCGACCTCGCGGCGCAGGGCAGCGAGCGAGCGGCGGCGGATGCGTCGCAGGATCTCGGGGGCGACCCACTCTCGCTCCGATCCTCCCGGGCGAAACTCACCGCGAACCAGCTCGCCGCGTTCTTGCAGGCGGTGCGCGGCTGGGCGCACCACTCCTTCGGCCATGCCGAGCGCGGTGGCGAGCTCGGCCTCGGTGAACGGTGCGTGGCTGCGCGCGAAGCGGCGTACCAGCGCGCCGACCGGATCCTCGACCGGCTCGAGAAATACGTCGGGAATCGGATCGGGCAGCACGACCGCATAGGCGTCGCGGTAGAGGCCGCTGTCCTCGATCGCGATCCAGCAGGCTGCATCGCCGAGCGAGACTCTGACGGCGCGATGCGAGGACTCGAGTGCGCGGAGGTGGTCTGCCAATTTTTCGGGCTCGTCGACTCGCGCGCGCAGCTCCGCTTCGCCGAGGCCCCCGAGCTGGCGCAACAGGTCGTGAACCTCGTCGGCGTTGCGCGCGCGCCGGCCGTCGCTGCGTCGCTGTGCCTCGTTCTCGACGGTTTCGATGACGGCGGGATCGAGCAGATCGCGCAGCTCCTCGTGCCCCATCAGCTCGGCGAGGGCGCCGCGGTCGAGGGCCAGCGCCTGGGCCCGGCGCTCCGCCATCGGCGCGTCGCCGTCGTACATGAAGGCGCCGACATAGGCGAGTTGCAGGGAGGCGGCGAACGGTGACGGCGCGTTCGTCTCGACCTCGGAGACCCGCACCTCGCGGCGCTCGATCGCCGCCATCAGCTGGCGCAGCGCGGGGAGGTCGAAGACGTCTTGCAGGCACTCGCGGTAGGTTTCGAGGACGATCGGAAAGCTGTCGTAGTCCGCCGCGATGCGCAGCAGGGTGCTCGCCTTCTGGCGTTGCAGCCAGAGAGGGGTGCGCGCGCCGGGACGCCGCCGCGGCAGCAGCAGCGCGCGCGCCGCGGCTTCGCGGAAGCGACTGGCGAACAAGGCGGAGTTGGCGACCTCGGCGACCACCAGGTCCTCGACCTCGTCGGCCTCGGGGAAGAACAGCTCGCGGCGCGGGACTACGTCGCCGTCGGGGATGCGGACGACGATCCCGTCGTCGCCGTAGATGACCTGCGCCTCGAGGCCGAGGTCGCCGCGCAGCCGCGCGGCGATCGTCTGCGACCACGGCGCGTGCACGCGAGCGCCGAAGAAAGTGTGGATGCAGACCCGCCAATCGCCGACCGCATCGCGAAAGCGCTCGACGACGATGGTCTGGTCGTCGGGGACGATGCCGGTCGCCTCTTGCTGATCGTCGAGATAACGCCCGAGGTTGTTGGCGGCGCTGGTATCGCATCCGGTGGCGCGGATTCGTTGCGAACGCTGCCCCTGGTCGAGCTCGCTCAGCTCGCGGACGAACGCGCCGATCGAGCGGCCGAGCTCGATCGGGCGTCCCGGCGCCTCGCCGTGCCAGAAAGGCATGCGGCCGGGCTCGCCCGGGGCGGGCGACACCAGCAGGCGGTCGGCGCCGATCTCCTCGATTCGCCAGCTCGACGATCCGAGGACGAAAACCTCGCCGACGCGCGACTCGAACACCATCTCCTCGTCGAGCTCGCCGACCCGGGTTCGCCGTTCGCCGGCCAGGAACACTCCGAAGAGACCGCGATCGGGAATCGTCCCGCCGGAGGTGACGGCGACGTTGTGCGAGCCCGCCCGCGCGCTGAGTCGCCCGGTGACGCGGTCCCAGTTGATACGCGGGCGCAGGCCGGAGAAGGCGTCCGAGGGGTAGCGCCCGGCCAGCATGTCGAGCACCGCTTCCAGCGACGGTCGCGTGAGCTCGGCGTAGGGCGCGGCGCCTTTGACCACGGCTTCGAGGTCGTCGACGCTCCAGTCTTCGAGGGCGACCATGGCGACGATCTGCTGGGCGAGGACGTCCAAGGGATTGCGCGGGAAGCGCATCGCCTCGATTTGCCCGGCCGCCATACGCTCGCCGACGACCGCGGCTTCGAGCAGGTCGCCGCGGTACTTGGGGAAGACGATTCCGTGGCTCGGCGCTCCCACCTGGTGGCCGGCGCGGCCGATGCGCTGCAGGCCCGAGGCGACCGATGCCGGCGCCTCGATCTGGATCACCAGATCGACCGCGCCCATGTCGATGCCGAGCTCGAGCGAGCTGGTGGCGACTACCGCCGCCAGCTCGCCCGACTTGAGCGCGTGCTCGATTTGCGCCCGCTGCGCGTGGCTGATCGATCCGTGGTGGGTGCGCGCCAGCTCTTCGCCGGCGAGGGCGTTGAGTCGGGCGCAGAAGCGTTCTGCCAGGCGGCGCGAGTTGGCGAAGATGATGGTGCTGCGATGACCGCGAACCAACTCGAGAACGCGAGCCTCGACGTGCGGCCAGATGCTCGGAGTGGCCGGAGCTTCCGCGGCGGCGGCGCCGTCGGGTCGCGGCGGCGCGCTCGCGCGCAGCCCGGCGAGGTCTTCGACGGGAACCTCGACGGTCACCTCGACCTTCTTGTGTTGGCGCTCGTCGACGATCTCGACGGCGCGTCCGCCGCCGAGAAAAGAAGCGATTTCACTCGCCGGCTCGACGGTGGCGGAGAGGCCGATGCGCTGCGCCGGTTGGTCGAGGAGTCGATCGAGCCGCGCCAGGCTCAGCGCCAGATGACTGCCGCGCTTGGTCGAGGCGACGGCGTGGATTTCGTCGACGATGACGGTATCCACTGCGCGAAGAGTCTCGCGTGCCTGTGAGGTCAGCATCAGGTACAGCGATTCTGGAGTCGTGATGAGGATCTCGGGCGGATTGCGAGTCAGCCGGCGGCGGTCGGCGGCGGCGGTGTCGCCCGAACGGATTCCGACTTCGACCGGTTGCACCTTGCGCTCGGCGCGTTGCGCACGGTCGACGATGCCGGCGAGCGGTTGCCGCAGATTGCGCTCGACGTCGACGGCGAGAGCCTTGAGCGGCGAGATGTACAGGGTCGCGACCCCCGCCGGGCGCTGCTCGCGATGCAGCAGGCGGTCGATCGCCCACAGGAAGGCCGACAGTGTCTTGCCCGAGCCGGTCGGAGCGATGACCAGGGTGGGCTTGCCCGCCGCGATCGCGCGCCAGGCGCCGACCTGTGCCTTGGTTGGTGCGCTGTAGGTGGCGGCGAACCACTCCCGGGTAGACGGCTGAAACGGTTCGAGGCCGTTTGCTTCGCCAGACACGCTGCGTTCTCGAACGCGATCGGGGGATCGGTTACCCGGCCACCGCGGCCGCGAGGAACTTGCCGGCTGCCTGTGCTCGCTCTCGCAAGGGGTAGTCGTCGAGACTCACCCAATTGAGCATCAAGACGTAGAACGTCCCGACCACCATCTCGGTCAGGGTCTCGATGTTGTAGTCGCTGCGCAGCTGGCCGCGACGGTCTTCGAGGAGCGAACGGAAGGCGTCGTGCAGGAATCGCGCTTGTTCCGGCTCTGCATGCTGCAAGTGGGCGACGCGAATCACCTCGAGCACCAACTCGCGGTGCATCGGTCCGGCTTCCTCGCAGCGGTCGGGCAGCATCGAGAAGAACGTCTCCAGGCGTTCGGCGGGCGACCCCGATCCCTGGCGCAGCTCGTCGACGGTCGCGAACAGGTTGCCGAGGAAGGTCGTGGCGATCTCGCTGACCAGGTGCTGCTTGGTCGCGAAATGGTTGAAGAAGGTCTTCTGCGCGACATCGGCGAGCTCGCAGATCTCGTCGACCTTGGTCGCCTGCGGGCCCTGTCCTTCGAAGAGCTCTACCGCCGCGTCGAGGATTCGCTCGCGAACCTCGCGCTTGCGCCGCTCGCGCCGAGTCAGGTCGGGGGCGGGCGCTAGCGTAGTTGCCGACTTGTCCATCCGCAGTCTGTCCAAAGTGCTTACAGTCGTCTGTAGGTACTCGCCGATGGCTGTCAGTGCAACCGGATCGACCCCGAGCCGCCGTGTGGTCACTGGTCGGTGCGGTTGGCGGATCTCAATCCGAGGTCGCGGTTTGTCGCTCGATTGCTACACTTTTTCAGCTTTGCGCTGGCCTGCTCGCTGGCGCCATGCACAAAGGACCATGCGAGCTCTTCTGCCAGCGATCTTGCTCTCGATTGCCGTGATTGCGCCGGTCGGCGCATCGGAGCTCCTCGATCAGGTGCCGCTGGCGGAGCGCATCGCCGAGGCGAGCCTGATCGTCGAAGGGAGGGTGCTCTCCTCGCGCGGGTTCTGGGACGAAGCGCACAGCAACATCCACACCCTGCACGAGGTCGAAGTCTACCGCCGCCTGTCCGACGCGGAGCGCGGCACGCGCGTCGGCGTGGTCACCGCTGGTGGCAGTGTCGGCCTCGATTTCGAGCGAGTGGTGCCGTCACTGGCGTTGCGACCGGGCGACGTCGGAGTTTTCCTCTTGCAGGCACCGCGCGCGCTGGTGCCGTCGAGCCAAACCGACCTGCCGTCGTACTCGGCCGTCGCCGGTCCGCAGGGATTCGTTCGCTACGACGAGTCCACCGGCGGCGCGCGCGACGCCTTCGCGAGCTACGACATCGCCGCCCTGCGCGAGCGGATTGCGCGCGCGACCGGCGTCGAGCCGACCGTGCTGCTGCCGTTCGCCGTCGGCGGCGCGGCCGTGCTCAGTGGCCTCGGCAGTGCCCTGATCAGCTCGATTTTCCCGACCACGATTACCGCCGGGACGGGCAGCTTGCTGACCATCAACGGCTCCGGCTTCGGATCGAGCCCGGGAACGGTCGGTTTCAGCGACGCCAACAGTGGCGGCTTTTCGTTCTACGAGGCGCTGGCCACGCAAGTGGTCAGCTGGAGCAACACGCAGATTGTGGTCGAGGTGCCCGATCGCGCCGGTACCGGTCCGATTCGGGTGACGCCCGTCTCGTCGCCGTCGGCGTTCTCGCCGGGCTCTCTGACGGTGGACTGGGCGGTGATCAACGTCGAGTACGACGCCGGGACCGGCGAGTTTGCCTACCCGGCGCGGCTGCAGAACACGGACGGCGCCGGTGGCTATGTGTTTCGCTACTACACCGACTTCGCCGCCACCGGGGCGCCGGCCGCTTTCGAGCGAGCGATCGACTCGTGGGTCTGTGGCACCGGGGTGGCCTGGCAGATCGGGGCGACGACGGTAATCGACGCCGCAGCCAGCGACGGCATCAACGTCGTGCGCTTCGACAACGGGGCCGAGCTACCGAACGGTGTGCTCGGTCGTGCCACCAGCCGTTACTCCGGTTGCTTCACCGGCGGGGATCCGCTGATCAACTGGTTTTTGTCCGAAGTGGACGTCGTCTTCGACGACGCCGTCAACTGGAACCTGTCGAGCGGTCCGCCCAGCTTCAGCGAGTACGACTTCGAATCGGTTGCGGTTCACGAGCTCGGCCACGGCCATCAGATGGGCCACGTCATCGATACCAGCGTGGTCATGCACTACGCGCTCAGCAATGGTGAGCAACAGCGCGATCTGAGCGGTCACGATCTCGATGCGGGCACGCACGTGCTGGCCTCCAGCGCCGTCGGCGTGTGCGGCGGCGCCGGAATGTCTGCCGGGATCTGCGCCGATTGGACCGCTACCCCGACCGCGACGGCGACCGAAACACCGACGCATACGGCGAGCCACACGCCGACGCCGACCTTTACGGCGACCTTCACCCCTTCGCCGACCGACACGCCGACCCATACCTTCACGCCGTCGAGCACCTCGACACGAACCCCGACGTCGACGCTCACGGCGACCCCGACCGAGACCAATACGCCGACTCGAACGCCGACGCCGACGCTCACCGCCACCCCGACCGACAGCGACACTGCGACTCCGACTCTCACTGCGACCGCGGCGCCGAGCGACACGCCGACTGCGACCGCGACGCGGAGCGACACACAGACGGCGACCGCGACGCCGAGCGACACACCGACGGCGACCTGGACGCAAACGGCGACTCCCTCCGACACCGCGGCGGCGACGCCGACGTCGACTCAGCCGCCGACCTTCACCGCGACCGACACGCCGACCGCGACCTCTACCCCGACACATACGTCGACGTTCACACGTACGCCGACGCGGACCCTGACCCCGACCGATACCGCCAGTCCCACCTTCCCATCGACGCATACCCCGACCCGGGTCCCGACCGACACCCCGACTCACACGCTCACTCCGACGCGGACCGCGACTGCGGCGCCGACGGACACGGCGAGCCCGACCTTCACGTCGACGCACACGCCGACCCTGGTCCCGACCGATACGGCGACCCGAACGCGCACGCCGACCGCGACGCCGACGGACACGGCGAGCGCGACCTCTACGTCGACCCATGTACCGACGGTGGTACCGCCCGACACACCGACTGCAACCTTCTCGCCGGCGCAGCCCGACACGCCCACCGCGACGGTTGCCGCGACCGCAACGCCGACGGCAACCGCGACGGCAACGTTTGTCGATACGGCGACTCGAACCGCCGAACCCACCGAACCGGCGCCAACCGCGACCGCCACCGCGGCGCCGACCTCGACCGTGACCCCGGCGGGCCTGGGCTGTGCCGCCGAGCCGCGCTCGGGTTGCGTCGCGGCGACCGGCAAGACGCTTCTGTTGCTGCAGCGCCGCCCGCAACCGTCGCAGAACAGTCTCAAGCTCCTCTGGCAGGGGCCGATCGCCGGTGACGGCGTCGGCGTGCCGACCGACGCCACCGGCTTCGACGTCTGCTTGTACGGCACCGGCGATGCGGTGAAGCGCCTCGCGGTTCCGGCGGAGGACCGTAGCTGCGGGCGCGACGGGGTGTCGGCCTGCTGGAAGTCGCTGCGCGGTGAGCGCGGCTATCGCTACCGCGACCGCAGCCGTGCCGACGACGGCATCGCCAGGGTGCTGATCCGCACCGGCGACGACGGCGAGGGCCTGGTGAAGCTCATCGCCAAGGGGGACAATCTGCGAGCGGCGCGGTCGCTGCCCGACACGCTCCCACTGGCCGCTCAGACCCTGCAGGTGCAGATCCTGCGGGCCGATGCCCCCGAGCTCTGCTGGCAGGCGACCTTCGCCCCGCCCCTGCAGCGCAACACGACCGACCAACTCAAAGCCGTAGCAACCACGCCGAGCCGGTAGTAATCAACGCCGGTCGCGCCAGCGACCACCATCCCCTGCCTATGCCTCTGCCCGTGCCTACGAGCGCAGCGAGTTGAGGCTAGCCGAGTTCGGCGATCACCGGCGCATGGTCGGAAGGCGTCAGCCCGTCCTTTTTTTTGCGGTAGTCGCGATCGATCTCGGTCGACTGGATCCGTTCGAGAGCGGGTGCGGACGCGAGCAGGAAATCGATGCGCAGGCCCTGCTTCTTGTGGAAGGCACCACCGCGGTAGTCCCACCATGAGAACGCTTGGGTCTGCGGCTGCAGATGGCGGAAGGCATCGACCAGGCCCCAATCGAGCAGCGCGCTGAAGCGCTGCCTCTCCTCGGCTGTGTGGAAGATCTCGCCCGGTGCTTCGCGCCAGGAGTCGATCGGCGCCGGACAAATATTGAAGTCGCCTCCGACGACGACCGGTTGCGAGGGATCGTGGGCCGCGCGCAGGTGGTTGGCGAGAGTGTCGAACCAGCTGAGCTTGCGCGGATAGTCGTCGTGCCCGAGGTGCTTGCCGTTGGGGCAGTACACGGTGGTGAACGAAAGCCCCGCGACCTTCGCCGTGATCAGGCGCGAGCCGAATTCCTCTTCGCCGGGTAGCCCGCGCTGGGTGACCTCGACCTCGTCGCGACTGAGGATGGCGACACCGTTCCAAGCCTTTTGTCCGTACACGGCCGCCCGGTAGCCCTCTGCCTCGAAGACCTCGTGCGGGAATTGCTCGTCGGTGAGCTTGAGCTCCTGCAGGCCGACGACATCGGGTTGCCGATCCCGCAGCCAGTGGAGGACGAAGTCGAGGCGTGAGCGCAGGCCGTTGACGTTCCAGGTCGCAATCCGCATCGGCGGACTGTAACAGGCGTCCCCTCGCCGGGAAACGCCGGCCGGCGACGGGCCGGCCGGCTTCCCGCCCCTGCACCGGCTCCGCCGCAGCGCCGGGGGGGGGGGCGGAACGCACGCGGAGCGGGGCGGGGCGAGACGCTTTCCGAAATTGAGACGCGGCCGGCGGGCGTTGGCCCGGCCGGCCGCGTCGTCCTCCTCCCGGTTCCCCTCGGGTGTGGAGCTCAGCTCAGCGGGTGCCGCTGGTCGCGGTCGGACGCGCAGTGAAGACAGAAGACGTCATCGCCACGGCGACCGACGACTGCGCCGGCAGCGGCGCCGCAGGCGGTGCAGCGATCGCGCGCGGCGCGGCGGGCGCGCGTCACCGAGACACTGCCGTCGGCGTCGATCAGCCGCGCGCTTCCATGCCGCTGGACGACGTCGCGCAGGTGGTCGCGCAACACTTCGCGATCGTAGTCGCCTCCGGTCGGCAGGTGCAGAGTGCAGTGGTCGCTGACGATGGTGATTCGATTTCTCATGGTCTTCCGCTTTCCATGTCGCCTGATCTTGCCCGCGTCGAGTTGCGTTCCGGTTAAGGCCCGGTTCTCGTTTGGAGCTGTTTGGTGACGGTTCGATGTCGACCAGCGACAGGCGGCATTCTCTATACACGCGGGAGGGATGACACAATACGCAAAGTCTATTGCAGGTGCGTCGAAAGCCCGGTGCTGGCAAGCCGTCTGGATCCCGGCTACGGTCGAAAAAATGAGTCGAGCGACCATGCATGTGGTTCCCGACGAGCACCGCGAGCACACGGGAATCGGCAGTGAGGAGGAGCGCGCCGAGCGCGCGACGCGACGCGTCATCGGCCTCACGGTGGTGACCATGGTGGCGGAGATCGCCGCCGGGGAATGGTTCAACTCGATGGCTCTGCTGGCCGACGGCTGGCACATGGGGAGCCACGCCGCCGCCCTCGGCATCACCGCGTTCGCCTATTCCTACGCCCGCCGGCACCGGGACAACCAGCGATACGCCTTCGGTACCTGGAAGGTCGGTGCGCTCGGGGGATTCACCAGCGCGGTCGTGCTCGGTGTGGTTGCCCTACTGCTCGCTTGGGAATCGATCGAGCGCTTGCGTGAGCCGCGTCTCATCGCCTTCGATTCGGCGATCGCCGTCGCGGTGATCGGACTCGTCGTCAACCTGGTCTCGGCGCTGGTGTTGCAGGGAGGGCACTCGTCGCACGGCCACGGGCACGAGGATCACAACCTGCGGGCGGCCTATGTCCACGTTTTGACCGACGCGCTGACCTCGATCCTGGCGATCGGCGCCCTGGTTGCCGGTCGGTTCGGCGGCTGGGTGTGGCTCGACCCGGCGATGGGGTTGGTCGGCGCCGTGATCATCACGCGGTGGGCGGTCGGTTTGCTGCGCGATACGTCGCGCATTCTACTCGACGGCGACGTCGAACCCGAGCTCGCGGCGAGTGTGCAGCGCGCCATCGAGAGCCGCGACGACAACGAGGTCGTCGACATCCACCTGTGGCGGGTTGCGCCGCGCGGGTTGGCGGCGATCATCTCGCTGGCGACGCACCACCCGCGCGCGCCGGAGTACTACAAAGAGATCGTCGCCGAGCAGTTCGACCTGACCCACGTGACGGTCGAAGTCCACGAATGCTCGGCGCCCGAGTGCGGCGCCGCCGGAGCGCGCTGATCCGATTCCGCAGCAGTCCCTCGATACGCGCTGCGTGCTACTCGGGAATACGGAGTAGATGGAGTTTCGGAAAGGGCGTTGCTGGAGTTCCCTGGGGACCGAAACCCCGTAGTCCCGAGTAGCGCGCAGCGCGTATCGAGGGGGCCGTAGTCCCGAGTAGCCCAAAGGGCGTATCGAGGGGCGGGCTAGCTGGGGATCAGGTTTCGCGGCTTGATGCGGACGGAGAGCTCGCGGTGGGTGTACTTCCCCTCGAGGTCGGCGGAGAGGGAGCGCGCCGAGACCGTCAGGTGGAGTTGGCGGATCGAGCGCCACGTCTGGTCGTCGCCGGGCTCGTCGGTCAGGGTTCCGTCGGAGAGCTCGAACTCGACGTTCAACTTCTCGACGCCGATGGCGAATGGCTGTGGCAGACCACCGTCGACCTGCATCATCAATCGCGGCGGACTGCCGTTGGGCTCGTCGACCCAGAATCTGCGCTCCTCGATGGCATACACGCCGCTGCTTGCCGGATAGGCGTCGCTCAGCGCGCGGTCGGTGCCGAGCGTGCTCGCGGAAGTGTCGACCGAAGTGATGACGAAGTATTCGCCGCTGCCGTCGGTGTTCCTCAGATACGCCAGGTCGCCGGCCGAGAAACCGTCGGTGCTGGCCACCGGTACCGTGGTCGCGGATCCCGGGATCGCGGTTGCCACGGTGGTTTGGGTGCAGGTCATGTCGGACTCGGAAGTGACTCCGAAGCGCGCCGTGATCTCGTCGAGGTCGCCCCCGTCGACGGTTTCGAGTGCGATGAAGTCGCCGGTTTCGGGGAGGCAAGCGCCGCCCAACCGAAGCTCGCGCAGAATCGTTTCGAGAGACGCTCGCGCCGCGTGGGTCGCTTCGAGCTCCTTTTGTTGCTTGCGGATGTGAGCCCGGCCGGCGAGCATCAGCCCGGATGCGAGGGTGATGCCGAGCGCGGTAACGGTGATCGCGACCAGCAGCTCGACCGTCCCGAAGCCGCTAGTCGCGGGTGACCTGTGTGTAGACGGTTTCGACATCGATGGTTTGCACTCCGTGGGGGCTGCCCCAGCTGACCGCGACCTCGATCAGCTTCATGTTGGCGGCTGGTACGCCGTCACTCACTTCGGATTCGATCGTGTAGGTGACGGCGCCGGCCGATCGTCTTTGCGTCGCCGACGACATTTCGGCGTAGGGGAGGGCGCGGATTCTCTCGATCTCATCCGCGGCGTAGGAATAGGCTTGGCTGGTGGTTACGTTGACGCCGGCGTGTCGGATCTGGCCGGTCATGAATCGGCCGACGGCTGCCGAAGCGAGCGCCAGCAGCGCGAGCGCGACCAGCGACTCGACCAGGGTGACGCCGCGTTGCGAACGCGCGGTGCGGGCGATTCGGTCATTGATCGGCATGGATTTGTCCTGAAGGGTAGAGGGTCAAGGTGCGCAGCGCACCGAACCGTTGGTCGTTGATTTTCCACTCGGCTGGGATCGCGTCGGCGGCGTCGGCGTAGACGACGACGCCGCGGCTGTCGAGGTCGGTTTCCTCGGTGGCCGGCTGGAGAACGATGTGATCGGGCAACGTTGCCCGCTGGGTTACCGAGCGGACCGTCCAGTTCCCGTTGATCTCGGCGAGACGCTCGATCTGGTAGGAGTTGTCGCTGGTGACGTGGAAGCGGAAGTGGTCGCCGGACACCACCGCCCGCGCCCGCGCCCAGCGGAAGTCGGCGGTGATGCGCCGCACGGTGGTGTTGATGTCGTGGCGTCGGCGATCGATCGAGGACAGACCGACGGCGGTGAGCACGGCAAAGATGGAGATCGTCACCAACAGCTCGATGGTTCCGAATCCGAGTTGGCGCGAGTGGCGGCACGTCTGCATCTATCTCAGCTCCTGCGCGAAGACACGTTGCTCGAGAAAGGTGAACCGCGGAGTCAGCGGCGGAAGGTTGGCGGTGTCGTTGAAAGCGGTGTCGAAGTCCCAGTCGCGGTTTGGCGGGTCGTAGATGTTGCAGCCGCCTCCGGTTCCGCACCAGGCGCCGTCGACGTGCTCGGGCTCGCCGAGCGAAACGAAGGAGCCGCGGTAGCGGAACCATACGCCGCTCCAGGTCTCGTGAAAGCGTGGATAGTTCTCGATGCCGCCGTTGTAGTTGGCGGCGAAGCCGGCGGGCGTGGTGTCGACTCCGCCGAGGAATGCCGCGTTGATGACGGTGGCGACCGCGTTTCGCGGTCCGTTGGCGAGTGCGTCGACGCTCTGCCCGTCGCGGCACAGGGCGCCGACGCAGGCGGGGCTCCAGTAGCCCTCCGACAGAATGTTGATGCTGTCGCCGATCAGCGCCGCCGGTTGGCGCGGCAGGATGGTCGGATCGGACCACGCCTGCAGGGATGCCGCGGCGACTGCGCCGCGGTTGTAGTCTCCGAGTGCGTAGAGCGCCTGGTCGGAGACTACGGTGAGCCCGGTGGGATTGGTGGTGACGCCGATCCCGCCGGACAGCGGCAGGTTGGCGCCGCCGAACACGCGCACTCCGTAGCGGTTGATTGCGTCCGAATCGGGGCCTTCGATGGTGGCGTAGAGGACGATGCCGCCCTGCGAGGAATCGGCGTGGGCGAACAGCGGTTGCCCGTTCTGCTGGTTCCAGCGGATCAGGTCGCCAACGTTGACGTTGAGCATCAGGATCCACTTGTGCTCGCGGTGGTTGTAGAAGCCGCCGCGCCGATAGTCGAGGTCGAAGAGGCCGAGGGCAGGGCCCATGATCGGGGAATAGGCGTTGGCCGCAGTGCGGTTCGGCAAGTCGGTGGTGTAGCAGACGTTGTCCGCGTTGCCGCCGCAGCCGGGGTTGCCGTCGTTGCAGCCGCCGCATGCCGGATCGGCGTCGAACGGAAGGTCCGAGTAGAACACCGGCATCGTGCCGGCATACGGCACGCTGTTGGCGAGGTTCCAGACACTGTCCGACATGAACGCGTGTAGGGCGGCGGTCTTGGCGGCGTCGGTCGAACCGTCGGCGTTCTGGACTTCGATCGTGTGCGGCAGAACCGGTCCCCCGGGGAGCTGTCCGGGCTGGTCGAGTACCAGAACGATCCGCAGATCGGCCTTCTCCCAGAACACGCCGGTTCCCTTGTCGAGGATGTCGGGCTCGGGGATGTTGATCGTGTCGATGCCGCTCTTGATCGATCCCTGCCAGTAGTCGAGCTCACTTCGCGGCACGACTCGCGTATCGCTGCCGTCGCACGGTAGGTCGCGCGGGTCGAGGTCGCCGCTCGGCGCGGCGGAGTCGTGCAGCATGTCGATGATCACGTCGCCGTCGCAGCGATTGGAGTCCTTGCGGCCGCGGTAGATGTCGCCGCCGGCAGACACCTGTACGGTGTGGATCCCCATTGCCGGGTCGTCGCCGATCTTCAGCGTCGAGCCGGCGTTCAGATAGAGGTCTCCGTTGGTGTGAACGCGCCCGGTGAGCACCATGTCGGGGCCGGGCAGGATCTCCAGGTCGTTCTTGTAGAACGCCGCGAACTGAAACAGCGGGATGTACGAGACGAGAAACTCGGCTCCCATCTTCGCTTCGTGGTCGCCGGTGGTGTTGGTCGAGGTGGAGCTGACCACGTAGCTGTACTGAATCGAGTTGACGCCGGCGAAGATCTCTCCGGCCGGCATGACGACCGTCTTGGGGTTGCTGCTTCGCTCTTGCAGGCCGTAGGTGACCTGGCGATCGCCGACCTGGACGCTGCGCGCCGCGAAGTCGGAAGCGGTCGGCACGTTGTAATCGAGGAAGATGTTGCGGAAACGGGCCATGCCGATGTTGAGGCCGGATTCGGCGGCGTAGAAGCCGGTGATCGAGTGGGCGAAGGCGCCGCGTTGTTGAGTGTCGGACGAGGTGTTGACCGCCATCACTCCGGCGAGCGACAGCAGCACCACCAGGGCGATGGAGGCGCCGAGCAAAGCGGCACCGTCTTGGCGGGTCAGTAGAGGCGATCTTTTTTGTGCATTCATGAGCGGCCGCCGGCGGTGTGTGCGTGCTCGTCCTGCCGGCGTGAGCCAACATGACACCGGCCGCCGCGGGAGCCGATTGCCGCAATGTCGTATTTGTCCGAATCGCCGCCTGCGACGTACGACTCGGGTCGTACATCGGGGTCGCAAGTCGCGCGGTTCGTCATCAGAACTGCGCATTGTCCATGCGCTTTGCCGGGTGGCGTCGGGATACCGGCTGCAGCCCTACCGCCGACGTCCCCGAGTAGCCCAACTGGCGTATCGAGGGGCCTGTTCCCGCGGTGCCCCTCGATACGCGCTTCGCGCTACTCGGGGTGGACGGTGGGTGGCGGGCGGTGGGGGGGGGCGGCTGCGCCCAGCCGCCGGGGTGGACGGTGGGTGGCGGGCGGTGGGGGTTCGGTTGCGCCGAAGTCGCGTCAGCGACCGCCGCCCTTTGCTTGTGCCTCTGCCTACGAGCGACTCCGTCCTCCGAAGCTCGCAGAGCGTAGGGGGAAGCGAGCTCCAGGCTAGGATCGGCGGGGTCGAGTTGGCTCAGGCGGGTTCGGCGAACGCGGGCTCGGCGATGCCGTCGGCGTCGACCAACCACGGCTCCCACACCAGGAGCAATCGGTCGATCGCCAGGTCGCTCTTTCGGGGAGGCACGGTCACCTTCGAGATCTTCAAGCCGCTCGGGTCGATATCGGCGCGCAGCGCATCCACTTCTGCCTCGAATTCGGCTTCGAGCTCGCGCAGATCCTGGCGCAGGTCGTCGACCTTTTCCTCGGCCCGGCCGATGTCGGCGCGCTCGCGCGAGGCGCGTCCGAAGCCGCGCGCGGCGGTGGTCGCCCGGCCGACGTTGCGCGAGCCGAGTAGCTTGCGGCCGAACAGGGCGCCGACCACGGTGGCGCCGATCGAGATCAGCGTCTGGCTCTTCTGGTGCTCGTACTGCTCGCGTTCGCGCTCGACCTTGACCTCGGCGGCGCGAATCCTCTCCTGCAGACGCTCCAGCTTGGGGGCGTATTTCTTGCGCAGCTTCTCGATCTCGAGATCGCGATGTTCGCGCAGCGCTGCGGCGAGGCGCCCGCGGAACTCGCCTTCGCGTTCGCCGGGCAGACCGATCAGCTTGGGTTTGCTCGATTTGAAGATGTCGAGTCGGTGCGTGCGATAGAGGTGCGACTTGAGGGTCTTGCCCCAGCGCGTGTAACTCTTCGACTGGCCGGCGGCGCTGGGGAGATCGGCGAAGGCGGCGTTGTTGGGCGGCGATGTTTTGAGATCGGGCAATGATTCTCCCGTGATCGAGAGCGACTTCCAGGGATCGCCGGCGCTCTTCGGCAGCGCGGCGCGGATGGCGATTTGCTTCCACTGGTCGACCTGAACAGTCGACTTTGCGTAGTGCAGGGTCGCCAGCGCTCGCAGGCAAGGGCGGTAGACCAATCGCTCACCGACCTCGGCGCTGCGCACCACCGGCGCGAAGCGTTCCTCGATCGAGTCGGGAAGCGCCGGGCGAATCGAGGCCGCCGACTCTGCCGGCTGCGGCGCGGCGGGCGCTTGCTCCGGCTGAGTGGGGGCGGCCTGATCGTCTGGTGGCGCGGCGCCGGCGAGCTCCTGGATCTGTTTTCGCGTCAGCGGGCCGGCGAGATAGGACAACGCCCAGCGCGTGTGGAAGGTGGTCGGCCGATCTTCGTGGACGTTGTTCATGAGGAATACGCGACTATCGAGTCCCGACAGGGCGCGCTCCATGGCGCCGCGGTCGAAGCTCGCTCCGGCCGATGCTCCCTCGAGCCCGTCGAGCACCCGCGCCTTGTCGCGTTCGGTCTGTAAGCGACCGAGGAACCAGGTTCCGGCGTTCGACAGCGCCTTGTAGTCGAGGTCGACCGGGTTTTGGGTCGCCAGTACGACGCCGAGGCCGAAGGCGCGCGCCTGTTTGAGAAGAGTCAGCAGGGGCAGCTTGGACGGCGGGTTGGCGG
This sequence comes from bacterium, assembly GCA_030430165.1. GTDB lineage: Bacteria > Desulfobacterota > Binatia > HRBIN30 > CADEER01 > CADEER01. The sequence goes on along the minus strand of JAUIGL010000032.1, from coordinate 11,043 downwards.
TCGGCGGCAGGTAGCCGAACACCTCGTCCATGTAGAGCAGCGCGCGCAGGCTCTGGCTGCCGGGTTGCGAGCGCATCCAGGCGACCACCTCGTTGAGCAGGGACGTCACCAGGAACATGCGCTCGGCGTCGGCGAGGTGGGCGATGCTGATCACCGAGAGTCGCGGCTTGCCGGAATCGGTGTAGAGCAGGCGGCCGACGTCGAGCGGTGCGCCGGCGCTCCATGCGGCGAAACCCGGCGAGGCCATCAGGCTGTTGAGGGACATCGCCAGACCGAAGCGGTCGCCGGCGGGGTAGAAGGTGTTGATGTCCATCACCCCAACCCGTTTCACTGGCGGTGATTGGATCTGTTGGATGAGAGTCGGCAGGTCGAGTCCCTGGTGCTGGCGCCAGGCGCGATCGAGCAAGGTCGAGAGCAGAATGTGCTCGCGACTGCGGATCGGGTCGGCGGCAATGCCGAGCAGAGCCAGCAGTCCCGAGGTCGTCGCCATGACGCGTTCGCGCATCGCGTCGTTGTCGTCGAGGACTGCCTTGGCGGGTGCGGCGAACGACTTGAGGATGCTGAGCGGCCGCCCGGCTTCGCTGCCGGGTGTGTAGATCGCCGGCTCGGCGGCGTTGGCGAAGCGAGCGATGCGATCGGGCGTCTGGTCCCAGTCGGCGAGTCCCTGCTTCCACAAGTCGGCGGTCCAGCGCGCGTGCTGGTCGGGGGTGTTGCCCTTGCGCGCGGCGTCGCCTTCATCGATCCACGGGCGAAAGTCCGAGGGCCGCAGCTGGGGGAAGGTGAGGAGCAGATTACCGAGATCGCCCTTGGGGTCGATTGCGATCACCGGGATGCCGTCGATCGCGGCCTCTTCGATCAGGGTGACGGCAAGCCCGGTCTTGCCGCTGCCGGTCATGCCGACGCAGACCGCGTGCGTCGTCAGGTCCTTGGCGTCGTAGAGAAACGGCTCGCGTCGGATGTCGCCCGACTGCGCGTCGAGCGGTCGTCCCAGGTAGAAAGCGCCCAGCTTCTCGTACGTCATGGTCGGGGTACGGGGTACGGGGTACCGGGTACGGGGGATGAGGGCGAGTATCCGCTGCTGCGACCCGGCCGTACCCCGTAGCCTGTACCCCGTACCCCGCTACACATAGATTCCGCCCTTGTAGTCGGTGTCGCGGCGGATGACCACGTTGACCAGGGCCGGTTTGCCCGATGCCGCGGCCCGTTCCAGGGCCGGCTGCAGCTCGTCCGGCGACTCGACCAGCTCGCCGTGGCCGCCGAGTGCTTCGACCACCTTGTCGTAGCGCGTGTAGTTGAGGATCGTCGAATCGGTGAATCCGTAGATTCCGTTCTGCGGCCGCATCATCTGGCCCCAGGCTCCGTCGTTGCCGACGATGCCGATGATCGGCAGGTTGAAGCGAACCGCGGTGTCGTACTCGAAACCGTTGAGCCCGAACGAACCGTCGCCGTAGACGATCACGACTTTCTTGTCGGGGTTGGCGAGCTGGGCGGCGAGGGCGAAGGGCATGCCGACGCCGAGCGTCCCGAGCGGGCCGGGATCCATCCAGCCGCCTTCGCGCTTGACCGGAATGATCTTCGCCGCAGTGGCGACGATGTCGCCGCCGTCGCCGATGACGATCGGCTCGTCGAGGGTTTCGAGCCAGTCGCGGACCCCGCGGCACATGCGCTGCGGGTCGACCGGTGTCTCCTCGCTGTTGAGCGCCGACTCGACCTGCTTTTCGGCTTCGGTCTCGATCTCGCGCAGCTCGTCGCGCCAGCTCGAGAAGTCGAGGGTCACGCCCTGGTTCTCCATCTCTGCGACCAGCTGGTCGAAGGTGCAGCCGAGGTTGCCGACCAGCGGCACGTCGGTCTGCCGGTTCTGGCCGATCAACGTCGCGTCCATGTCGGCCTGGATGATCTTTGCGTCCGGCGGAATCGTCTGGCCGAAGCGCATGCGGAAGTCGAGCAGGGTGCCGGCGAGGAAGATGCAGTCGAGCTGCTTGAGCGCGTCGCGGCGAGAGCGATTGAAGAACTCGGGGGTTCCCGGAGGAACGCTGCCGCGCGCCATGCCGTTGGTGTAGGTCGGAATGTGGGTGGCTGCGATGAAGCGGTTGAGCGCGTCGCCGGCGCGCGACCACTTGACGCTGGTGCCCGCCATCAGCATCGGCCGCTTGGCCTTCTGCAGCAGCTCGATGGCGCGCTTGACCTCGTCCTGGTCGGGCGACAGCCGCGGCGGCTCGGTGCGGATGCGCGGCACCGGCGCGGTGGCCTCGTCGACCTCGGTCATGAAGATGTCCATCGGGATCTCGAGGTAGGCGGGGCCCGGGATGCCGGAGACGGCGTGGCGGATCGCCAGCTCGACGTACTCGGGGATGCGGTGCGTCTGGTACACCGCGTCGACGTACTTGGTGATCGGCCGCATGACGCCGATGTGGTCCATTTCCTGGAGCGAGCCGCGGCGCAGGTTCTCGAACGGTCCCTGTCCGCCGAAGACCAGAATCGGCGAGTTGGCGCGCCAGGCGTTGGCGATACCGGTTACGCCGTCGGTTGCCCCGGGACCGGCGGTGATCGCGGCGACGCCGATCTTTCCGGGATTGCAGCGCGCCCACGCGTCGGCGGCGTGCACGGCCGCTTGCTCGTGGCGCACGTCGACGATCTTGATGCCCTGCTCTCGGCAACCGTCGTAGAGCGGCATGATGTGGCCGCCGGAGAGAGTGAAGATGACCTCGACGCCGGCCTCTTTGAGGGCACGCGCCGCCAGCTTTCCGCCGTGAACACCCATAGTATTCAGCTCCTTACTTATGTTTTCAGTGCTTGCGTCGCGCCGCGAGTCGGCGCGTCCAAGGCAACCGCCGACGCTATCACCCGGTCGGGGGCAGTCAACCTGAGCACCTGCGGGGTAGTGGATCAGTTTGGACCTCCGGAACTAAACTGAGCCTCGCTACGCTCGGTCATCCGAGGGTCCCTCACCCGGCCTCCGGCCGACCTCTCCCACAGGGAGAGGCATCTGAACTCCCTTCTCCCTGTGGGAGAAGGACAGGATGAGGGTCCCTCGAATGGGGGCGAAGCCCCACCAATGTATCGTCGGAGCGTTCCAACGTCCCGATCGCGGTCGAAACGCTTCGGACGCTCTACGAGTTTCAAACTGACCCACTACCACCTGCCGGGTGGTGGATCGGCTTTGGATTCAACCGACCCACTACCATCCACGGGCGGTTGACCGGGCGGGGCGGGGCGTCGACAATTCGGGCATGATCGGGAAAGCGACTCGTCGGGCCTTCGAGAAGGGCGTAGAGGATCTCGCCGGTGCCGGCGCAGGTCTGCGGGATCTGGTTGCGGCGATCGCGGCAGATGGCAGCGATCTGCTCGATCGTTACCGCGACGTGGGTGATGTCGACGCGCGCAAGCAGGAGGTCGACCTCGGTGCGGACACTGCTGCCGAACAGAGCGTGCGAGCCTTGGTGCGGCGCGACGGCGACGGCCGGGTCGAGGCCTTCGAGGTCTGGCGCGCGGCGCTGGGTTGCGGCGACGACCTGTTGTCGACTGCTTGCGTCAACGCCTTCTCGGCGGCGCAGAACCGGGACGTCGAGGGCACGCTGTGGATCGCACTGCTGCTGTCGCGGATCGCCTTCGTCAGCCCCGAAGCGTCGCGTGCCGTGGGCAGCGCGCTGACCGATGGGTGGCTAGCCGGCAAGAGCAGTCGTCGACTGCGTGAGGTCGAGTGGCCGGAGATTCTCGCTAGCGAGCCCCTCGAGGCGAGACGGCTGCTCGGTGTACCCGATTGGTTCGCACCGCCGTCGTGCGAGAGCGCTGCCTTGGAGGTGCTGCGCGAGCGACGGAGCGCGCCGGCCGGTCTCTGGGATGCGTTTTGGACCGCCGCCGGACAGCCGGTCGACCCGGCGACGATCACCCCGCTGGTGGCGAGCCTGGGCGGCGCTTTCGACGACCGGCTGAAGCAGGCTTGTGCTCGCGACGTACTGAGCTACCCGGGCCAGTGCGAGGTTGCCGACGCGGCCTGGTGGCCGCGGCTCGACATCGACAGCCTGGCCGCGTGCAAGCCGGGCACGTTGGGGCATGCCTACTACCACCTGATCGTCGACAACGGCTTCGACCCAGAGGTGTTGGATCCAGAGCTGGTCAGCGGCTTTCATCCGGTGCTCGATGCATCCAATCGGCGCATCCTGCAGACGCACGAGGTTTGGCACCTGGTGGCGGGGTACAGCACCAGCCCGCTGCACGAGGTTGCGATCAGCGGCTTCCAGCTCGCCCAGTTCGGGCACAACTACTCGGCGATGTTCCTGGCGACGGCGGTCTCGCTGCTGGCGTTTCACTTGCCGATGTTCCTCGATCCGATCCTGCAAGTGACCTTCGAGGGTTGGCGACACGGGCGCGAGACCCGGCCGCTGATGGAGATCGACTGGTTCTCGCTGTGGAACGAGGAGATCGAGACGCTGCGCGAGCGCTTTGCGATCGCCCCGTTCACCAGCGCCGTAGCCGACGCCGCAGCCGCCGCGTGAGCGGTTCGTGCCCCAGCGCCGCCGTCCCCGAGTAGCCCAACGGGCGTATCGAGGGGGCTGTTGCCGCGGTGCCCCTCGATACGCGCTTCGCGCTACTCGGGGTGGACGGTGGGTGGCCGAAAGAGGTCGGGGCTCGACCGCGCCCGCCCGCCGGGGTGGACGGTGGGTGGCTGGTCAGAGTCCGACCGGGACGGGTCCCGGTTTAGAGCAAGCGAACTTCGGTCAGCGCGACGCGGCCGCTGAAACAGACGTCGACGTCGGTGCCGGGCCGGCGCGGGCGGTCGTGGTAGTTGCCGGCGTAGTACAGGTGCCCGTCTTTTTCGCGGTACTGCACGTCGAGCGGGCTGGTGTCGGCCGGACACAGCTCGATCTCGAGCTCTTCTTCGTCGTGCTCGGGATGTGGCAGATTGATGTTCCAGAAGGCCCCCGCGGCGAGCGGTCGCTGCATCACCTGCTCGAGGACACGCCGGGCGCGCCGCGCGGTGAGCTCCCAGTCGACCTCGCGGCCGCGGCCGACGTACTGCGAGATGGCGATCGCCGGCCGGCGAAACAGCGCCGCTTCGCGCGCCGCCGCCACCGTTCCCGAGGTGTAGAGGTCGGCGCCGAGATTGCCGCCGCGGTTGACGCCGGCGATCACCCACAGCGGGTCGTGGCCGAGCTCGACCAGTCCGACGCGCACGCAGTCTGCCGGGGTGCCGGACAGGCTGTGGCGCCGCGGGCCCGCTTCGGCCAGGCGCAGCGCGCTGCTCATCGTGATCCGGTGGCTGATGCCCGACTGCGGCTCGAGCGGAGCCACGGTGTGGTGGCTGGCGAGGTCGTCGACGGCCGCGGCGAGGGCGGCTAGGCCGGGCGCGTCGATGCCGTCGTCGTTGGTCAGTAGGAAGGTCACGCGGTCGGCTCGTTCCCCGGCTTCCACTTGATGTTGCAGCCGAGGCTCGGCCGCTGCTCGGCGGCAACCGCCTCGCCGGCGAGCACGGCGTCGGCGGCGGCGCGGAGGTCGGCGCCGGTCACCGGCTTGCCGTTGTCGGGGCGACTGTCGTCGAATTGGCCGCGGTAGACCAGCTCGAGATTGGCGTCGTAGAGGAAGAAGTCGGGAGTACAGGCGGCGGCGTAGGACTTGGCGACTTGCTGTGTCTCGTCGAAGAGGTAGGGGAAGGCGTAGCCGTGTTGCTGCTTCTCCTCGCGCATTCGCTCCGGCGCGTCGTCCGGGTAGTTGGCGACGTCGTTCGAATTGATACCGACGATCGCCAGACCGCGCTCGCTGTATTCGCGCGAGAAGCGCGCCAGCTCTTCGCGCAGGTGGATGACGAAGGGGCAGTGGTTGCAGAGAAAGATGACCAGCAGGCCGCGCGAGGTGTCGAGTGCGTCGAGGCGAACGGCATTGCCTTCGGTGTCCGCCAGTGCGAACGCCGGCGCCGGAGTGCCGAGCTCGCGCATTGTAGAAGGGGTCCTCGCCATCGCTTCCTCCTCGATCCAAGCTTCAGCTAAGCATGGATCCTGCGGCAGCGAAATTAGCCCGGGCAGGCGGTAGTAGGTCGTTTGTTTCGCAATTGCGTTTGCCAGGAGGGGGCGGCCCGAACCCGAATTCCGTCCCCCCTTGCCAAGGGGGGACTTCAGGGGGGTCAACCGTAGAGCCATCGGTTCGAAAACAGAAGCTCCTTGCGTCACCTCCCCCTGACCCCTCCTTGGTAAGAGGCTGTCGATTTTCTCCAGCGACCGCCGAACCGCCAGTGATCCCCTCTCCCCCCGGGAGAGGGCCAGGGTGAGGTGAATCGAATGGCTGCGGCACGCAAAGCGTTGTGCCGCAGGGGCTAGCGACGCCTTTCCTTCCGGTCCCCTCACCTTTAATCCTCTCCCGCCAGCAATGCGGGAGAGGGGATCTGTGCGCGCTTCGCGCGTTTCGTTCGAGAAAATTGACAGTCTCGTAAGGAGGGGGGATCCGAGGGTGTGTCGCTAGCCCGCATTTCTCGACTCCACCCAGGTTTCGTAGCGAGAGTGCGGAGAGGCTTGTGAATCAAGGCCGCACAGACTGAGGCGCCCGCAGGCATACTTGAACAGTATGTCGAGGACGGTGAGGGAGTACGGACTTGAGGCACATGCCTCTCCGCGCTCGCAGTAGAAAGCTGGTGAGATATGCGGGCTAGCTCACGGCACGCAATTCAAACGAACCGGTATCGCGCGTCGGGCTTGCGGCGTCGCCTGGGAGTGGGCGCGAGCTTGCTCAGCAGCCGTCGAGGTTGGCGTTGACGGCCGAGATCAGTTCGTTGATGGCGACGTTGCCGTCGCGATTGAGGTCGGCGGCGAGGCAGGCGTCGATCGGCAGGCTGCCGAGCGAGATGTTGACGGCGGTGATGAGCTCGTTGATGGCGACGGTGCCGTCGCCGTTGCAGTCGCCGGGACAGGTCGGGATCTCGGGAGTAGGGCTATTGGTTGGTGTCGAGGTGTCGACCGGGGTGTCGGTCGGCACCGGGGTGTTGGTGACGACGGGAGTGTCGGTTGCCACCGGCGTGTTGCTGGCGGTCGGGGTGTTGGTGGCCGTTCCGGTCGCCGTCGGTGTGTCGCTGGCGGTCGGGGTATGGGTCGGCGTTCCCGTGTCGGTGCGGGTGGGGGTGCGTGTCTGCGTGGCGCTCGGGGTCGAGGTGTGGGTTGCCGTTCCAGTGTTGGTTCGGGTTGCGGTGCTGGTCTGCGTAGGCGTTCGGGTCGCGGTCGGTGTCTGGGTTGCCGTCGCGGTGTTGGAGAAGGTGAACGTCGCCGTCGGTGTGTTGCTCGGGGTCGGCGTAAAAGTCGGCGTCGGCGGCTCGGTGCAGGGCCCCGGCAGCGGTATGTCGAAGCAGCCGATCAGGGGATCGCAGTCGTCGATGGTGCAGGTCAGATCGTCGGCGCAGGTTTGCGGAGCGAGGTTCTCGCAGAGGAGCGAGCAGTCGCCGCAGACCTCTTGCGACGCGTCGGGCCCGGGGTCGCACGGCTCGGGATAGTCGACCGCCCCGTCGCCGCAGTCCGGGCAGGGCGTCAGGCACCCCGCCGGGTCGCCGGGGTTTCCGGTGCAGGCTGGGCGCGCCGACAGGTCGGGTGCCGGCAGCGTGCTGCCGCCGAGCGCCGGAGGAAAGGTCTGATTGTAGGTGAAGTCGTTGCTGCCTTCCGTACCGTCCTGGTTCGTCGCGACCGCCGACATGGCTCCCTGGACCGACAAGGGACCGCGGGCGATCAGCAAATTGTCGCCACCTGTGGGTCCGGACACGTCGACCGTAGCGTTGGCGGCGATCGTTACAGCGCATCCCGAGATGTCGATTCCGCCGCCCTCGCCGCAGCCCAGCTCTTCCGAGCAAGTCGGAACGCCGCTGGCGTCGAGGTTGGCTCCGATGACGACGTCGCCGTCGCCGCCGCCGCGCAATCCGGCGGCGAGGATCACCAGCCCGCCGAGTCCGCCGCGTTGTCGGGCGGCGCCGCTGACGGCTCCGAAGATGGACAGGTTGCGGCCGGCGGTGAAGTCGATCTCGCCGCCGCCGTCGCCGCCGCTGGCGTCGATGGTTCCGCTGGCGCTGGTGGTGAGGTCGACGCCGGCCTCGATACACAGGTCGCCGCCGCAGGTTTCGCCGTCGGGTCCGCGGATGTCGATCGGTCCGAGGGCGGAAAAGCTGCCGCCGGCGAGCGCGGCGACGATTCCACCGGCGCCGTCCGGTCGGGCCCCGGTGGCGACGATCTCGCCGTTGACCCCGAGCGTGACGTCGCCGAAGTCGGAGTCGAGGCAAACGACTCCGCCGCAGCCGCCGGTCATGAACTCGCCGACGCTGCCGTTGCTGCGCACCTCGCCGGTTACGGTGGTTCCGGTGCCGCTCTCGACCGCGATGCAGCCGCCCATGCCGGCGTCGCCGGTGGCGTCGCTGAGCAGATCGCCGGCGACGATCTCACCGCCGGCGAAGATGTCGATGGTCCCCCCGTCGGACCCGGAGACGTCGATTCTACCGCGGTGCTCGACGTCGCCGCGGCTGAACAGGGTGACTTCGCCGCCGCCCGAGGAGTCGTTGCCGCCGGTTGCGTCGATGATCGAGGACGTGCCGAGGTCGACCTTGGTGTCGCTGTTCAGCTCCATGACCCCGCCGTCGCCGAATCGCGTCAGCGACCGGAGGTCGATGCGGTTCTCGATCTCGATCGGCCCGCCCGCGAACACCAGCAGTAGTCCCCCATTGTCATTGCCGTTGAGGTTGAACGCTCGACCCGAGCCGGTGCTGCGCACGAACGATTCGGCGTCGATGCGGACGCTGCCTCCGATGTTGGTATTGGGCGTCCCGCCGGTACCGCGGGCGTCGATCAGACCGTCGGCCCCGGTGCCGCGGTCGACCGTCACGCTGCCGGCGATGATGCGCAGATCATTGTGCGCGACGTCGACGGTGCGCGTGATCGTCAGGTCGCGACTCCCGAAGTCGAGAATGCACGCCCCTTCGTCGATCTCGATGTTTTCGTTGATGGTGCACGGTCCGCTGCCGGGCCCACAACCACTTACTTCTTGAATGACGTCGGCGGCGGTACACACCGCGTGCGCCGGGTCGGCGAACGCGACAGCGAGCGCCATCCCGGCGACGGCGAGGAAATACCTCATCCAGGTCAGCGTACAGTGTGGGCGAGAGAGAGGCACGTGAAATCTGGTCGAGGACGCTAGCAGTCGCTAGGGAAAGCAGGTCGGGGCCTAGGCGGGCGGGGGCTCGGGCGATTCTACAAACGTCTTGCCTTCGCCGATCAGGCCGGCGCGCGGGAGCCACACTCTGCGGCGCGCGTCATCGACGACGAATCCGATCGTATTCGCTTCGTGGTCGTGTTGGCGGGCGATTTCGATGATCTCGGCGGCGCAAGATTGCGGCACGACGACGCAGAAGCCGGTGCCCATGTTGAAGACGGTGTGCATCTCGGCGGCGGCGACGTTGCCGCGTTCGCTGATCGCGCTGAAGATCGGAGGTACGGGCAGGGGGTCCTCGATGACGAAGCCGACCGCCTTTTCGGTTCGCGTGAGGTTGAGCAGGCCGTCGCCGGTGATGTGGCACAAGGAGCGGATCGGCAGCTCGCGTTCGAGCATCGCCAGGACCGCTTTGACGTACATCGCGGTCGGCTCGAGGAGCTCTTCGCCGACGCTGCGTCCGACTTCGGGGAGGGTTTGGTCGAGCTCGAGGCCGCCGGCGCCGAGCAGGGCGTGTCGGGCGAGGGTGAAGCCGTTGCTGTGGATGCCGTGGCTGGCGATGCCGACGACGACGTCGCCGGGCTCGATGGTGGTGCCGACGATCAGCCGGTCGGGGTGGATGGTGCCGACGCAGGTGCCGACCAGATCGAAGCCGAGGCCGTCGCGGGTTCCGTGGATCATCTCGCGCACCTGGGCGATTTCTCCGCCGGGGATGTTGATCTCCGCCTGCCGGGCGCCCTCGCGCAATCCGCTCGCCAGTTGGGTGAGTTGCCGGTCGTCGAGCCGCTGCACCGCGATGTAGTCGACCAGCGATACCGGTCGCGCGCCGACGCAGATGATGTCGTTGGCGTTCATGGCGATGCAGTCGATCCCGACGGTGTCGTACCGGTCCATCTGCTGGGCGATGAGGATCTTGGTGCCCACCCCGTCGGTGGAGACGGCGATCCCGAGGTCGTCGCTGATGCGGACGACGTTGGCGAAGTAGCCGAGCGGCAGCATCGGTTCGGCCTGGTTGAAGCCGAAAGTCGAGCTGATGATGGTGCCGAGCTCGCGCAGGCTGCCCTCGACGCCCTGCGTATCGACTCCGAGAGCGTCGTACCGGGTGGCCATGGCGGGGAACATATAAAAAGACGCCGATCGAGTCCACGCGGCCCCTCGATACGCGCTTCGCGCTACTCGGGGTGGGCGGTGGGTGGCCGATGAGTGTGGGGGTTCGACTGCGCCCCAACCGCCGACGTCCCCGAGTAGCCCAAGGGGCGTATCGAGGGGCCTGTTCGCGCCGAGCCCCTCGATACGCGCTTCGCGCCACTCGGGGTGGACGGGGGGCCGCCGGTGGTCTGAGCGGACCCACTGCCGCTCTGGGGTATGGCTTGACTTGTCGCCGAATGCAGCCACAGGATGACCTCAGCGATGACGGAATGGTCCCGACTCCTGATCGGTGCCGCCTTCGGCGCCTCGATTGCGTTTGCGATCTCCTTCTTCAGCGGTTTCGGCTCGTCCGCGCCGGTGATGCACGCCCAACACAGCGTGGAGACCGACGAACGGGTCAGCGAAGAAGAGCTCAAGAGCTACATCGAGGTCTACTCGGCGATGCAGGCGGACCGGTCGCTCAAGATCGACGATGCCGCCGCGACCTGGGACATGTCGGTCGAGGAGTTTCGAGCTCTCGAGCGCAGGGTTCAGGCGCAGCGCCGCCTGGTCGATCGGGTGCGCGCGGCGATGCTCGAACAGGCCAAGCAGAACGCGTCTTCGCTCACCGAGCAGGGCGTTCCCGTCCACAACTGACGAATCACCGCTAGAGGCCTGGCCGAAGAATGGACTCCTGCTGCAAATCGTCATCCATCCGCGATCGCTGCGTCGCCGAGCGCTCGACGTATC
>JAUIGL010000031.1 GCA_030430165.1 bacterium | reverse complement strand
AGCGCATGGAGACCGGTTGCATCGTCCTGCCCTATACCGTGCCGAAGAAGCTGATGAACGGCATCATGGTCAACAAGCGCGGCATGCGCTTCATCAACGAAGACCTCTACCAGACGACGGTCGGCGAAGCCGCCCTGCTGCACCAGGAGGGACACGTCTTCCTGATCTGCGACAACAAGTGCTTCGAACGACCGTTCGCTCCCGCCGAAATCGCCGCGGTCGAGGAGAGTATCGCCGACCTGGAGGCTGCGCTGGAGATGCCGACCGGCGCGCTGCAGACCACCGTCGAGCAGTTCAACCAACACGCCGCGCGCGGCGAGGATCCGATCTTCCACAAGGGCGCGGCCTATCTCGCTCCGCTCGACACGCCTCCTTTCGCCGCGCTCGACTATCGCGTCGAAAACTCGCTGTACACGGTGTTCACCATGGGCGGACTCCACACCCTGCCGACGGCGCAGGTTCTCTCGCCCGACGGCGAAGTAATTCCCGGCCTGTACGCGGCGGGGCGAACCACGTCGGGCCTGGCGGCGCAGGGCTACAGCAGCGGACTGTCGCTGGCCGACGGCACCTTCTTCGGCCGCATGGCGGGTCGCCACGCTTCGGGGCGCAGCGTCCCCCCCGAGTGAGGCGAGCGCCGATGCTGGAGCCACCCGCGTTGCCGTTCGGCGCGCGACTGATCAATCGCGCGGCTTCCCCGTTCAGCCGACTGCTGCCCCAGCTCTCGCTGGCGCCGGAGCGGTTGCTGCAACAAGCCGCCGACCAAACCAAGCTCGACGATTTCGGTGACGACCGCTTCCGCGAACCGCTGCAGCGGCTGACCGACAGCCTCGCCGACGAGGCCGACCTGACTCCGATCGGGCGCGGCATCGCGCGCAGCCAGATCGTACAAGGCTTGGCCAACCGCCTGCAGATCCTAGATTGGCACCGCCGTCATCCGGAGATCGCGGCGCAGCCGATTCGCAGCCCGATCATCATCATCGGCATGGCGCGCACCGGCACCACCATCCTGCACGAGCTCCTGGCACTGGATGCGAGCAATCGAGTACCGATGACCTGGGAAGTCGAAGAACCGTGCCCGCCGCCGGAGACCGCGACCTATCACAGCGATCCGCGCATCGAACGAACGCGGCAACAGCTCAACCAGTCGGAACGCCTGATCCCCGACTTCAAGAAGATGCACCGCATGGGCGCCGGGTTGCCGCAGGAATGCGTGCGCATCATGTCGACCGAGGCGACCAGCGTCGGCGACATGATCACCTTCCGCGTTCCGCGGTTCGGAAACTGGCTGCTCCACGACTACGACTGGCAGCCGGCCTTCGCCAGCCACCAGCGCTTCCTCCAGCTGTTGCAGTGGCGACACCCCGGCGAGCGCTGGGTGCTGAAGACGCCGGCCTACCTGTGGACTCTCGAAGCAGTCCTCGAGCAGTATCCCGACGCTCGCTTCATCCAGACGCATCGCGACCCGCTGCGCGTCGTCGCCTCGGTGGCGAGCCTCGGCACCACCCTGCGCGCCATGTCGAGCTGGCAGCCGAACGTGGCCGACATCGCCCGCGAGTGGGCCGACTGGAACGTCGAAGCATACGAATCGTCGATCGAGCTGCGCCGCAGCGGCCGGCTCTCCGCCGACAACGTCGTCGACATCCACTTCGGCGCCTTCATGCAGGACCCGATCGCCGCGGTCGGCCAGATCTACGACCATTTCGGGCTGCAACTGACGCAAGACACCGAAGCCAAGATGCGCGACTACCTGGCGACCAACCAAAGCGACAAGCACGGCCGGCACGAGTACCGCTTCTCCGACACCGGCCTCGACGCGGACGCCGAGCGGGAACGGGTGCGCGCTTACCAGGACTATTTCGGCGTCGAGGAAGAACCGGTTCGCTGACAGGTCGGCCTCTCAAGGGGTGGTGGGTCAGCTCGGGCCTTCAGAACTAAACGGAGCCTCGCTACGCTCGGTCATTCGAGGGGCCCTCACCCGGCCTCCGGCCGACCTCTCCCACAGGGAGAGGCATCTGAATTCCCTTCTCCCTGTGGGAGAAGGGCAGGATGAGGGTCCCTCAAATGAGGGCGTAGCCCCACCGATGTATTTTCGTCGCCTTCGACCGGATCGATCGCATTCAAAGCGCCGCGGTCGCTCTCCGAGTTTCAACTGGTCAACTGCCTCCCGAGCCGCGGTCTTCCCTCGCTATCGACGCTGCGATAAGGGTTGCGGTTTCGGAGCCGGCGGCACGGTCGGCATCGCCGACAGCTCGTCGACGCAGGAATCGAAGATGTCCTTCCGCACGCTCAGTTGGATTCTGCCCCTGGCACTGGTGCTGGCCGGCTGCACCCGCGATCGCGAGGCGCCGCAGCAGCTACGGCCCGACGTCATCTTCCTCACCATCGACACGACCCGCGCCGATCATCTCTCCGTATACGGTTACGAACGCCGCACCAGCCCCGTTCTCGAGAAGCTGGCGAAACAGGGGCTGCTCTTCGAGCGCGCCTGGTCGACCTCGTCGTGGACCCTGCCCTCGCACGCTTCGATGTTCACCGGGTTGCACCCGACCACCCACGGTGCCCACTTCACACCCGAGGGCGAGGAGATGTTCCACAACCGGGTGAGTCGTCTCGGCGAGCACGTCCGCACCTTGGCCGAGATCCTGCGCGACCAGGGCTATGCAACAGCCGCCTTGGCCGGTGGTCCGTGGTTGGCGCCTGAGTTCGGCCTGCTCCAGGGCTACGAGTTTCAGCACGCTGGATTGAAAGACGGCAGCAGTCTGGTCGCGACCGATCGGCCGAAACAGAAGATCCGGGTCGACTGGGCAGCCGACGAGCTCACCGATCGGGCAATCGCATGGTTGCAGACGATCCCGCGCGAGCGCCCGGTTCATCTGATGGTCAATTACTTCGACCCGCATTTCCCTTACCGGCGCCACAAGCAATTCTCCTTCACCTCGGCCGACGCGGAATCGGACCAGGCGGCGGCGAAGATCGACGCCTACGACTCCGAGATCCGCTTCATGGACCACCACCTCGGCCGCCTGCTGGATGCGCTGGCCAAGCTCGGCCGCTTCGGGGAGGCGCTGATCGTCGTCGTCGCCGACCACGGCGAGTCGTTCGGCGAGCACGGCAACGAGGGGCACGGACCGTGGCTCTACGAGGAGATCTTGCGAGTCCCGCTGATCGTCAAGCTGCCGGCGGCAGAGCGAGCCGGGGATCGCGTCGACGCGCCGGTGTCGGTAGTCGATCTGCTGCCGCTGATCCTCGGCGAGCTCGGGCTCGAAGTCCCGGCAGCGAGCGAAGGGGTGCCGATCGGCGAGCGCGATCTGGTCGTCGGCGAAGCGTTCCGCAGCGAAGCGCTGAATACGATCGCTCCCGATCGCTACGACCGCGACGTCTTCGCCGGCATCCGTTGGCCCTGGAAGGTGTTGCTGTCCGATCGCGGCGACACCGAGCTGTACGACATCGCGCGCGATCCGAACGAGCTCGACGATCGCTCGGACGAAGCCGTCGCCAACAAGATGAAGGCCCGCTTGAGCGCCGCGCTCGAGAAACTGTCGCCACCGCAGCAGCCCGAGCTGCCGAAATCGGTCGACCCCGCGCTCAAGGAACGATTGCGGGCGCTGGGGTATGGGAACTGATGCGCGCTGCACGCGCGCTTGGGAGCTGGGGGCTGGGATCTGGGAGCTGGGGCGGGCTGGGTGCTAAGGTTTGGGCATGCTGGCGATGCAGTACCTAGGCGGCGGGGGCTCCGTCACCCCCGTCCAGCTCGCGCCACCCGAGCCTTGGGCGAACCAGGTTGCCATTCGCGTCAAGGCCTGCGGGGTTTGCCGCACTGATCTGCACGTGGTCGACGGTGATCTGACCGAGCCGAAGCTTCCCGTCACTCCGGGGCACGAGGTGGTCGGCGAGGTCGTCGGCCTCGGCAGCGCGGTGACCGGCTTCGCAATCGGTGACCGGGTCGGAGTTCCGTGGCTCGGCTACTCGTGCGGCACGTGTTCCTACTGCACATCGGGTCGCGAGAACCTCTGCGCCGATGCGCGCTATACCGGCTACCAGCTCGACGGCGGCTTCGCCGAGCAGATGGTCGCCGACGCGCGCTACTGTTTTCCGATTCCAGAGTCCTACTCGGACGAACAGGCAGCGCCGCTTCTCTGCGCCGGCCTGATCGGCTACCGCGCCTACCGCATGGCGGGCGACGGCGCGCGCTTGGGACTCTATGGCTTTGGCGCAGCGGCGCACATCGTCGCCCAGGTCGCAGTTGCGCACGGGCGCGAGGTCTTCGCCTTCACCCGCCCCGGCGATCGCCAAGCGCAGGACTTCGCGATCCGCGTCGGCGCCAGCTGGGCCGGCGACTCCGACACACCTCCCCCCGAGCCGCTCGACTCCGCCATCATCTTCGCCCCGGTCGGCACGCTCGTCCCCGAGGCGCTGCGGCGCGTCGTACGCGGCGGGACCGTCGTCTGCGCCGGCATCCACATGAGCGACATCCCATCCTTCCCGTACCGATTGCTGTGGCAGGAACGCAGCTTGCGATCGGTCGCCAACCTGACCCGGCGAGACGGTACCGAGTTTCTCGAGCTCGCCGCCCGCACCCCCATCGAGCTGCACACGCACCGCTACCCATTGTCGGAAGCGAATCAGGCGCTGGACGACCTGCGCCAGGGACGATTCGCCGGCGCGGCCGTGCTCGAGCCCGACTCAGCGGGAGAGACGGCGTGAGCTTTGCGCGCCTGCTCGCGGCGACCGCAGTCCTCTGGCTGCCGCTGTTGCTGATCGAGGTGGTGCGCACCAATTCGACCAGCCAGATACTGGCCAGCCCGGTGCTGATGCGCGGGTTCGCGCTGTCCTTCCAGGTCTGGCTCGCGATCGTCGTCATCCTCGCCGCGTGCGCCCATGTGGCACTGCGCACGCTGTCCGCCACGCGCGCCGGTCTCGCCGCCACCTATCTCTCGTCGGCGCTGGTTCTCCTCGGCACGGCGCGCCACTCCGAGGCGGCGCGCAGCGGCTGGTCCCCGGAAGCAAGTCTCGCCTGCTTGGTCGTCGGCGCCGCGCTCGCCGCGGCCGTCGTGATTGGATCGGTCTATCGGCGACTACCGGCAGGCTTCGCCGGAGCTTTCCTCCCCACTGTCGCGGCGGCAAGCGCGATCGCTTTCGCCTATCAGTTGGTTCGGCTTCGGCTGACGGCGAGCTACTTCGGAGCCAAAGCCGTCGATTTCGACTCACCCGGCTTCACCATCCTCGTCATATGCAGCATCGCCGGTCTTGGGATTGGCCGTTCGGCGAGCGCGCCGAACCCCCAATCCTCCCGGATACGCTCGGCATCGGGCCTGGCTACCGCGTGCGCCCTGTTGATCGCGTTCACCTGGCAGTTCTGGTGGCCCGGCGCGGCTCGATCCGTGGCGAACGAGCCGAGCGACGCGCGACCGCCTTTCAACCTCGCCTTGATCATGATCGATACCCTGCGTGCCGACCGGACGACCCTCGGCGGATACGAGCTCGACACGACTCCGTTCATGGCCAGCCTTCTGGAGGATCGCGCAACCTACTTCGAGCATGCGAGCTCACCGGGCGCATCCACCTGGCCGTCGACCGCCGCGATGTTCACCTCGCGTTGGCCCTACGATCTGCGCGGCTACGACCTTCCGGCGAGCTCGACGACGATCCCCGAGATCGCCAGCGACGCGGGCTACCGGACCGCCGGCTTCACCGCCAACAGCTTGATCGACCGGCCCAGCCTGCGCAGCTCGTTCCAACACTTCGCCACCTACGGCGGCTACCGGGCATACCGCAACAGCTTCTTGCGCTTCGACCTCCTCTCCGGCGGCAAGAACCGACACGCCCTGCGCACCATGGCCGACCTCGAGCTGCACAAGGTGCGCGGCGCGACTCTCACCGAGGTCGCAACACGGTGGCTCGCCAAGGAACTGGAGCATCCGTTCTTCCTCTACCTCCATCTAGTCGACCCTCACTGGCCATACCACCACCGCCCGGGCTCCAAGCTCGGCCCGATCCCGGAAACCGCCAAACCGCTCTCCTACATCGACCTGCTCGATCTCCACCGGGCCAATCGACACATCGCCGACCTCCCCGAATCCGCCCCGCAGCGAACCCAGCTCAACTACCGCTACGACTCGGAGGTCGCAGCGGCGGACCGTGTCGTCGCCGACTTCTTCGGCTACCTGCGTCAGACGGGGCTCGACGATTCGACCATGGTGATCATCGTCGGCGATCACGGAGAAGAGTTCCTCGAGCGAGGACGCTTCGGCCACGGACACGACGTATACGGCGAGCAAACGCACGTGCCGATGTTGATTCGGTGGCCGCGCGGAGCGGAGTTCGACCATCTACCGCGGCGAGTCACGACTCCAGTCTCCCTGGTCGATATTCTGCCGACGCTAGTCGACTTCCTCGACATCCCGGCGCCACCGGATCTGGAGGGTCGTTCGTTGCGCCACCTGCTCGAGAGCAACGCGCCGTCCGGCCCCTTGCTCTCGATGACTCGCAAACCGAAGACCTGGCGCGTTGCTTACCGCGAGGGCTCACTCAAGGCTCGACTCGCCTACCAGCGGGGTCACGGAGAGGGCGGCCTTTTCGAAGCCCAGGTCTTCGACCTGTCACACGACCCAACCGAATCCAACCCGTTGGCTCCGAGCGATTCCCGGGTCGCCCCGTTGATCGCCAAAGCACGCGCCGCGCTCGACCCGATCTGGCGAAAACGGAGCGCCGGCAAGCAGCCGGCCCCTGTCGCGAGCGAAAAACCGAAGCATCGCCCTAGCGACGCGGCGATGGAGCGACTGCGCGCGCTCGGATACGTCGACTGAGCTCGCCGCGGTTGACCCGACGATGAGCTCCGCACGATCGCGGCAAACCCTTTTCATCGAGAGCCGGTCACAGGAAGCCAGGTCGAGATGAGCTCCCTCCGCACCCCGCGTAGTTGGATCGTGCCAGTCGCGTTCCTGCTGCTCGCCCTCTTCTTCTGGGCGACACGTATCCACGACCGCGATCTGCTGCCGGTTCCTTCGCCGAGCGGCGCCAAGGCGGTCGAGCTCACGCGCTACGCGCCCGACCTGCACGGCGAGCACCTGCAAATGGCGGAGGTCGCGTTCGGCCGCCTCGCCGCCGGCGATCTGCCGACCTGGAATCCGCACCAGTTCTGCGGAACCCCACTGCTGGCGATTCCCTACGTGGGCATCTTCTACCCGCTCAACGCGGTCTATTTGCTGTGGGACGTGCCGGTGGCGACGGAAGTCTCCTTCCTCCTCCACTCGGTCATCGGCATGCTCGGCGTCTGGGCCGTGGCGAGGCGATTCGGCATCACGGTCCTCGGCGCCTCGCTGGCCGCGATCACCTTCGAGTGGTCCGCCTTCGTAGTGCTCAAGGGGGTGCAGCCATCGCTCTTCTCGGCGATCAACCTGATGCCACTGACGCTTCTCGCGATCGACCGGATCCTGGCGGGTCGGCGCGGCGGACTGGTCGCGCTGGCCGCGGTCGTCGGCGGGATCCTGCTCAACGGTGCCGCCGAGATCCTGCTGCACGCGCTCTATTTCGGCGGACTGTACGCCGCAGCCCGAATGCTCGAAGCGGCGCGTGCCGGCGATGCGGCAACCGCGGTGCGGCGCGGTGCGGTGGTCGCTCTCGGCGTCGGACTCGGTCTCGCCCTGGCTGCGGCCCAGCTCTTCCCGACACTGGAGCTGTCGCGCTCGACACCGTCGGCGTCACTCACCCTCGAACAGGTCCTCGACAGCGGCCGCATCTGGCCGCTCAACTTCTTTCGCCAGGCGCTGGCCTCGGTCGGTCTCCAGAACGTCGGCCTGCTGCCGCTCGTACTCGCGCCGATGTCGATCGGATTCCGGCGCGATCGCGCCGCGTGGCTGGTCTGCGCCATCGTCGCCGTCGCTTCGATGCAGCTGGTCTTCGGCCATTCCCTCTTCGAGCTCTACTACCACACGCCGCTTGGAGGGCTGTTCCGGCGGCCTCTGAAGTTCCTCGACATCTATGCGTTCTCCCAAGCTCTGCTGGTCGGGATGTCGATCTCCAGCCTGCAGGAGATGGCACGCGGCCCGGCGCGCGCATCGCTCGCCTGGGCCGGCTGGATGACCAGCCTCGTTCTCACCATCTACGCGATCGGCTGGTTGTCGAGCTTGGATCTCTCGAATCCGCTATTGTACGCGATCGCATTGCTCCTGGTGGTCTTCGCAGTCCCCGTGCAACGCCTGCGCATTGGCGTCGTCGGGGCGCTGTGCCTGGTCCAGTTGGAGAGTCTGTTCGCCACCGCCCCCGACCTCGGCGTTCGTCTGACCGAGAATCCGCAGCTTTACACGGTGCGCCGCGCAGTGATCGATGAGCTCAAACAGAACCTCGACGGCCGGCGCGTCTACTTGTCGCGCGCGTTCATGCTGAACCCGGGGCTCACCGCCAAATCGGCGATGCTCTACGAAATCCCAGCCGTCGTCGGGCACGACCGGCTTGCGGGAGACCGCTACGCCGAGCTCTTCGAGTACGTCAGCGGTGTCGAAGAGCGCACCTTCACCGGCCCCTACTGGCTCGACGACGGTTCGAAGTACGGCCTGCTCGATCTACTCGGCACCCGCTACTACCTGATCAAGCAGGGCGAGCCGGCCGACGAGCACATGAGCGCGAGCAGGGCGTTTCGGCTGGTGCGCGAGCAACCGCCGCTGCGGGTGTTCGAACGCGACTCGGCTCTGCCGCGCGCCTGGGTCGTCGGGGCGTCGAGAACGGTGGACCGGGACGACGTCCTGGAGGCGCTCGGCGCCGCCGATTTCGATCCGCGCGAGGAGGTCATCTTCGAGCCGGGCGATGACGACGGCAGCCCAGGCACGGGCGGCGGCAGCGGCGGAAGCGCATCGATCGTCGAGTCCCTGCCCGAAACCCTGGTCGTCAGCGCCACCAGCGACGGACCGGGATACCTCGTCGTCTCCGATCTCTACTTCCCCGGCTGGAGCGCCAGCGTCGACGGCCAGCCGGCGCCGATCCACCGCGCCAACTTCCTGCTGCGCGCGGTCGAGATCCCGTCCGGCACCAGCCGGGTCGAGCTCCGCTACGCGCCGCGAAGCGCGACCGCTGGAATCGTCGTCAGCGGCGCCACCCTACTCCTGCTCGTAGGGCTCACGGTCGCCGCCCGCGCCCGCGAGCCGCGCGGCTGAGGCGCTCAGCCGAGAACCCCCGACTTTTCCAGCTCCTCGATCTTTGCCGCGTCGTAGCCGAGAACCTCGCTGAGCACAGCGCGGCTGTGCTCGCCGACGGTCGGGGCGTGGGTCGGCTCGGGGAGCTCCGTCCCCTTGAACTTCACCGGGTACGGCAGCATCTCGGCGCCGTGGCCTTCGACCGGGTAGAGCGGGAAGCGATCCTTGAACTGCGGATCGTCGGCAATCGACTTCGGCGTGTTGACCGGCGCGACCGGAAAATTCTTCTCGTTGCCGAGGCGCAACCACTCCTTGCAAGTCTTGGTCTTGAAGATGTCACGCAGGATCAGTTGCAGCTCGCGGTTGTTGCGCGCATGGTCGGCGAACTTCGACCCCGGCCACTTCTCGAACAGGTCCATTCGGCCCATGGTCTCGCAGAAGTTCTTCCAGAACGCCTGTTCCGAGGCCATGAAGAGGACGTGTCCGTCCGCTGCTTCGTACATCTGGTAGCGGACCCCCTCTTTCATCCCCGCCGTCCCCGGCGCGCGCCGCACGTAGTCGTCGGCCTTGTTTCCGGTCACCTCGGATTCCGGCCGCTCGTAGGCGAGCCAGCTCTCGATGCGATACCAGTCCATGTACGCCGTCGCGTCGGACTGGGCGAGCTCGATCTCACACCCTTCCCCGGTCGAGCGGGCGCGGACGATCCCGGCGAGGATCGACAGAGCACCGAACATCGGCCCGGCGTGGATTCCCACCGACGCATGCTCGGGGATGTAACAGAACCCCTCCTCGTCGTAGGCCGGATTGACGATTCCGCCCCACGTGTCGTAGGCGATCCCGTGCGACGGCATGTCGCGATACGGGCCGGTGGCGCCGTACCCCGAGATGCTGCAGAAGACGATCTTGGGGTTCGCTTCGCGCAAGCGCTCGAAGCTGAGACCGCGCTTCGCCAGCGCTCCGGGGCGCATCGCCTCGACGACGGCGTCGGCGGTGCGCACCAGCTCGAGATAGACTTCCACCGCCTTGGGATTGCGCAGGTCGAGAGTGATGCTCTTCTTGCCGCGGTTGATGTGCAGGTGCATCAGCGACACACCTTCGACGATTGGCCACGTCATCTCACGAATGTAGTCGCCGCTCGGCGGCTCGACCTTGATGATGTCGGCACCCATGTCGGCGAGGTGATGCGTGATCGCCCCCGGCCCGAGCATCGAGCTCTCGATGATGCGAACGTCGCTCAGCGGGGCGTTGTCGGATTTGGCCATGATCAGCTCCTCGGTTCGGATCGTCCAAAGACGCGCTCTGCGCGTCGGCCAAAGTGCAGCTTCGCTGCTACGTCCAAAGCGCGCCCCTGGCGCGCGTCCAAATGGCGGATCAGGTTGCCAGACCCCCTTTTTGGACGCTCGCCGAAGGCGGCTTTGGACGTGAGGCGAAGCCTCACTTTGGCCGACGAGCGCAGCTCGTCTTTGGACTTAGTTCTTCAGAACGACCGCGGTGGCGTTGCCGCCGAGTCCGATCGTCTGCGACATCCCGACCTTCGCATTCGGTACCTGGCGCGCGCCGGCTTCGCCGCGCAGCTGCCAGCCGAGCTCGCAGATCTGGAACAGCCCCTGCGCCGTCGTCGCCTCGCCGAACGAGATGAATCCGCCGCTCGGGTTGATCGGCAGCTTGCCGGTCGGAGTCGTCTCGTCGTGCTCCAACAACCACTCGGCCTGGCCGGGCTCGCACAGCCCCCACTCTTCCGGGAAGGCGAGCTCGTAGTAGACCGTGTTGTCCTGCAGCTCGACCAGGCTGAGGTCCTTGGGCCCGACGCCCGCCTGCGACATCGCCTTGGCGACCGCGGCCTTGGCCTCGCTGTGGTGAGTAATTCCGGGCGGCACCATGCCGCCGATGCCGCGCGTGATACCGTCGTCGAAGCGCGCGGTGGCGACCGCGCTGCCGCCGACCCAGACCGGCTTGGTGGTGAGCTGCTTCGCCTTCTCGGCCGAGCACAGGACCACCGCCGCGGCGCCGTCGCTGACCGCGCAAATCTCGAACAAGTGCAGCGGGTAGACGACCAGCGCCGACTTCAGCACCTCTTCGACGTTGGTCTCCTTGCGGTAGCGCGCGTTCGGGTTGAGCGCGCCGTTCTTGCGCGCCTTGACCGCGACCTTCGCCATCTGCTCTTCGGTCGTGCCGTGCTCGTGCATGCGACGCCGGCACAGCACCGCCCAGAAGGCCGGTCCCGGCATGCCGATGCAGCGCTGGCGCAGGAACTCGGGATCGGTGTGCTCTTCGACGCCCGACGTCTGGATGAAGCCCTTCGGCATCTTCTCGCCGCCGACCACCATCACCATGTCGTGGGCGCCGCTCGCCACCAGGGTGTAGCCGATGTTGAAGGCGTTGGCGCCAGCCGAGCAACCGGCCGAGAGGTTGTAGACCGGCACCCCGGTCGAGCCCATGTCCTCGACCACGTCGTTGCCGTTCAGGCCCCAGCCCTTGCCGCCGGAGAAACGCGAGCTCGCCGCGGCGACCGCCTCGACGTCGCGCCACTGCACGCCGGCGTCCTGCAGGGAGGCCTCGACCGCGTGGCGGCACAGCTCGGTGACGGACTTGTCCTCGAACTTGCCCCACGGATGCATCCCGAAACCGACGGCTGCTACTTCACGCATGTGACCTCCCTACGGTCGGTGTCCAAAGGCAAGCTTCGCTTGCCGGCCAAAGCGAGGCTACGCCTCGCGTCCAAAGCTCGCTTCGCGAGCGGCCAAACGGGGGTACGGAAACCTGGGCCACCGTTTGGGCGCTCGCCGCAGGCGGCTTTGGCCGTCGAGCCGACGGCTCGACTTTGGCCGGCGAGCGCAGCTCGCGTTTGGACGATCATGACGGTTTGAACTTCCAGGTGACGACCTCGTTGCCATCTTCGTCGTGGAAGAGTGGCTCGATCACCATCTCCACCGGCATGTCGACGGCGACCTTGGTCAGGTCTTCGATGCTCACCTGGCCGAGCACGCGCAGACCGTCGTCGAGATCGATGAATCCCATCGGATACGGCTTGAACGGCTCGTCGTACTTGGCCGGCGGCGGCGGTGGGAACACCTGGAAGGTGAAACCCCACAGCTTGCCGGTGGGCCCGAACTCGGCGTCCTCGATCTTCGACTCGGTGCACTCCGGGTTGTGGCACACCGGCGACTTCGGGAAGTACGGCGCGCTACAGGTGGCGCAACGCGAGCCCAACAAACGCGGGCCGTTCGGGGTGTCCGCAAACAATCCTTCGACCGCATGCACGGTGGCCATCTCAGCCTCCCTTCACCGCTTTGGTCAGCGCCGGCAGGACCTCGAGACAGTCGCCGACGATCCCGTACTGGGCGTACTTGAAGATCGCCGCGTCGGGGTCGGTATTGATTGCAACCAGAGTCTTGGCAGCCGTACAGCCGACCATGTGCTGGCTGGCGCCCGAGATTCCCGCCGCCAGGTAGAGCACCGGGCGGGTGATCTTGCCGGTGAGGCCGACCTGGTGAGCGGTGTCGGTCCACCCGTCGTCGACGATCGGACGCGAAGCGCCCGCCATTCCACCGAGCGCCTCGGCCAGCCGTTCGACCAGAGCGTAGTTCTCCGATTCCTGCAGGCCGCGCCCGCCGGCGACGATGATCTGCGCGTCTTCCAAGCGCGGGCCTTCGGTGCTCGCCTTCTGCACCACCTGGATTCGCTCGTCGACGCCGCCGAGATCGACCGCGACGCTGCGCGACTCGGGAGACGAAGACGACGACGCCGGCTCCGGCAACAGGGGATCGGCAACCACGCCGACCACCGCGGCCCCGGCGATGTCGTACTCGACGCGGGTGTCGCCACCGTAAGCCGTCGAAGTGGCCTTGACGCCGCCGCCCGTATCCTCGAGATCGACCACGTTCATCACCACCCCGGCACCGACCCGCCCGGCGAGCCGCGGCGCGATCAGGCGAGCGTCGAAGGTCTGCGTCATCATCAGCAGGCCGGGCGAGTGCTGCGAAACGTAACCGGCGAGCGCGGCGACCAGCAGGTCGGGACTCGCTTCGGCCAGCTTCGCATCGTCGATCTGGTCGACGTGGGCGACGCCGTGGCGCGCCGCGATCTCGTCGACCGCCGCAGGCTTGGCGCCGACCACCAGCCAGTCGAGGTCGACCCCGCGCGCCGCCGCGATCTTGCGCGCCAGCGTCAGGACTTCCTCGGCGCCGGCCGGAATACCGTCGCGTCCGGCGTCGAATGAACAGAATACCAAAGCGTTCGACACGGTTTCCCCCGTTTCTACTCGATGACGCGCTCGGCGCGGAGCTTGGCGATCAGCGCCGACGCCTGGTCGTCGGCGGTGGCTCCGTCGATGAACTCACAGTTCCCCTGTACACTCGAGACGTACTGCTTGCTCATCGCCACCACCGGTCGGACGTCGTCGGCCGACAGCGACAGCGACTCGAGGGTCGCCTGGTCCGGCTGCAGCCGGCGCGCCTTCATCGTCCGCATCGTCGTCGGATAGCGCGGCGTTCCCAGCTCGTTGGAGATGGTGACGATCGCCGGGCACGAGGCCTCGACGATCTCGTCGCCCTCGGGAGTCACCCGGGTGACGCGCACCCGGTCGCCTTCGAGCTGAACGTCGCGCGCGATGGTCAGCACCGGCATATCGAGCAACTCGCCGAGCAGCGCCGGGACCACGCCCTGGTCGTCGTCCGAAGCCTGGCGACCGCACAGGATCAAGTCGGCTCCGCCCTTCGACTGCACGTAGGCGGCGAGAATCTTCGCCACCGCGTGACCGTCGACGCTGCCGTTCTCGACCGGAACGGTCGTAATCTCGTCGGCGCCCATCGCCGCAGCCTGGCGCAGGATCGCCGTCGGATCGGCGCCGACGCAGACGACGTCCAGGGTGCACTCCACCCCGTTGTCGCGGAAGCGCAGCGCCGCCTCGATCGCCTGCTCGTCGTAGGCGTTCATCAGGCGCGGGATCGAAGTCTGGGTCAGCGTCTTGCCGTCGTCGCCGATCTCGAGCTTGCCGTGCAGGACGTAGTTGTCGACCGCGTCGGGATCGAGCACTTCCTTGACGCAAATGACGATTCGCATGAGTCAGTCTACCTTTGTTGCGGGAAGCCGGACGCCGCCGGGCGCGGCGCTCATTCGCCTTCCAGGTACAGATTGCCCTTCTGGCACCAAACCGAGTCCCACGGGTAGTGGTCCGGCTTTCGGTAGAGATCCTTCATCAGGTACCAACGCCAGGGAGGATCGCCGTGGTCCTCGTACTCGCCGGTGAGAACCCCGGCGAACTCCTCGCGTCGCATGTACTTCTCCCCAAACTGCCCGCCGCCGTCGCACTCGGCGCGCTTGCCCGCCATCTCCGGATCGAAGCCGCGGACCGTCTTTTGCAACTCTTCTGGCATTGGGTGTTCGGGGGTTCAGCTACTTTTTGGCCGCTGATGAACGCGGATGAACGCTGATGGGGTTCCGGGCAACCGGTGATCAGGGCTCCGTCT
Source organism: bacterium (assembly GCA_030430165.1). Taxonomy (GTDB): domain Bacteria; phylum Desulfobacterota; class Binatia; order HRBIN30; family CADEER01; genus CADEER01. The sequence goes on along the minus strand of JAUIGL010000031.1, from coordinate 49,040 downwards.
GCGACCATCTGCGTCGATCTGCGGCAAATTTCTTACCCTCAGAACGCTTCCATTCCGGTGAGGTTCTCGAAGACGCCGAGGGCTTCTTCGACCATGTCGAGGACGATTTGGCGCGACGGCTTCATCGACTCGATGAAGCGCACTCCCTGCCCGGCCGCCTCGGTCATCAGGTCCTCGCGGCGATGGTCGTTGGCCGCCTGGATGTAGTCCGAGCTGAGCAGCATCTGGTAGGGCGCGCCGAGCACCTTCGGCGCGTCATCGCCGCGCCACTCCTTGGTCCAGGTGCAGTCGAGCACCCGCATCGGGAAGCCGGAGATGCAATCCGAGTAGACGGTGTCGTCGGCGGTCGAGTTGATCAGCCGGTCCTTGATGATCATGTCGTTGTCGCCCTCGCGCGAGGCGAGCCACAGGGTGCCGGTCCACACACCGACCGCCCCGAGGCAGAGCGAAGCCGCGAGGTGCTGGCCGGTGGTGATTCCGCCGGCGGCGATGATCGGCGTGTCGCCGGCGACGGCGACGCACTCGGGAACGATCGACAGTGTGCCGACCGGACCAGTGTGGCCGGCGGCGTCGTAGCCCTGGGCGATGATCGCATCGACGCCAGCCTCGGCCTCTTTCTTCGCCTGGCGCGCCTTGCCGACCAGTCCGAAGACCTTGATGCCGCGCTCGTGCGCGTCCTTGAGGATGAACTCGGGGTTGCCCAGGCCGGAGCAGATCACCGGCACACGCTCGTCGAGCAGCACGTCGAGTTGGTTGCGCGCGATCTCCTTGTTGAGACCTCCCCACTGGTGCAGATCGATCTTGCCCTTGGGGTCGGGAATGTTGTGGCGCTTTTTCATATCGAGCCAGAAATCCATCTGCTCTTGGGGGATCTGCTTCCGGAGCTCGTCGAGGTCGCCGGTCGGCGGCACCGACGCCGGCAGCACCAGGTCGATGCCGAAGGGCTTGTCGCCGACCTTGTTGCGAATCCACTTGATGTCGGCGGCGATCTCGTCGGGCGTGTGCATCGCCTCGCCGAGCACGGCGAACCCGCCGGCGTTGACCACCGCCTCGACGACGTCTTTGCAGTGGGTGAACGCAATGATCGGAAATTCGATCCCGAGCATGTCACAGAGCTTGGTGTGAAGCGGATTCTTCGCCATGGAGAACTCCCAACTATTCGATTTTTAAGGAAACCTGGCTCCGGCCGTGGAGCTTGAACGATCAACCAAACGCTCGTTTATATGCGAACCCGGCGGCCCCGGTCAATATGCCTGCGGCCCGCTGCCGAATCCGGCGAGGAGATCCAGGCCCCGCCTCCAGCGGGCTGAATGCGGCCGGCTTCGCCAGGCCGCTCGCCAACCGTCAGAGGTTGGCGGTATACGGGAAGCGCCAACCGGGAGGAGCTTGGATGCCCGACGCGCCAACCCGCAACCTCACAGAGGACGAGATCGAAGCCTACCAGCGCGACGGCGTGGTGTGCGTGCGCGGGATCTTTCCCGAAGCGTGGATCCAACGCATGGCGGCGGCGGTCGACCGGGTCGTCGAGCAGCCGAGCCTGCTGGGACGGGCGGTGTCGATCAAAGACGAGGCATTCAGCGGCGATCTCTTTCTGTGGAAGGTGGACGACGACTTTCGCGACTTCGTCTACGCTTCGCCGGCCTCGCTGATCGCCGCGCAGCTACTGCGATCGAAAGTCGTGCGTCATTTCTACGACCAACTGTTCGTCAAGCCGGCGGGTTGCCACGTGCCGACGCCATGGCATCACGACGTCACCTTTTGGCCGGTCGACCTCGACAGCCGCAATCTCTGCTCGATGTGGATCCCCTTCGACCCGGTCGACCGCGCCAGCAGCGGCCTCGAGTTCGTGCGCGGCTCGCACCACTGGCAGCGCAGGTTCAAGGCCGTCACCCCGAACTACGACCCCTACATGTCGGACTCGGAGTTCGAGGACGCGCCGGACATCGACGCGCATCGCGACGACTACGACCTGTTCTGCCCCGACATGGAACCGGGCGATGTGCTGCTGTTCGACGCGCATGTCGTGCACGGCTCGTCGGCGAACTACTCGACCGAGCGCCGGCGACGCGCCCTGGCCAGCCGCTGGTGCGACGACACCATCGTCTTCAACGCGCGCCACGCGACCATGCCGCTGCTGTGGGACCACGGCCTCAAAGACGGCGATCGCCTGTCGGGAGCTCTCTTCCCACGAGTGCTACCGTCGCCAATTCCAACGGAAGGCGCGCGGCGCGCCGAGGGGCCCGAGCTGCCGGATCCCGCCTACGTGCAAAAGGTGATGTCTGCAATCGCCGAACGCATGGCGAACCGCGTACCCAATCACCACGCGTAGTCCACCACGGTCACCCCGCGGACCGCGGCACCCACACAACAAAGCGATAGTTGGCGCGGATTTTCTGCGGTATCCTCCCGAGATGCGCGAGGGAGACCCGTCAATGAGCAACCGACTCGAGACTGCGACACCAAAGGCGACCAACCGCGGTGGGCTCCGCCGGGGACTGCGGACTGCCGGCGTCCTGGCAGCCTTGCTGGTCGCCGGGCCACCGTTGATCGCCGGGGCGAACGCGCAGACCAATCCGGACGAAATCCCCTATCCGGATGCGCGGCCGCACAACCCCGACCAGATCCCCTACCCGGACGCGCGGCCGCACAACCCCGACCAGATTCCCTACCCCGATGCGCGACCGAGCGATCCCGACCAGATCCCCTATCCGGATGCGCGACCGAACAATCCCGACCGGATCGAGCCGCCCGACGCGCGGCCACACAACCCAGACGAGATCCCGTTCCCCGATGCGCGGCCGCACAATCCCGACGAGATCGATCCGAGCGATCGCTGAGCCAGCGCCACAGTGAGGGTCCTCCGACCGATCAGGCTCAGGTCGGCCGGGTCCCCTCGGTTTAGCATCCCCGATCAAGACGCGGCTCCGAACCGAGGATCGGGTTTGTCGCGTATTCGATCGAACCGGACTATGATACCGGAGGCAAAAAACACCGAGCCCAGCCGAGGCCATCCACCCTGGGGCACCGAGCTCGATCGATGAAGGACGAAGCCAAGAGCAAAGCAGAGCTGATCCGAGAGTTGCGCGAGGCGCGCCGGCAGCTGGACGAGCTCGAACAGCGCGGGGCCACCGCGACCGACAGCAGCGGCGGCAGCGGAAGGTTGGCAGCGCAGCTCGCCGAAACGGCGAATCAGCTCACCAACATCATGAACACCACGCCCGATCTGGTGTTCGTCAAGGATCTGCAGCTGCGCACCGTCCTCTGCAACGAAGCCTTCGCCGCCGCCGTCGGCAAGACCCCCGCAGAGGTGATCGGCAAGACGGATATCGAGAACGGTTGGGATCCGGATCTGGTACACGGCAACCCCGAGAAAGGCATTCGCGGCTTCGAGAACGACGACAAGCTCGCGCTGTCGGGCGAGCACGTCCACAACCCGCGCGATCCGGCGAACGTCGGCGACGAGGTTCGCTACTTCGACACCCACAAGATTCCATTTCGCGACGAGAAGGGAGAGATCACCGGGGTTCTCGGAGTCGCGCGCGACGTCACCGAGAGCAAGATCGCCGATGACGAACGCCGCGCCGCCCTCGACCGACTCACCGCCACCCTGAACGCCCTGCCCGACATGATGTTCGACATCGACATCGAAGGGCGGATCTACGACTACCGCGCCCCCGATCCGACCTCGCTCGCGGTTCCGCCCGACCGCTTTCTCGACAAATTCGTCGCCGACGTGCTGCCCGGCGAAGCGGGCTCCGTCATCATGCGAGCAATCGACCAAGCCGACCAGCACGGCGTCCACCACGGAAGCACCTACCCCCTCGAGGTCGGCGACGAACTCCGTTGGTACGAGCTTTCGATCGCAGCCCGCGGCGAGGCCGGTCCGGGCGCCCGCTTCGTCGCACTGGTGCGCGACATCACCGAGCGCAAGCGCGCCGAGGAGGGACTGATCGAGGCCGATCGCCGCAAGGACGAGTTCCTCGCGGTGCTCGGACACGAACTGCGGAATCCGCTCGCGCCGATCCGCAACGCGGCACACGTCCTCGCCAGGCAGGACGAGTTGCCCGACACGTTCCGCCGGGCCGTCGAAACGATCGCCCGCCAGTCGGAGCACCTCGGTCGCCTGGTCGACGATCTACTCGACGTCGCCCGCATCACCCGCGGCAGAATCCAGATGCAGCCGGCACCGACCGCGATCCAGGAAACCGTGGCCAGCGCCTTGCAAGTGGTCGGCCCCGTAATGGAGGCGCGTCAACAGAATCTCGAGTCGCGGGTTGCCGAGGACACGCTCATGGTCCAGGCCGATCCAGTGCGATTGGCCCAGGTTCTCACCAACCTCCTCGACAACGCCGCCAAGTACACCCAGCGGGGCGGCCGAATCGAGATCGACGTCGATCGTCGCGGTTCGAACGCCGAGATCTGGGTACGCGACAACGGCGCCGGCGTGAGCCCCGAGGATCTGCCACATCTCTTCGAACCCTTCTTCCGCGCCGCCCCCGAGCGAGGCGACGGCAGCAACGCGGGGCTCGGGCTCGGCCTGCCACTGGCCGCCCAGCTGATGCGCGCGATGGGGGGAGAGATCATCTGCGTCAGCTCGCGGCCGGGAGACGGCACCGAGTTCAAAGTGACCGTCCCGCTCGCCTCCGAGCCGACTCAGGTGCCGACGCAGCAGAACAAACAGACGGCCGCGGCAGAAACGACCGCTCGGCGCCGGGTTCTGGTAGTCGACGACAATCCCGACGTCAGCGACTCGTTCCGCATGCTGCTCGAGGCGATGGGGCACCAGGCCAAGACGCTGAACGACGGGCGCGAGGTGCTCGACGCGGTCCGGCAATGGCAGCCGAACGTGGTCTTTCTCGACATCGCCATGCCGGAGATGGACGGCTACCAGGTCGCCGCCGCGATCCTCGAGGCAGACTTGACGGCGCGGCCGCTGCTGGTGGCGCTGACCGGCTTTGGCGAGGAGAGCCACGGTGACGCCATCGTCGAGGCGGGATTCGATCACCACCTCCTCAAGCCCGCCGACCCCGAACAGATCGAAAGGTTGCTGGCCCTCACCCCGACGACGCGCTGAACGGCAGACGGGGCGGGCGCGCTTGCGCCGAGCCCGCGCATGACGCAATCAACAGGGGTGGAAACCCCCTCGACACGCGCAGTCGCGTTCGTAACCGGAGCCAGCCGCGGGATCGGAAAAGCGGCGGCGATCGCCCTCGCCGAGCGCGGCTTCGACGTCGTCGTCACGGCGCGGACGACGGTCGAGGGCCAGGCCGCCGACGGCACGCCGGTGTCCGGCAGCATCGAGACGACGGCTCGAGAAGTTCGCGCGAAGGGGCGACAAGCGCTGCCGATCCGCCTCGACCTGCTCGACCGCAAGTCGATCGATGCGGCGGTGCACCAGACGCTCGACGCCTGCGGCGCGATCGACGTGCTGGTCAACAACGGCATCTACACCGGACCGGCGACGATGGAACGCTTCCTCGAGATCGACGAGGGCGAGGTCGCCAGGATGTTCGACGCCAACGTCCTGGCGCAGATCCACCTGACCCGCTTGGTCCTCCCACAAATGCTCGAGCGCGGCAGCGGTGCCGTCGTCAACATGATCTCGAACGCCGGACTCAACGACCCGCCCGCTGCCGCCGGCGAAGGCGGCTGGGGCTACCCCTACGCCGCGACCAAGGCGGCGCTCACCCGCATGGCCGGGGTGCTCGCGGTCGAGCACGACGGCAGCGGCGTCTGCTTCTTCAACCTCGAGCCCGGCTTCGTCGCCACCGAAGCGATGGCGCTCTACGACAGCGACGGAACCCTGGCCAAGCGCTATCGCGCGGCTCCGACCTCGGTCCCCGGCGCGGTCGTCGGCTGGCTTGCCGCCGATCCCGCCGCGGCCGAGTGGAACGGCAAGATCGTCTTCGCCCAGAAGCTCGCCCTCGATCTCGGACTGGCACCCGACTGGCGCTGACCCACGCCGGCAACCCCCGGGTGAGCTCAGAACGACAGCTGGCCAATCGCCGCCGCGGCCTTTGGACTTGCGTTCGGATCTGCACTAGGAACACGCCCTATGCCTCCCGGAGCGTTGGAAGGAATCAAGGTCGTGGAGCTGGGGCAGATGGTGTCGGCCCCCTACTGCGCCAAGCTGTTCGCCGATTTCGGCGCAGACGTCGTCAAGGTCGAGCCGATCGAGGGCGACGTCGCGCGGCGCTGGGGACCGTTTCCGGGCGACCAGCCGCATCCGGAGAAGAGCGGACTGCACCTCTTCCTCAACACCAGCAAGCGCTCGCTGGCACTGGATCTCGAGAGCGAGGCCGGCCGCGCGCTGCTGCGCCAGCTGATCGCCGGCGCCGATGCACTGATCGAGAACAACTTGCCGCGTTTCATGCGCCAGTGGGGACTCACCTACGACGAGCTGTCGGCAATCAATCCCGATCTGGTCATGATCTCGATCACTCCGTTCGGCCAGACCGGACCCTACGCCGAATGGAACGCCTACGACCTCAACGCCTACCACCTGACCGGCGCGAGCAGCCGCTACTGCGGCCGCCCCGGCGAGCCACCGCTCGAGCACGGGACCTTTTCCGCCGACTTCTTCGGCGCCAGCGCCGCCGCGTCCTGGGGCCTGGCGGCGGTCTACGGCCGCGAACCCGCGGGTGGCGGTCAGCACGTCGACGTTTCCTGCGCCGAAGCGATCGCCGCGTCGTTCGTCGGCGGCCAGAACATCGGCGCCTACGCCCAGGATGGAAAGTTCGACAAGCGCACCGGGGTCGGCATGTCGCTCGGCGCGCCGGCGACCATCCTGCCGTGCAAGGACGGACACGTTTGGATGCTGGCGCTGGAAACCGCGCAGTGGAACGGCATCGCCAAGACCATGGGCGATCCCGAGTGGATGCAGCTCGAGATGTTCCAGGACATGTTCACCCGGGCCCAGAATGACGACGCCATGTACCCGCTGATCGAACAGTGGACGATGGAACACGGCAAGATGGAGATCATGGAGGAGTGCCAGAAAAACGGCGCACCGGTCTCGGCAGTGTTCACGGTCGGCGAAGCTGCCGAGCACGAGCACCTGCGAGCGCGCGGCTACATCGTCGAGCAGGAGCACCCGGAAGCGGGGAAGATCCGCAACCTCGGCGCTCCGTTCAGAATGCCGGCCTGCCCCGGCGGACCGCAGTCGCCAGCGCCCCTGCTCGGTCAGCACACCGACGAAATCCTACGCGAGCTCGGCAAGAGCGAGGACGAGATCGAGACGCTACGGCGAGATCGAATCTGCGGGTGAATGTCGGCTGGGTTTCGGAGAAAAAGACTAGCCGCAGATGGACGCTGATGAACGCTGATTTGAATTCAGTAAGAAACGAGACGGGCGCTTGCAGCGACGCCGCGAAGCTTCTTGTCGCAGGCGACGGCACGAACGGCCATCATCTGCGTAGATCTGCGTTCATCTGCGGCTAAATTCTTTCAGAGAGCAAAAACCCATGGCAAAGAACCTCCCCCTAAAAGGCATCCGCGTAGCCAACTTCGGCTGGGTCTGGGCCGGGCCGGTTACCGGGCAGACGCTCGCCTTCCTCGGCGCCGAGGTCTACAAGATCGAGTCGAAGGCGCGCATCGACCTGACCCGCACCTTGCCACCGTTCGGCGAGGGCGTGCCTGGCCCCGACCGGTCGCTCTCCAACCACGCCTGCTGGGCCGGCAACGGCAGCGTCACCCTCAACCTCAAGAAACCCGAGGCGCAGCAGTTGGCGCGCGACCTGGTCGCCGAGTGCGACGTCGTCGTCGAGAATTTCGGCCCGGGCGTAATGGAGCAGCTCGGCTGCGGCTACGAGGCGCTGCGCGGGGTACGGCCCGACATCATCATGTTCTCGATGCCGGCCGCCGGCCTCGACGGTCCGCTCAAGGGCGTGCGCACCTACGGACTCAGCCTGACCAGCCTGACCGGCCTCGACAGCCTCACCGGCTATGCCGACGGTCCGCCGGTGCCGGTCGAGAACGCCTACTCCGATCCCTACAACGGCATCCTCGGCGCCTTCCCGGTGATCGCGGCGCTGCGCCATCGCGACCGCACCGGCGAGGGGCAGCACATCGACTACTCGCAGCAGGAAGCGATCATGCACATGGTCGGGCCCGCCTTCATGGACTACGCGATGAACCGCCGCAACGCCGCGCCCAAGGGCAATCGCCACCCGCTCGGCGCAGCCGCGCCGCACGGGGTATTTCCGTGCAGCGGCGACGACCGCTGGATCTCGATCGCGGTACTCACCGACGAAGAGTGGAGCGCGCTGAAGTCGGCGATGGGCAACCCTGCCTGGACAGAGGACGGGCAGCTCGCCGACGTCGCCGGTCGAGTCGCCAACGTCGCCGCGGTGCACGAAAAGATTGCCGAGTGGACGGCGCAGCACGACGACCGGGAGCTCAGTGAGACGCTACAGAAAGCCGGCGTCGCCGCGGCACCGGTCCTCAACGTCGCCGACCTGCTCAACGACCCGCACTACAAGGCGCGCGGCACCTACGTCGAGGTCACCCACCCGCTCGGCTTCAAGGAAACGATCTACGGCGCCTACGTGAAGACCAGCCGCACCGAAGCCGCCGTCGAGCCGGGTCCGGTGATGGGACGCGACAACGAGCACGTCTTCAAGAACCTGCTCGGCATCGCCGACGACCGCTACGACCAGTTGGTCGCGGACGAAATCATCTACTGAGAAAGGCGCGCAGCTCGGCCCCCTCGAGCCAGCGCGCCGGCCAAGCGAACCGTCCATCCGCGCCCCGCGCCAGCTCACCTACGGCGGCGACCGCGCGGAGATCGATCGGACCGTAGACATGAGGAAAGGTCGCGCTCGCCGCCAGGTGCGCCGTGCCTCCCCCCGCCAGCGGCGCCGGCGCCTCCCACTCGAGGTCGCACGTCAGCTGCGATGGATCCAGCTTCAGCACCAGGACCCGTCCCGCTGCGTCGCCGTAGTAGTCGTTCGCCACCAGCAGCAACACCGCCTCATCGGCACAGTGCACGAACCCCTCGGAGCCCAAGCTGTCGGGCTCGTAACGCCCGTCTCGACTGCAGCGCCGCAGGTCCCCCTCGACCGCGATGTGGTAGATCGCTCTCATCCGCGGCGCTCCGCGCTCGCCGGCTCTGAGCCATCTGCCACGATCGGCGCCGAGTACCTCATCGGCGGCCCCGGCCCCTACCCGCCACAGGGGGTCAAAGCATTCTGCACGGCTGCGATCAGCTCGTTGATCGCGATCCGCTGATTGCCGTCTCCGTCCATGGCGGGACAGAGCGCGGTCTCACCACCGGTCAGCGCGATGTTGACGCCGCTGATCAGCTCGTTGATCGAGACCAGGCCGTCGCCGTCACAGTCGCCGGCGCAAAGCGGGCCGGGACTCGAAGGGTCGGCCGGGTCGCTGCCGTCGTCGATCTCGTCGCGATCGCGAAGCCCGTCGCCGTCGCGGTCGATGCCGATGCGTTCGCCCGAACCGGGCGGCACACAGGTGAAGGTGAGCGGTTCGTCGCCGGCGGCAGCCATCAGTTGGGCGAGAGTGCGCTCGGGCTCGGCGGTGCGGTCGGCAACGAAGGTCCGCGACGAGCCGCGATACCAGAAGCCGCGCTCTTCTTCGCCGACCAGTCCGTGCACGACCAGCTCGCAATCGCCGACCTCGGCCCGGTCGCGCAGCAACTCGGCACGCGCCACGGCTCCTTCGGAAGCACCGAGGGTGACCTGCTGCCCGACCACCGGCTTGAGGTTCGAGTCGAAGGCGAAGAGGAACGCCTCGATCTCGCGCCGGCTCTGCTCGCCCAGGCCGAAGATGCTCGCGCTGAGGAATCGGAAGAGCGTATCGACGCTGCCGTCGTGGATGTAGCCGAAGCCGCGGATCTGGTCGCCCATGTGCTCCGTGTTGCTGCGGCCGCCGAACATACCGATCGCCGGGGTGCCGAACATGCCGACGCGCTGGTACATGTTGCGCAGCTGCGGCGTCTTGAACTCCTGGGTCTCGAGCGCGATCGACTGCGTCCCGTTGGTGCCGAACAAGCCGCGCTCGATCTCGAGCCGGTGGCAAGCGGAGCAGGTGATCGAAGTGCTGAAGTACTGGCGGCGCCCCTCCTCCTCGATCGGGCTCAGTGAGTCGTCGAGCGCGCGCACCGGATTGGGTGGCGGGAGCAGGCTGAGAACGAAGTCGGTGTAGGTCTCCATCTCCGCCTCGCTCAGCTCGTCGGCGCGGCCGAGCAGGTTGACGAAGGCGCCGTTGAACTGCGAGAACGCCGCGCGCTCGTCGAAGCGATCGCCGCCCGGCACGACCGCGCCGTTGCGCTCGCCGCGCCAGTGCATCGAGCCGTGACCGGCGAGGCCGCGCAGGGTCTGCACCGTCATCGGCCCTTTCATGGGATGGAAACGGACACCGCCGACCGAGACGACCTCTCCGTCGGGGTCGCCGAGGTCCCAGCCGAGGTCGTCGACGTCACCGAATACGTGGCAGGACGAGCACGACGCCTCGCCGTTGCTCGAGCCGACGCGCGCGTCGTAGAGGAACGGCCGACCGTCGACGATCGCAGCGGGCTCGGGATTGTGCAGGACGACCCGCCGCACCTCGGTGCGCGCCCTGACGTCGACCTCGCTGACCGCGTTGTCGAAGCGGGTCAGCACGAACAGCCGGTCGCCGTCGAGAACCAAGCCGCCGGGTCCGCCCCCGGTCAGCTCGATCCGGTCCGCAGCGTCCGGCACCCGGGTACCGCTCTCCAGCTCGGCGACGTCGATGACGCCGATCGCGCCGGAGCCGAAGGCCGCTACATAGAGCGTCGTGCCGTCGCGGTCGATGACCATCTCGAGGGGCGTCGCCAGGCTCTTCTCTTCGACTCCGGCTGGACTCGGGACCTCCGAGTAATCGATGTGCGGATTGAGGTGGTGTGCGGTTACCGCGCCGGACTCCGGGTCGACGACCGAGATGCGCGCCAGGTGCAGGCGGCTGCGCACCGTCGAGCCTCCGGTGATGCCCGGCCCCTCGAAGCGGATCTCGTTCCGCGCCTCGGTATTGCTGACGTAGAGCACACCCGTCACCGGGTTGGTCACCATGTTGTACAGGATCGTGCCGACGTGCGGGTACTGGTCGATCTCGACCGGCGGGTCGGCCATCGCGTCGATCGCGAAGACGTCGTAGTCGGGCAGGTCGAAGCGAACGAACGGGCTCCAGTCGCGGCCCAGGGTGTCCTCCCACTTGCCGCTGTCGCGGTTGAGCTTGACGATCAGACCGACCTCGGGTTGCAGCACACCCGCAGCACTCCGGCGCGGGCCCGGCAGGCCGCCGGGTGCGGGAATTCCCTCGACCGAACAGGTGGCGGTCTCGCCACCGTTGCAGACGACCTCCTCGTTGAGAACGGTCGTCTGGTTTCCCGAGTGGAACACCGCGGCGTAAACGACGCTCGCGTCCGGACTGACCGCGAGCGCGCGCGGGGTGTCGCCGAACGATGTGACGACCGCGAGCGGCTCGCCGCCGGCATCGTCGCCGAGCTGGTCGGCATCGAAGACCCAGACATCGGAACGGCCGACACCCGGCGTCGCCAGCTGTGGATCGAAGGGCGCGTTCTGGCCCCGGTGCGCGGTCGTGACGAAGGCGCGCGAGCGGTTGGGTCCGGCAAAGACGATGTCGCGCGGCTCGTCGCCGACCCAAAGGGTACGCACTACCCGCGGCGGGGTCGCGGCGACGTCGACGATACTGATGCTGTCGGAGAGGTGGTTGACGACCCAGACCTCGCCGGCATCGCGCACCGCCACGGCAACCGGCTCGAGGCCGACCGGAACCGAGGCGACGACCGCCAGGGTGTCTTGATCGGTCGCCAGGATCTCCAACCGATTGTCCGAGATGTTGACGGCGTACAGTCGCGCGCCGTCGGGCGACAGGGCCAGCGGCCGCACGGGGCCACTGTCGAAGGCCGTGAACGCCGGCTGCGCCTCAACAGGTGCGCTGAACACGCCGAACAGAACCAAGCCCAACATGAGTGTCCGCGCTCGCGCGCGCCACGCAGTGCAAGCCGTCCTCGAGCCGTCGCCGTGGCCGATCATCATGACGTGGGAGAGTACGACGAAATCGGGGCCCCGGGCAAACAAAAATTGTTTGCCCGCACTTGGCGTGCCTACTTGTCGGAGATCAGGCGGGGATCCAGACTCCGTGGAAGCCGAAGGGCACGCGCTGCGGCATGCGGATCTCGGCGACCGGCCCCTTGCGTACGTTCATCGCGTCGAGGATGGCCAGGTCGGTCGTGTCGGTGGCGCGGTCGTAGACGAAGGTCAGCAACCATCCCTCGCCCTCGGCGTCACCTTCCGGCACGAAGAAGGCTTCACCGGCTTGGCGGTTGGCGCCCGGATCCCACTCGGACATCGCGCCCGTCTCCTGGTCGCGCATCGCCACGCCCTGGAAGTCGATCGTGTCCGGGTGGTCGCGCGTCGTCGTGAACCAACCGTAGCGGTTGCGACGCCCAGTGAACCGGCGGTCGTGGACCGGAAACTCCATCGGGCGATCGTCGAGGAGCTCGTCGCGGAAGCCGAGGGATTCGCCGCTGGTGTCGACGCGCCAGCGGGTGAACATCGGATCGATCGAGCCGAATCGCTCGCCGTCCATCATACGGTCGTATCGCATCACGTCGATGACGATCTCGTCGCCATCGCGATACGCGTTGAGCTCGTGGAACACGTAGCAGGGTTCGATCTCGACCCAGCGCATGTCCTCGACCGACCCGCCTAGCGGCAACACGCCGATGCGCGCGCCGAAGCTCGCGTCCCAACCGTACGGGAACCCGCTATCGAACAGATCCGGCTGGAAGGTCACCGGCAGCTCCCAGAAGATCGCCTCGCGGTCGGTGATCGCGAACGAGTGCATCATCGTCGGACCGCGCGCGTCGAGCACCTGCGAGTGGATCCAATCGCCGTTGGCATCGATGACGTAGTAGGTCACGAAGGGCGGGCCAAAGAGATAGCCGAAGGCGTGCATGTGCCCGGTGACCGGATCGATTTTCGGATGCGCGGTGAACGAAGTCTCGAGATTGCCGCCGAAGTCCTGGGGGCCGATCGTCGACATATCCGACGGGTCGATCTCGAACGGGAAGCCGACCTCCCCCGAGGTCAGCAGGCGCCCGGCGTGGTAGACCGGGCTCACGTTGCTGTTGTTGTTGGGGCCGAGCGGAATCGCTTCGTCCGGCTCGAGACCTTCGACGTAGAGCGGCGTCTGCGTGTAGCGGTTGCGGTACCAGAGGGCCTGGCCGTCGCGCAGCCGAACTCCGTGCAGCATACCGTCGCCGAGGAACCAGTGCGTGTTGACCCCCGATTGCGGGTTCGAACCGTTGCGAACGTACAGACCGTCGAGCGACGAGGGGATCGAGCCACGCACCGCCAGATTGCTCTCGCTGCGCTCCTCGAAGACCCCGTCGAAGTTGTTCTGCATCCACCACGGGATGCTCGGGTCGACTTCGAGCGGGATCGCCGCCTGACCGCCGTCGTCGTCACCGCAACCGGCGAGAAAGCCGCTGGGCAGCACCAAGCCGGCGCCGGTGAGCGCCGAAGCGCGCAGGAAGGATCGTCTAGTGAGCTTGCTTGGTATCGTCGACCGCATCCCCTTGCATAGTCAGAACGACTAGCAATTGACAAGCTCGGACGGCTTGGCGGGAGAGCTTCGAAAAAAGCGGAGCCTCGCTAGCGCTCGCTCGTCGCCCCGCCTTCCCTACTCGACCAAGGCAGCGCCACGCTCTTCCAGCATCTCGCGCAGCAGCGATCGGTGGCAACGCGCTTCGTCGGCGCAGTAGCATCCGATCGAAAAGCTGGTCTGATGCGAGAGCGCGGCCAGCAGGTCGAGATCCCGCTTGGCATCGGGCTGCTTCATCTCGGCGGCAAACTTCCTCGCAAAGACTCGCCAGGCGCGATCGTCGTCGATCGGAAACACCGACTTGAGGAGCGCTTCGCTCGGCGACAGGTTGGGGAACCATACGTCATAGAAGTCGCGCGCGGCGAGCTCCGCCTTGCGCACGCCGCGCGGCGGACGCCGCACCGTTCCGATGCGCAGGCCCTCCCCCGGCGCTCGTGCAGATCCCAGACGAACGATTCGCACTCCCATCCTGGATCCCGAGTATTACTCGATCCGAGGGTGCCAACGCCACCCTGCAAGACACGCAGCGGGGAGCGCTGCCGGACACAACCGGCCGAGCGTGCTACACCCCTGAGCTGTACGAGCCCATGTATCCGCGGATCGAATTTTCCGGCACCGACCTCGCCCTGCAGAGCCACGACGTGATGGTCGGGCTCGCCGCCGTGGTCGCCGCTGCGCTCGGCGCCTTCTGGGTGATCCGCGACCAGCACCTACACGCCTCGCCGGTGGTCGCCGCGCTGTTGGCGATCGCTACGACTACGCTGATCGGCGGACGTCTCCACTTCGTCGTCGCCAACTGGAGCTCGCTGCACTCCCCGCTCGCCAGTCTGCTGCGCTTCTCTTCGGGCTCGCTGCACGCACCCGGCGCGATCCTCGGCGCGGTCCTGGGAACGGTGCTCGTCTTGCGCCGCCTCGACCTCCCGCTCGCCCGCTTTGCCGACAGCCTCGCCCCGGCGGTCGGTATCGGCATCGCGATCGCGCGACTCGGCTGCTTTCTGCACGGCTGCTGCTACGGAATCCCGTGCGACCTGCCGTGGGCAGTCACCCTGTCGTCGAGCAGCTACGTCTACGCGGTGCACCTGGAACGCGGCGTGCTAGCGGCGGACGCAACCCATTCGTTGCCGGTCCATCCGTTACCTCTCTACTTCGCTGCCTGCGGCGCCGGAATCGCCGCCTTCCTGTTGTGGCTCCGCCCGCGCAAGAGCTACGACGGCCAGCTCGCCCTGACTCTCTTGTTCCTGTTCAGCGCTTCGAGCGCGCTGCTCGAGCCGCTGCGCATCGACGACCCGAGCCGCATCTACTGGGGACCATGGCCGCAGCTGCTTTGGGTGAACAGTGCAATGACCGTCGTCAGTGCCGCGGCGCTTCTGCTCGCGCGGCAACGGGCCGCGCGCGCGACCATCGGTTCGCCATCGTTGCACGATCGCGATCGACGACGCTAGAACCGTCGCATGACGCAAGCGATCCAGCGGCTCGACGCCGCGGCTCCGGTGGACTCGATACTCGCCGCGCTGGAGCGCGACGGAGCAGTCATCGTCCGACGCCTGCTCCCCCCCGAAGTGCTGGAGCGGCTCAACCAGGAGCTCGCCCCCTGGCTCGACGAATCGTCCTTGGCGCGGCCGTGCATCAACCCGGCGATCGAGTGGTTCATGGGCAAGACCACCCGGCACGTGACCGGCGTCGCCGCCAAGTCGCAGACCTTCGCGACCGACGTGCTCTGCAATCCGACGCTGCTCGCCATCTGCGACGCGATTCTGCTGCCGTCGTGCGCGCGCTATCAGCTCAACGTCGGCCACGTGCTCGACCGCGGACCGGGCGCCGAGCCGCAACTGCTGCACCGCGATCAGTTGGTGTGGAACGATCTGCCCAAGCCCCACCCCGAGGTTCAGGTGGCGAGCGTCCTCGCGCTCGAGCCTTTCACCGCCGCCAACGGAGCCACCCGCGTCGTGCCGGGCAGCCACCGCTGGCCGCTCGACCGCGTGCCGCTCGAAGAAGAGGCGGTGCCGGCGGAGATGGATGCCGGGGACGGAATCGTCTACCTGGGATCGACGGTCCACGGCGGCGGCGCCAACACCACCCGCGACCGATCGCGACGCGGAATGCACCTCAGCTACGTCCTCGGTTGGCTGCGCACCGAAGAGAACAACTACATCAGTACACCGCTCGAGGTAGTGCGCAGCCTCCCCCGCCAGTCCCAGGAGCTGCTCGGGTTCGCGGCGCACGACGCGGTGGCGCGAGGCGGCGGATATCTCGGAGCGGTCGACGTGCGCGACCCGGTGGAGATGCTGGAGAGCGGGGATCTTTAGACGGTACTCGCTCCCGACGGTACTCGCTCCGCTCGTAGGCTGGGGCTGAGGCTCGGGCTCGGGCTGGGGAGGACCGGAAGCAATGCAGCCAACCATCCCCAGATCCCAGCTCCTGGGATCAACGGACTCAACGGTCGGGCATAGGCACGGGCGCAGGCATAGGCATGGGGCGGTCGCTTCGCGCCCGCTTGCTTCAATCGGTACCGATCTGTAGCGTCGTGGGATCACGGCAGCCTTTGGAGGACAGTCCATGCTCGGCAGGAAGTACCTTGCCACCGCCGTAGTCCTGGGAGCGGCGTGTCTGCTCCCGGTGCGCTCCGACGCCGGTGAATGCGAAGAGTTCGACAGCACCTACGACCTGATCCAGAAAGCGATCTTCGAGAACAAGGGGTGCGCCACCGACGCCTGCCACGGCTCGTCCGTGCAGGGCGGCCTCGATCTGCGTGCTGGCGCGTCCTACGACGCGCTGATCGACGCGCCGGCGGAGTCGGTCGACGACTTCGTCCGCGTGGTCCCCGGCCAGAAGGAGCAGAGTCTGCTCTGGCACAACCTCGCCGCCGCGACCCTGCCCGAAGAGTGGCAGGCACCTCTGCGGCCGATGCCGATCGGTTTCGAGCCGCTGACGCTCGACGAGCTCGAAGCGATGCGCGAGTGGATCGAATCTGGCGCGCCGCGCGACGGCGTGATTCCGGTGACCGGCGAGCTGCTCGACGCCTGCCTGCCGCCCGCCAAGCCGATCGAGATCGATCCGCTCGACCCGCCGCCCGCCGGCGAGGGCGTGCAGATTCGCATGCCGCGTTGGGAGCTGCCGCCGGAGAGCGAGGACGAGGTGTGCTTCGTCAGTTACTACGACGTGTCGGACCAGGTGCCGTCGCAGTTCCTCAGCGAAGACGGCAAGAGCTTTCGCTACAACCGCATCCAGATCCGTCAGGACCCGCTCAGCCACCACCTGATCGTCAACCGCTACACCGGCAACACCGGCAGCGGCCTGGTGAGCGACTTCCGCTGCCGCGGCGGCGCCAAGAACGACACTGCGTGCGATCCGATGGATCTAGACTTCTGCGGCGAAGGAGTGTGCGGCAGCCGCATCACCAGCAGCTTCGCCTGCATCGAGTTCGACGGAGGCGCGGGCGCCTTTGGTGGCGGCTTTACGGGTACGCAGGAAACGGGAACCGAACAGAAGCTGCTCCCCGGCGTCTACGACTCGCTGCCGGCGAAGGGTTGGATCCTGTGGAACAGTCACGCGTTCAATCTCACCGCCGAACGCGGCAAGATCGAGGCGTGGTTGAACTTCGACTTCGCCGAACCCGAGGACCAGAAGTTTCCCGGACGCGACATCTTCACCGCCGGCAGCATCTTCTCGATGCGCGTGCCGCCGTTCGAGGCCCAGGAAGTGTGCCGCAACATCAGCCTCCCCGGTCGGTCGCATCTGTTCGAGCTCAGCTCGCACACGCACAAGCGCGGCATCCGCTTCCGCACGTTCATGGGCGCGTTCACCTGCGACGGCGGCCCGAACAACGGAGCCGCCTGCTCGCCGTACGGGCCGGATCCGTCGTTCGAAACCCCGGACCCCTGCAACGGCGCCCCCTGCAACGCGGTGATGCCTCCGGCGGCCGGTGATTGCAACGGCGACCTGTCGGTGACGATCGACGAGCTCATCCAGGCGGTCAACATCTCGCTCGGCATCGCGCCGCGCTCGGCTTGCGTGCGCGCCGATCCCGACCAGAGCCGCGAGGTGACGGTGTCCGAGCTGGTTACCGCCGTCCGCGCCAATCTCGAACCGAAGATGCGCGACGCCGACGACAGCCTGCTCTACAGCAGCCTCGTCTACAACGATCCCGCGGTCACCTACTTCGAGCCCGCCATCGACCTGCCGAGTAACGAAGCGGTGCCGGAGAGCCGGTCGCTCACCTACTGCGGCCTGTTCGACAACGGCTACAGCAACCCCGACGACGTCAAAACCGCCTCGGCGTCGCCCAACGGCTGCTTTGCCACCGCGTGCTCGCAGGGCAACGTCGGCGCCAGCTGCCGCGGCACCAATCACTCCGCCTGCGACAGCAGCCCCGGTGCTGGCGACGGTCTGTGCGACGCCTGCACGCTCAACGGCGGCGTTACCACCGAAGACGAGATGTTCATCTTGCTCGGCTCCTTCTACGTCGACTGAGCAGCGAACAAACCGACGACGCCGGGGGCTCGCCCCCGGCGTCGCGCCTGGGTTAGCCGGGCGAATTGCGCTAGAAGACGGGCATGTCGCGAGGATCGCGATCGAGCAACCGCATCCCACTCGCCTGCCTGATCGTCTTCGGTCTGGTTTGGATCGGAGTGGCGATCGAGCCGCGCTACCGCGACGCCTGGCTGCTGGAGAATCTGCTCACCGTCGCCTTGGTACCGCTCGCCGTGTTCGGCTATCGCCGCCGGCCGCTGTCCGATGCAGCGTACGTGATGGCGACCTGCTTCGTGATTCTGCACACCCTGGGCAGCCACTACACCTACTCCGAGGTTCCGATCGGCGACACCATCCGCGACCTCTTCGGCCTCTCACGCAACCACTACGACCGCTTCGTCCACTTCAGCTTCGGACTGCTGATGATGCAGCCGATGCTCGAGCTGGCGATCCGACGCCCGGCAGCGGTCGGCCCCGGTGTGCGCTCCTTGATCGGCATCGCCCTCGTCGCCCTCGCCTCTTCCCTCTACGAGATCGTCGAGTGGTGGGTCGCGGTCATCTCCGACCCCGACGCAGGTACCGCCTTTCTCGGCACACAGGGCGACGTCTGGGATGCGCAGTGGGACATGGCGCTGGCACTGGGCGGGGCGATCCTCGCCGCAGCCATCGCCTGGCTGTACGACCGGCGAGCCCCGCAGCGTTCGACGGCGGCGACCCACTACAGGCTCATCCGGGTTCGCGCCATCCGCGCCAGCCGTTGACTGATCGCAGCCAACATCGGACAGTCGATCACCACCTACGCCAATGAAACGAATCCTTGCAGCAGTCGACTTCTCCGCCGCCTCCGACGAAGTCATCGAACGCGCCGCCGCGGTCGCCGAGGCATTCTCGGCGCAGCTCGAGCTGTTGCACGTTGCGGCGCCGGACCCCGACTTCGTCGGCTACGACGCCGGTCCGCGAACCGTGCGCGAGTCGCGCGCCAAGGAGCTACGCGACGAGCATCGCGATCTGCAGAAACGCGCCGAGGAGCTGCGCAGCCGCGGCCTCGCGGCAGACGCCCTGCTGATCCAGGGGCCGACCGTCGACACCATCGTCGACCACGCCGCGCAACATGGCGCCGATCTCGTCGTCCTCGGTTCGCACGGACACGGCGCCGTCTACCGCGCGCTCATGGGAAGTGTCAGCGAGGGCGTTCTGCGCAAGGTGCACTGCCCGATTCTGATCGTCCCCCCCGACCGCAGTCAGTCGTAGAGCAGCAGGGCCGCTCAGCGGCCGAGCCGGCGCTCGATTCGATCGATCATCCGTGCCACCGCCCCTTCGACGGCTCGGGTGACACCGCTCTCGGCTAGCTCGCCGCGGCGGTCACTGACGCTCAAGGGAAAGACGTAGCGGTCCTCCGTGTAGGCGGTGCCGATGCCGCAGCCGAGGACGGTGCCGGAGCGCACGTCGACGGCACACAGCTCGGCGGTTGCACCGGCGCTGACATCGCTCCCGGGAAACAAGGGCGCGGTGACCACGCCGACGTAGCCGAGGGCGAGCAGATTCCAGCCCGATCGGGTCAAGCCAGAGGTCGACAGCAGGAGAGCGGTGTCGAGCCCGGATCGCGCAGCGACACTGCGAATCGACGAGATCGACGGGGGCTCGCCCAGCCCGGCGTTGTCGAGCTTGGCAACCTCTTCGAACAGCGACCCCCGCAGGCGCCGCAGGGCGACCGCCAGAATCCGATCTTGCGCCTTCCGCGCGGCGTCGCCCCCACCGCCGCCCTCTTCGGCCCAGACCAGTCCGGCTCGCAGCGGCGGCTCGATACCGAGCTCGGGAGCGTAGGGCGAGGCGAAGCCGACCAGATCCATCTCCGGATCGAGCGACCGCGCCACCCCGATCTGCGGCGGCGCCGCCGGAATCATGCAGCCCGCCATCAAGGCGAGCAAGACGATGCCCCCGACCGGCTTCACGACGCGGTTGGCCACACCGTGTCGTCCTCGGCGACCCGCCGAATATCCTCGAACAACGATTCCTCGCTGCCGGCGAGCTCGTCGAGCACGACCGCGGCGCGCGCGAACAGCTCCGGGGCGCAGGCCTCGCGCTCGCTCTGCTCCTTCAACAGCGCGGCCAGGTCGGCCCAGCGATCGGCGATCGCCGCCATGCGAGCATCGAGCCCCGCCGCTGCGAGCGCCGTTACCGACTGCGCGGCTTCCGCCAGGAAGTCGCGGTATAGCGAACGGAAAAAGAGACCACCCGCGCCGCGCTTGATGATCACCTGGTAGCCGAAGCGCGAGCACCACGACCAGTCCTCGCGCTCCGCCCAGCTGGGCAATCGCTCGACCAACCTGCGCATCGCGGGAACACCCGAGAGCGCTCCGGCGAGCTCTTCGCCGGTTCCGTGCAGCATCGATTGGGCATTGCGGCGCAGAGACGTTCGAATCGCCTGCGACAACGGCACACCGATCTCGATCGGCCCGCGAAAGTGGTGGTACTCGTTGGCGCAGCTCATCGCATAGTCGGAAGCGTTGCGAGCGCGCCGCAGCTCCTCGCTGGTCACCCGCTGATACTCGACCAACTTGCGGTCGGCCATCCAGAAGCCGTCGTCATCGTAGCCGACCACCACCGCCCGGTGGCCGGGAAAGTGGCTCGTGGTGTTCTGGTAGGCGAGGTAGAAGGTGTCGGTCGAAAGGATCACCGGCCACCCGGCGTCGAGACACTCGGTCAGGTAGCGCTCGGCGTGCGCGTCGTCGCCGTCGACGTCACAGGCGGCGGGCAGCGCCGCATTGGCGCAGAGATCCCACTCGAGGGCGAGGGAGCGCCCGTGAAACATCCGCGCCGGACTGAGCGCTTCGTTCTCGATGTAGTAGAAACCCAACCCGCCGGCGAGACCGAAGACCATGCTCTCGGACAAGTCCAGCCCGTGATAGCGCAGCACGTTGCGAAACGCCGTCGAGGCGCAGTGCTCGCCGGTGCGATGCTCGAAGCCTTCGATCAGGACCGCCACGCTCTTCCCTTAGCACAGGATCCCTGGGCGGGTCGCCTGGGCTGAAAATCCAGCCGCAGATGGACGCAGATCAACGCTGATGGAGAGAGGCCGACTCGTCTCGATGAGAGCAGCGTCTCGTCACGGCAAAGCCGTCGCCAGATCCAATCTGTCGTGGCTCTTTTTTCTATCCACAGATTTCGCAGATTTTCACAGATGGGCTTCCAGCTACTCGGATCCCTGAAGATCATTCTGCGTAATCTGCGTAATCTGTGGATAAAGAGCCCGATATCACCGGCTGGCCGAGCGGGGCCGAGTCGCTGGAGTAACTTGCGGTCCCGTGGAAAGACGTAGGAGATGCTGAAAATTCTACTGGTCGTGTTGCTCTTCGTGGTCGGCGGCTGCGGGGATTCGGATGATGGGGCGGTAGCGCCGCTGCAGCTTGCGCGGGCCGCCTGCGAGTCGGCCGCCGAGTCTCGACAGGCGGCGTGTGATCGCCAGTGTTCGCGGTTTGCCGACCCGCAACGCGAGCAGGACTGCGACGCCGATTGTGCGACGCGCCTCGACGGCGAGCTGGGCCTGTGCCGCGCGCCTCTGGCCAACATCGACCTGGGATGCGGCGAGGACGACTGCCGGCAGGCGATCGAGGAGTGCCGCCAGCAGGCCGAAGCTCAGCACCACTCCTGCTCGACGACCTGCGAGAGCGGGCACATTCGCTGCTTCAGCGATTGCGATCGCGCCCACGCCGCATCCGAAGAGGCCTGCGGCTTCCAACCGGTCCGCATCGAGCCTGGGGTGATCGTGCTCGAGCCGGGTGTGGGGATGGTGCGCAGTGCCGACCTGGAGTCGCATCTCGACGCCGACGAGCTGGCGGTCGTCGAAGCCGCCGACCGGCGCGCTGCAGAGCACCGCGCACGAACGATCCGGCTGTGGACCGGGGCCGCGGATACCGAAGTTCGCGTCGAACAGGTCGAGCACGCGTTCCGCTTTGGTTTTCCCGTCGACTTCCGCGAGCTGCAGGACGACCCCGACGACTTGGCCTTCTACGGCGATATCACCGGCAAATCGGCGACGCTGATGGTCGCCGAGACCAGCTTGAAGTGGCGCAACACCCAGCCGCAGCCGGGCGAGTTGCGCTTCGATCTCGCGGACGACGAGATCGCATGGGCCGAGTCGAATGGGTTCGACGTCAAAGCGCACGTCCTCCTCTGGGGCAACGCTCCACCGGCCGCGTCCGGGAGCGGCACGCCGGAGTGGCTGCGCGATCGCTATCCCGACCCGGTGCTCGGCCCCGCTGACGCGGCCTCCCTGCGACAGCTGATTCGCGAGCGAGTCGACACCGTGGTCCCTCGATACGCCGGCCGTATCGACGTCTGGGAAGTTACCAACGAGATGCTCAACCCGCTGACTTCGTGGTTCGCCACCCGTCTCGGGCCCGGGATCGTCAACGACATCTTCACATGGACACGCGCTGCCGACCCGGGAGCCGAGCTGGTCTACAACGAATGGATCAGCGAGATCTTCACTGGTCTACCGGGTCCCGATTCCGTCGACGTTCGCGACCGGGTGCTGGAGCTGCTCGACGCCGGGGTCCCGATCGACGCGGTCGGCCAGCAGGGGCACTTCGCACCGGGGTTGGTCAACGTCGGAGTGGACGTGGATCTCAGCCAGCGCACTCGCGTCGACGACTATGCCGAGGCCCTCGACACGCTTGCCGAAACCGGTTTGCCGATCCACATCACCGAAGTGACTTTTGCCGCGCCCGACGAGCCCGAAGCCCGCGCCGCGCAGGCCGAAGCGATCATGCGCGTTTGGTGGGGCCACCCGCTGGTCGAGGAGATCATCCTCTGGAACTTCTGGAATCCCCTCGGACCGCGCAGCCACCTCGACCTGGGCGTCTACGGTGACGACCGAGCGCCGAGCAGGCACGGCGAGGCGATCCTCTCCCTCATCAACGAGCGCTGGCGCACCAGCGCAAGGCAGACCACGGACGCTGAGGGTGTCGTCGAGCTGTCCGCGACTCTCGGCGATTACGAGGCGAGCTGGCAATCAGCGGACGGCCCAGTAGTCGTCCGATTCCACGTCGGCCGGGGCCCCGGCGTGCTCGACGTCGTCGCAGCCGAGCCCTGAGCGAAACCCTCGCCACTGCGAGCTCTCACCACTCCAACCTGGTGGCGATACTGGTCCGCGGGGGCTCAGTCTCTTTAGCCACAGATTTCGCAGATTCGCACAGCACGGCCGATGGCCGGAACCAAATCTCAAAGGAGGGGCGTAGCCCCACCCGAATGCCTCTCCCGCATTGCCGGCGGGAGAGGATGAAAGGTGAGGGTGCATTATCCGGACAAGCCGAGTCGTCCGCGCACTCAAACATCGTGGCGCTTCGCGCTCATCAGAGACGCCCTCTCCTCAATCCTCACCATAGAGGGTGTCGATTTTCTCCAGTGACCGCCGAACCGCCTGTGATCCCCTCTCCCCCCGGTGAGGGCCAGGGTGAGGGCGTATCCAATGCGCCGGCGGGCTGCGAGCTGTGCGGTACGCAACCCGTTGTACCGCATTCGCTAGCGACGCCTTTCCTTTCGGTCCCCTCACCTTCAATCCTCATGGCGACGAAGGTGATCTGACCACGGACACCGACGTTCGGCCGGCAGGAATGGTTGAGGCAGAGGATGTTGTCTTCGACTTCGGCGACACTGGTCGGCGCGATGTAGAGGCCGTCTTCGATCTGAATCTCAGCTCATCACGCCACATCGCGGTTTTTTGACGCCGAGCCGCCGGGGCTCAGTTTTTAGCCACAGATCGCGCAGATTTTCACAGATTGGGGTTCGGCTCTTCGGGGTCCGGATCTCTGAGAACCCGATCTGCGCAATCTGCGTAATCTGTGGCTAAAAAAGAGCCGAGCCGCGGCGTTCCATCCCCGCCTTGGCGAGAGACGCCACCTCGTCGCTTGCTCGAGCCGCAAATTCAGTGGACAACCCAGCCAACAGGGAGCTACCCTTTCTCCCCGATCGAGTAGTCTCGGAGGGAACATGGGCAACTTCCACCGGTGTCTAATCGCAACCGCGGCTTGCGCCGCTTTCATTCTCGGCGCAGCGAGCGCGCTCGCTTCCAAGCCTTGCCTCGGCGATTGCGACAACGACGGCCGTGTCGGCATCGCCGAGCTCATTCTCGGGGTGCAGATCGCCTCGGACACACAGCCGCGCAACATGTGCCCAGTCCTCGACCGCAAGGCTCCTCTCGGCGAGGTTACGATCGACGAGTTGCAGGCCGCCGTCAGCAACTCGCTCAACGGCTGCTTCTCTCGATGCGGAGACCGCTTCCTGCAGGGCGAAGAGGAGTGTGACGGCAACCGCGGCAGCTGTCCGGGCTCGTGTCGGGACGACTGCACCTGCCCCGAGCCCGTCTGCGGCAACGGTATCGCCGAGGCCGGTGAGATCTGCGACGGCGACCAATTCAACGAATCCGAGTCGCTCGAATATCAACTCGCCTCCGAAATCCCGCTGACCTGCGACGAGCAATGTCAGCCGGTCGGCTACTTCACCAGCTACTGTCGTTACGTCGATTGCAGCGAACCCGGCGCCAGGTGCTACGTCTTTGGTCCCGACGATGTCGGCACCTGCATGACAGCCGAGACCTTCCTCGAGCGCTTCACCGAGATCTGCGAGGAGGATCCGTTCACCTGCGAACAGATAAGACGCATCTGCGAGCGCGGGTGCGAATGGTGAACGAGCTCGTCACACCGATATGGTGGGTGTGCAGGTCTGCGGTGGCTCAGCTTCTTTATCCACCAATTGCACAGATTACACAGATTTGGTTTTCGGGGTTCGGGCTTGCCGGAATCCAATCTGCGTAATCTGTGTAATCTGTGGATAAAACATGAGCCGGATCACGACTTGTAGCTCACTGGATTGCGAGAGAGGCCGAGCCGCTACTTGCCTTTGAAGTCGGGCTTGCGCTTTTCGGCGAAGGCGCGGGGGCCTTCTTTGGCGTCTTCGGATTGCATGACCCTGGCGCCGAGTGCCTTTTCGAGGACGAAACCCGACTCCAGTGAAAGTGCGCGCACGGCGATCTCCTTGGCGGTGCGCACCGCCAGCGGGCCATTCTTGCAGATCGTCTCGGCCCACTTGATCGCGGTGTCCATCAGTTGGTCGGCGGCGACCACTTCGTTGACCAGGCCAATGTCGTAGGCGCGCTGCGCCGTCAGGTTGCGGCCGGTCAGCAGCATCTCCATCGCCACCGCCCACGGGATCTGGCGCGGCAAGCGAACGTGCGACCCGCCGGTCGGGATGATGCCCCAGCGAACCTCGCCGAGACCGAAGGTCGCGGTGTCGGCGGCGATGCGGATGTCGGTGCCCTGCAGGAACTCCATGCCGCCGGCGATGCAGAAGCCGTTGACGGCGCCGATGATCGGCTTGAAGACGTCGGAGAACGGGCGCTTGGTGTGATCCTCGTAGCCCATCTCGTCACCGCTCTGCAGCATCGGGATGGCTTCCTTGAGATCCATCCCCGACGAGAACGCCTTTTCCCCAGCCGCGGTCAGGATCGCCACCCAGAGCCCGTCGTCGTTCTGGAAATCCTCGAACGCCGCGTCCATACCGCGCAGCATGTCCGCCGTGAACGCGTTCATCGCCTCGGGGCGGTTGATGGTCATGATCGCGATCTTGTCGCGCTTCTCGTAGGTGAACGTATCGGGCAAATTGAGGTTGCTCATCGCTTCTCCTGTGATGAAAAAGAAACCACGGGTGAACACGGATAAACACTGAGTCCGTGTCCATCAGTGTTCATCCGTGGTGGTGTTTTTCTCGCTGCTAGGAGCTCGGGACGCGGCGGAACTTCGGTAGAGTCACCTCTTCGGTTACCGCCTCGAAGGAAACTTCTACGGGCATGTCGATCTTCAGCTCGCTGGGCGGGCAGTCGATCATTTCGCTGAGGACGCGGACGCCCTCTTCCATCTCGACGACGACGGGGGCGTAGGGCGCCGAGTCGGCGAAGGCGGGGTGCAGCGGGCGCTCGGCGACGGTCCAGGTGAAGACCCGGCCTTTGCCGGCGGACTTCTCCCAGCTCCATTCGTCGCTGCCGCACTCCGGGCACATCTCGCGCGGGACGTGGCGCCATGCGCTGCACGACGAGCAACGCTGGAAGCGCAGCTCCCCCTTCTTGCACCAGGCGTAGAAGTCGGCGGTGAAGCCTTCGAGTGTGGGCAATGGCTTGCTGTAGCTCGACATGTTCGGTTCGGTGGCGGCCTAACTTCTCCCGAGGATGGCGATGCTGCCGTCGCCGAAGTCGCCCCAGCCGGTGACGACGCCGAGCTCGGCGTCGGCGACCTGGCGTTCGCCGGCGGCGCCGCGCAACTGCTTCACGGCTTCGACGATGTGATTCATTCCGAGAACGTGCGCCTCGGATAGCAGTCCGCCGTGGGTGTTGACCGGCAGCTCGCCGCCGAGCTCGATGCGACCGCCTTCGACGAACGGTCCACCCTCGCCGCGGCCGCAGAAGCCGGTCTCTTCCAGCTGCTGCAGCACCTCGAAGGTGAAGCAGTCGTAGATCTCGGCGAAGTCGATGTCCTTCGGCGTCACGCCGGCGGCGGCGAACGCCTCCGGCGCGGCGATGGTCAGCCCGGTCTCGAAAATGTCCTTGCGGTTGGTGATCTCGTCGGCCGGATACGGCTGACCGGAGGCGACGCTGACGATCGACACGGGTCGGTTGGCGAGATCCGCGGCGCGCTCGCTCGTGGTCACGACGACCGCGGCGGCGCCATCCGTTTCGAGACAGCAGTCGAACATGCGGTACGGGTCGGTGATCATCGGCGAGCCCAGGTAGTCGTCGAGCGTCATCGCCTTGCCGTGCATCACCGCGTTTGGATTGAGCTGGGCGTGCTTGCGCATCGCCAGCGCGATCGCGCCGAGCTGCCCGGCCTTGGTGCCGTACTCGTGCATGTGGCGGCGCGCCATCAGCGAATACCACTGCGGTGGCGCGGTCAGACCGTAGGGCAGGTAGTAGTCGCGAGCGATCTTGCCGCCGGGAAGCGACGACACGTCCTGCGACACCGTCTCGCGCGCCCGGCTGCCCGAGTACGCGTTCCACCCGGCCGGGATCAGCACCGCGTTGGCCGCGCCGGTGCACACCGCCATCGCCGCGATGCGCAGCGAAGCCACCGGCGCCGCGCCACCGGTTTGCACGGTGGTCGCGAAACGCAGATTCTCGACGCCGAGATTGGCGGCGAGCTCCTCGGCGCTGCCGAGATTCGGGAACGGCATGATGCCGTCGATGTCCTTCAACGAGAGACCGGCATCCGCCACCGCGGCCTTCGCCGCCTGCAGCTGAATACCCAGCTGCGACAACCCGGACCCCGGCTTGCGGCAGTACTTGGTCTCGCCGATACCGACGATCGCCGCCTGGTTCTTCAACTCGAACATCTAAAAAGCAAAAAGACTTTGCCGCAGATGGACGCAGATTTACGCTGAAGGGGATCCAGATCCCCGCTGGTCCCGAGTAGCGCGGAGCGCGTATCGAGGGAGCACAACCACATGCCCGAAAACCAATCAGCGTCGATCTGCGTCCATCTGCGGCTTTGAATTTCTCTATTTAGTGCTTCTTCTTGGCGGCCTTCTTCGCCGCCTTCTTCTTCGCCGCCATCTTCGGCTTTTCTTGCTTGACGCGCTTGGTCGGCTTGATGCCGGCGAGCTTGGCCAGGGTCTTGCCGAGGATCTTCCCCTTCGCCTCTTCGCTCAGGTTCTGGTAGCCCCACTTCTCCTGCAGCTCTTCCGGCATGTCGAAGTTGCGGATGTAGTCGACCGCCGCGCCCATATCGTCGAAGGCGAGGTCGCAGCCCATGACGATCTTGTCCTCGGTCACCCACTGCAGCGATTCGCCGATCATGTGGTAGCCGCGGTACGGCGCGTGCACGAACCAGCCGATGATTCCCGAAAGGCTGAGGTAGAGGTTCTGGTGCTTGCCGGCGAGGCCCATCAGCTCTTCGTGATACGGCCAGCCCATGTGGTAGGCGATGATCTTGAGGTCCGGAAAGTCGAGACAGACGTCGTCGAGCAGGATCGGCAGCGTGTACTTGGTCGGCTGCGGCAGCACGTAGGCCATGCCGGTGTGGATGGTGAGCGCCACGCCCAGCTCCTGGGCCTTCTCGTAGAACGGCCACATGTCGGGATGGTTGAGCGGCGCGTCCTCCGGGGCGTAGACCTTGCACAGCTTCGCGTTGCAGTTCTTGTAGAGATACTCGAGCTCCCAGATTGCGTTCTTGACGCCGCGCCGCAGGACCGGACCGACGTTGCACTCGAGGTACATGCGGTCCTTGTACGGCTCGATTTCCTGCATGATGAATCCATTGGTGGACATGCAGGTTGCGTAGCCGGACGTGTCCATCATCGACTCGCGCAACGCAAAGCAGACGTCGACACCGAACTTGTCCATGTACTCGATCAACGCGTGGGCGCGCGGCTCGGGCATGGCGGCGCCGCCTTGCAGGTCGCGGCCGCCTCCCCAGGATCGCATGACGCCGTCGACGCTCTTCCACCACTGCTCGAACTGCGGGTAGTAGCTCATCTCGTGCATCGACTGCGGATTCATGAAGTGGCACTCGGAAAGGGCAACGAAGTGGTCTTTGCCTGGCATGGTCTCACACTCCTTTACGCGGCGCGCGGACGCGGCGCGTGACTTGAAGTTGGATTGTCGAATCTGGTGATACCGCCGTAGCGGCGAGACTTACGGGTTCAGCAGTGCCCACAAGCGCTTCGGAGAAGCGGGCACCTCGTGCGCCTTCACCGCGAGCGGACGCAAGGCGTCGTTGATCGCGCACATCACGGCGGCCGGCGTGGTGTGCAGAGCTCCTTCCCCCATGCCCTTGGCACCCAGCGGAGTGAACGGCGAAGGGGTCACCAACGCCTTTTTGTCCGTCATCGGCACCTCGTAGATGGTCGGCATGAGGTAATCCATGAACGTCGACGTCAGCAGCTGGCCGTCGTCGTCGTACACGTACTCTTCGAGCAGGGCCGCGCCGACCCCCTGGGCGACTCCGCCCTGGGTCATCCCCTCGCAGGTCGCCGGATTCAGGCGAGTGCCGCAGTCGTCGGCAATGAAGTACTTGAGGATCTTGACCTCGGCGGTGTCGCGGTCGACCTCGACCAGCACCAGGTGACACGCGTTGGCGGCGGTCAGGTAGCTCTTCGCCCGGCCCTGCTCGTCGGCCGGGGTGCGTCCCGGCGCGGTCCAGACGTAGGTCGCCTCCGGGTTGGGATCCATCCCCTCGGGGAGCAGATCGCTGCGCGCCAACATCGTCGCCGCCACCTGCGCTACCGGAATCTGCGCTTCGGCGACGCCGGGGATTCGAATCATGCCGTCGCCGAGCTCGAGCGTCTCCGGCTGGGTCTGCATCAGATTGGCGCCGACCCGGATGAGCTTCTCGCGCAGGATGTCGGCCGCGCCGAGCACCGCGCCGGTGATCGCCACCCCCAGCCGGCTGCCGCCGGGGCCGAAGTGCGGCGGCGCCGAAAGCGAGTCCTGCGGCACCACCCGCACGTCGCTCATCTCGACGCCGAAGTAGTCGGCGAGCACCTGGCTGATCACCGTGTACTGCCCCTGCCCTTCGAGCGAGAAGCCGACCTTGGCGACGATCTTGCCCATGATGTCGATGCCGACCGTCGCCCCTTCGGGCACCCCGGTCTGCTGGCTGCCGACGATCGCGTAGGCGTTCCAGTCGAACACCCCCGGCTCGATCGTGTTGACCAGCCCGATGCCGAGATAGCGCCCCTGCTTGCGCGCCTCTTCCTGCTCGGCGCGCAGCGACGCGTAGTCGCCCATCTCGAGAACGGCGTCGAGCGCCGCCTCGTAGTCGCCGCTGTCGTAATCGTTGCCGCTCGGAATGGTGTAGGGGAAGGCATCCTTGGGGATGAAGTTGCGGCGTCGGATCTCTCCGGGATCGAGATCGAGATGGTTGGCCGCGAGGTCGACCATCTGCTCCAACACCCAGTTGTGCGGCGGCGGACCCATACCGCGGTACGGGCTCTGCGGAAGCTTGTTGGTGGCAACCAGCGTCAGGTCGTATTCTGCGACCGGAATCTTGTACGGCCCGGTGAAGGCCGCCAACGGCTTAGCGGCGCTGACCGCGCCGAAGCCCTCGGCGCTGGCGCCGAGATCGTCGAGCAGCTTGACGCGAAGCCCGCTGATCGTGCCGTCCTTCTGCAGGGCGAGCGAGACTTCGTAGTAGCGATCCCACGACTGCCCGGCGCCGCCGGCGAGGTACTCCATGCGGTCTTCGATCCACTTCACCGGACGGCCACCGGCCTTGCGCGACAGCAATGCGGTGATGATCGTGCCGCGCGGACCGCCCTTGCCGCCGAAGCTGCCGCCGTGCGGCTGGCTGATGATCCGCATCTTGTTCGACGGGACTTGCAGCGCGCCGGCGGAGAGCAGGCCCATGTTGACCTGCGACTGAAAGCTGCCGCGCGCCGTGACCGTGCCGTCGGCCGGATCCCACTCGCTGACTACGCCGTTGCACTCGAGCGGATTGGCGCCGAGCCGATGCCAGCGGAACTTCTCGGTGAGGACGTGGTCGGCGGACGCGAAAGCGGCGTCGACTTCGCCCCAGGTGAAGGTTCGCTGGAAAACGACATTGCTCTCGTGCTCGTCGTAGATCGGCGCGCTCTCCGCCGCCTTCTCGGTGTCGACCACCGGCGGCAGCGGGTCGTACTCGACGACGATTTCCTCGAGCGCGTCCTCGGCGACGTAGCGGCTGGTCGCGGCGACCGCCACCACCGGCTCGCCGACGTAGCGCACCCGATCCGTCGCCAGGCAGTGCGTGCCCCACCCTTCGGGTACCGTCTGCATCGGCAACGTCAGCTCGAGCGCGTCCTTGCCGGTGACGATGGCAACGACGCCCGGCATCGCTTCCGCCGCGGCGGTGTCGATCGAAACGATCCTGGCGTGCGCGTTGGGGCTGCGCAGGATCGCACAGTGCAGCATCCCGGGGAGCGAGACGTTGTCGATGAACTCGGTTCGCCCGGTCAAAAGCTGCCGGTCCTCGACCCGCTCCACTTCCTTACCGATGAAGCGGTTGGTCGAGGTCGGAAGATCTTCGATCTTATTGGGAATACGCATGAAAGCTTGGCCGCGAGCCTCAATGAGTTTTCAAAACACGGGTAAACACGGGTGCACACGGATGGGATCGGATGACCTCACCAACGGCGCGAAACCCAAGCGTCGTATCCGTGTCCATCCGTGTTCATCCGTGGTGAGCATCTTGTCGCGCCGCCGCCTAGGCCGAGGCCTTTTTCTGTATGGCGGAGCGGACGGCGGCGAGGATGCTCTGGTAGCCGGTGCAGCGGCAGATCTGGCCGCCGAGGTAGTCGTAGATTTCTTCGTCGCTCGGGTTCGGGTTGTGCTCGAGCATCTCGGTGACGGTCATCAGGAATCCCGGCGTGCAGAATCCGCACTGCAGGCCGTGCTCTTCGAGAAACGCCTGCTGGATGGGATTGAGCGCGCCGTCCGTTGCCAGCCCTTCGACGGTGGTGATCTCGGAACCGTCGGCCTGCACCGCGAGCATGATGCAGGAGCGTACGGCGCGCCCGTTCCACAACACCGTACACGCGCCACACACGCCGTGCTCGCAGCCGACGTGCGTGCCCGGCAGCGAGATCTCGTGTCGCAGGTAGTCGGCCAGGGTGAGGCGCGGCTCGACCGTCGACTCGTAGCGACGGCCGTTCACGGTCACTTGAATCTGTCTCGGTGTCGGCATGCTTTCGATCTCAGAGGGAAATGCCGGCGCGGCGGGCGGCGTCGACAAGACCCCGCTGAGTCAGCACGGCGGCGAGCGAGCGACGCTGCTCGGCACTGGCGTGAACGTCGGTCTGCGGCTCTTCGACGTCGTCGAGAACCGCCTTGCGCACGCTTTCGAAGACGGCGGCGCCGGGCGTCTGGCCGATCAGCTCCTGCTCCGCCTTGGTGGCGCGGACCGGCGTCGCACCGACGCCGAACAGGACGATTCGCGCGTCGGCGACCTTCCCATCGTCGCCGCGGCTGAAGTAGGAGGCGACTCCGGCGAGAGCGTAATCGCCATGGCGACGCGCCAGCTCGGTGAACGACCAGGCTGCGCCAGCCGGCAACTTGGGGATGCGCACCTCGGTCAGCACTTCCGCCGCCTCGAGATCGGTGGTCAGGTAAGTGACGAAGAACTCGTCCGCATCGATTTCGCGTTCGCCGTCCGGACCGACCGCCTTGAGCTTGGCGCCAAGGGCGACGGCGAGCGCCGGATACTCCGCCGACGGATCGGCGTGCGCCAGCGAGCCTCCGAAGGTTCCCTGGTTGCGGTTCTGCGGGTGAGCGACGTTGCGCGTCGCTTCGAGGACCAGCGGGTGCCCTTCGCCAACGATCGGGCTGAGCTCGACCGTGCGTTGTCGGGTCATCGCGCCGATCACCAGCAAGCCATCGTCTTCGCGCACGTAGTCGAGACCCGGCACGCGCGCCAGATCGACCAGCACCTCGGGCCTCGCCAGTCGCATGTTGAGCAACGGCATCAAGCTCTGCCCGCCGGACAGAACCTTGGCGTCGCCCTCGTTCTCCTCGAGCAGAGAAACGACCTCCTCGAGGTTGTCGGGCGCGGCGTACTCGAACGGTGCTGGTTTCATGGTGGTTGAGCGTTCGGCTCGGCAAGCGAGCCAAACGAGCGTTTGTAGATAGCTCGAACCCCTGCCCTCGGCAAGGGTTCGAGCGAGGGGCCAGGGGTTAGGGACTAGCCCCTAGCCCCTAGCCCCTAGCCCCTACTCTCAAGCAGCCACCCCTCTCTTCTCGCGCGGCGAGAAGACGATCGGGAACTTGGCGATCCCCTGGGTCAGCGGTGTCACGCCGGGAGTCGGCTGGGTGCCGGGAGCAAAATTGAGGTCTGGCATGCGGTCGAAGATGTGCTCGAGGGCGATCTTCATCTCCAGTCGCGCCAGGTTCGCGCCGAGGCAGAAGTGCGGGCCGAAACCGAAAGCGACGTGATCGTTCGGGTCGCGGTCGATGTTGAAGGTGAACGGATCCTCGAACTGCTCCTCGTCGCGGTTCGCCGAGGGGTAGAGGATCACGACGCGGTCCCCCTTGCGAATCTTCTGTCCGCGCAACTCGGTGTCCTGGGTCGCGGTGCGCCGGAAGAAGCGCAGCACCGACGTATAGCGCAGCATTTCCTCGATGGCGCGCGGGATCAGGGAAGGTTCTGCGATCAGCCTGTCGACGACCTCCGGATGCTTGAGGAACACTTCCATTCCACGCGAAATCGAGTTGCGCGTGGTTTCGTTGCCGGCGGTGATCAGCAGCACGCAGAACATCACCAGGTCGTCGGCCTCGATCTGCTCGTTGGCCTGCAGCACGCCTTCGGACTCGGCCCCGACCAATGCCGAGATCATGTCGTCGCACGGATTCTTGCGGCGATCTTCGAGCGAGGCGAGGATGACCTGCGAAAACTCGGCAAACGCCTCGCCGGCACGCAGCATGACCTCCTCGTCGGTGGTGCCGTTGGCCTCGAACATGGTGTCGGTCCAGCGCCGGAAGTCGTCGAGGTTGGCGTCGTCGAAGCCGACCATGTGGGCGATGATGCGCATCGGCAGCGGCAGCGCGATGTCTTCGACGAAGTCGCATTCGCCGCGCTCGATGACCGCGTCGATCGACTCCTGCATGAACTGATGACACAGCTTCGCCTGGTGCTGCACGACGCGCGGCGTGAAGCCGCGGCTGAGAATCGCGCGCCGCCGGGCGTGCTCCGGGTCGTCCATCGTGATCATCGAGATCTGGGTGTCCTGCGGCATGGTCACCCCCTCGCGATTGCAGAAGAGCGAGGGCGTCTTCGAAACGTAGCGAAGGTCGTCGTAGCGGCTGACAACCCACGCGCCGTTCTTCTCGTCCCACCACACCGGCGCCTTTCTGCGCAGCTCCAGCATCTGCTGGTGCTGGGTCTCGATATCGACGTCCGGGTTCATGAAATCGTACATTGGTTCAAACCCCCTACGGTGAAATCCCGCGAACGAAGACGTCGACCGTATTCAGCAACGCCTTCCTCAATTCCGATTCGGTTCCGCCCAACCCCAGCAACAACACCCCGAACACACCTGGCAAAAACGCCGCCGCCAACTCACTCGGCAGCAGATCCGAACGAATGTCCCCGCGCTCCTGCGCCGCCTCGAAGAAGGCCATGATCCCCGTGTAGAGCGGTGCGCCGCCCTCGAGCTCGACGACGTGGCGGCTGACGATCGACAAAGCCTCTTGCAGAATCGTCGAATCCTCGTTGCGCACGACCTCGACCAACAAGTCGACCGCGTCGCGAAAGAACGGTCGCGGCGCGCCCTCGCTGAGATCGGCGAGACGCTCGGTCACCGAGGTTTGCAGTCGATCGAGGTACTCGAGCAGGACGTGGTCCTTGGTCGGGAAGTGAATGTAGAACGTCCCGCGCGCCACCCCCGCCGCTTTGACGATGTCCTCGATCTGCGCCCCGGCCACGCCGGCGCGGTGGAACTCGGCCATCGCCGCCTCGTAGAGGCGGCGGCGCGTCTCGAGGCGCTGCTGCGCCCGGACGCCGAGACCGCCAGAACCCTCTGTTTCCACAGCCGATGACATTCGTCACTGACATATGTCAGTGACGAATGTCATTCAAGCGAAATCTCGCGTCCCTCTCCTTGCAGACTGTCGATTTTCTCCAGTGAGCGCCGAACCCCTGTGATCCCCTCTCCCCCCGGGAGAGGGCCAGGGTGAGGGCGTATCGAATGGCTGCGGTACGCAAACCGTTGTGCCGCAGGGGCTAGCGACGCCTTTCCTTTTGGTCCCCTCACCTTTAATCCTCTCCCGCCAGCAATGCGGGAGAGGGGTTCTGTGCGCGCCCCGCGCGTTTCATTCGAGAAAATCGACAGTCTCCTTGCGGGAGAGACCCCGCGGACCGCTGCCGAAGCCCAAGCGTGTTGCGTCGCCTCGCCTCGGCTCGTAGGAAACCCCCGGAACCGCAACGACGAGGAGAACGCAAGTTATGGCTTGGAGCGACTGGAAACAGGTCGAGGGCGAGGGATTCGACTTCGACGAGATTCTCTACGACAAGTGCTTTCACGACGAGCTCGGCGGCGGTGTCGCCCGGGTCACCCTGAACAAGCCGGACAAGTACAACGTAATGACGCTCGAAACGGTCGAGCAGATGTTCCGCGCTTTCTACGACGCCAACCACGATCCCAAGATCGGCGTCATCGTCATCGCCGCCAAGGGCAAACACTTCGGCACCGGCGGCGACGTCGAGTGGGAGAAGTGGGGACTGCGCAAAGCGTTCTACTTCCGCTACCCGCACAACCGACTGCTGCGGCTCTCGCGCAAGCCGATCATCGCCGCGGTGCAGGGCTACTGCATCGGCGGACACAACCACATGGCCTACTGCTGCGATTTCACCATCGCCGCCGACAACGCAGTCTTCGCCCAGGCGGGACCGCGCGTGTCGAGCCCGGCCGACGGCTTCTTCGTGCCGTACCTGACCAAGGTCGTCGGCGCCAAGAAGGCGCGCGAGATCTGGATGCTGTGTCGCCGCTACCCGGCCGAGAAGGCCGAGCGGATGGGACTGGTCAACACCGTGGTGCCGCTCGACAAGCTCGAAGAAGAGTACCTCAACTGGTCCGAGGAGATGCTGGCGCTGAGCCCCGGATGCCTCGAAATCCTCAAGGCCTCTTTCGACCAGGAAATGGACGGCTACCAAGAGATGGGAACCATCTCCAGCAACTTCTATCCCGACTGGTTCGACACGCCGGAAGGCAAGGAAGGCGGCAACGCCTTCATGGACAAGCGCAAACCGAAGTTCTGGGACATCCGAGAACAGTACGCCGACTCCCACGCGGCGATCATGGACGCCTACGAAGACTCGATGAAGAAGAAATAGTCCAAAGGCGCGCTGCGCGCCATCGCGGCCAAAGCGCTGCTGGCGCAGCGCGTCCAAATGGGGGGCCAGACGACCTGACCTGCCATTTGGACGCACGGCAACGCCGTGCTTTGGCCGCGTCGGCGCAGCCGCGCTTTGGCCGGCGCGCGCAGCGCGCCTTTGGACTAGCGGCCGTCAGCAGCCCGGCGAACCAGCGCTTCCAGCCCGTTGACCTTGACCTCGTAGAGCAGTCCGAGCAGCTCGCCGAGACGGCCGCGCGGCATGCCGCGTTGGTGGAACCAGACTACGTACGGTTCGGGAAGGTCGATCAGGCGGCGGCCGCGGTAGCGACCGAAAGGCATTTCGGTTCGCGCCAGGGCGATCAGCATTGCCGGGTCGGCGACCAGCTCGGTGCCCGGCGCGGAGCGGGCCGCCGTCGCGCGCGACGGCGGCCGCCCGTCGTCATCGCTCGACGTAGAACGCCCCCATCAAGATGTACATCTCGTCTTCGGTGGTCACGCCACCGCCCACGGTGCAGCCGCCGCAGACACCGTCACCCGCGCCGGCAGTGCTGTCGCAACTGGCGTCGCGCGCGGACTGCGATCCGCCGCTGCACTTCGAGCCGACACGGCCCTCGATGCAACCAGTCGGGTTGGCGCACGGGCGCGGGCCGGAATCGGTGGCGACGAAGGTCTTCACTTCCGACGGATCGGAGTACCCGTTGTCGTACAGCGAGCAGTAGGTCAGCGTGCGATCCGCATCGGTGCCGGCAAGAGCCTTCGGCGGATCGTACAGGACCACGGTCGGGTCGTTGTAGACCAGGTTGGTGTAGAGAAGGTCGGTATCCGGGTCGCGCATCTCGACCGGCGCCAGCGCGACATTGACCAGAGCCACCAGCTCGGCAATCGAGATCGTGCCGCTGCCGTCGCGGTCGCCGGTCGGGCAGGCGGCCTTCGGTCGCTGGCCGAGGGCGATGCCGATCGAGGTGATCAGATCCGAGATGCGCACCACTCCATCGCCGTCGCAGTCGCCGAACTCGGCCGGGATCACCGAGGCGCAGGTCGAGTCCGGACAGAGCTCCGGCAGCTCCAGCGGACCGGCGAGCGGATTGCACGCCGCCCCTTGGTTGGGTCCGTCCTGGCAGACGTAGCGCCCCTCGAAGATGTCGAAGCGCTTGCCCCGCTGGTGGGTGTGCGAGCTGAGCTCGTAGATGTTGGTCCCGGGCGCGAACACGTGGTGCCGGCAGATCTGCTGCGTTTCGAACGGCGGCACGTTCATCGAGAAGATCCCCGAGATGTTGAACAGTCGCTGCATCAGGAACTGCTGTTCCTCGGGCTCGGCGAAGTCGAAGTTCATCCAAGCTTCGATCTTGCCGTCCTTGTCGGTGAGATTGAACGCGTGCGAGTTCCAGATCATCATCCCTTTGAGCGGCGCTTCGCGGTAGGTGCCCTCGGGGAACACCAGCTGCGCCGAAGCTTCCTGGATGATGACGATCGACTGGTTGACGGTTCCCTGATCGGGCGGACCGAAGCCGGTGCAGGCGATCGCGCGCTTCCAATCCGAGCCGCACATCCCCTCAGGACCGCAAAAACCCAGCTCGGTCGATTCGCAGAGCTCGCCGTCCTTGTCGCCGCCACGGCAGCGGAAGGTGCCCCAACTCGGGTCGTCCGGACCCGCGGCGCCGTTATAACGATCGACGATCAGGTGGTGGCTCAGCGGATCCTGACGAATCTGCTGGTTCTTGTAGCGGAAAGTCGTGCCGTCGGGACCGCGATAGCGCTCCGGCACCTGGTCGGTGACGTCGTAGTAGGACGCGAAGCACACTTCGTTTTCCGAGTTCGCCTCGAGGATCCAGCGCGGGCTCTTGATCTGCACGCCCTCACCAGGCGCCGGCGGCTCCAGCGGCTCGACCTCGATCGGCTCGGCCGGCGGCAGGCAGGCATCGAGCAGGTCGGCGGTGCCCGGCACCACGCCGTTGCGCGACGCGGCGGCTTCGATCCAGAGCCGCACGGCCTCCAGCTCCTCCAATGAGAGTGGCTCGAAGCCCAACGGCATCGGCCGCAGCGGAGCCTGCCATTGGTCGGGCAGCGTCGCCGCCGCCAGATTGAGGTACAGCAGGCTCTGGTCCTTCTGCGACGGCACCACCCGCATCAAGCCGGGATACTTGTCTTCGTCGTCGACCGTGGTCGCCGGCTGGCTCACCAGGTTGTCGTAGGCGACGTCGGCAGTCAGGCGCAGCCCGCCCGCCTCGGAGGCTCCGTGGCAAGCGTCCGAGGCGCATCCCTTGTTCTCGAAAATCGCCTTCTGGATGAGGTCGAAGGTGCTGTCGAACGAGCCGTTATCGCACGAATCCTGGGCCGGCGCGGCGGACGACAGGGCAGCGGCGAGAATCACGAGAAGCGGAACGCGGATGGATTTCATGAGTACTCCTGGGCACGCAATCGTCAACGCTGGCCGCCTGGCTCGCGGCCACACCGCGAGCCTCCCCCCCGGCCAGCCGGGCCATCCCTCCCAGCTTGCGGCACCAGCATCGATGGATCAAGCCACGGCGCGGTGAAAGGACCGAGCCTCGACCGCAACTGCGCGAATCTGCGGGTGAACGGCTCCCGTCCGGCAGCCGCCGGTCGCCCGCCGGACAGCTCACCCAGCTACCTGACTAGACGGCGGCGTAGGTCTTGCGCAGATCCTTCTTGAGCACCTTGCCCATCTGATTCTTGGGCAGCTCGTCGACGAAATGGATGATCTCCGGCTTCTTGAAGCTGGCCATTTGCTGGTGGCAGTACGCCTGGAGGTCTTCGGCGGTCGCGCTCTGGCCCGGCCGTAGAACGACGATGGCGCCGACCTGCTCGCCCCACTCTTCGTTCTTGAAACCGATGACGGCGGCTTCCTCGACCGCCGGATGCGACTGCAGAACCGCCTCGACCTCGGCCGGCGCGATGTTCTCGCCGCCGCGGATGATCATGTCGTCCTTGCGTCCGCCGAGAAAGATATACCCCTGGTCGTCGATCCAGCCCATGTCGCGCGTCGGCAACCAGCCGTCGCGCACCGGCGAGTCGGCGCCGCCCTCCTCGTTGGCGTAGCCCTTCATCAGCCGCGGCGTGCTCACCCAGATCTCGCCGACCTCACCGGCCGGCAGGTCCTTGCCCTCGTCGTCGACGACCTTGACCTGGACGTCGGGGAGCGGTCGGCCGATCGACGTGAGCCGCTTGAGACGGACGGCGTCCTCCTCCTCGCTGGCTCCGAGCTTGTGGTCTTCCGGACCGAGAATGGTCAGCGTCGATGTCGTTTCGGTCTGGCCGAAGGCGTTGACGAAACCGACCGAATCGGGAAACAGCTCGATCGCCCGCCGGATCACCGGAAACGGCATCGCCGCGCCGCCGTACGACAGATTGGCGAGACTCGAGAGATCGAACTTCGCGAACTCGGGATGATCGATCAACATCTTCATCATCGTCGGCACCAGGAAGGCGTGCGTCACCTGTTCCTTCTGCGCCGCATCCAGCCAGTGCGTCGCGTCGAACTGCGGCAACACCACCAGCTTCCGCCCGGTGAACAGACTGGTCATGATGTTGGTGGCGCCGGCGATGTGGTAGAGCGGCGCCGACAACAGGGCTGCGCCGCGCGGCGTGCCGTCCGCCATCTCGACGCTGTTGACGACGTAGGCGGTGAACTCGTTGTGGCTCAGCATCACGCCCTTCGGCAACGAGGTCGTGCCGCTGGTGTACATCAGGATCGTCGTCTCGGAGTCGTCGATCGCCGCCTCCGGGCATTCGTCCGCCGCGTTCGCCAGGAGATCGACGAACGGAACCATTCCCTCCTGCGGACTCTCGAGGGCAACGTAGGTCTCGATCGTCGGCAGCTCCGCGCGCAGCGAATCCACCAACGACACGTAGCGATCACCGCACAACAGAACCTTGGTCTTCGCCGTCGCCAGGATGTGTTTGAGCTCGTTCGGCTTGGCCCGGTAGTTCACCGGCACGAAGACGCCGCCGATCAGGGCGGTGGCAAAATAGGTGGCGACGTAGTCGTCCGAGTTGGTCTGCAGGACCGCGACCCGATCTCCCGCACCGACCCCCGCCTCGCGCAGCGCGTTGCCGATCTGCTGCACGCGCTGCCACAGCTGGCCGTAGGTCCAGCGGTTGTCGCCGAAGACGAGGACCTCCTGGTCGGGGAAGATCGAGGCCGGGATGCTTACGAAGTTTGCTGTATTCATGGGGACTCCGGGAATTGCGATGGGTCAGGGGATCAAAAACCACGGGTGAACACGGGGTAGCACGGAGGGGGTCGGTTTGCGGGATTTCGCCGCTGATGGACGCTGATGAACGCGGACCACGACTCACTCGCTAGTCTTTTTTGGACCATTCTCCCGCGACCTTGGAGCCGACGAACGACGTGACTTCGGCGTCGCTGTAGCCGAGCTCGGTGAGGATCTCTCGGGTGTGCTCGCCGAGCATCGGCGGGTGGCTCTGGACTGCTCCGGGGGTCTTGTCGAAGTGCAGCGGCAAACCGGTGACGTCGATGGCTCCGAGCACCGGGTGCTGAACGGTCTGAATCATGCCGTTGTGGCGGACCTGCGGATCCTCGGCCACCTCCGGCGACTCTTTGATCGGAGCGGTCAGAACGTCGGCGGCAACCAGGCGCTCGACCAACTCCTCGCGGGTGAAGTCGCGGGTGCGCTCGCCGATCACGCGGTCGAGGTCGTCCTGGTTGGCCATGCGGTCGTCGATCGTGGCAAAGCGCGAATCTTGATTCCACTCGACTTCGAGCGCCTTGCACAGGTTGCCGAAGAACTTCTCGCCGGGGCAGGTGATCACCGCCATCTTGCCATCCCTGGTCGGATAGATGCCCGACGGCGCGAAGTAGAGACTGCGGTTGCCGGTGCGCGGAACGACCTCGCCGGTGATGAGATAGCTGCCGAGGCCGGCGGCTTGCGCGTGCACCAGCGCATCGAGCAGGCACAGGTCGACCTTCTGACCCTGCCCGGTCTGATCGCGCACGCGCAGCGCGGTAAGCGCCGCGGTCGTCGCCAGCACCGAAGTGAGCGTGTCGATGAGCGGCACCGTGACGCGTACCGGCTCGCCGTCGGGGTCGCCGTTGAGCGCCAGCAGACCGCCGTACCCCTGCGCCAGGAAGTCGATGCCCGGGCGTCCTTCGTAGGGTCCGTCGGCACCGAACGCGGTGACCCCGACCCAAATGATGTCTTCGCGATGCTTGCGCACGCTCTCGTAGTCGACGCGGAGCTTGGACAGGGCCGGCTCGCGGACGTTGGTCACGATCACGTCCGAGCTCTTCACCAAGCGCGCGAATACCGCCTGCGCTTCGTCGTTGCGCAGGTCGAGGCAGACGCTGCGCTTGCTCCGGTTGAGGCTGAGGTACGCCGAGCGCTGCCCGTCGCGCGCCGGTCCGAGATGGCGGCTCTCGTCGCCGTAGTGCGACTCGACCTTGATCACGTCGGCACCGAGATCGCCGATCAGCGTCGCCGCGTACGGCCCCGCCATCATCGTCGAGATGTCGAGCACGCGCAGCCCGGAAAGAGGGCCGGTGGTTTTATTGGTGTCGGTCATGACAGCTTTGGACGTCCCCCCTCCTTGCCAAGGAGGGGGCCAGGGGGAGGTCGCGCAGCGCTAGAGAATGAGTCCCCCCTTGGCAAGGGGGGACGGCTTTTTCAGTGACCGCGGACATTTGCGGTTCCTGCTACGGAATGACCCCGGCGGTCTTGAGCTCGGCGATCTCTTCCCACGAGTAGTCGAGGAGCATGTTCAGGGTGAGCTCGGTGTCCTGGCCGAGCTCCGGGCCGAGTGTGCGCACGCTTCCCGGCGTCTTGCGCAGCCCGATCGGCAGGCCGCGCACGTCGACTTCGCGCTGCACCTCTTCGCAGTGTGCCTTGACGAAGTAGTCGTTCTCCCACGCCTGCGGGTCGGCGGCGAGATCGGCGAGGTTGTTGACCGTGCCCGCCGGCAAACCGGCAGACTGCAGCTTCGCTACCCAATCGGCCGCGCTCTGTTTGGCAAAGACGGCGTCCAGCGCCTGCACCAGGTCGCGCCGGTTGACGCGCCGCGCCTCGACCGAGGCGAAGCGATCGTCGCCGCCGGGGGAATCCGCGGCGAGCGCGTCACACAGCTTCCTCCAACCCGCATCGTTGTTGTGGGCGCAGAGAAAGAACCACTTGTCGCTGCCCTGGTAGAC
Source organism: bacterium (assembly GCA_030430165.1). GTDB lineage: Bacteria > Desulfobacterota > Binatia > HRBIN30 > CADEER01 > CADEER01. Next base: position 6,954 of record JAUIGL010000031.1, on the reverse strand, counting down.
GTTCCACAGCGGGTTGACGGCATCGGTGCGCGATCGCTGCGCGGCGCGCGCGGTGTCGCCGGCGAGGTAGGCCTGCAGGCTCTGCCCGGTCAGATAGAGCTGCGCTCCGTAAAGCGACGCGTCGACCCACTGGCCGTGACCGGTGCGGCGCCGGCGGTGCAGCGCCATCATGATCGCCAGCGCCGACATCAAACCGCCGTAGGCATCTCCCGAGCCCATGCCGAGATAAATCGGCGGTTGTCCGGGCTCGCCGAGCCGGGCCATGAGCCCGGTCAGCGCCTGCACCGTCATGTCGAACGACGGTTTGTTCACCGCGCCGAAACGGCCGTAGCCGGTGTTGGTGGCGTACACCAGCTTGGGATTGATCTCGCTCAACTTGTCGTAGCCGAGATTCCAGCTCTCGAGCAGCTCGATCCCCATGTTGGAGAGAAACACGTCTGCCTTCTCGGCCAGCCGGTAGACGATCTCGCGACCCTCGTCCTTCTTGAGGTCGACCGCAATGCTCTTCTTGTTGCGGTTGATGACGAGAAAGTACTGATTCCAATCCGCAACCGGCAGCGCCTTGATGCTGCGCACGCCGCGGCCCTGATCGCCGCCGTTCGGGCGCTCGACCTTGATCACCTCGGCCCCGAAATCGGCGAGATGCTGCGCCGCCACCGGCCCCTGAAACCAGACCGTCAGATCAACGACCCGTATGCCCTCGAGCGCGCTCATCGCAGCCGCTCCGGCAGCCGCGCAGCGGCTGCAGTCCCAAAGCGCTCCGCGCCGTCCCAAACCCGGGCTTCGCCCGGCTGTCCCAAGAACGCCATCGCTACGCTCGGCGTTCGTCCCAAGCGCCTTCGGCGCGGGGCTTCCTGGGCTGGCCCCCCCGCGGCGGAGCCGCTTGGGACCGCCGCAGAGCGAAGCGAATGTGGCGTTGGGACGCGCAGCGCAGCTGCGCTTGGGACGGCGAGCGAAGCTCGCTTTGGGACTAGTCGCGTCATCAGCTTCGATTGACCACGCCGCTTTCGGCGAGCTCGCCGATGCGTTCTTCCGAGTAGCCGAGGACGTCGTGTAGGATCTGTGCCGAGTGCTGGCCGCGCGCCGGCGCCATGCGGTCGAGGCGGGCGGGGGTGTCGCTCATGAAGATCGGGAAGCCGACGCTCTTGACCGGCTCACTTCCGGGGCGCTCGATGTCGACGATGTAGCGGTTGCGAATCGCCTGCGGATCTCCCGCCGGGTAGGAGAAGTCCTCGATCACGTCGGCCGACAGCTGATGCGCCGTCAGCTCGGTCTTCCAGTGTGCCGATGGCTTTGCCGAGAACTTCTCTTCGAGGACTTCGATCATCAGCAAGCGGTTCTCGCCGCAGCGCTTGTCGTGCGTGTCGAAGCGCGGATCGTCGACCTCGAGGTCGACGATCTCGGCCAGCCCGGGCCACCAGCGATCGGTGTCGGGCATGGTCAGACAGACCCACTTGCCGTCGGCGGCGGGATAGAGCACCCCGCTCATCGGATTGCCGGCATCCATGCGGTCGATCGGGTGGAGGAATCGTTCGCCGCCCATGGCGAGGAACGCCTGCAGGTCGAGGCTGGCGCCGTACATGTTGCTGGCGAAGAGAGAGGCGTCGACCTCTTGCCCCTCGCCGGTCTCCTCGCGGTGGTGCAGCGCGATCGAGATCCCCAATGCCAGCATCACCGCGGTGTACATCACGCCGGCGCCGGCATAGACCGGCGGCTGGCCGGGCTGCTGCATGATCGGCATCATCCCGGTGCGCGCCGCGGCGAGCTCGTCGATCGCCGGCAGGTCGGCATCGGGGCCCGCCGGACCAAAACCGCTGCCGCGCGCGTAGATCAGGCGCGGATGCGCCGCGGCGACCGACGCGTAATCGAAGCCGTACTCTTCGAGACGAGCCAGCGGCCAGTCGGTGAGCACGACGTCGGCGTTGGCGACGAGCTCACGCACCACCGCTCGTCCCGCTTCGCCCGCGGTATCGACCGCCAGGCTGCGCTTGTTGCGGTGCGCCAGCTCGTTCTCGTAGTTCCAGTCGCCGTTCGGCGCTTCCTCGCCGCCGTTGCCGATGCGCTCGTGCGGCGTTTCGACGCGAACCACACGCGCCCCGAAATCTCCCAGCATCGAGCCGGCGACCGCCGACCACAGCTCGGTGGTGAGCTCGACGACCAGCAGGTCTCCTAGGGCTTTGTTGTCAATCACGCTCGATTCCAAACCGGAAAGCGGGCGCGGCGGCGATCACGAGTCAATCCGCATCGCCCGCGCCAGAGGGAAGGTAGTAGCGCAAACCAAACGATCGTTTCAACTGGGGCGCCGGCTGAGAAACGACTCGATTCAAAGGGTCGGTCCAGGCTCGGAGAAGATCGGAGCCTCGCTAGCGCTCGGTCATCTCTGCCCCCTCACCCGCGGGTCGCACCACCTCTCCCGCAGGGGGTGTCGATTTTCTCCAGTGACCGCCGAACCGCCTGTGATCCCCTCCCAGCGGGGGGCCAGGGTAAGGGCGTAGCCAATGGCTGCGGTACACAAAACGTTGTGCCGCATGGGTTAGCGACGCCTTTCGGTCCCCTCACCTTTCATCCTCTCCCGCCAGCAATGCGGGAGAGGGATTCTGTGCGCGCGTCGCGCGTTTCGTTCGAGAAAATCGACAGCCTCCGCAAGGAGAGGCGAAATAGAATCTGCTCTCCCTTCGGGAAAGCATCCGGGAGCCCCTACCCCTACGGCGTCAAACTGACCGACCGCCGAAGAGCGAGCGGAAGAAGCCCTTGATCGCGTCCCAGGTGGCGCGCAGCACCAGGGGAACGATCGACAGCGCTTCCTCTTCCTCCTCGACCGCAGGAGGTGGTGTTGCTGGTGGCGCAGCCGATTCGCTGCCAGCCGCCGCTGGCGGCGCGGTCGCGGCGGCGGTCGTCGCCGCCGCGGCGGCTCCGTCGCCTTCGAGCTTCTTGCGCAGCCGTTTGGCGAACTGGGAAAAGAGCTGCTTCGAGACGCCCTCGATCATCCGGCTGCCGACCTGCATCACCTTGCCGGTGAGGTCGGCGGTCGCCTCGACGACGACCTCGGTGCCACCGTCGGTCGGCGTCAGGGTGCTGGTGATGATCGCCTTGGCCAGCCCGCCGCTCTTCTCGCGCCCCTCGGCCGCCATCTTGACGGTGTGGGTCGCCTCGTCGATCTCGGTGAGCTCGACTTTGCCCTTGTACTGCGTGGTGATGGCGCCGATCTTGATCTTGACGCCGCCGAGGAAGTTGCGCTCGTCGACCACCTCCTCGAGCTTCGCGCCGGGCAGGCACGGCGCCACCAGATTGGGGTCCATGACGAACTGCCACACCGCGGCGATGGGGGCGGCGACTTCGAACTTCTCTCTGATTTCGATCGACATCGGGCTGCGGCCCGCGGGTCCAGCCGCGGCGCCTCAACGCTGCTTATCGGCGGCCTCGGTGGCGGTCAACACGGGGGGCGCCGACCGTCACGGAGCGCGTTGAAGCGACCATGCAAAACTGAGAGTGTACGCCGTCCCAATTCTGGAGTCCGCCTTGAAATCGTCCAACGCCACCCCTCTCCGCTTCGAGATCTTCGTCATCTCACTGGCGGCGATTTTGCTGGAAGTCAGCTACACGCGCGTCTTCTCGTTCAAGCTGGTCTACTACTTCACCTATCTGATCATCGGCATCGCCCTGCTCGGTCTCGGCGCCGGTGCGGTCGCCGCAGCCTGCCTGCCCTGGCTGCGCTCGGCGCGGTCGCGCGTCACCGTCGGACAATGCGGCATCGGCGCAGCGATCGCCGTCGCCCTCAGCTACCTCGTCGTCAGCCTGCTCCAGGTCAACGCCGGTCGACTGATCTCCGCCATCTCAGGCGCTTGGTACGACGTCATCGCCTTCGAAGGCGCCAAGCTGGGGCTGCTGTGCTTCGTCCTGTTCCTGCCGTTCATGCTGGTCGGCGTTGCGATCGCAGTGATCCTCGCGACGCGATCGGACTCGATCAATCGGCTCTACTTCGCCGACCTCGCCGGCGCCGCGCTCGGCTGCGCGCTGGTCGTGCCGGCGATGCAGATCCTCTCTCCTCCGGGCTGCGTCATGCTCGCCGGCGGTATGCTCGCGCTGTCCGCGGTTCGCTGGAACAGCGTTGCGAGCATCGCGATCGCCGCGGTGCTGCTCGGCTTCGCCTCCTTCCCGGGGGTGCTGCCGGACCCGGTGGCCGATTCGACGAAGACGATCAGCCCGCAGAACATGGAAGGCCAGACCGTGCTCTTCTCGCAATGGAGCCCAGTGTTTCGCGTCGACGCGGTCGAGCTCCAGCTGCCCGAGGGGGAACGGCTTCGACTGATTCACGACGGTCTGTGGGGCTCGATCATCCCCAAGTTCGACGGCAACGTGGAGGCCCTCACCCGCTACGACTCGAACATCCGCGCGCTTCCCTTCGCACTCTTGCCGGAGAATCCCGACGTCACGATCATCGGTTCGGCCGGGGGCAACGAGATCCAGGCGTCTCTCTACTTCGGCGCCGAACGCATCCGCGGCATCGAGCTCAACCCGGTGACGATCTCGCTGCTCACCGACCACTTCGCCGACTACTCCGGCCGGGTGGCCGAGCACCCCAAGGTCGAGATCCACAACGCCGAGGGGCGGTCGTTCATCGCCCGCGACCCGGAAGCGGTCGACCTGATCTGGTTCGTCGCCCCGGACAGCTACGCGGCCATGAACGCGGCGACATCGGGCGCCTTCGTGCTCTCCGAGAGCTACCTGTACACGGTCGAGATGATCGAGCTGGCACTGCGCCATCTCACCCCAGATGGGATCGTCTGCGCCCAATTCGGCGAGGTCCGCTTCGAAGTGGAAGCGAACCGAACCGGCCGCTACCTGGCGAGTGCGCGCGAGGCCTTCCGGCGACTCGGCATCGACGACTTCGCGCGCCACGTCATGGTGACGACATCGAAGAGCTATTTCACCGCCTCGACGATCCTGCTGAGCGTCACCCCCTTCGACGAAGCCGATGCGCGAGCGCTGGCCGAAGCAGTGGCCAAGGATCCCGACGGGCGCGTGCACTACTCGCTGCTCGAGCGCGACCCCGACTTCACCGAGGCAGACATCATCGACCTGCCGCAGGAGCAGCTCGCGGAGTGGTTCGACCAGCGCCCGACCCTGATCCATCCGATCACCGACGACGCGCCGTTCTTCTGGCACTTCGTCCGCTTCCGCGATGCCCTGGCGCCGAGCTCCGGCATCAACCCCGAAAAAGGCTTCGGCGAGCAGCTGCTGGTCGTCCTGCTGCTCATCGCCACCGTCTTCGCCCTGATCTTTCTCGGGATCCCGTTCGCCGCGCGCAGCCAGGTGTGGCGCGAGATCCCCAACAAGCCGAACGCGGCGCTGTACTTCGCCGCGCTCGGCGCCGGGTTCATGCTGCTCGAGGTCACCCTGATCCAACGGCTGACCCTGCTGCTCGGCTATCCGACCTACAGCCTCACCGTCACTCTGTTCTCGCTGCTGGTCTTCACCGGACTCGGCAGCCTGGCCTGCCAGCGCTTCGACGACGTGCGCCGCATCCTGCCGTGGATGGTCGGCCTTCTCGGCGCCCTGGTCGCGTTCTACGCGTTCGCCCTGGCACCGCTGGTCGATCAGCTGATCGGGCTGCCCTTCGCCGCGCGCATCCTCGCGGCGATGATCCTGCTCACACCGCTCGGCCTGTGCCTCGGCGTGTTCATGCCGCTCGGTCTGCGCACCGTCGCCGGGTGGACCGAGCACAGCGAGGAATACATCGCCTGGGCCTGGGCGGTGAACGGCTTCTTCTCGGTGGTGAGCTCGGTCGGCTCGAGCATTCTGGCGATGACCTTCGGCTTCACCTTCACCATCCTCGCCGCCTACGCTCTCTACATCGTCGGCACTGCGGCGCTGCTCAGCGCCCGCGTCGAGTCCCGCTGACGCGTTCCGCGCGGGCCAGATCCTCCGGCGTGTCGACGTCGGGCGGCGGCGCGCGGTCGATCTCGACCGCGGTCACGTCGGCAGCATGGCGCTGCAACACGCTGCGGGCGCCGTGGTCCCCGGCCAACCTGCCGATCTCCGGCCACAGGCTCCGCGACAACAGCACCGGGTGCGACGACACCGCTCCGCCCTCGCCTACGTAAACAGCGCGCGCGGCGAGCCCACCGCGCTCGCGCCACACCGCGACCACCCGGTCGATCTCCGCCGCCCCGACTCCGGGCTGGTCGGCGAGCAATACCACCGCCGCCTCGCTACCCGCATCGACCTCCGCCAGGCCAACTTGCAGGGACGCGGCCTGGCCGCGCTCGAAGTCCGGATTGTGCACCACCCGCACGCGATCGCCGGCACCCTGCAACGCCGCGGCGACCGCGGCCCCGTCGTGCCCGGTGACGACGATCACCTCCGACGCGCAAGAGTCGGCGCCGCTCTCGACCGCGTACCGAACCAGCGGTTTGCCGCGCAGCTCGAGCAGCTGCTTGGTCCGCCCCATGCGCCGCCCACCGCCGGCGGCGAGCACCACCACCGATACTCGGCCCGAGCTCATCCTCGCCGCTCGCCGGCCGGGCGATGACGTTCGGCGACGATCTCCGCAACTACCGACAAGGCGATCTCGGCCGGCGCGCGGCCGCCGAGATCGAGGCCGATCGGCGCGTGCACGCGCGCCAGCTGGTCGTCGCCGAAGCCCATCGCGCGCAGCTGCTCGACGCGCTTGGCGTGGGTACGACGGCTGCCCAACGCACCGATGTAGCGGGCCGGCGAACGCAAACCCGCCGCCAGAGTCGGCACGTCGAACTTCTCGTCGTGAGTCAGCGTGACCAGGTACGTGTCCCGGTCGATTGCCTCGCGGGCGAAGTACGGCTCGGGCCACTCGCGCACGATCCGATCGGCGGCGCCGAAACGCTCCTCGGTGGCGTACACCTCGCGCGGATCGACGACGATCACCTCGAAGTCGACCTCGCGCGCGAAACGGCACAGCGGAATCGCGGTCTGCGT
>JAUIGL010000133.1 GCA_030430165.1 bacterium | reverse complement strand
CACTGCACTCGATTCTCGTATGGGGTACCGCGCTCAAATCAACCTTGAGCTGCTCCACGAGTCGCGACTTGCCAAGGCCAGCCTCGCCGGAAACGAGAACGATCTGCCCCCTTCCGTCCCGCGCCAGGTCCCAGCGTTCGCGCAGCAGGTCGAGCTCGCTTTCGCGACCGACGAACGGTGTTAGACCTTTTGCGGCCGCTGCCGCGAGCCGGTTCAGCGCGCCGCTCGACCGAACCACGCGGAACAACTGGATCGGACCAGCAGCGCCGCGAAGCGCCTGAGTGCCACGATCCTCGACATGAAACAAACCGGATACCAGGCGATGCGTCGCACCCGTCACGAGCACCTCGCTCGGCCTGCACTCCGCTTGGACGCGAGCGGCGACGTTCGCCGCGTCACCGAGCGCAAGGGTCTCCACATTGAGACCGCCTTCGACGTCGCTCACCACGACCAAGCCAGTGTGGATCCCGATACGCACCTCGAGCCTCGTGCCGTCCCCCACCACAATGCCTTGCATCTCGTCTACTAACGCCAGCCCGGCACGGATTGCCCGCTCGGCATCATCGCCGTGCGAGGTCGGCCAGCCGAAGTAGGAGAGAATCCCGTCTCCCTGATGTTGGCCGACGCTGCCGCCGTGAAGGCCAATCAGGTTGTCGCCGAGTTCGTGATAAGTTCGCATCAGCGCGTAGTAATCGTCGAGCTCCAACTGGGCTCCCAGCTTGGTGGAGCCGACGAGATCGCAAAACAGAACCGTGAGCTGACGGCGCTCACCCAACTCCGCTCGGGCAAGCGGGGTGACCGCTCTTGCGACGGGCCTAGCTTCTGCGAAGGCGCCACCGCAATCGTTGCAGAACCGGGCGGTCCCGGGGTTTGCGTGAGTGCACCACGGGCAGATTCTGGTAGATCGGGGCTTGTCCGACATGGGCTGAACTGTCCGGTCTTTGCTCGACAGATTCGCTGTCGACTACCGGCCCTCCCCTGCCACCCGATACGAGCCGCTGTCGCACCCCAGGTAGCGCCTCTGCTGGAAAGGGTCTAGCGAGCGGAGCGCCGGCGAGTCTCGAGGTGTCGCAACACACACGAACATCCTGTCCCTACGATCCGTCGACGCTCCAGAGGCCATGTCCGCGGGTAGTTTGTACAAGCCAAGAGGCGGTACTTCTCAGTTTTCCAGACGTAAAGGGCAGTGTTTTTAGCATTGGGAATTCTGAATACCGGTCGCAAGGGAGCGGTTTCAACGCCAGTTTCTGGCAGACCTGCCGACATGTGTAGCGCACAGCGGGGTTGGCCTACAATGGTCAGCCGGTCAGACGGGCGAGGGGCACCGACACTCGGCCAGCTGGGTTGTGAAACAGTTTTGTGGAGACATCCGCGTCGCCCGTAACGTGCTGCGCACCCTCGAGTGCGGCGCGCAGTATCCCACGGGTGACCACAAGCAGGGCGGAAAGGAGGGAATGGGGATTGGGGGTGGGGATTAGGGTCGGACCATGCTTTGGGTGGGGATTTGGGGTGGGGATTGGGGTCGGACCATGCTAGAAGCTCAACATCGTTGGAGAAATCGCCAATACCGCCTGCTAGATCGCCCTTAGGCTTCGTTTTTGGCCCCAAATCCGCGTTCCAAGCGGACGATGAATTGCGCTCCGCGTCGCGACGTCCAGGCGAGATGCCGCGCACCAGTCGCGCTCATCTCCCAGACTATGTCCGGCATCTGCCGCACCGTTTGCGACGTACTGGAGATCGGCCGGACCGAAGAGTTCTCGGCGCTCCACGCAGCGGCGGCGAACGATGCACCTGCGCGAGCCGAGGGCCGTGACGAGCACTGGACGAAGAGCGTAGCCGCCGGCAGCCGCGCGTTCGTGCAAGGCGTAGCGGACCAACTCGGCACACGGGCGCTTAACAGTCCGTTGAAAAAGTAGGGTAACCGCGAAAGCGAGAGATCTCACGCCAAATCAATGCGCCGAACCGGAGGCAAAGCCAGAGCTTTTGTTGAGGATTCGGCAACGCAGAGTTGGCGTGAGAGATCCATTTGCAGCGCAGCCTACTTTTTCAACGGGCCGTCAACCATCGGGTGCGGCGCTGCAACGGCGGAGGCTTCGTACTGCGAGAGCCCAGCGCGACTTACAATCGATTTTCGGAGCCGAAAACACGACCTAAGACACAAAACTCGGCCTCTATCAGGGTGCGAATTGAATGAATTCAGTGGCTTACCATGGTCCGACCCCAATCGCCCCCCCCAATCGACCCCCGGCCCAATCGGCCCCCGGATTGAGTTTGCCCTGCTGCAATCGGGTTCGGCTTGCTAGCGCCGCTAGGGATTCGGCTCGAAGCGGCCGCGCCGAACGGGGACGGCGGGGGCTTGCACGGTGACCATCCGCCAACGCTCGATCGTTCTATGCCGTAGCCGGCCAGACTGCAGTGGATTTGCATCTCCGAGGCCTCTTCCTCGCACTCGATCGACCACGTGAAGATCTGTCGTTCTTGACCGGGCAGCAGTAGTCGGCACCGCAGTGGTCGCCGTAGCTCCTGCAATGCTCGTACACGTCGCGCTGCACGCATCGGCGGTGTAACAAATTCGATGTAGACGGGTTGATGTTCCGCAGCTACCTTCCCGTGCTCATGAGATCGAGAACGGCACGAATGGGACTGGGCTAGCGTCCGCTCGACCCGGCTTCGGAGAAGGAACAAGGCAGCATGAACCACGTCGCACCCGGTGCGCTTCGCGCCGCGAAGCTCGCCTCCATCCTCTGCACCGTCTTGCTCGCCATCGCTGCGGCGTCCGTCGCCGGGGCGCTAGACGCCGCCACCAAGTGCGTGGCCAGTGTCGAAGAAGGGACCGGAAAGTACTTCAAGTGCCTGCAGAACGCGGAGAAAACCTTCACCCGCAGGGGCGACGCCGCGCGCTACGCGGCGGCGCAGCAGGCTTGCCGTGACAGCTTCGACCGGGTGATGGCCCGGGTCGCGGCGCGCGCCGACGGCGCCTGCCCTGCCGGGTTGACCCCGGAAGAGTACCGCGAGTTCCTCGACGGCTGCTCCACCGGCGTCACCGAGGCGGCCGAGGACGGAGAGGCGCCGCAGTGCGGCTCCTGCGGTGACGGCGTCGTCGACCTCGAAGAGCAGTGCGATGGTGCCGATCTCGCCAGTTCGAGTTGCACGGCTCTCGGCTACACGCTCGGTGGCGAACTAGCATGCGATACCTACTGCAACTTCGACCTTTCCGGCTGTCGCAGCCAACAGGCACCGGTGACCGGAGAGATCGTGCCGCACGGGGCGGCATCCGACGGCGCCGAGCAAGCGGGCGCGGCCTTCGCCTTGGTCGACAACGGCGACGGCACCATCTCCGACCTCAACACGGGATTGATGTGGGAGAAGAAGGACGACTCCGGCGGCATCCACGACCAGGACAACGAGTACCAGTGGTCAAGCGCCGGCACGACTTTAGATGGCACAGTGGTGACGGACTTTCTCGACGTCCTGAACGACGTGGCAGGAGGCGGCGTGAACTGCTTCGCCGGCCACTGCGATTGGCGGCTGCCCAACATCAAAGAGCTCGTCAGCATCGTCGATCTCGACGCGTCGCCGCGAATCCATTCGGCTTTCTCTCGGCCGACGTGCACGGGGTGCAGCGACGTCACGCAGACCTCGTGCAGTTGCGACGGGTGGATGTCCCTGTCGTCGACCACGTACACTGACGATTCGCGCTCGGTGTACGTTTTGTTCCCCGAGTTCGCCAGCGTCCAGTGGGTACCCAAGTGGGCCAATTTTCCCGCTCGCGCGGTGCGTGGTCAGTGAAGGAGGTCTGCCGTGAAAGCTTCCAGACGATCCGTGGCCCTCTCATTTGGCGCTGCACTGGTCGCGACCGTGGCCGTGCTCGCCGCGCCCAGCCCAGCCGCCTCCCCCGCGGTCAGGTGTGAGGCCGACATCGAGGGCCTCACCGGCAGGTACTTCAAGTGCGTCCAGGACGCGGAGGCGCGCTTCACCCGGCGCGGCAATGCCGCCAAGCTCGCCACCCAGAAGGAGCGGTGCCGCGAGGCTTTCGACAAGCGCGTCTCGTCGGTGGTCGCCCGCGCCAACGGTGCTTGCCCGAGTGGCCTCACGCCGGAGGAGTACCGCGATTTCCTCGACTCCTGCTCGACTGCGGTCGGCGACGCCGCGACCAGCGGCCAGGCGCCGGCGTGCGGTTCCTGCGGCAATGGCGTGGTCGATCTCGGCGAGCAGTGCGACGGGGCGAACCTGGCCGGGGAGACGTGTGAGCGACTCGGCTTCACCGCCGGCGGTACGCTGGCCTGCGACGCCGACTGCGGCTTCGCCACCGGTGGATGCGCTGCGCAGCGCATTCCCGCCACCGGACAGTCGCAATCGTACGGCCCCGGCTCCGACGGCGACACCGCCGCGGGAGCGCCGCTCGCCTACCACGACAACGGGGACGGAACCATTACCGACCTCAACACCGGCCTGACCTGGGAGAAGAAAGACGATTCGAGCGGCATCCACGGACAGCACACCCTCTTCTCCTGGTCCACTGGAGGCACCGATCTCGACGGCACGATCGCGACCCAGTTCCTTGCCACTCTCAACGACGTCGCCGGGGGCGGCGCCAACTGCTTCGCCGGCCACTGCGACTGGCGTATCCCAAACCTGAAGGAAGCTCTGAGTCTGGTCGACTACGGCCGGGTGTTTCCTACCCTCGATCCGATCTTCCACCAGGCCGCCACCTGCAACGGCTGCTCCGACGTGACCCAGCCCTCGTGCAGTTGTGGCGCACCCGGCTCGATCGCAACCTCGAGCACGATGCCGGACCCGGCCAGCGCCTACTCGGTGGAGTTCGCCTTTGGCCAGACCTCGGGCGCCTGCAAGGCGGCCAGTTGCACGTTGTTTCGGGTCCGCGCCGTTCGCGGGCCGTCGTGACCAGGCGGCAAGCGCTTAGACGCGCCATTTCGACCCCCAAATGGGCCTTCTAAATCTAAGGCCGGATTTACCCCCTATTTCGCGCACAAGTCGTTTAGTTCCAACCGCATAGCGTGGTCCGACCCCGAGCCCCCGAACCCCGAGCCCCCAACCCCCGAGCCCCCGACCCGAGCCCCCGACCCGAGCCCCGAATGACCGGGGTTTGGCCGACGCTGCGGCGTGCGCTAAACCGGCCTTCTAATGAAACATCTGCACCGATCCGACCTGCGCGCCTGGTCGATCTTCGACGAGAGCCGCGACATCGATTTCAACACCGTCGCCTGGATCCGCGACGCGGGGAACGTGCTCATCGACCCGCTACCGATGAGCGACCACGACCTGGCGCAGCTCGCGGAGCTCGGCGGCGCGTCCGAGATCGTCATCACCAACTCCGACCACATTCGCGCCGCCACCGAGCTGGCGCAGCGTTTCGCGGCGAAGCTCAGCGGGCCGGCAGCCGAGCGAGATTCCTTTGGCCTGGCGTGCGACGCCTGGCTGTCCGACGGAGACGAAGTCGTTCCCGGCCTCGGCGTGTTGGAGATGCACGGCTCGAAGACTCCCGGCGAGCTCTGCCTTCTGCTCGAGGGCGCTACGGTGATCACGGGCGACCTGGTGCGCGGTCAGACAGGCGGCGCGCTCAATCTACTGCCGGACGCGAAACTGACCGACAAGCGTGCGGCGACCGAGAGCGTGCGCCGTCTCGCGGCAATCGGGGGAATCGAGGCTGTGCTCGTCGGCGACGGCTGGCCGATGTTTTCGCATGGCGGCGCCGCGCTCAAAGCGCTCGCGGCGACGTGAGGTCGAATCACAACGGCTGCTTGTCGTGCGACTGTGGCCAAAATTGGGGACAGGCCCCAATTAGCGCACGCAACCCTCTACCTTCATTGGCGAATTAAACCAAAATTGGGGCCTGTCCCCAATTTCTCCCTGATCATGGAGAGTTGCCTGTGACGAACAACAGTAGCTTCGGATTCGCTCGTATGAGAACCCTCGCCGCCACCTTGACGTTGCCCTTGGCGCTGACGACCGCGGTATCCGCTCAATCCGCGCCGAGTTGTTCCATCGACTACGATCTGCCGGCCGACATCATGGGCACTACTTCGAATGCGACCGACAGTACGTTCCAGGAGTTCGGTTGGCGCACCTTCCTCGGGATCAATGCCCCGAGCGTTGGTGGCCAGATCAGCACCAGCGGCGACAACGTCGCGCAGTGGGGATCCTGGTCGGCGACGGTCGACCTCCTCCTCTGCCAGGAATCGCCAACCCCGGCAGGTTGTATCTGTCCGAACGGCGACTGCACTGCTTCGGGGACACACTTCTACCCGAGTGCGTGTCGCGAGGTTCCGAACTACCAGAACTATCGGGTGCTGGGGCAAGTCGACAAGATCGACGACTCCTTTCTGGAAGCACAGAGCGGCGGCCTTTCAGGCGATCCGGTGCTCGATCGCACCGGAAACTTCCTCCGCTACGAGATCCTGCTCAGCCCGGCGACCTACGACGAAGTGATCAGCCAGGAGCTCTACGACGAGGACAAGATCAAGGAGCGGACGAGCCCGATCAATCTCAATTGCGGGGTCAATACCTATTCTGGGGGCGATCCGTCCGATGCGGACATGGGTGCGATGGTCCTCAAGGTGGCCTGGATGGACGTTACCGACGCCTTGCAAAGTGGTGCCGTCGATGGCTCGCAGTATCATCTCGAGCAGCTTCTGGTATCGACGCCGGACTACCGCAACAGTGATGGCGAGGCCACGTGCGACTTGAGGACGATGGCTATGGTTGGAATGCACGTCGCGCACAAGACGTTCAATCAGCCGGTGTGGATTTGGTCCACCTTCGAGCACAACGACAACGCGCCCGACTGCACCGGGCCTTTTCCGGCGCCCAACTTTTCCACCGGCGGGCCGAACGAATCGTGCCCGGACAGCGTAGCCGGCGAGTTCAACTTCTTCGGCGAGCTGTGCAACGACGGCGCCCAGGCGTGTGCCGACTGCAATGCTCCTCCCGCCGCCAATGGCGATTGCGACAATCCGTCGTCATCGGTCGGCGATGGCTTTTGTCTCGATGAAGCGCCGGCCGCCGTCGGTGGCATCTCGAAGCTGTGTCGCCAGGTTCCGATTTCGAGCTATCCAGAAGCGGAGTCCTGGAACACCGCGTGCCAAGGCGCCCTGGGCTCGGACAGTGTGTGGGGGCACTACAGCCTCATTTCGAGCCAGTGGGGAACCTCGGAGATTCCCGCTGGTTGCAGCAACGTGTCCAGCGACATCTTCTCGGGCAACGTCAACGACACGAGAATCAAGCCGAAGGTGTCGGCGGGTGGACAGATGAAGCCGCTCCTGGCGAACACTTCGATGGAGTCGTACGAGCGCTCCAACTGCATGGGGTGCCACTCCAAGGCGCGATTCACCAACGACGACGGCAACGAGCTGAGCACAGACTTCATTTACTTCCTGCAACTCCAGGTGTCTGCGCCGGCCGCATCGCGGCCGCGTTTTGTCGGTGACCTCGCACCACGCCCGTTGCCAACCGCAGAGGACGACAGTAGTTGCAATGTCGCCAAGCCGCGACCGGGCGGCGCGGCATGGCTGTGGTTGTTGCCAGCCGCCTTGCTCGCGCTCGGACGCCGCCGCCGCTAGCAGCGGCGACGGCGGCGCGAGGGGGGATCGCGAGGGGGGCAAATCGCCTCCTACGTCCCTCAACTCCTCTCCACTTCGGCCACCCTACGTGACGCCCCAAACGCTCGGGATTCCCCCGACGTCGTTCGGAACACTGGGTGTCGTTTTAACTCGGAACACTGGGTGTCGCTGGACAACTGTACCGTCAACCAGAGCAGAATCTACATTCTGTAACCGCCGCAGCCGCCGAGCGATCGTCGATCGGCTGCCAGCACCATTGCCGGCCCGGGCACAGCGCTTGCTGCTCGACCTAATGCGGGGACTGCGCGTCCCTGCGGAAAGGCGAAGAGCCAATGACCGACAGCCAACGGAACTACGCAACGCCCGAGGAGATAGCCGCTGCCACCCAGCTCAGCCGAGGCGAACGCTGCGAGCTACTGCGGCGGTGGGAATACGACCTGCGAGAGACAGCCGTCGCCGAGGAGGAGGGCATGGGTACGTCCACCCCTCCGCCGGTGACTCTGGAGCGGGTCCGCAAAGTCCTGCGCACGCTGGAGTGCGGCGAGCAGTACCCAACTGGCGACCACAAGCAGGGCGGAAAGGTGGTCTGACGAGATGAGCCGGAAAGTATTCGGGGAGGGCATCTGCCGCGGCTGCGGTAGCCGAATTACGGTCGACCGCGGCGACCCGTGGCACCAGCGCGAGGGCAAGCAGTGCGGACCGGTCGAAACGGAGCACCCGTTCGGTCTGCGCGATCACGCGGTCGACGGCCGGACGCAGGTCGCCCCGGTCGAGCGCTGCCCCACCTCGCAGCCGCTGCCCGCCGCCGACGCTCAGGAGAGACGATGATGATCAAGCCCAACACTTGGACGGTCGCCGCCAATCGCGAGGCCGTCAGGGTCTTCGCGCCGGTCGACGGCACGTTGCGGGAAGTCATGCGGCGCGACCATCCCGAAGGAGCCATGCACACCAGCGAGCTGGTCGACGACCAGCCGGGCACTGCGTTCGAGTCTGCGGCCCCGGGACGCCATGCGATGGAACCGTCGACCGATCCCAAACAGGCGGAGGCCGAGAAGTTCGCCCGGGAGATCGCCGACGAGCTCGAGTCGGCGCGGGTCGAGCGGCGCTTCGAATCGCTCATTCTCGTCGCCGGGCCGCAGTTTCTCGGTCTACTACGCAACGCGTTGTCGGACGAGGTTCGCAGGCACGTCGTGCGGGAGGTCGACAAGAACCTGTCGCGGCACGATCCGGACGAGATTCTGAAGATCGTCTCGGCCGACGACTGAGGCGCGCAACGCCGCTCAGGCGCTGCGCAGCCCGGCGGCGCGAACGACGAACGCCCACACCTCGCGCTCGCACTGCTGCTGCGGCTTCGGCGGGCTCGACGAGAGGGCGCGCGTGATCCCGGCGAAGACTCCGCCGAGGATCATCGACACTAACAGATGAGGGTCGAGGCGCGGGTCGATCTCGCCGTCGCGCTGGGCGCGGGCGATGTTGCGCGCACCCAGCTCATCGAGGCGCCGCTGGCGCTCTCTCTGCTGCTCGAGCAGCTTCGGGTCGGAGGCGACGACGTTGAACACCAGCGACGAGGCGGGGTCGCGGTACATGAAGTCGACGATCGCGCACACCCGGTCGTGCTCCCGGTCGCGCCAGGTCTCGCCGGCGAAGGGAACCGCCGCTACCGACTCGTCGAGACGCTGATAGAAGTCCTCGATGACCGCGTCGAGGAGCCCCGCTTTGTTCTTGAAGTGGTAGTACGCCAGGCTCTCTGAAACGCCGACACGGCGCGCCACCGCGGCGACCTCGAGATTGCCCTCGCCCTCGAGGAGCACCTCGCGCGCCGCGTCGATCAGGGTCTTGCGCGCGATTCGCGCCGGGCGGCGGACTCTCTGCTTGGCCGACACGCAACCTACTCGAGCGAGCGTTTGGGATGCATGCCGTTGACCATCCCCATGAACGGAGGATGGATGCTGTAGCCGAGGAGACGCTTCAAATCTTCGGGAAGCGTGCGGACCGTGTCGCGGCTGACCGAAAGGAAGTAGTTCTCCTGAGTGCGCAGCCACGGTTCGCAATACTGGCAGGTCACCGCCAGTCGCGGTGCCGAAGTGCGATTGGCGCCGCCGCCGTGCCACAACGTGCCGGGATAGAAGACCACCGAGCCGGCTGGCATCACCGCCGGGACGTGGCGATCGCCGGCACTCGGCAGCCGGTCGTCGCCCCAGTGCTGACTCCCAGGTACGACGACGGTGGCGCCGTTGTCCTCGGTGAAGTCGTCGATCGCCCACACCGTCGCCGCACCGAGCGGCGGCCGCGGACGAGGCACGACGTAGAACAGATCGTCCGGGTGGAGATCCTGCGCCGCCTCACCGGGTTGAATGTTGATCACCTGTGCCTGCGACAGCAGGTAGTTCGGCATGAACATGCGATCGAGGATGGCGAGGATTCTCGGATGGGTGATGAGTCGGTCGAGCCCGCGCGTCTTCTCGAGCACTCCGTACACCCGTTGCGTCTGGAGCCCTTCGAAGCTGTTGCGCCCCTGCTGGTCGAGCAACGGAAGCACCTGCTCGCGAACCGACTCGACCTCGGCCGCGGTCAGCACGCCCGGAATGATGACGAATCCGTCGCGCTCGATCGCCGCCAGGTCGGCGTCGACCAATTCGGCCGGAATCCGTGCCGCCGCTTCGCTTCGCGTCGCTGGATACTTTCGCGCCAGGTCGACCCGCAGGGTTTCCGATGGCGCCCTGAGGACTGATTCTTCGGGACACATTGCACCGCCCTCCTACTGAGCTGAACTCAGTAAATACCGTCCGCCGCTCGGGATGCAATCCCACTACCGAAACTTCCGAGCCCCGGCCGCGTGACGACCGACGTACGGACGGTCCAACTGGCGCCGCCGCCAGGTGGGGATCTTGATCGGCGGGCAATGATGAAGGACGCCCCCTCGGCCTCCCATATGCGTTAACCTAAAGATTGCAGGATTTGCCTGATTG
>JAUIGL010000030.1 GCA_030430165.1 bacterium | reverse complement strand
AGCAGCGCGTAGGCGCCGGCGGTAACGTCGTAGATGGCGATCTGGTAGGAGAGCGCGCCGTCGACTGGAACCCAGGTGAACTGCGGGGTGGTGTCGCTGATGGTGCCCATCGGTTGCAGCAATGCCGGCGGGTCGGGCGCGGCGCTGGCGAAGTTGAAGCGCAGCACCGGTCCCCAACTTCCCCATCCGGATTCGAACGAACGCATCTTCCAGCGGTAGGAGTGGGTGTCGTCGAGCGGGGATGACGGAGTCCAGGTGGTGCCGGTGAGACCCGCCTCGATCACCGCATAGCTGCGCGCGGTGTCGTCGTAGATGGCGATCTGGTACATCGTCGCGCCGGCGGCTGCCTGCCACTGGAACTCCGGCGTGGTATCCGAGATCGACCCCTGCGGCGCCACCAGGGAAGGCGGGTCGGCGGCCGCGGCGATCGACGAGATCGCCAGCGCCAGGCCGATGCATGCTGCCCGCAAGGAATTGGTTGCCGTTGTCCGCACCATGTTGCCCAACTGCCGGTGGCTCGGGGAGCCGCTCCTCGGCATTACTTATAAAGGATGCAGGATGGCGCTGGTTTGATGCAACGCCAAAGCGGCAATTCGCGATAGCGAAGACGCAGTGCGGATCGCCGCGCGATCAGCCGGTGCGATTGCTGTGCAGGAAGTCGTAGAGAGCTTGCGCGACCCACCTGTACTCCGCGGCGCTCGGGTGGCCGTCGCTCTCGTGGATGATGGCGCCGTCACCGAGCTCGGCAACCTCGACGATCGCGATCCCGCTGTCGCGCAGACGCTGCCACAGCGATTCCCAGGATGCTCGCTGCCGGTTCATGCGCGGCCACAGCAAGACGACGAATTGCCCGTCGAAGCGCTCGTCGTAGCGGGCCTTGGCGCCGACGATGAGTTGGGCCAGTACCTCCAGGGCTTGGTCCGTCGGCAGATAGGTTTCCGCGCGCGCACCGCCGACCGCTCTCTGCAGCGGCGACGCTCGGCGCTTGGCTTCGAAGGCCTCCATTGCGGCGCTGAGCTCGGGGTCGTCCTTCATGCGGAACGGACCGTCGAGCCGTCCCTCGGCGTCGAGTCGAAAGAGGGGCGACTTACGGAAGCTCACCAGCCGATCGAGACGGTGCGGCGTGCTGCGGTTGATGTGATCGGCGATCAAGCTGTACACGGCGATGCCGCTCTTCTGCGGGATGTCGTCGAGCAGGCGGTCGAGACCGAGCTGCAGGTACATCTGTGCGGTTCCGTAGCCGCCGGCGCCGAAGTTGTAGGCCTCGTACTCGCCCGCGGATACGGTTTCGAACTGCGACGGCAGTGTCGCGTCGTCGGCAACACCCATGCCGAAGGTGAAAGAGCCGCCGAAGAAGAGGGCGTGTTTGTCCGGTCTGGGATCTTCGGCTGCGCCCAGTGACCGCCGCCTGCCGCGGTCGTCGGTCGAGTAGACGACGTCGCGGAACACGTACTCGCCGTTGCCGAGTTGCTTGGAGGTGACGGTGGTGACGGACTCGACCAGCTTGGCGCCGAGCACCGGGTCGCCGGTGCGGTAGCGTGCCGTGCTGGTGTAGGTGTTCTCGCCGGCGCGCTCTGGCTGCGGAGATGGGGGTTGTTTCTCGGCGGGCGCTTGCACGCGGGCGGCTGGCGGTTCCGTCGCCGGCGATTCGGCGGTTGGCGGGGCCACGCCGACACCCTCGGACCAGCGCTCGTAGGCGAGCAGTCCGACTTCGACGGCGAACAGGGCGAAGCTGGTGGCGGCGAGTGCCAGCACCCAACCGGAACGGAATCGTCCGAGCAGGGCGATCGCGGTCGCCGCGCACCAGGCCCATGCCGCGGTCGACACGTTGGCGCTCCCGATCCACCCGTAGGCCATCGCCAAGCTCGCCGCGGCGAGCACTGCGACCAGGACGAGGAGTCCGCGCCTGGTGAACTGTCCGCCAGGATCTCGCGGTGCCCACCGGGCGAGTCCGCTGATTCCCAGCCCGGCGACGGCGGCGAGACCGAGCAGCACCGAGTCGCCCCCGGTTGCCAGCCCTGCGGCGGCGATGACGACGACGGCGACGCCGAGCGCAATCAGAGAGCGGGAGGGCGCGGGTTGGTCGAGGCTTGCCATGCGTTGGTTTGCGACCGGTGTTCGCCGGCAGCGCAAATCGAACCTGCCAACATCGCGCGAGGCGGGCAAGGAGGCGGTCGTGGCGATGGAATTCGGATCCTGCTACTTGCTCGACATGCCGGAAGTGGATGGGTGGCGGAGGTCTGGCCTGGTCGCGAGGTCGGCGGGGCTGGTGCTGTTGCTGTGCCTGGCGGTGCTGCGATCGCCCGCCGCCGATGCCTCGCAGAAGATCGATCTGGTTGCGCTTCTGCCGGTGGCGGACGCCGCCAGGGGCCTGGCCGTCCTGGATTTCGACGAGCCCGACGTTGCTCGTTACCTGACCAGCGGTTGGAGCCCGGTGACTGCCGCGGAAGACGGCGCCAACGTGTGGACCACCGGTCGTAGCGCGGTCATCGACTTCGCGCTGACCGAGACGCGCGATCGGACCTTGGCATTCGACGTCGCCGCGGTGCGCGCTCCGGACAACCTGCCGGGACAGACCATTCTCGTGTTCTGGAACGGAACCCAGCTGCGGCGGATGCCGGTGCCGGTCAAGGGCGCCCGCTTCGAGGCGCGGGTACCGGCAAAGCTGCAGCGCATCGGCCCCAACCGGATCGAGATCCGCCCGGCCTACTGGCTCGACATCAACAACCGCACCGGCGGCAGCGTTACCCGGCACGGGGTGCGCGTGAGTCGTCTGCAGCTCGAGGCCGGCTCCGAGCCGGCTGCCGGCGGACAGCCGGTGGCGAGCGCCGAAGCGGGCCGGCTGCTGCAGTCGGCAGGCTCGGTGGTGACCTATCACCTCATGCTGCCGCCGGGGGCGCGCCTGCGCGGCACGGTTCGCACCGAAGACGGCGACTGGCCGAGTGACGCCGAGGTTGCCGTCTACGCGCTTGATGCGGACGCACAACAGAAGGTGCTCTTCTCCGCTAGCGCCGCGCAGCTGAGCGACGGCGGTGAGATCGACATCGACCTGGGCCCCGACCATCGCGCCGTAGCATTGACCCTGGCGGTGGGCGGCTCGGGTGGCGGGCGAGTTGCGTGGCAGGATCTGCGCATCGACAGCGAGAGTCGCGAGCGGCCACGCGCTTCGCTGGACGGCTTGCGCGGCCCCTACAACGTCATCTTCGTGCTGCTCGACACCCTACGCGCCGACCACACTGCACCCTACGGCTCGAGCGTCGAGACGCCCGTGATGCAGCAGCTGGCGCAGTCGGGCGTGGTCTTCGACAACGCCTTTTCCAATTCGTCCTTCACCCGCAGCTCGGTGGCATCGCTGTTTACCTCGCTGTACCCGAACGCGCACCGCACCGTGACGCGCGAGGACTACCTGCCGGAGGATCTCGCCGGGTTGCCCGGTCTGCTGCAGCAGGCCGGCTTCGCCACCATGGCGATCATCAACAACTCGCACGTCGGTGTGAAGTTCGGCTTCGGCCGAGGTTTCGACGAGGTGGAGGAGATCTATACCGGACCGACGCGCAAGGCGCTGCGCAAGGCGGGTGGTCCGCGCGCCAAGGCCGAGGCGGTGTGGAGCAGGTTGGTGCAGCCTTTCGTCGAACGCCATCCCGACCAGCCGTTCTTTCTCTACCTCCACGAAATCGACCCGCACGGACCCTACCAGCCGTTGCCGCCCTACGATTCGATGTACGACTTCGGCTACGCGGGCCGGCTGTCGAGTCACTCGCAGGTGCTGCGAGCGATCAATTCGGGTGACGTCCCGTTGGACGATATCGACCTGCGCTACCTGCTCAGCCAATACGACGGCGAGATCAGCTTCATGGACGCCTATCTCGGCTGGATTCTCGACCACCTGAGCGAGACCGGGTTGGCGAAGAACACGCTCGTCGTTCTCTTGTCCGACCACGGCGAGGAGTTCATGGAGCACGGACATCTGACCCACATGACCACCGTCTACGACGAGGTCTTGCGGGTCCCGCTGATCTTCTCGCTTCCCGGGGTGCTGCCGCAGGGGCGCCGCGTCGAGGCCACGGCGGAGCTCACCGACGTCGCGCCGACGGTGCTCGATCTGCTCGAGATCGACACCCCGGCGAGCTTCCAGGGGCGTTCCCTGCTGGGGGTGATGGCGGACGCCGACGCGGCGGACTCCATGCGGCCCGCGTTCGCGATGGTGTCGGTCGGTCCGTGGCGCCGCGAATCGGTTCGCCTGGGCGGCTACAAGCTGCTGCGCGAAGAGCGGGTCGGCAGCGCGCAGCCGCCCGACCACCAGTTGTTCGACATTCGCCGCGACCCGGGTGAGACCATCGACCTGTGGGCGCGCGAGCCGGTCGTCGGCGGCGCGCTGGCGCACCTGCTGCGCGCCCACCGCGCCGCGGCCGAAGCGGCGCCGGCGGATTCGCCTTCGCAGATCAAGCTCGACGAGCTCGACCCCAAGATCCGCGAGAACATGCGCATGCTGGGCTACATCGAGTGAGCGAGCGAGCGCCGGGATGCCGACCGCGGGAGTAGAGTCTCGACCGGCGCGGTCGCGGCGCTGGGTCGAGGTCGTGGCGGCTTTGGCGATCGCCGCCGCGCTGCTGGCGTTCGCCGAGATCAAGATCGACTCGATCGCGTCGGGGGCAATCCAGCCGACCAGGAGTGACGACTCGGGGCGCGCCCAGTGGGCGCACAACGTCGCCATCGACCCGTCGATTCCACTCTCGACCGCGTTCTTCACCAACGTTTGGCCGTTCGGGCCGCCGATCATCCAGGCGGCGTTCTTGCGCGCGGTGTACGGCCTCGGCCTCGACGCGGGGTTGCACTACACCCAGTGGCTGCTGATCCTCACCTGTGCGGTCTACACGCTCGCCGCCGCGATCTACTGCGCGCTGGCGTGGCGTCTCGCCGGGCCTCTGGCGGGCGTTGTGATGGCGCTGGTTGCGGTCGGCACCGTCGTGCCGACGCAGCTGAGCACCAGCGCCTTCGCCGAGCCCTATGCGATGTTGTTCGTCGCCCTCGGGGCGTGGTGTTTCGTCTCGTGCGAAGAGGACGGGCGCGGCGCGGCGCTGAGCGGTTTCTGGCTGCTGTTGGCGCAGCTCTGTCGCAGCGATGCGATTCTGATCGCCGCCGTGCTCGGCCTGCGTCTCTTGCTGCAGCGTCGCTGGCGCGATGCCGGCGTCTTTCTCGCGATCTCGATGTCGTTCTTCGTCGCCAAGCAGATCGTGGTGCTGGCAACCGGGTATCGGGGCATGACCTACGCCAACCTGAACGAGTTCTATCGGATCCGCGAGCGCGCTCTGTCGCAGCGGATTGCGAGCGTCTGGAACATACACGTCGTGCGCGGCTGGTTGATCGCGAGCGAGCCGACCTTCACCGGGCTGGCGATCCTCGGACTTCCGCTGGCTCTTTGGGATCGGCGCGCGCGCAGCCTCACCTGGGCCGGTTTGCTGTGCGTCCTCGGTCTGCTGGCGATGATGGTGCTGGGAATGATCACCTTCGGGCCGCGCTACGCGGTGCTCGGCCGGACACTGCTCCTGCTCGGCGCGACGGTCGCCGTGACCGGCCTGGTCGCGCGGTTGGCGCAGCGCTCGACGGTTTCGGCACTGCTGTCGGCCGCGGTCGTGGTGTCGGTGCTGGGCACCGCGGCTTGGGGCAATGCCCAGTATGTCCAGCGCCGGGCCGAAAGGCAGACGCCCGCCGCGATCGTCGAGGCGGCGCAGTGGTTGCGCGCGCACTCGCAACCGGACGATCCGCTGTTCTTCGACTTCACGTTGGCCTGGTCCTCCTACTTCCTGAACCAGACCAACGACTTCGGCGCGGTTCGCCCGTCGTTTGCGCGCAGCTTCCTGCAGCCGAATCGAACCGGCTTCCGCGTGCCGCAGTCGGACGATCGCGGCGAGCGGAAAACCATCGCCGCGCACATGCACATCCAGCAATACCAGCCGCGCTATCTCGTCCTTGCCGGGCCCCAGCTGTTGCGCAAGGTCCTCGCGATCGACACCGAGGCGCACCTCCGCAAGGGCTTGGTGCACAGCTTCGTCCGGCCCTACCTGCGCCGCGAGGAGGGCACTTCGAACCTCATCTTTGAGCCGATCTACCGCGAGACCGATGCGGTTCTGGTTCTCCGTCCGCGCTTTCGCAATCCGATGATCGAGATCTACGAGCTCGAGCGGAGGAGCGCGGAGGGCTCAGCTCTTTTGCAGCAGTAGCGCGAACGGCGGGCAGCCTTCGCGCGCCGCGTGGTTCGAGTAGTAGACGATCCGGTACTGCAGCCCGCCTTGCCGCGCGGTGGCGAGAAGGCGGCGATCGAGGTGCTCGGGGTCGAGATGCCGGGAGAACTTGAGGCGGTTCTCTTCGCGCAGGACGACGGTTGCGTCGGGGTCGATCTGCGGGACTCCGTCGCGCTCCCAGGCGAAGCGCGACGTCATGACGTAGTAGCGGTCGGCGAGATAGAGCGGGATGACGCAGGCCGCGCCGCCGGGGCGCAGCAGGCGAGCGGCTTCGCGAACCAGTCCGATGTCCGACTCGTTCTCGAAGTGCTCGAGGGCGCAGTGCAGGGCCATCGCGTCGATGGTCGCGTCGTCGAGCGGAATCGCCGCCGCGTCGGATCCGATCCGCCGGCCGTGGACGCCGGCGGGGTAGCGCAGGTCCTGGCGGTAGATCGTGGTGAGCCCGTAGGTGCGGGCGAGAATGTCGGGGACGATCGAGTTGCTGCTGGCGACGTCCATGTAGACGCAGTTGTCGTTCTCCAGCTGATCGCGCAGCAGCTCGAACGAGAGGAAGTGCTGCAGGCTCTTCTTGGCGAAGAGCACCGGCGGTGGGAACTCGCGCACGTAGCTCGGGTAGTGGGTCGGGTAGTCGACCCGGTTCAGCCACTCTTGGTAGGCGTTGAAATCGACCTCTGTCTCGGTCAGCTCCAGATGTCGCTGCTGTGCCGCTGCGAAGATCTCTCCCGGATGGGCGAGCATGCCGCCTTCGAGCACCTCGTGCTCGCGCTTCAACTCGGCAACCGTCGAGGCGTACTTGGTCTGCAGGTCCTCGGGCGCCTTCGGTGAGTCGACTTGCATGCGCCGCGGCGGCGGCGCTGGCTGGTAGGAATCGCGCAGGATCGGCGCTCCGTCGACTCGCACCTCGAAGTCGGTGTCGGACTTGCGCACTGCGATGGTGTACCAGCTGTTGGCGGCGAAGCTGTGCGCGGTTTCGGTGTTGGTCTCGTCGACGGCGATGCGCAGCCGGCCGTTGCCGGGAACGATCTGAGCGTAGTAGCGCCCGTCTCGCGAGATGTTGACGAATGCGCGCGCTTTGCCGTCCGGCGGAACCTCGGGAAAACGCACGCGGAAGATCAGGGTTCCGGTACGCAGTGCCGGCAGTCCCTGGAGGTGGTCGTCCGCCCCGTCGAAGCGCACGCACGCGGCGCCGTTCGAATCGTCGTAGGTCGGCCGCGCCGCGGCGGCTTGCTGCGACAGGTCGCGTTGCGCGCCGCTCGCGTCGGGCCACAGCGCGACCGGGTCGCCGCAGCGGAGGTCGTCCAGCTGGACGGTGTCGAGCCAGGCGTTGGGGCGCAGCGAGCGAAGCTCGTCGAGGTGCTCGAGGCGGCTGCTGCGCCCCGCGCCGAGGAGCTCGACGGCGCGATTCAGGTCGGCGTCTTCGAGGACGCGGTCGAATACGGCGATGCCCGATACGTCGAGTCGCGCGAAGCCGTTCTGATCACCACCGATACCCGCCATTCGTTGCCCCGAGACGCCCGGTTGGATCGCGGCCGCTCGGGGCGACGCGCACCGGGCGACGCAGTGCCGCTCGACCGCAGGAGTAGCACGCGCACCGATTGCTGGGAAGCTAATCGGCGAGGGGCGGCAGGTCGCGCAGGGCGGGGAGGTGCGAGGGATAGAGGAGGAAATAGGCGATCCCGCGCGCTCTCCCGGCGGCGATGCTGCGGCGGACGTCGTCGTCGTATTTTCGGTAGCCGTCGCGTTGTCGGATCGGGTCGAAGGTCGGGTGACAGGCGTGCCCGGAGTCGACCAGGTCGTGGTAGTGCGCCTCGCGGCTGTGCGGCCAGAAGTCCTCGTTGTCGTCCGAGCTGCTCTTGCCGTCGCAGCCGACCAGCACCACCTCGCGGGCGAAGGTCGCGGCGAGTGGCAGCATGAAGCTGTTGAGCACGCTCTCCATGGCCGGGGCGCGGAAGTCGGCCAGCAGGTCGTTGCTGGTTTCGCTGCCGCGGTAGCCTAGGGTGACGATTTTGTCGCGCAGCTCGGGGTGATGCGCCAGCAACAGGGTGCCGAGGGCGTGCGTGGTGACGCAGCGCAGCTCCCCGCCGGCTAGCGCCTGGCACAGCTCCTCGCGGAACCGTGCTGCGTACAGGGATACGCCAAAGTGGCTGACGACGTCGGCGGCGGCGAGAAAATGCGGACGGATGTGGTCGAGCAGCTTCGGCGAGGCGACGATGGAATTGCAGACGATGCGCAGGCCGTCGCTGAAGTCGTGCTCGAAAGCCTTGTGCAGCGACGGGCCGGTTCCGAAGACCCAGGCGCGTTCTCGCGGCGGCGACTGCAGCTCGCTGGCGAGCGCCGCAAAGCGATCGCGCTGCAGCCGATCCGTCGTTTCGCGTTGGCTCTCGGGGGTCAGCTCTTGCCACAGGAGGAGCGCGTAGTGGACGTACTCGCGGCCGCCGGCGCAGTCGGTGTCGACGTTGACGATCCGGATGCCGAGCCGCCGCAGCGCGCGAATCGCCTTGGCCCAACGGCCGGCGCGCCACACCAAAACCACCTCGGCGCGCAGCAGCTGGCGCAGGAACTCCATGCCGTCGGCGACCAGCTCGATGTGGCCCGGCGTGCGGCGCGGTGGCGCCATTGCCGGCGGGCAGCGCAGCGCGCCGCTCGCGCCGAGCTGGTGGGTGGTCCACATCGTCACCTGCCGGCAATGGCTGTGCCGCGGCAGGTACCACGCTGCGCGGTAGTAGTGGTTGGCGAGGTCGTCGGCGCTGCGGAAGCGCGGAACGTAGGCCACCGTGCCGCGCTCGACGAACAGGCCGCGGATGGCTTGCTGGGCCCGCCTCGCCAGCGAGACGAGGAGCTCGGCGAGAGGGGCGCGGGGTGGGCCGTCAGCCGCCATGCGGCCTCAGCGCTGGCTCGGCTCGAGCAGGGGCAGGAGGCGCTCGGCGAGCTGCAGATCGGCCTCGGTCTTGATGACGTGCCCGGCGAGCTGGCTCAGCGGAAAGAATCCGACTTCGCCCGCGTAGGTCGCCGACCGGCCCGACTCGTAGGCGGCGATGTAGGTCGATCGAGTCCACCCGGTGATCGCCCAGGTGACGCGTTGGATCGGCTGCAGGTCCTGCGAGTTGGTCTTCTCGGCGAAGGAGAAGTTCACCGGCTGGTTCTGGTACATGCACTCGATCTGATCGAGTGGACCACTCAGCAGCACGTCGTGCGCCGAGCTCTGCATCGTCTCGACGAAGCGGCGGACCTCGTCGGCCGTCAGCAGCGGCGCGATGCTGTGCACCTGGAACAGGCGGTCGCAGTCGTGGTGCTGCAGGAACTCGTAGACGAAGTCCTCGCTGGTCGCCGTGTTCGATGCGAGCTCGGCGGGGCGGTGGTGGAAGCCGACGTTCGCCTGCCGCGCGTAGGGCTCGAACTCCAGGTCTTCCGAGTTGACCCAGATCTCGTCGAAGACGCCGGCTTCCTGGCACTTGCGGATCGCGCGGCCGATCAGCGGCTCGCCGCCGAGCTGGCGCAGGTTCTTCTGGCGCAGTCGCTGGCTGCCCATGCGCGCCGGGATCATGGCGATGGCGGTGCTCATGATCGCTGCCAGAGCTCGGGGTTGGCGCTGGCGCGGACGTTGCGCGACCAGGGATTCGAGCCGCCTTGCCCGATCTCGATCGAGCCGCCGGCGGCGAGGACCAGAGCCGCGCCGGCGGCGATGTCCCACAGGTTGATGCCGTCCTCGGCGTAGGCGTCGACCATGCCGTCGGCGACGTAGGCGAGCGACATCGCCGCCGAGCCGAACAGGCGGATCTTCTTGAACTGCTGCACCCGGGCGGTGAACTCGCGCAGCGACTCCTCGGCGAACGAGCGGCCGACCGGAAAGCCGGTCGCCAGCACCGCCTGGGCCGCCGACCTTTGCGGCGAGACGCGGATGGGTTGGTTGTCGAGCCAGGCGCCGGCGCCGACGACGCCGCTGTAGAGGCGCTCGCCGGGGACGTCGCCGATCACTCCGAGCAGCGGGCGATCGCCCTGCCACAGACCGATCGAGGTGCAGAAGTGGGGGATGCCGCGGTGGTAGTTGAAGGTGCCGTCGAGCGGGTCCACCACCCAGTAGGGCCGCTCGCGATCGATTCCGCCGTCGCCGCTCTCCTCGGCGAGCACCGGGTGCGGACTGCGCTGCAACTCCTCGAGGATGATCGCCTCGACTTCGCGGTCGGCCGCCAACTTGATGTCGCGCCCGGCGGCGCTGTCGACCGCGAGGTCGGAGGTTTCACGGCGCCGCAGTCGTTTGCTGGCGCGCCGGCCGGCGGCCTTGGCGAGGTTGAGCTCCGCTTCGAGATTCATTTCACTCCCAAGTCGCGCAGCAGATTGCGCACCGCCTGCGTCTCCATTTCCGATCGGCACTGCCGCGAGTAGGTCGCGGCGTGCGGCGTCAGCAGCACCTGCGGGCGGTCGCAGAGAGGGCCGTCGTAGGGCTCGTTCCAGAACGCGTCGAACCAGGCACCGGCGACCGTGCCGTCGTCGAGCGCGCGCAGCAGGGCCGTTTCGTCGACCAGCTCGCCGCGCGCCGAGTTGAGGAGAATCGCGCCGCGTTTGAGAGATTGCAGCTCGGTTTCGCCGAGCAGGACCCGATCTCCGCTGGCGTGCAGGCTGACCACATCAGCGCCGGCCAGGCCGTCTTCGAGGGACACTGCAGTGACGCCTGGTGGCAACTGATCGGCGGCGACGTTGGGGTCGAAGGTGCTGACGGCGGCGCCGAACGGCTGCAGCAGTTCTGCAACGCGGCGCCCGGCGCGGCCGCAGCCGATCAGGAACACCGAGCTGCCTTCGAGTCCGGTGCCGAGGAACTTCTTCCACTGGCGGCGGTGCAGGTGGTCGTTGGATTCGGGGAGTCGCCGGCACAGACTCAGCATCGCGGCGACGGTCATCTCGGCGACCGCCCGGGCCGGTGCGTCGGGCGTGTTCGACACCTTGATCCCGTTGCGTGCGGCGGCGGCGGCGTCGACGTTGGTCATGCCGATGCCGACGCGAGCGATCGCCTTGAGGCGGGGGGAGGCCTCGAACACCGCCGCGGTCAGCGGCTCCAGTCCGGCGATCAAGCCGTCGGTGTCGCGCAGGGCGTCGGTCACCTCGCTCTCGGTCAGCCGGCGGCCGAACGGGTTGAGCGCGACCTCGATCCCGGCGTCGGCGAGAATCTCGAGCGGTCGCCGGTCGGCGTCGCCGAAGGTCGAGGTGGTGATCTGAACTCGCATGCGGGCCGTGTCCCTTCCGTTCAGGCGTCGCCATCGTAGATGGCGAACACCAGTTTCATCGCCTGCAGGGCGTCCTCCGAGGTTCCGTGCTGGATCGTGGCGCCGTCGCGGATCGCGTCGACGAACTCGGCGATCTCGAGCTCCCAGGACGGGTCGGTGTCGAAGTAGGTCACCTCTTCGCGCGGTTTGCCGGCGGCGAAGCTGGGGTCGAAGGAGCGCCGCGCGACGGTGATCGATTCGTCGCCGTAGCTGCGGGTCGAGGACAGGATCCCGTTGACCGACACGTAGCCGTCGGACATGTACACGTCGAGGTTGAATCGATGCTTCCACTGCGTGCTGGAGCTGTGCAGCATGGCGATTCTGCCGGCGTCGTCGCGCAGCAGGGCGAACGCGTTGTCCTCGACGTCGGCGTCCCAGTACGAGGTGCCGACCATGCTCTTGACCTCGGCGAAGTCGCCGCAGAAGTAGCGGAAGAGGTCGAGCATGTGGATGCCCTGGTCGAGCAGGATGCCGCCGCCGCACATCTCGCGCGAGCTGCGCCACTCCTTCTCGTAGCCGTCGCCACCGCTCTTTCCGTAGATGCCGCGCAGCCACAGGATCTGTCCCATGCGGCCGCTGTCGACGATCCGCTTGGCCTCCTGGATGCCGGCGTGGCGGCGATGGTTGAAGCCGAACATCAGCTTGCGGTCGCCGGCGCGGCGTTCCGCATCGATGATGCGCTCGACGTCGTCGACCGATCGCCCGGGCGGCTTCTCCGAGAAGACGTGAAGACCGCGATCGAGGGCGGCGATGATGGTGTCGGCGGTAAAGCGATTGGGTGTGCAGACGATGACCGCGTCGATTTCTCGCTGCAGCACGCCGGCGAGGTCGGCGACCCGGTCGACCCCGTCGGGGACTGCGTCGGCGCCGTCCGGTTCGGCGACGACGACCAGCTCGGTGCCGGGGTGGCGTTCGAGCTCGCGCGCTCGGATCCGCCCCATCTTACCGAAGCCGACGATCCCGACGCGGAGAGGAGTTGCCATGTCGCGGGAGTGGAGCGGCGGGCTGCTAGCGACCGCCCGCGGCGCGCTCCGGCATCATCTCCATTTCGTGACCGAGGTACTTGCCGCGCTTCATGGTGAGGTAGCCGGAGACGATGTGGGCGAGGTGAGCGAAGATGCCTTCGACGGGGCCGTATTCGTCGGATTGGGTGGGGATGCAAACTGTCGGGCTGCACAGCTTGCCGAGCCGGCCGCCGTCGAAACCGGTCCAGGCGACGGCGCTGCCGCCGTTGGCCAAGGCGAACTCGACCGCGCGCACCAGGTTCTCGCTGTTGCCGCTCACCGAGAGCGCGATCACGAGATCGCCTTGGCGCATCAGGCAGCGCAGCTGGTGGAGGAAGATGTCTTCGTAGCCGAAGTCGTTGGCGATCGCGGTCACCGACTCGACGTTGTCGGTCAGCGACAACATGCGAATCGGTTTCTTGCCCTCGACGTACGAGTTGGGGCACAGGTCGTTGATGAAGTGCGAGGCGACGCCGGCGCTGCCGCCGTTGCCCATGCAGAAGATGGTGTTGCCCGACTCGGCGGTCTGCTCGATGCGCGCGATACAGTCGGCGATCGCCTGGTGGTCGAGGCTGTGGATCAGCTCGACCAGTCGATCGCAGTAGCCGCCGACGTATCCGGTCGGGCCATCGCTGTTCTGATACAAATTGGCGAGCTTGCTCATGAGTGACTCTCTTTCTTGAGGGCGGCGACCCGCAGGTGCGAGCTCAGCCGGTGTTTCTGCAGGAATGCTTGGAAGTCCTGGTGAGCGCGGTGGTCGCGGTGGCGCAGCAAGGTGTCGACGAAGCCGGTCAGGCGGATGCTCGGATCGGCTTCGATGGCGTGCAGCACCAGTTCGACGTCGAGTCGGCCCGGGGTGCTGATCTCGATCGCTTCGAAGCCGCATCGCTCCAGCAGGCGCCGGATGCCGTCGATCGACAGCAGGTTGAGGTGCTCGGGGACATAGATGTAGGGCGCGCTGCCCCACAGGGTCTGCAGGTCGAAGCCGGAAATGGTGCGCGTGGTGAAGAACAGCAGCCCGCCGGGCGCCAGGCTGCGGTGCGCCGCACGCAGCAGGCTGTCGGGCGCGTGCTGGTGCTCGAGCGTCTCGAACGCGGTGACCACGCCGAGCGCCTCGCCTTCCTCGGCGACGTCGATACCGAGGTCGCGGCAGCGCGCGACGACTCCGGCCGCCGGTTCGATCGCGCACAGCGGAGCGAACAGATCGAGTCGCCGGATCTCGTCGAATACGGCGGGGTTGGTGGTGCCGACGTCGGCGTAGCCGGTGGCCAGGCGGTTACCGGTCTCGTCGTAGATGCGGCCGAGCCAGTTGGCGTGGCTGCTGATGATCTCGGTGCGCCGCGCCTCGGCGGTCTCGGCGACGAAACGCTCGGTGCGAAACCGAGCCGCGCGCGAGCTCGCGTAGTAGTCGGTGAGCGCGGCCGCGGTCGGACGCGGGTTGGCGTAGACGCTGCCGCAGTCGGCACAAGCGCTGAAGGCGAAGCCGTCGCGCTCGAATGCGGGGGTTCGCGACGCGGACTGGCAGGCCGGACAGTCCGACTCTTCGAGGGCCGAAGCGTCGGCGAAGTAGCGGCGCGCGTCTTCGATCGATAGCTGGCGCAGCTCGGAGAGCAGGGAGGCCGGGCGGATCGTGGCTTCTTCCAGGTCCCCCTTGACGACTACGTGCTTCATGGCGCCTCGAGCCACGGCGCTACCTCCCTCTCCTCACCGATCTGGCAGGGCCAGCCATACCAGAGCGATCCTTAGCCTGCCACCGGCACTGCCGGTTTGGCCGCGTTTGCCAAGCGGGACTCGTATCCAGAAAGCCTGAGTTCGTCCCCCCTTACCAAGGGGGGACTTCAGGGGGGTCGGCGGGTTCGCGGTGGATCTTGGGCCGAGGTGCCAGCTCGACCTCCCCTAACCCCTTCCTTGGCAAGGAGGGGGAATCTGTTCGCAGCGTTAGGGGCGGGGGGCAAACTCCGCCAGCTGCTCGGCCGATGCGGTGCGCTGGTCGAGCGTCGGGGTGTAGGACTGGCGCAGGCAGGCATAGCGTTTGCCGTGTTGGGTTTCCCCGGTGGTGACGGTCTCGGTGATCGAACGGTTGTAGCGGTCGTGGGTGGTGCGTTGCCGGTTGGTGTCGAAGGTGGGGTGGCAGAGGTGTCCGCTGTCGACCAGATCGTGGTACTGCGCGCCTTCGGCGTGCGCCCAGAAGTCCTCGTTGTCGCGCTTTGGGATCTTGCCGTCGCAGCCGAGCAGATAGATCGCGTCGCAGAAGGTCGCGGCGAGCGGCAGCATCAGAATGTTGAGGACGCTGTCGAGCTTGGGTGCAGAGAAATCGGCGACGAGGTCGTAGTTCGGTCCGTCGCAGGTCTGCGGCACGAGGATCGTGCGGCCGGCGATCTCGGGATGATTGAGGGTGAGCAGGTAGCCGAACGAGTCGGTGGCGACGAACCAGCAATCGCGTCGTTGCAGAGTGGATGCGAGGTCGGCGCGAAACTGGCCCGCGTATGCCGATACGCCGAAGTGGCTGACCACGTCGCCGGCGGCGATGAAGCGCGGCTCGAGGTGATCGAGCAGGTCGGGATTCTGAACGATCGAGTTGCAGGCGATGGTGAGGCAGCCGCTGAAGTCGAGCTCGCGGGCCTGTTCGAGCGTCGGTCCGGTGCCAAAGACACAGGCGCGGTCGTATACGGTTCGCCGCAGCTGCTCGGCGACCTCGGCGAATCGCCGTTGGTTCTCCTGACGCAGGGCAAAGCGCTGCTTGCCCGGTGTCAGGTGCTTCCACAGCAGCGAGCAGTAGGCGCCGTACTCGACCGCTTCTGGGTCGTCGGTTTGCACGTCGACGACCGGAAAGCCGAAGCGGCGCAGGCCGAGCAGCAAGCGGGCGACCGCGGATTGCTTTTCCCAGACCAGCACCAGGCGCGAGCGCCACGCGGCGCGCAGCGCGCCGGCGATGCCCATCGGCGCGACGTCGATGTGTTCGCCGGCTCCGCAGTCGGTGCAGAACTCGGCGGGGCGCGCACCCGGTTGCAGCGGCGTCGCGGTCGGCAGCGTGACCTGCTCGCAGGTGCCCTCGACTTCGGGCAGGTACCAGCGCGCCCGGTGGTAGTGGCTGGTCAGCTGCCGGCGGTCGCGGAACGGCGGGAAGTAGCAGACCGATCCCGGCCGACTGGCGCGTTGGTGGCGTTCGCGCAGCCAGGCGAGCGGGCGCGCGCCGAGCCGCGCCCGGAGGCTGGGCGGAGCCATGATCAGTGCTGGTCCGCGGGGAGAACCGCGCGGCCGCGGCCGATGCGCCGCCGCACCCATCGCCCGAGGCGGCCCAGCTGACCGTGGCGCGGTCGCGGCAACGGTTGCAGCTCGCGCGGCGGGAGCTGCGCGATCTCTTCGATCAAGTCGCCGAATCGCCGCGCGTAGCAGCCGAGGGCGGCGGTTTGCGCGATCCCCTGGCGCAGATCGCGCGGCGGCACGATCGACCCGCTGACGATACCGGCGACGGTCTCTCGCAAGTGGTCCCAGTCGCCGGGCCGGCAATAGAGCAAGCCGTCGCCGCTCACCTCGCGCAGCACCGGAAGGTCGAAGGCGACGCAGGGGAGGTCGCAGTACTGCGCTTCGACCGGTGGCAGGCCGTAGCCTTCGAACAGCGACGGGAAGACCATCAGCTCGGCGCGTCGCAGCTCGCGGAACTTGTCGCGATCGCTCAGCGCGTGGGCGATCTCGAGCGCGACGCCGCACTCGCCGGCGCGACGCTCGAGTCGTTGGCGCTGATCGTCCGGAATGGTGCCGTTGCCGATGACGATCGCCAGGGTGTAGCCGCGCAGGTCCGGGCTGAGCATCCGGTGCAGGTCGTTGCTGCCTTTGTGCTCGGCCTGGACGAAGCGGGTGAAGACGACGATCCGTTTTTCGCGCTCGCCCTTTTCCACCATGTCGGCGAGGCGGCTGTTGATTCCCGGGTGAAGCCAGCGAAACACCGGACCGTCGTCGCCGATTTCGTAGAAGTCGCGGGCGTAGCGATCGGCTTCACGGGTCATCGACAGGATCACGTCGGCGCGACTGCCGTATTCCTTCCAGTGCCGCCACAGCTCCGGGTCGCGCGGCTTCGGCGAGAGCGCGTTGAACCAGTTGGGCGTTTCGAAATTGTGGAACACCAGGCGGGCGCGATCGCGCACGGCGCGGCGGTAGGTCTTGTCGTAGAGGTCGGGCGAGCGGTCCATGCCCGGAATGAAGAGAATCACGTCGAACGGCGCCTGTGGCAGGTCGCTTTCGAAGTCGCCGGTGATCAGCAGCTGGATGTCGCGGTGGTGCGGGCTCGGCTCGAAGTCGTTGGCGCACGGCGGATGATGGTCGGTGATGTAGGTGATGTCGGCAGCACTCTCGGCGAGTGCCTCGGCCATCGTCCAGGAGAGGTAGCGTCCGCCCGAATAGATCTTCGGCGGATTGCGGGCGACGATGGCGATGCGGGTTGCGGTCATTTGCTCAGGATTCTAGCGGACGCCGGTTGCTTGCCCAGACGCAGCCGCTGTAGCGCTGCCGCGCGTGCATCAGCGGCCGGCTCGCCGAGCGGATCGCGCAGCTGCGCGACTTGCCGACGACCACGTCGAAGTCGTTGGCCTCGAGGATCTCGAGGATGCGCGCCAGGCGTCCGCTCGGCCGCGCGCTGTCCTGGTGGTACTCGCAGAACAGGTGGCGGACGTTGCCGAGCGAGCCGCGGCATTCCTCGAGCACGGCATCCTCGGCGCCCTCGATGTCGAGCTTGAGGAAGTCGACCGGCTGTTCGAGGTAGGGGCTCAGCCGCTGCGTCTCGACGCGCAGCGTCGCGCCCGAGCTGCCGGGCTCGGCGTGGCTCGCCATCGACGCTCCCAGCGAATCGTCGTGGGGTGCGAACAGCGCGGCCTCGCCTTCCTCGCCGCTGAGGGCGACCTGGTGGATCTCGACGTCTCGGAAGTCGTTGGTCATGCAATTTTTTCGCGCCAGCTCGCACAAGGACGGCATGGGCTCGAAGCCGACGATGCGCGCGTCGGGATAGATGTGCTTGAAGTAGTAGATGGACAAACCGAAGTTTGTTCCTGCATCGATGATGCGCGGACGCGCGCGATCGCTGGGGAAATAGTACTCCTCGGAGATCAGAATCTCCTCGAGCAGGATCCACAGCGAGGCCACCTGCGGGAACTCGAGAGTCGCGCCGGCCAGGTTCAGCTGGTTGTCCTTGCAGAGCAGACTGAGCACGGCGAGGCGGACGTCGTCGGGGTGGCGGATCCGCGTCTGCAACTCGTTGAATACCCGTTCGGCCTCCATGCCCTCGCGCAGGAACGGCCGCAGGCCGCGCCATACGCGCAGCAAGTTGGTATTGGCCGCCATGCGGTCTGCGAAGTCGGCGTCGGTGAGCAGACGTTGGTGTTGGATCAGCTTGCGGGTGGCGCCGCGGTCGCGCGAGACGAGGTCGATGGCGCGGCCGAGGATCAGGTCGCGCACCAACACCGGGATCTCGAGCAGGGTGGAGCCGGCGCCGCCGTCGCGCAGGATCGAGGCGAAGCTGTCCTGATCGGAGAGGATCTCGGCGTAGAGGCGCGGGTCGCGGATCACCCGCCGCCGGAACTCGGCGTTTTGCATCAGAGCCCGCGCCGCGCGGTCGTCGGCGAGCAGCTCGCCGACCAGCTTCGGGTCTTCGAGGATGTGGCGCAGCACCCTGCGGTCGCCGACGATCCGCTTGCGCAGAGCGCGGTCCTCGAGCAGCGTGTCGCGAAAGCGCTGGTCGTCCAACAGGCGGGCGACCAGCCCGGGATCGGTGACGATTTCTTCGACCGAACGCGGCTCGGTAGCGAGCTTGCGGCGCAGCTTGTCGTCGCCGAGGAGCGCCTCGCGACCGCGTTCGTCGACCAGGATGAGCCGAATGAGTCCCGGTTCGTCGAGAATCTTGTCGAGAGTGCGCTGGTCGCGCACGATCCGTAGCAGGAAGTTGGGATCTTCGAGCAGGATCTCGCGGACCCGCTCGTCGGCGAGCAGCTTGCGCGCCAGCGGTGGGCTCGCCGCCAGTTGCTCGAGCACGCGCTGGTCGCCGGCGATCCGGCGCAGGAAGTTGGCGTCGTCGAGCAGGATGTCGCGACAGCGGTCGTCGCCGAGCAGAATCTTCGCGGTGCCGGGGTTGCCGATGATGGTTTCGAGCAGGACGGGAGCTTTGAGGAGCGAGCGCAGGGTGGTCGGCGATACCCGCGAGAGCAGCTCGTCGCGGGTCTCCGGGTCCTGCAGGAGATCGGCGAAAGCGCCGGGCTTGGCGAGGAACTCGTCGACCTGTCGCGCCGTGTCGTTCGGTTGCTCTTCGGCCGGGGGGATTGGATCGCGGGTGGTCATGGCTCAGCTGCGGCGAATCTCGATTCGGTGCGGGAAGTCGGTCAGTCCCCAGGTGAGCGCGCCGTCGCCGCGAACGACGAATTCGGCGACGGTCCCGCGATACAGGTAGCTGTGGCGTTCGTGAATCGGCATCACCACCACGTAGTGTCCGGGAACCAGGTGCAGGTCATCGATCTCGATCTCGCCCTCGACGCGCCCGCCGTGGATGGCGCCGGCGAGGTCGCCGTTGAGGGTCGAGATGCTGGTCAGGTGTAGCCCATCGACGCGGTAGAAGGCGAACGTGACGTTGAGCCCGTCGACCTCGCGCAGGAGTCGAAACGAGAAGCGAAGGCGCAGCTGCGTGTGCATCGGCAGGCCGCCGGCGAGGCCCTGGTGGGCGATCTCGACCGTGACGTCGTCGACCATGCCGTCGCCGGGATGGATCGGGCCGTAGGGACTCTCGCCGGCGTCGCTCGCCGGCGCGGCCTTCTGCGCCGGTGCTTCCTTGGTCGCCGGGGCCGGTTTCGCCGCCGGCTTGGCGTCCGGTTTAGCGGCCGGCTTGAGAGTCGCCGAGGTCTTCTCGACGTCGAGGAAGTCGAGGTAGGAGCGAACCACGTCCTGGGCGCCGCCGATCTCGCGCGGCTTGCCGTCGTGCAGCCACAGCGCGCGGTCGCACAGCTGAATGATGCGGGTGTGGCTGTGCGACACCAGGACGATGGTGATGCCGTTCTTCTTGAGCTGGGAGAGTCGGCCGAAGCACTTGTTCTGGAAGCCGAAATCGCCGACCGAGAGGATTTCGTCGATGAGCAGGACGTCGGGCTCGAGGTTGACTGCCAGCGAGAAGCCGAGCCGGGCGTACATTCCCGAGCTGTAGGTGCGCACCGGGCTGTCGATGAAGTCGCCGATCTCGGCGAAATCGATGATCGCGTCGAGCAACCCCTCGGTCTGCTGGCGGCTCAGTCCGAGCAGCGCGCCGGCGACGAAAACGTTTTCGCGTCCCGACAACAGCGGATTGAAGCCGGCGCCGAGGGCGATCAGCGCCTGGATTCGGCCGCGCGTGTGGATGGTGCCGGCCTCGGGGCGGATCAGGCCGGCGATCAGCTTGAGCAGGGTGCTCTTGCCGGAGCCGTTGCGGCCGACCAGAGCGAAGCTGGCGCCGTTGTCGATCTCGAACGAGACGTCGTCGACCGCCCAAAACTCGTCGGGGCGGAGCTCTTGGGTGCGGCGGCGGCCGAGAATCTCGGCGAGCAGGTCGCGCACCCCGTAGCCGAGGTGGTCGGCGGCGCGACGCGAGTACTTCTTGCGGATGCCTCGGACGGAAACGGCGGACGACATGGTTCGCTAGACCCGCTCGGCCAGAATCGGGATCGAGACGTGGAAGACGAACCAGCCGAGGACGAAGACCACGCCCATGACGCCGCTGGTGACGACCAGCAGCAGCGGCTCGGGAAGCACCGCCTGGGTGGCGAGCGCGCGCAGGTTGGTGATCAGGGTGGCGGCGGGGTTGAGCACCAGGGCGTAGGAGAAGAAGTTGAAGCGCGGGATCGCCCACAGCACCGGGGTTGCGAACATCAGGGGCCGCAGCACGATCCGCACCACCCGGCCGACGTCGGCGTAGAGTGTGTTGAACGGCGCCAACAGCACTCCGATCGCCATGCCGCAGACGATCAGGGCTGGGAACAGCGCGACGAAGGCGGCGAAGCCGAGCGGGTGGAAGGTGTTGGTCCACAAGGCGACCAGCAGCAGCACCGCGATGCGGAACAGCGCCGAGAAGCCGACCCGCAGGAACACCGCGATCAGCAGCGACTCGGGTGCGATCTTGAGCTGGGTGATCAGGTTGCGCGATGCCCGCGGTACCTCGAGCGGCAGCGTGATCGCGTCGACGAAGGTCTGCCACAGCAGCACTCCGAAGGCGACGAAGGCCGGGTAGGGGATGTCGATGTCGCCCGAGCTGATCACGCCGCTCTGGTAGAGGCTGACGAAGACCAGCGCGATGACCAGCGGTTCGGCGAAATCCCAGATCACGGCGAAGCGCGAGCGCGCGTAGTCGCCGCGGATGTCGCGCAGGAACAGGCGGTATCCCATGTAGCGACCGCTGCGCAGTCCGCCGAGCATCGCCGCCAGGGTGCGCCCGGGGCTGCGCGCCTGCGACTCGGCGCTGTAGATCGCTTCGCTCGGGCCCATGCTCGCCGATCCCTCCGAAATCAGGCGGATTTTCGGCTGAGTTGGGTTCGGTACCAGTCCACCGTGAGCTGCAGCCCGCGGTCGAGATCGACCTTGGGCTCGAAGCCGAAGCTGCGCG
The DNA here is from genome assembly GCA_030430165.1 of bacterium. Classification (GTDB taxonomy): domain Bacteria; phylum Desulfobacterota; class Binatia; order HRBIN30; family CADEER01; genus CADEER01. The sequence goes on along the minus strand of JAUIGL010000030.1, from coordinate 43,738 downwards.
CGCGACTGATGTCGAGTCGCCGCCGCGGCTGCCCGTCGGGCCGGGCGTCGTCCCAGACGATCTCGCCGGAGAAGCCGGTGGCGGTGGCGACCTTGCCGACCAGATCGCGGATCGAGATCTCGCGGCCGCTGCCGAGGTTGACCGGTTCGGCGCCCTCGTACCGTTCGGTAGCCAGGACGATGCCCTCGGCGCAGTCCTCGACGAAGAGAAACTCGCGGTAGGCGCTGCCGCTGCCCCAGACCTCGACGCTGCGGCGGCCGGCGTCGGTCGCCTCGCAGCACTTGCGGATCAGCGCTGGAATCACGTGCGACGATTCGGGATCGAAGTTGTCGCGCGGTCCGTAGAGATTGACCGGCAGCAGGTGGATGGCGTTGAAGCCGTATTGCTGGCGATAGGCCTGTCCCTGGACCAGCAGCATCTTCTTGGCGATTCCGTAGGGCGCGTTGGTCTCCTCGGGATAGCCGTTCCACAGGTCGTCCTCGCGAAACGGCACCGGAGTGTGCTTCGGGTAGGCGCAGACGGTGCCGATGGCGACGAACTTTTCGACCCCGCTGACCCGCGCGACCTCCATGGTCTGCGCCCCCATCATCAGGTTTTCATAGAAGAAACGGCCGGGCTGGGCGGAGTTGATGCCGATGCCGCCGACCTGGGCGGCGAGATGGATGACGATCTCGGGGCGGGCGTCGGCAAACAGCGATTCGGCGGCGCGCCCGTCGACCAGGTCGTAGTCGGTGCTGCGCGGCACACTGACCACCGCACCGCGGGCCTGCAGCCGCTCGACCAGATAGGCGCCGAGAAATCCGGCGCCGCCGGTCACCAAGATTCGCTTGTCGCGCAGGTCCAGCATCCCGCCATCCGCTCCCAATCCACCCAGGGCATCATGGCACCAAACGGCGATCCAGCGCCAGCCGAGGGAGGCGTCTCTACTTGTCGGCGACCGCCTTGATGTAGCGGATGCGGTCGAGGTCGGCGTCGACCATCATCCGCACCAGCCCGGGGAAGTCGACCTCGGGCTCCCAGCCGAGGCTGGTTCGCGCCTTGCTCGAGTCGCCGATCAGCTGGTCGACCTCGGCGGGGCGGTGCAGTGCCGGGTCGGATTTCACGTACTTCTCCCAATCGAGACCGACGTGCTCGAAGGCGAGCCGGGCGAACTCGCGCACGCTGTGCGTCTCCTGGGTCGAGACCACGTAGTCGTCGGGTTGGTCGTGCTGCAGCATCAGCCACATCGCCCGCACGTAGTCGCCGGCGAAGCCCCAGTCGCGCTCGGCGTTGATGTTGCCGAGCTTGAGATCTTCCTGGACCCCTTCCTTGATGCGGGCGACCGCGTCGCTGATCTTTCGGGTGACGAACTCGAGGCCGCGGCGCGGCGACTCGTGGTTGAAGAGGATGCCGGAGCAGGCGAACAAGTCGTAGCTCTCGCGGTAGTTTACGGTGATGAAGTGTCCGTACACCTTGGCCACGCCGTACGGCGAGCGCGGGTAGAACGGTGTTGTTTCCTTCTGCGGCACTTCCAGGACCTTGCCGAACATCTCGCTCGACGAGGCCTGGTAGTAGCGAATCTTTCGATTGACGGTGCGGATCGCCTCGAGCAGCCGGGTCACGCCGACGGCGTCGAACTCGGCGGTGAGCACCGGTTGGTTCCACGAGGTCGGCACGAACGACTGCGCCGCGAGGTTGTAGACCTCGTCGGGCTCCGATTCCTGGAGCGCCTCGATCAGCGACAGCTGGTCGAGGAGATCGGCCTGCACCAGCGTGACCCGGTCGCGCAGGTGCTCGATGCGTTCGAAGTTTTCGGTGCTGGCGCGCCGCACCACTCCGAACACGTCGTAGCCCTTTTCGAGCAGGAACTCGGCCAGATACGATCCGTCCTGCCCGGTAATTCCGGTAATCAATGCGTTCGGCACGTCAGCTCCGTTGGTCGATGTGGAAGAGGTCGTCGACGCTTCGGGCGTTGGGCGAGGTTGCCGAGAGCGACCCGTCGACGGTCACCCGCCTTCTTTAAACAAGGGGCAAGGCGGTGACAAGGGTGCCGTACCCGGCGCCGCTGTCAGGCGCCGAGATCCTCGTAGACGAGCTTCAGCCTGGCGGCGATCGCGTCCCAGCAGAAGGTAGCGGCCACTCTTTGGGCGTGTGGGCTCATTTCGGCGCGGTGATCGATCGCCGCGGAGATCGTCCGGGCCAGGCCTGCCTCGTCGCCGGGATCGATCAGGAAGCCGCTGACGCCGTCCTCGACCAGTGTGCGCACGCCGCGCAGGCGCGAGGCGACCACCGGGGTGCCGCAGGCCATCGACTCGAGCAGCACCAGCCCGAACGCCTCGGTGCGGTCGATCGAGGGCAGCACGGTGACGTCGGCGGCGGCATAGTAGGCCGGCAGGTCGTCCTCGGCGATATCGCCGACGAAGATGGCGCGGTCGCCGAGGTGCTTGGCGGCGTGGCGCTCGTAGCGAGCTCGCAGGTTGCCCTCGCCGCCGACCACCAGGGTGACTTCGGGAGTTGCGCGCAGCGCCCGCACCAGGATGTGCAACCCCTTGAAGTAATGGGTCTTGTCGAGCCGCGACAGGAAGAACACGAGGCGAGCGTCGGCGGGCAGCCCGAGCGCGGCGCGGGCCTCGGCGCGGTCGCGCGGGTGGAACCGGTCGGGATCGACGCCAGCCGGTAGCACGGTGATCTTGTCGTCGAGCGAAGGCATCCGCGCGGCGAGGAAGTTCGACGACTCCGCATAGTCGACCGAGGTCACCAGGATGCGATCGGCGGCGCGCAGAACCATCGGAAACAGCAAGCGCCGGTGCCAGCGGAACACCGGCGCCTTCCAACCGTCGCCGACGACGTCCATCTGATACTGGACCACCAGCGGCGGTCCGCCGGCGAGGCGCTGCGCCGCCAGCAACTCGGCGGTGCCGAAGAACGGGTAGTGGACGTGCACCACGTCGAAGCTGCCCGAGCGGCTGAGGATCTGCGGCAGGCTGGCGGCGTTGCCGAAGCGTGCCAGCGGCGCGAGCTCGACGATCTCGACCCCGGGCGGGCCGGTGCGGCGACCGCCCTCGGCCTGGCGCGGTGTGATCACCGTCACATCGACCCCCTGGCGCACCAGGGCCGCCGCCTGGTGGTAGGCGACGCTGCCCATTCCGCCGCGGTAGGGGGGGAAGACCGGGGTGACGTGCGCAATCCGCATGCGGTGGAGATTCCTATGCCCTCGCTTGCGCGCGCTCAAGGTACGCAGGTTGCGAGGGCGCCCGACCCTTTCCCGCCGGCGCCGTTGAACTTTGATTCCGGATCGGGCTAGTGGGCTGTATTGCAACCAGCTTTCTCGTTGGGGAGACCATTGATGAGCAAACCCGCCCAATCCTGGATTTCGTACCTTGCCGTTCTTCTCGCGCTGGCTTTCGCCGCCGGCTGTCAGAGCTGTCAGGGCACTCCCGACGTTCCCAAGGCATCCGTCGAGGAGAAGAAGCCGGCGGCGCCGGCTCAGCAGGCGGCTCCGGCCGCGGTCGAGGACGACGAAGTCGACGAGGATGAGTTGGTGCTGCTCGCCGAGGGCGACGAGGAAGACGGGCCGGCGCCTCTGACGGTGCGCTTCTCGGTCGAGTCGCTGGTGCACGACCAGATGAACGGCCCGCAGTACAAGTGGGACTTTGGCGACGGTTCGGAGATCTCGACCGAGGCCAGCCCGACCCACACCTACACCAAGCCGGGGAGCTACACCGCGGTGATTCGCATCGTCGATGCCGACGGACTGCTCGGCTGGGACGAGGTCGAGATCGAAGCCGAAGAGCCCGAGTAAGTTTCAAGTCCTTCAAATCGTTCGACTCCGCGCCGTTTGAGCCCGTGCCTCGACCCTCGCGCTTCGCCCCTATAAGGTCGTAGAGCATGTCGGTTAAACGCGCCGCTGGCCTGGTCGGGGGCCTTTCGCTCGCTGGGCTGGGGATCAGCGCGTACATCGCGTACGTGCACGCGCAGATCGCGGCGCAGCAAATACCGAGCTGCGACATCAACCAGACGGTGAGCTGCTCGGTGGTGCTGTCGAGCGACTACGCTTACCTGTTTGGCACGATTCCCGTTGCGTGGGCGGCTCTGCTCACCTACGCGGCGTTCGCAGCGCTCGCTTTTTGGTTGGTCGCCGGTTCCGCCAAGGCGAAGGACCGTCGCCGCTTCGCCGGCTTGCTCTTCGCCGGCGCGATCGGCGGCGCGATCTACTCGGTGTTCCTCGCCGCGGTGGCGGTGCTGGTGCTCGGCGCGGTCTGTATCCTGTGTACGGGGTTGTACGTAGTCAACGCGGGTTTGCTGGTCGGCAGCGTGCTCTTGCTGAGTGCTGTGCGGCGCGAAACTTCGCGCGGTCGCGAGCCCGCTTCCGGCCTGGTGCGCTGGGTGGCTGTTGGTGCCGTGGCCGGACTGTCGATCGTTCTCGGCTTGATTGCGTGGGAGGCGTCGCGCGGTGGAGGCGGCCTGCCGCCCGCCGATTTCGTTCGCTGGTACGATTCGCTACCGACCGTCGTCGATCCGCCGCGCCAGGGACATGCCAAGGGTCCGGCGAACAGTCCGGTGGTGATCGCCGAGTTCTCCGACTTCGAGTGCGGCCACTGCGCCCAAGTGTACCGAGCGTTCAAGAGCGTGTTGCCGCGCTACCGCGACGACGTGCGCATCGAGTTCTTTCACTACCCGCTCGACACTGCGTGTAATCCCGCACTGACGCGGCCGCTGCACGGCAACGCGTGCTTGGCAGCCGTCGCATCCGAGTGTGCTGCAGCGCAAGGCAAGTTCTGGCCGTACCACGACTTGTTGTTCGACAACCAGAAGCAACTCGATCGCGCCAACCTGGTGCGCTTCGCCGCACGCGTCGGTCTCGACGAAGCAGCGTTCACCGCATGTCTCGACAGCGACGAAGCGAAGCAGGCGGTCGCCAACGACATCGCGCGCGGTACGAGCCTCGAAGTGAAGTCGACACCGACTTTGTTCGTCAACGACCGAGTGGTGCGCGGATCACTCGCGGGCGACAAACTCGAGCACGTGATTCGCATCGAACGCGAACGATCGCAACGTTCAAATTGAGCCTCCGTTTTGGAGCGGGAAAACTTCGTCGCGCGAAAAAAAAGTTTCGCGTTGCGAAACGACGCAGGTTGAAAGACTTAGAGCTGCGACGTGTTTGCAAACCACTGTGTTGCGCCTAACTCAGTATTGACAGGTTCTGACTGCGGCACTAGAAACGCGCCTCTCCAACTTCATGGACGGTCGTTTCCGACCAAGTTGACGCAGATCGAATCACGAGAATGAATCTTGCCGGGCGCACGCGTTGCTTTCCTCTTCGGGGCAGGAAAGGCATCGGGGGCTCGGGGCCTGTGGATGAGCTGTGGAGTGGTGGTGGTGGGGCCGGTGTGGTGTTGAGTTGTCGCGTTGTCCCCAGGTGTGGACAACCGGCGCGGGCGCCCGGCAAGTCCGTTCTCCCTTGGCACGGAGGAGGGGCGGGATCGTATGGTGGCATTGTGGGCGTCGGTCGTGGAGGAGCTGCGCGAGCTCCTGGGGGAGCGGAACTTTCTCGCCTGGATCGAACCAGTCGAAATCGTTCCGTCGGAGGAAGAGCTGGTACTGCAAGTGCCGAGCGTGTTCTACCAGTCCTGGATCGAACGTTACTTTCTCGATGCCATCCGCACGGCGGTCGAGCGCAAGCTGGGCCGCCCTTGTGCGATTCGCTTCGCCCTCGCGCCTGATCGGCGCGCGGTCCGCGCTCATCACGCAAAACGTCTGAGCAAGCCGGCCGAGGTGGAACGTCCGCGGGCACCGCGGATCGGCAAGCTGATTCCCCACTTCACGCTCGACTCGTTCGTCGTCGGACCGAGCAACGAGATGGCGTTCCGCGCCGCCTGCAGTATCTGCGAGCGGCCGGGCAAGGCGTTCAACCCGGTGTTCCTGCACGGCGGCGTCGGCTTGGGCAAGACCCACCTGATCAACGCGATCGCGCACGAGCTGCTGCGGCGCCGCGCGCGCACCGCGATCGCCTGCTTGTCGACTGAAACGTTCATGAACCATTTGATCCAGTCGTTGCGGCAGGACCAGATGAACGGGTTCCGCGAGCGCTTCCGTCATGTCGACGTTCTAATTCTGGACGACATCCAATTCTTGTCGGAGAAGGAAAGAACCCAGGAAGAGTTCTTCCACACCTTCAACGCGCTCTACGCCGCCGAGAAGCAGATCGTGCTGACCTCCGATCAGCCGCCGTCGGCGATCGTCGGCATCGAGAAGCGTTTGCGGTCGCGCTTCGAAGGGGGGCTGATCGCCGACATCCATCCGCCGACCCGCGAGATGCGAGTGGCGATCCTGCATGCCAAGGCGGCGCGCCGCGACGTCGACCTGCCGGCCGACGTCGCCGATCTCCTGGTGCGGCGCGGCGGGATCAGTGTCCGCGAGCTCGAGGGCGCGCTCAATCGCGTCGTCGGCTTCAGCCAGGTGCGCAACGTTCCGCTGACCGTGCAGCTCGCTCTCGAGGCGCTCGGCCCGCTCGAGCGACATCGCGCCGCGGTTTCGGTCGAGGTGATCCAGCAGGCGGTGAGCCATCGTTTCGGCCTCAAGGTGAGCGATCTCGTGTCGCGCCGCCGCGGCAAGCAGATTTCGTTCCCGCGCCAGATCGCGATGTACCTGAGCCGTACCGTCGCCCAGGCGTCGTATCCGCGCATCGCCGAGAAGTTCGGCAAGCGCGATCACACGACCATCATGTACGCGGTCAAGACGATCGAAGACCGGCGCTCGGCGGATGCCGCCGTCGACCAGGTCCTGGTCGGCATCGAAGCCGAGCTGCGCGAGCCCTGAACCCGGTACCACGGATGAACACGGTGTTTGCCCGTGTTCATCCGTGGTTTCCTTGCGCCGGCCGGCGGTGTTCGCGCTTTGGTTTGTCGCGGCCGTTTGATACAGCTCCGCTCATGCGCAAATCCGCCTGGGGGGCTCTGCTGTCGGTCTGTGTCCTCGGCACCGCGATCGCCGGGATTCCCGCCTTCACGGCGCTGCCTGTGATCGAGTACGAGGTCGGCGACGAGGCGCGCGTGCAGTCGATCGCACTAGGCGACGTCGACCTCGACGGTGTCGCCGACATGGTCGCCGCCAACGACTTCCTCGAGGAGGTCTACCTCTTCACCGGCGCCGGCGACGGGTCGTTTGCTGAACCGACGCTCATCGGCGAGGCCGACCTGCCGACGGCGGTCGCAATCGCCGACCTGACCTCGCCCTTCGCCTCGGCGACGGCGGGTGACGTCGACGGCAATCCGGACGTTGTGGTGGTCGACGAGATCGGTCAGTTGCAGATATTCATCGGGCTCGGCGACGGCACGTTCGACCCGCCCGACCAGAGCTTCGACGATCTCGACACCTTCGAGATCACTGGCGTGGGGGTGGCCGACTTCGACGGCGACGGACGCGACGACCTCGCCCTCCTCGACGGAATCGACGGCGTCTACTTTCTCTGCAACGAGCGCGGCACGCTTCAACCGTGCCCGACGTCGTTGGTGCTTCTCGAGGACTTCGACACCTTCGAGCTGGTCGACATCGCGGTCGGCGACTTCAACGGCGGCGGTCTCGACGTCGCCGTGGTCGACATCGCCACCAGCGAGCTCTATCCGATTTTCGGCAACGGCGACGGTACCTTCGACGAGGTGGTGGTGCCTCTGCTGCTGGGTGACGGAGTCGAGCCGCGCGCTCTGCGCAGCGCCCTGCTCGACGAAGACGCGCTCGATGAGCTGGTGGTGCTGAGCTACGACCCGGATGCCGACGAATCGACCGTGGTCGTGCTCAACGGCAGCGAGGGCTCGACATCCTTCGTCCGCACCGACTATCCCGCCGGCGGCGTCGGCAACGCCTTGGCGCTCGCCGACTACGACGGCGACCAGGCCATCGACGCCGTCGTCGTCGGCCAGGACGAGTTCGAGACCACCGGCGACAGCGCCTTTCTCGCCGGTGACGGCGCCGGCGGCTTCGCCGCGCCGATCGGCGCCGGACTGGACACCGTCGCGGGCGGCCGGGTGCTGCAGAGCGCAGATCTCGATGGCGACGCGCGGCCCGATCTGGTGGCGGCGATTACCGAGGGAACCCAGATTCAGGTTCTGCTCACCGGCGAGCCGGTGGCGGCGACCTGCGCCGGCGACTGCAACGGCGACGGCATGGTGGGGATCAACGAGCTGGTGCTGGCGGTCAACATCGCTCTCGGCACGGCGGACATCGCCGCCTGCACCGCCGCCGATGGCGACCACGACGAGATGGTCTCGATCAACGAGCTCATCCGAGCCGTCAACAACGCACTGCTCGGCTGCCCGGCGTAGGCGCTTCCCCGGGCACCGGGGCAGCGCGGGCAGCCTGCCGCACTCTGCTACTGCTCGGGCGAGACAGAAGCCGCGATTGAGTAATCCCGGGCAGTGCTGCGCTTGACAGAGTGCCGTTTGAAAGGGGAGGAGTAGACGCACGACGATCGACCGGGCGTCTGCCGCGGCTACCGCGGATATTCGGGGGAGGGATTGCCATGAACGCCGAACGTTTGCCGAGGAGCAGCTCGCGCCTGGCGCGCTTTGTCCTGACCGTCGCCACCATCGCCTGCGGCGGCTTGCTGGTGCGCGCCGGCGCCGGGTTCGTCGAGGACACGCTGCGCATTCGCGTCGAGTCGGTGGTCGAGCAGGAGGTGATCGACCTCGACTTCTTCGAAGGGGCGGGCCTCGACTCGATCGCCCTCGCCGACGTCGATCTCGACGGCAACCTCGACCTGCTCACCGTCGACAACGAGGCCGAGTCGTTCACGGTTCGCCTCGGCGCGGGAGATGGCAGCGTCGGCGCCCCTGCCTCCTTCCCGGCGCAAGACGTCGACGGTGTATCGTTCTTTCCGGTGCTCCTCGTGGTCGACGATTTCACCTCGCCCTTCGACACCGGGGCTGGCCGCCCGGACGGCATCCCGGACGTGGCGGTGCTCGGCGAGACCGGTGAGCTCTACATCTCGATCGGCAACGGCGACGGGACGTTCGCGCCTCCGGACCAGGAGGTGGATTCGTCGGCGGAGGTTTTCTTCCCGCTCGCCGCCAAGGTCGGCCACTTCGACGGCAACGACGATGCCGACATCGTCGTCGTCGAGGAGGACGTCCTGGTGCCGTTCTGCAATCAGGGAGGGGCCTTCGAGCTATGTCCCGGGGGAGTGATCGACCTGTTCGACATCGCCGGGGATCCGCTCGCCGTCGACGGCGTCGTCGGTGATTTCGACGGTGACGGCAACGATGACGTGGCGGCGCTGTCGCCGGCCGAAAGCGTGGTCTACCCGTACTTCAGCGATGGCGACGGCGCGTTCGCCATCGACTTGCCGATCCTGATCCCGGAGTCGATGGGCGGCGGGGCCATCGCCGTCGGCCGCATGAATTTCGACGAGATCGACGATCTCGTGGTGGTGCTGCAGAGCCAATTCGGCGACAACGCGACGGTCGCCCTCGGCACCCCGGGGCGCGTGTTTCAGCTGCTCCCGTTCGCCGCTCCCGAGACCTCCACGGCGCTCGCCGTCGGCCTCTTCGACGCCGACGATCTCGACGATATGTTGTTCTCGGCCGCCTCGAATCTCTTTTTCATCGCCGGCAACGGCACCGGCGACTTCAGCGGGGACCTCGGCGCCATCCCGGCGACCGAGCTGGGGATGTTGAATCGGCGGATGAGCCGGGCGTTCACGCTCAAGACCGGCGATCTCGACAACGATCTGTTCGTCGACGTGGTCGGCCTGGTCGCGGAGGGCAGCGAGATCGAGATCGGGATCAACGTGACCGACGAGCCGTCGCCGACTCCGACCGAGGCGGCGACGGCGACCCCTTCGCCGACCGAGGCTGCGTCGCCGAGCGTCACCGCCACCGCGAGCGACTCGCCGACCGCTGAAGCGACCCCTACCGAAATGGCGACTGCCACCGAGAGGGCGACACAGACGCCGCGCGCGACGGCGACCCGGCCGCGCGCCACCGAAGACGACAGCTGCGCCATCGCACCCCCGCGGCGCGACGATGCGGCGGGCGGGTGGCTGATCGCCGCCGCCGTTCTCGCCTTCGCCCGGCGGCGGAGAGGTGCCCGGCGCGCTTGCTAGTGTGGACACCCCCGGGTCCTCCGGTGATTCACGTCGTCATATTAAGGTAGGGCCGCATTCGCGGGCAGCTTTCGCGTGGCCTGGAGGCCGATTGCGGCGACTGCAGCTACCGCACTGCGGTTGACAAAGCGCAGGCCGGCCAAGAGAGTGGGGGCTTGACCCGGTCGGGCCGGAAAGCCGTGAATTTCCAAGCGCCCGCGCCGTCGAGGTGATGATGAGAGTGGATCGTTCGCCGGACACCGGCTCGCGCAAGCTGGGCCTTTTCGCGTTTCTCGCCAGCCTTTGCGTACTCGCCTTTGGCGCGTTTTTGGCGATCGCCGGGGCGGGCATGATGGAGGACGTGTTTCGGATTCGGGTCGAGGTCGTCGTCGAGCAGGCGGTCGTCGACTTGGAAGACCCCGAGGGGCTTCCGAAGTTTGATACCATCGCCCTGGCGGACGTCGACGGCGACCAAATCCTCGACCTGCTGACGGTAGACGAAGACGCGGAGGAGTACACCGTGCGTCTAGGCTCGGGGGACGGCTCGGTCGATGACCCCGACGTTTTTCCGGCCCTTGACTTGGAGGCGGATACCTACTCTCCCGTCGTGATCGTAGTCGAGGACTTCACGTCTCCGTTCGCTTCGGGTGGGGGGCCTGACGGAAATCTCGACGCTGCCGTGATTGGCGAGTCTGGAGAGCTTTTCATCCAGATCGGCAACGGCGACGGAACCTTTTCTGCTCCGGATCAGGATGTCGATGCGTCGCTCGAGCTATTCGGCCCTATCGCCGCCAAATCGGGCAACTTCGACGGCAACGATGATCCCGACATCGTCGTTGCCGAGGTAGACCAATTGGTACCTTTCTGCAACAACAACGGAACGCTTGAGCTCTGCCCGGGCGGCGTGATTGATCTCTTCGACCTGGCCGACGATCCGAACGTCGTCGACGTCGTCGTTGGCGACTTCGACGGCAATGGGAGCGACGATTTTGCGGCCTTGTCGCCAACCGATCAGGCGATCTACGTCTTTTTCGGCGACGGCAATGGCAATTTCGTATCGGATATCCCGATCCTGCTGCCGGCCAGCGCCGAGGATGGCGCGATTGCCGTTGGGCGGATGAACCAAGACGAGATCGACGATCTGATCGCCGTCGTCCCCAGTGATTTCGGCGACAACGCGCAGGTATCGCTAGGGAGTCCCAGCCGCCTGTTTCAGAATTTCCCGTTTGCGGCGCCCGAATCTACGACTTCGCTTGCGATCGGCCTGTTCGATCGGGACGATTTCGACGACATGCTGTTCTCGGCCGATTCCAACCTCTTCTACATCAGCGGCAACGGCTCGGGCGATTTCAGTGGCGACCTGGGAGCGATTCCCTCCACTGACCTCGGTCCGCCGAACCGCCGCATGAACCAGGCGTTCACCCTGAAGACCGGTGATCTCAACAACGATACGCTCCTCGATGTCGTCGGTCTCGTTACCGATGGGACCGAGGTCGAGCTCGGGCTCAACGTCGTCGACCAGCCGACGCAGACGCCTACGATGGACGGAAACACCGCGACGCCCACTCCCACCCCGACCGGACCGACGGCGACGCCGACCATTACGCCGACTCTCGAGCCGACGGCGACGCCGACGCCGATTCCGACCGCGGCGCTGGGACGGTGCGACGTCAGCTTGTTCGGCAACGGCAGCGGCAGCTTGTTCTCGGTCGCTGCGGGCAACGTCGATGGCGACGCCGCCACCGACATAGTGGTGTCGGGAGCGACCGGCGACCCGCGCAACCCGGCAGGGGTGGTGGTGATCGTCGCCAACACCTTCCAGAGCGGCGAACCGGAGGAGAATTTGCAGGATTGCGCCGAGACGTTTCGGCTGTTTCCCGGGTCGAATGCGATCCCGCTTTCCGATATCGCCAGCGACGTGGTGCAGGTGGCGGTCGACGACGCCGGCGATCTCGGGCTGATCGACGTCGACCGCGACGGCGACCTGGAGATCGCGGTGATCGGCACGGTTGCCGGCAACCGCGGCGTGGCCATCCTCGCCCGTGAAGAGAGCAGCGGCAATTGGCGGCAGGTGGAGTTCGTTCCGGTGAGCGGTGCGCCGACCCGGCTGGTGACCGACTACGTATCCAATCCGGCCGACCAGCGACTGCGCACCGCGGTCGATCTCGACAACGACGGCAACAACGACATTTTGGTGGCCAACGAAACCTTGCGGCCGACCGTTCTCTTCGGGCGCAGCGACGTGACCTTCGGCTTCGACCCGGTGGTCATCGCCGGGTCGACCGTCGGCCGCGCCCTGACCGTCGGCGACTTCAACGACGACGGCAGCCTGGACTTCGCCGTGGCGTCGGTGAGCGCCAACCAGATCGACTACGTCGTGCAGACCGGCCCGCGTGAGTTTTCGACGCGCGGCAGAGCCTTGAGCTCGCGCACGATCGGCGACCTCGATTCCGGTTTCTTCAACAGCGACGACGTCTCCGACGTGTTCTTCGCCACCGCGGGCGGTGGCGCCCTGGTGCTGACCACCCCCGCCAACCTCACTTCGATGACGGCGGTTCCGTTCTTCGCCGCCGCTGACAGTCAGGTGAATCGGGTCGCGGCAATGCTTCTCGATCCGCCGGAGGCGCGCATGGACGGTCTGGTTCTACAGCCCGGCGTGCGCGAGATCGCCATCGGCCTCGGTAACGGCGACGGCGGCAGCCTGGGCCCGGTGTCGCCGCTGGCGACCGGTTCGGCGCCGCAGGATCTCAGCTACGGCGACATCGACGGCGATCGCGGTCGCGATCTGGTGACCGCCAACGGAGACGGCTCGATCAGTCTCTTTTTGAGCAGCGCGCCGCCGCCACCGCCGACGCCACTGCCGACCAGCACTCCGGTCGACACCAGCACGGCGACCGAGTCGCCGACACCGGGCGACACGCCGACACCGACCGACGGGCCGACGTCGACGGTGACGCCGACCGTCAACACGCCGACGCCGACCAACACCAAGGAAGGGATCTTCGAGCTGTCGAGCGGGTGCGCCATCGACGTCCCGCGCAATGCGGGGAGCCCGTGGGCACTGGCCGGCGGCCTGGTGACGCTGGCCGCAATGCGGCGTCGCCGCTACTCGAAGCGCGCAACGCAAGGGGTTGAGCAATGAGTCGGATGCGAATCGATCTGGTCGGCGCCAGTCTGCTCGGCCTTGCGGTCGGGCTGTCTTTCGCCAGCAGCGCCCTCGGCCAGGACGTCGTCGATACGGTCACCCCGGGTGCTACCGAGACCGAGCCCGCGACTGCGACCCCGACAGCGACACCGACGTCGACTTTCACCGTGACCAACACCCCGACGCCAACTGCCAGAAACTTTCCCGGGCGCTGCGCGATCACCGGCACAGGCTTGCGCGGCGTCAACGGCGGCGTCGTCGGCAGCATCAACGCCCGCCAGGATCTCAATCCCGACATCGTTCTCGCCGACGAGAGCGGCGGCATGCTCGGCGTGTTCCTGCTCGACTCGACCGCATTGCGGCGCGCCGACTGCGGTCGCGCGGCGACGATCACGGCGATCCAGGTGCCCGGGCCCGAGGACGTCGACCTGGTGTTCGCCAACGACGACGCCAACCTCGACTTCGCCGTCGCCAGCGCCGACCGCAGCCGCATCTTCTTCGGCAACGGCGCTGGGGGGACCCTGAGTGGCGACGGTATCGAGATCTTCGTTTCGTCCGGCCTTTCGATCCACGGCGCCGATCTCAATCCGCTGGACGCCGCCGGGCCGGAGATCGATCCCGAGCTGATGACGACTCTGATCGGAACGCTCGCCGGCGGCAACGTCGAGATCGTTACGCTCGGCGCCGAGAACCCGACCTTCCTGCCGCTCGACGTCCGAGACTCGGTGCTCGCCGTCGACAGCGTCGATTTCGACGGCGACCTCCTGCCCGACGTGCTGACGATGAAGGTCCTCGGCCTCGACCTCTTCTTCCAGGAGCTCGTACCGACGCCGACGCCCACCTCGACTCCGGATCCGCAGGCGACTCCCTCGGTGACACCGACCCGCGCCCTGCAGCAGATCTTTGGCCCGGTGCAGCCGGTGTTCGACATCGATGAGACCGAACCGAACGCGCTCGAGCTGTTTGCAATGGTCGTCGCCGCCGACGGTGGTGGCTTCGATCGCGACCCGGCGGGAGCGCCCGACGTCGCCGCGGTCGGACGTCGCCCGGAGGGCCCGGCGTCGCTGCTGATCTTCCTCGGCGATCGCAGCGGCGGCAGCTATCGCTTCGTCGCCGACGGTCCGTCCCAGGACATCGAGCTCGACCTGCTCGGCGAACGCCCCTCCAGCGTGGCGATCGGCGATCTCATCGGCAGCGACGGCTTGCTCGACATCGCCGTCGCCGACGAATCGACCAACTCGGTGCAGATCTTCGAGGGCGCCGGCGACGGTTCGTTCAGCGCGGCCGACCTCGACGAGAACGACTCGGTCAATGCCGCCGACCTGCTGCGGGTCGGCGAAGGGCCGCAGCTGATTCTGGTTGCCGACGTCGACGCCGACGGTGAGGACGACATCATGGTCGGCAACGACGACGACGGCTCGGTCAGCGTCTTCCTGTCGAATCTGTTCCCCCTGGACACGTTCACCCCGACGCCGTCGCTCACCCCCGAGCTCACCTCGACGCCGTCGCTGACGCCGACTTCGACCGCAACCGCGACCGAAACCTCGACGCAGACGTTCACCCCGTCACAAACGGCGACCAATACCTTCACTGCGACGATTACGACGACGCCGGGATTCTTCGAGCTGCGCGGCGAGGGATGTAGCGTCGGACCGCGATCGGGCGCGGCGCCGCTCGCCTGGCCGCTGCTGCTGGCTGGGTTGTTGGCCTGGCGACGGCGGGCTTCGGGCTCGCTTCGCTCGCGGATCTAGGATCTGGGGGCTGGGATCTGGGGGTGGTTGGTGGTTTCGGTTTACGGGGCCGCTGTTCCATCCTCGTCTTCGGGGTTGGTCGGTTCCGTCGGTAGGCCTCGTTCGCGCCAGGCGCTCATGTGGCCGTCGAGGTAGGCGACGTTCGCCGGCTCGGCGAACCATAGCTGCGCCCGGGCGATGCCGGCGCGCGGTCCGTGCTCGCAGTAGAGGACCACGGTTTCTGCGTCGGCTGGGACTGCGTCGAGATTGGCGGCAAGCTTCCAGAACGGCACGTGCAAGGCCCCTGGGATGTGGCCGTCGCCGTACTCCGCTTCGCTGCGCACGTCGATGATCAGCGGCGGATTGCCGGCGTCTATCTGCGCGAGCAGCTCTTCCGGCTCGACGTGCGAAGCGCAGCCGGCGAGGAGCGCGAGTGCGGCCAGCGCGCCGAGACCTCTCACTCCGGGTTCTCCACGCCGAGATAGTCGACGACTCGCTCCTGCATCTCCGGCTTGGTCATTCCGGCGGCGCGGGCGCCGGCGAGCGCTTCGTCGACCGCCATTCCGTGGTTCTCGACGAGGTGCACGGCGAGCCAGCCGGCGACCCGGTTGCCGCTTGCGCAGTGTATGAGGATCTTTTCGTCCGGGTTGTCGGCGATGACTCGGCTGATTCCGGCGATCGCCTCCCGACTCATCGGGCCGGAGCCGCTGATCGGGATCTGGTGGTAGCGCAGGCCGAGCTTTTCGGCGGCGCCGCTCTCGTCCCAATCCATCTCCCCGGCTTCGCGCGCGTTGACGACGATCGTGATTCCGCTCTCCTTGGCGGCGCGCAGGTCGGCCTCGCTCGGTTGTCCGGCGATCCACAATTGGTGGCCGCCGTCACTGGACGCCGCCTTGGCCCAGGTATCCAGTGGGCCGCCAGCGCTAGCTCCGGTCGTTGTCATAGCGATCGCTCCGATCAGTACGGCTAGCCCGCGGGGTGCCGGGAACAAATGTCTCGCGCCAAGACGCCGCGCGGGAATTCGACTTCCGATGGCCTCTTCCAAAAAGATCTCCTCCAGACAACTAGTCACCAGTAAACCCCCTTGGCGCCTTTGCGTCTTGGCGCGAGAATTTTATCTGTAGCCATCAAACCTGAGCCCCGCCTGGGGTTCAGAATTTTTTCTCGCGCCAAGACGCAAAGACGCCAAGAGGGGATTCGGTTTCGGATGGGGTCTTTTGAAAACACCTCCATCTACCCGATCACCCAGTAAACCCCTTGGCGTCTTGGCGCGAGGAAAGTCTTTTTTCTCTTCGGCCTGTGATCTCGATTCGGGCGCGCCTCACGCCAGAAGCTGCCGCGCGGCGTCGATGGTCATGGCGCTGCCAACCAGTGCCACAAGTGTAGCAAAGGCCTTCTCCAATACGGCACCGTGCAGGCGTTGCGCGACTGGCTGTGCCAGCCCGGCGCCGAGCAGGGCGACTGCGGCGAAGGCCAGCCCGAGCTGCCAGTCGACCGCGCCGTAGCTGCCGTGGCCGATCAAGGCGCCGAGGCTGTTGAGCGCGATCACCAGCAGCGAGGTCGCGACCGCGTCGGACATGCGGAGGTTCAGCAGCAGCGACATCGCCGGCACGATCAGGAAACCGCCGCCGACGCCGAAGAAGCCGGTGGCCGTGCCGACCGCGAACCCGGTTGCCAGGGCGCCGGCGATGGAGACGCTGTGCTCGCCTGCCGAAGTCGACGGCGCCCGGAACATCAGGGCTGCGACCACCAGCATGGTCGCGCCGAACCCGAACAGCACCAGCGCCGCGGGGACCTGGTGATTGAGCCACACGCCGGGCATCGCGCCGACCACGCCGGCGCCGCCGAAGAGAAGGCCGGTGCGCAGCGCGACCGAGCGGCGGCGCAGGAAAGCGCCCGCGGCGGCGACCGTGCCGACTACCAGCAGCGATGTTCCCACCGCGTGGTGCATGTCGAGCCCGGCTGTGTAGACCAATACCGGCAGCGTGATAATGGAGCCGCCGGCGCCGAGGCTGACCAGCACCGCGCCGATGACGGCGGCGAAGAACAGGGGCAGGATCATTTGCTCGAGCTCCTTCCCAGGCGGTTGAGGGGAATCTTCAGATAGGCCGTTCCGTTGTCTTCGGGCTCGGGCAGCGCGCCGGCCCGGATGTTGACCTGGATCGACGGCAGGATCAGCTTCGGCGCCGCCAGCCCGCTGTCGCGTTGGTTGCGGAAGGCGACGTAGTCGGCGCGAGTGGTCGACTGGTCGAGCTGGACGTTGGATCTCTTCTGCTCGCCGACCGTCGTTTCGAAGCGGTAGGGACGGCCCCCCGGACGATAGTCGTGGCACATGAACAATCGGGTCTCGTCCGGCATCGCGTAGAGACGCTGGATCGAGTCGTAGAGGGTCTCGGCCGATCCGCCGGGGAAGTCGCAGCGCGCGGTTCCGTAGTCCGGCATGAACAAGGTGTCGCCGACGAACACGGCGTCGCCGACCTTCCAGGACATGTGCGCCGGGGTGTGTCCCGGGGTGTGCAGCGCCTCGAGTTGCAGAGATCCGAACTCGAGCTGCTCGCCTTCGTCGAGGAGGATGTCGAACTGGCTGCCGTCGGCAGCGAAGCCCGCGCCGAGGTTGAAGAAGTCGCGGAACGCTTCCTGGACGACGCCGACCGCTGCGCCGGTGACCGACCTGGCGCCGTAGCGCTCGGCGAAGAAGGGCAGGGCGGTCAGGTGATCGGCGTGAGCGTGGGTGTCGACGACGAACGGAATCTTCAGACCCTCGCGGTCGATGTAACGCGCCACCGCTTCCGCGGAGTCGTGCGAGGTGCGCGCGTTGGCCGGATCGTAGTCGCGCACCGGATCGACGACGATGCCAACCGCCGCCGTCGGGTCCGAGACGACGTAGGTAAACGTCGATGTGTCTTCGTGGAAGAAGTGCTGGATCTTCATTCTCGCTTCCTCGTCGCGCCAGAGCTCGCCTTCAGATCTGGTAGGTCGGGGCGGCTTCGTCGCCGGCACCCGGCCGGCAGGAATTCTGTTCGAGACAACGGTCGAGAAACTCGCGCAGGCGCGGCATCTGCAACAGGTCGATGCCGCGCTCGGCGGCGAAGCGCGCGCACTCGGCGCCGCTCCAGCCGGCCTGGCAGCCGAGATGGATGAGTACGCACACCGCGGCTCGCCGGCCGCTGCCGCAGTGCACCAGGGTGGGCGGCTCGGCCGACCAAAGGGCAAGGTGAAGGTCGCGCATCGCCGGCGAGCCGAGGGAGGGCAGCGACATCGGACAGCTGCGGTAGTCGAGGCCGGAGTCGGCGGCGATGCGCCGCTCGACCTGCGGCGCCAGCCCAGAGACCGGCTCCCCCAGGCTGCGCAAGTCGACGATCGAGCGGTATCCGTCGCGCGCCAGGTTCCTTACTTCCGCCCCGCTCGCCGGGGCTCCCGCTACCGACAGGCCGTCGGTGACGACGATTCTGGATGATCGGTTCTTCTGCATGACTTCCTCGCAATGGGATCACTCCGAAGAATCGCAAGACCAGTGCCAGCCCCGTGCAGTTGCCGCGATTGGCCCCTCCGGTTCGCCCCAGAGGGCGAAATGTCGTAATGTTGCACCATGCGTCGCAACGTTTTGAAACGTCCGCAGGAGGCCGCGCTTCGCAGCTTTCACGGCATCTACGCCCAGGCGCCCGAAATGGAGGAAGTCTTCCGTTTGGTGGACCGGGTCGCGCGTACCGATTGCACCGTGTTGATCCGTGGCGAGAGCGGCAGCGGCAAGGAGCTGGTGGCGCGCGCCATCCACGAGCGCAGTGCTCGCCACGACAAGCCGTTTCGGGCGATCAACTGCGCGACCTTGTCGCCGACCTTGTTGCAGTCCGAGCTGTTCGGTCACAAGCGCGGGGCGTTCACCGGCGCGGTTGCCGACCATCGCGGACTGTTCGCGCAAGCCGACACGGGGACTCTGTTTCTCGACGAGGTGGCGGAGATGCCGCTCGACCTGCAGGCGCATCTCCTGCGGGTCATCGAGGAGCGCAGCTTCTTCCCGCTCGGCGCCACCAAGCCGACGCGGGTCGACGTTCGGCTGCTGTCGGCGTCGAACAAGGCGCTGCGCCGCGAGGTCGAGGAGGGGCGCTTCCGCGACGACCTACGCTACCGCATTCGCGTCGTGCCGATCTTCCTGCCGCCGCTGCGCCAGCGCACCGGCGAGGTCGAGGCGTTGCTGTGGCACTTCGTCGACCTGTTCAACCGGGAGGGGATGCGCCGCATCGACAGCATCGAGGCGGAGGCGCGAGACGCGATGCTCGCCTACCCGTGGCCGGGCAACGTCCGCGAGCTACGCAACGTCGTCCAGCATGCTTTCGTGGTCGGCGACGGACCCGCCCTCGCGCTGTCCGACCTGACGCCCGAGCTACGCGGCGAAGCCCCGCCGGAGCAAACCCCGCTGCAAGTGAGCGCGCCGCGCGAACGCGAGCGGATCGGGGAAGCTCTGCGCCGAAGTGGCGGCAGGAAGGCCGCCGCAGCAGCAGCGCTGGGTGTGAGTCGATCGACCCTATGGCGCAAGATGAGAGAGCTCGGCCTGGCGGCGCGGCCGGATATAGAATAACACTCGCGGACGCGGTCATGGTTGACCCACTGGCAGATAAAGGGATCGACACGGATGAACACGGGTGAACACCGGTTTTGTCTTCAAGCTCGGGCCTCGGTTCTCGCATCCGTGTCCATCCGTGTTTACCCGTGTTGAGTTTTTCTCTTCCTGGCTGAACCCCGAATGATCGGAATCTCGCGATACGCCCCCTACGTTCCGAGGCCGCGGCTGCCGCGCAGCGAGATCTCCCGCGCCTGGGGCGGACGTGCGGGGAAGGGGGCGGTTGCCGTTGCCAATTACGACGAGGATGCGCTGACGATGGCGGTCGAGGCGGCACTCGGTTGCGGCGTCGGACGCGTGTATGGCGGCGTTCACTTTGCCAGCACCAGCTCGCCGTATCTCGAGAAGCAGTGCGCGAGTGTGGTGGCGACGGCGTGTGATCTGCCGCGCGAGCTGTTCAGTGCCGACTTCGGCGGATCGACGCGCTGCGGAGTGAGCGCGCTGCTTGCGGCGCTGCGGGCGGTGCAGGCGGGGGCGGCGACCGATGTCCTGGTGACTGCGGCGGACGTGCGGCTGGCGTCGCCGGACAGCGAGCTCGAGGGAGTGCTGGGCGACGCCGCTGCGGCGCTGGTGGTGTCGGACGGCGACGACGTCATCGCCGAGCTGGTCGACGCGGTTTCGATCGCCGAGGAGTTCACCTATCACTGGCGCACCGATCGCCAGCAATCGGTACAGGTGGCGGGCGGCCGTTTCTCCAACCTGCACGGCTACGCGCGCGATCTCGCGCCGGCGATCGGTGCGGTGCTGCAGCGCCAGGGGCTGGAGCCGG
The DNA here is from genome assembly GCA_030430165.1 of bacterium. Classification (GTDB taxonomy): domain Bacteria; phylum Desulfobacterota; class Binatia; order HRBIN30; family CADEER01; genus CADEER01. The sequence continues at coordinate 23,419 of JAUIGL010000030.1, read as the reverse complement.
CGGCGATTGCGAAGCTGGCGCTCTATTCGCCGGACACGCGGGCCGCGGCCGATCTCGCCAAGTCGCTCGGGTTCGCGTCGGAACAGTTGGTGCCGTCGCTGGCGCCGGAGATCGGCTGCACCGGCTCGGCGGAAGCGCTGCTGTTGCTGGCGCGGGCGCTGGACACGGCGGCGGCGGGCGATCTGATTCTGGTCGGCGGTTTCGGCGAGGGCGCCGATGTCATTCTATTCCGCGTCACCGCGGCGATCGACGGCGGACGCGCCGAAGTGCCGGTGCAGTCCTGGATCGATGCCGGCGAGCCGCTGGAGTCGTACGAGAAGTACTTGAAGTACCGGCGGCTGGTCGAGGTCGACGAGCCGACCGACGTCGTCACCAACGTCCTCGAGAGCAAAGAGCTAACCCAGAACGTCCGGCTGCACGGCAGCCGCTGCCGCGAGTGCGGCCAGGTGCAGTACCCGGTGGCGCGAGTGTGCATCGCCTGCGAGAAGCGCGAGTGCCTCGACGACGTCCCGATCGCGCGCGCGGGGACGGTATTCACGTTTACCGTCGACCACCTGATCGCCAACCTGGAGCACCCGCTGCCGATGGCCGTGGTCGACGCCGACGGCGGCGGTCGCCTCTATCTCCAGGTGGCCGACGCCGACACCATCGACATCGGCGCCCGCGTCGCGCTCACCTACCGCCGCTTGCACGAGGGTGCGGGTAACCGGAATTACTATTGGAAAGCGAAGCCGATCCGGGCTTAGGCCGGATCGGCGGGTACGGGGTACGGGGTACGGGGTACGGGGTACGGCGGTCTTGGGTCTTGGGTCCTGGGTCTTGGGTCTTAGAATCGTCTTGGGTCTTAATGTCGATGAAGAATCAGATTGCGGTCATAGGCGTCGGTTGTACGAAGTTCGGTGATCTTTTCGATCAGGGTTACGAGGACTTGATTTGCGATGCCGCGTTCCAGGCGTACGACGACGCGGGAATCGATCCGGCGGAGATCGAGGCGGGGTATCTCGGCACGTACATGCCGGGACCGTCGGGCGGGAAGGCGTCGGTTTCGCTCGGCGACGCGCTGCGACTCTACGACCGTCCGATCACGCGGGTCGAGAACTACTGCGCCACCGGCACCGACGCGTTTCGCAACGGCTGCATGGCGATCGCTTCGGGGACGTACGACGTCGTGCTGGTGCTCGGCGCCGAGAAATTGAAGGACCGCGGCGGGCGCGGTCTGCCGCGCTTCGGGCATCCGCTGCTGGCGAAGGGGAACTCTGCGCCGGGACTGTTTGCGCTCGCCGCCAATCGCTACATGCACACCTTTGGCGTCGGTCGCGAGACGCTGGCCAAGGTCGCGGTCAAGAACCACTACAACGGAGCGCGCAATCCCAAGGCGCACCTGCGCAGCGAGGTGACCGAGGAGAAGGTTCTGGCGGCGCCGATGATCTCGTCGCCGTTCGGGCTGTTCGACTGCTGTCCGACCACCGACGGCGCGGCGGCGGCGATACTCTGCCGCGCCGACCTCGCCGCCAAGTACACCGATGCGCCGATCTGGGTGAAGGGTGTCGGCTTGTCGGTGACCAGTGGCCGTCCGTACTACGATCCGACCTTCGACTACCTCGGCTTCCGCTCGACGAGTAACGCGTCGAAGCAGGCCTACGACATGGCGGGCATTGCCGCCTCCGACATCGACTTCGCCGAGGTGCACGACTGCTTCACCTGGACCGAGGTGTCGAACATCGAGGACCTCGGCTTCTGCGCCAAGGGAGAGGCGCCCGGCTGGATCGCCGAGGGCCGCACCTCGCTGAGCGGCGACCTGCCGATCAACCCGAGCGGCGGTCTCAAGTCGTTTGGCCACCCGATCGGCGCCAGCGGCGTGCGCATGATCTACGAAACCACCGAGCAACTGCGCGGCAACTGCGGCGAGCGCCAGATCGCCGACGCCCACCTCGGCCTCGCCCACAACGTAGGCGGCCCCGGCGCAGTGTCTTGCGTAATCGTCCTCGGCAACGAGAAGTAACCGGCGCCCTGAAGTGACCCGGTGGTGCTCTCGCCAAGAGATGCGCCCCAAAGACACAGCTCGGCTCATTTTTTATCCACAGATTTCGCAGATTACGCCGATTGGTTTTCAGGGCACCGGCTGCCCGAGCGGTACCCCTAATCTGTGAGAATCCGTGAAAATCTGTGGATTGGAAATGAGCCGCTGCTGATCGGGGTTGCGACTCTGAGCAGTGACGAGATCGGTGCCTCGAAGTGACGACGCGGGCCCTCTCGCCAAGAGGCGCGCCTCCAAAGCCAGGCTCGGCTCAGCTCGGCTCAATTTTTTCTCCACAGATTTTCACTGATTCTCACAGATTGGGTTTTCGGGATTCGGAGAAGCTGAAGCCCAATCTGCGTAATCGGCGTAATCTGTGGATAGAAAAACCAGCAGCCCCCAACTGGTGGCAATGCGGGGTCGGCTCCGGTTCGCGCAGGATCGCAACCGCTGGGTCAGCTGACTTTTTGAAGCTCGCAAGCGATTCGGCTCGTGCGTTTATTCGGGCTGGAAATCCGCCTTTATGGCCTGATTTCGGGGGGTTGGAATGGTCCGACCCCGATGGGCCCCCCCCCAGGCGGCCGGTTTGCTCGGGTCAAGAACTTGGGCTAGTAGTAGCCCATGAAAGAGATCAATATCCACGAGGCCAAGAGCGACCTTTCAAAGCACCTGCGCGCCGTCGAAAACGGTGAGACTCTGGTCATCTGTCGACGCAATGTGCCGATCGCCGAGCTTCGGCCGATCGCCCGTCGTCGTTCCGAACCGCGTCCTATCGGTCTCGCCAAAGGTACGTTCGACATTCCCCGTGAGTTCTTTGATCCGCTGCCCGAGGATCTCCTGGTTGCGTTCGAGGGCGACTCGCAGTGAAGTTGCTTCTCGATACCGTAACGTTCCTGTGGTGCATCCAAGACAACGCGGCGCTGTCGAAGACTGCGAGAGAGTCGATCAGAGATCCGTCGAACGAGGTCTGGCTCAGCGCCGTGTCGGCGTGGGAGATCTCGATCAAGAACCGGCTCGGCAAGCTACCGCTACCAGCACCGCCCGCGCAGTTCGTACCAGATCAAAGACTTGCGCACGGCTTTGAGAGCCTCGCGCTGGACGAAGATTCGACCTTGCACCTGACGCGCCTGCCCGACGTCCACCGGGACTCATTCGATCGTATGCTGATTTGCCAGGCGATCGCTGGCTCACTCACGATTGTCACACCGGACGAGCAATTCACCCACTACCCGGTGCGGACCCTCTGGTAGAGGAGGAGGACGCGGCGCTGGCTGCGCGCCGGATTCCTTCTCCCATCGGCACTCGCGGCGCACGTCCCTCAGCCTCCACTGGGAAATTTGGGAACCAACATCAATAGGCGACTGCTCCCCGAGTTTCCCATGGCGATATGCTCGACTTCATTATCCACAGATTTTCACTGATTCTCACAGATTGGGTTGTCAGGATTCGGAGAAGCTGAAGCCCAATCTGCGTAATCGGCGTAATCTGTGGATAGAAAGTCGGCCGACGGATGCCCGAGCGAACAAATGGAAAAATTCGTCAGTCGAACTTGGAAAGGCGGTCGCGGCACAGAGCCAGGGCTTCGTTGAACGTGCGCTGACTCTGGTCGTTGCTGTCCCAGGCTTCGGGGAGACTGGTTGCCTCGATGCCCTCGGACAATCCCCTTACTAGTTCGTCGATGGCGGTTTCGGCTTGACGTGCCCCGATCTGGGCGGTGCTGGCGAAGGTGCGGAAGTCCTTGCGTTTCAGGTTCTCGTCTTTGCCGTTGATCTTGAGTGCGAGGCGGTCGTACTTGAGTCCCGGGAAGATGCGCGTCGTCACAGAGTCGTAGAGAGGGGCGATTCGAACACTTCGGAAGGTCTCGTCTCCCGGTTCGGCGATCTTCAGCAAGGCCACGTTCTTGAGATGCATGTCGCCGTCCGCGATCAGCCACGCGAACAAAGCGCGCTTCAATAGAATCAATAGGTCCTTCTCCGGGGCGGTCGACAGTGGTCGCAGGGTGCGCGCCATCCTCTCGATCGTTCCCTCGTATTTGGCCTCGGGCTTTAGATCGAGCACCGAACAGAAGTCCTCGAGTGCCAACATGCGCCGATCTTCGAGGCTTTCGCGAATGTCGAAGCGCTCGACGATCAATGCGGGAGGCGTTCCTTCGGGCATTGCGATCAACGCGGTCTGCGACACCTCCAACCCGGCGGCTCGACCCAATGTCAGAGCCAACCACTCGGCGATGGGAAGGGACTCGAAGCCGCCCGTGCCGCCCGGCTTGAGGATATGCGTGAAGGGCTTGCCGGTGCTGATTGATAGCGTTCCGTCTTCGGCCAGAAACATCGGAGCCTTGATCTGGACTCCGGAGAGTCGAGGCGTCTCGGCGTTGCGGTAGGTTTGGGCGAGGGCGTGCTCGAACTGGGACTCGATGTCGTCCCGTTCCGGCCCGGAGTAGTGTCCGGTGAAGACCTCTCCGCGTCTCCAGCGGGCGAGAGACGTGAGCAGGACATCGGGGGGAAGAACGGCGAGCTCGCGTTGGTTCGCGACGATCGTCACGTTCGACATATAGCGTTTGCCGGTGCGCAGTGTTTCTCGTTCGGTCTTGTCTTGCAGCACCCTTCCGAGCCATCCCTCGGGGAGCAGCGACTCGATGAAAGGCGGCAGCTTGCCCGGTGTGGTCTGTCGGACGAGTTGCGGTCCGCCGCTGGCGATGGGCTTCCATCGCCAGTCGAATCCGTCGTGCGTCAGGTGGCCTATGGGAGCACCATGCCAGGCGACGATCAGGTCGAGCTGCGCCCTGTTGACGACTGCGGACGTCTCGTGGCGCTGCATTAGAAAGCGCTCGGCAGCGTCTCCCTCGCGGAGCCACCCGTTCTCGCGCGCCAGTGCCCAGACGGCGTCGCTGGCGGCCTGGGCGCTGCCCAGATCCTGGATGAGCTGCTGCGCCGTGGCCGCGCGCATCTCGTCGCCGATCGCGCTGGCGTGCTCGCTCCGCACTCGAAACGCCTCGAGAAGGCGCTGCCTCGGAGAGGATGCGGTGACACGCATTTCTCCCATGTCGTCCTCGACGATCGCCTCGCTCGTCGAGGGGTGCTTGGGGGCCACGTTCTGGATGATCTCGAGTCCGCGTATGCGTGTGCGCTGACTGCGTCGCGCGCTGAGAAAGAGCCGGCCGTCGGCTGTCGGACCCAAGAGGGCCGCGCTGGCCCCCGAGAGATAAGCCTTTGGATACAGGTACCGTGCGATCCGCACCGCATGCTCGAGGACGACACTGTCGATGTCATCGTCCGCGTCGACGTAGATGCCGCGCATTAGCTGGACGAGCTTCCCGGTCTCCGCTTGGTAGTGGCTCCGGGCCTTGTCCAGGTTTTCACCGACGAGATAGAGAGCCATAGGTCTTTAACTTTCCCGTATTTGAAATACGGGAAAGTTAAACTGCAAGAAAGGAGAACTTGGTCACTTTCTAACTTTTCCGTATTTTAAATACGCAAAAGTTAGAATTCGGGCTCGATAAATCGAACTTTCCCGTATTTGAAAAGAAGAAAATCCCCAATCCGTGGGGATCTTTTCTAGGGCCCCTCCTTACTATCAGGTCCCGGTTGGCAACGCTCCGCTGCTGTTTCTCCGGTTGTTGATGTCGGCGTCCGAAGTGGCGACACGGGTTTTCCCGCCAAGAGCCGCGCCCCGAAGGAACATCTCGGCTCACTTTTTTGTCCACAGATTTCGCAGATTACGCCGATTGGGTTTCAGGGCGGCGCCTGCCCGAGCGGTACCCTTAATCTGTGAGAATCTGTGAAAATCTGTGGATTAGAAATGAGCCACTGTGGATCGGGATTGCGACTCTGAGCAGTGACGAGATCGGTGCCTCGAAGTGACGACGCGGGCCCTCTCGCCAAGAGGCGCGCCTCCAAAGCCGGGCTCGGCTCAATTTTATATCCACAGATTTTCACCCGGAGGAGCTGAACCCCAATCTGCGTAATCGGCGTAATCTGTGGATAGAAAAACCAGCAGCCCCCAGATCCCAAATCCCAGCTCCCAGATCCCAAGAAAAGATCGTTACGATATCACCGCGAAACGTTGCTCCGACCTCACATTTCGCAACCCGGCTAGCCCGATTCCGCGAGCTTTTCGGGATTACGCCATGGCATTGCACTTGCAGAATTGGGTGGCGTGGCCATGTACAGCAGCAAACCGCGGTTCTCCGGACGTCCGCTGATCAGCCCATCCGCGTGGATGGATCGCAAGCGGCTGGTTCTCGTCGTTCGCTCGGTGGTGGTTGCCACGGCGGCCTATCTGGCGCTGGCGGGCGACGCAGGTGCCATGGGCTCTGCCGGGTTGGCGGTCCTCGCCTTCGTCGGCTCGCAGGTGGCGCTGATCGCGGTTCCGCGCGAACGCTTCGACGACCCGCGTTTCGGTCCGATGCTGCTGTTGGCCGACACGGCGCTCATCCTGGTTTGTCTGTCGTGGAGTCAGTCGGTCTCGCAGGACTTGCTGCTGGCCTACTTCTTCACCGTATTCCTGGTGTCGGTCGGCGAGACCCTCGGCCAGGTGGCGATCGGCAGCGCGCTGGTCGTCGGCATGTACGGATACTGGCTGTGGATGTCGGGCGGCGAGCCGCTGGCGCCGACGGTGTGGGTTCGACTGCCCTTCTTCTTCCTGATCGGAGTTTTCTACGCGTCGCTGGTCGAACAGCTCAAGCACGAGCGTCGCCGGCGCATCACGGCCGAAGCGGACCAGCGCCAGCTGCGATTGCTGCTCGATCTTTCGGGTGCGTTCTCCGAGAGCGAAGTGACCGAAGAGTTCGTGCGCGGTATGGGCCGTTTCGTCGAAGGCACCTGTGAGGGCGCGCGCTGTCGCATCGTCGACAGCGACGTCGGCGACGACCCCGGCGAGCGAGTGGTGGCGTTTCCGCTGCGCTCGCGCAAGGAGACGCTGGGAACTCTGCTGGTCGACTGCAGCGGTCGCGCTCCGCTGACCGATCGCGAGCGCTGGATCTGCCAGATCGTCGCCCACACGGCGGCGGGCGCGCTCTACTCGGCGGCGCAGTCGGACCAGGCGCAGAATGCGGCGCAGACCAAGGACGAGTTCCTGGCGACGGTGTCGCACGAGTTTCGCACGCCGCTGCACGCCATCCTCGGCTATCTCGAGATACTCGACAGCGCGATCAGCGACCACGAGGATCCGATGGTCGGCGAGAGCATCGAACGGATGCGGGTCAACGGCCGGCGCTTGAAGAATCTGCTCGAGGAGCTGCTGACCTTCGCCGAGCTGCGCGCCGGCTACGGCCGCGTGGTGTCGGAGAGCCTCTCGCTCAGCGAGATCATTCAGGAGCTGGTCGAGCAGGCCAAGGACCAGGTCGCCGACAAGCCGGTCACGGTGTCCTGGCAGGTCGATGCCGGCGCCGACGCCATGTCGACCGATCGCCGCAAGGTGACCCAGGCGCTGAGCGGTCTTCTGAGCAACGCCGCCAAGTTCACCAACCAGGGGCGGATCCACGTCATGGCGCGCCTCGCCGGCGACGACCGGGTCGAGCTGTCGATCGCCGATACCGGGATCGGTATCGCCTCGTCCGACCTCGCCCTGGTGTTCGACGACTTCCGCCAGGTCGACGGTTCGTTCACCCGCCGCTACGGCGGGCTCGGTGTCGGCTTGCCGCTGGTGCGCGAGCTGATCCTGCTGCTCGGCGGCACGCTCGACATCGAGAGCGAGATCGACAAAGGGACGACGGTTCGCCTGTCCCTGCCGCGCCGCGCCGACGAGGCCTCCCTGCACATCGGCGCGCGCGCTCGCGCCCGGTCGATCGCCGACGAAGGCTCGGCTGGCGACGACATGCGCAGCGTCGGCTGACCCGAGCCCAGATCAATCGCCGCGCGCGCCGAGAACGATCTCCGCCAGGTCGCCCGGGCAGTCCTCCTGCAGGAAGTGTCCGCCGCGCACGGTGCGGTGCCGCTGTCCACGCGCCCCGGGGATACGGCGCTGAAACACCTCGGCCCAGGCCGCGGTCGTCGGATCTGCATCGCTGAACGCGGTGACGAAAGGCCGTTCGAAGCTCTCGAGAAACTGCCAGACGGCGCGGTTGTGCCGCGCTCCGGGGTCGTCGGGATCGACCGGAATGATCTGCGGGAAGGCGCGGGCGCCGGCCTTGTACGACTCGTCGGGGAAGGGCGCGTCGTAGGCGGCGACCACGTCGGCCGGCAGCTCGTCGACGGTGACCGCCTGGACGATGTCGCCGATCGCCAGCTCGGCAGCCGAGCGCGCGGTTTCCATCCACATCTCGATGACCTCGCCGGGCCAGCCCTCGACCTCGCCGCGCGGCGGCGCCTGCGCCGTCGGCAGAATGGTGTTGGCGGCGACGACCGCGGCGAAACGACCCGCAGCTCGCTCGACCAGGCTGAGGCCGATCGGTCCGCCCCAGTCCTGGCAGAACAGCGTGACCCGGCGCAGATCGAGTCTCTCGAGCAGCTCGGCGCACCAATCGACGTGCCTCGCGTATGTGTAATCGTGTACCGCGGCCGGCTTGTCGGAGCGGCCGAAGCCGATGTGGTCCGGCGCGACGACGCGCATCCCGCCGGCGACCAGCGGCGGGATCATCGCCCGGTACAAGAACGACCAAGAAGGCTCGCCGTGCATCAGCAGTGCCACCGGCGCGTCGTCCGCGCCCTCGTCGAGGTAGTGCATGCGCAGCGAGCTCGCCGCGCTACCGTGTAGGTCCATGTAGTGCGGCGTAAACCAGTAGCCCGGTAGCTCGTCGAACCGTCGATCGGGTGTACGGAGGACTCTCATCTTTTTTGATGGCGATTCGACCTTGCTGGGAGAGCTGGGACTTGGGCTGAGGCTCCAGGTGGCGCTGCTCCCCAGCCTCCAGCCTCAGCCCAAGCCCCAGCCTTCTTCTTGTGGAGCGACACGCAACCTAGCCCGCCTCCGTCCGATTCGCTATGCGTCGCTCATGGACGACGTCTCGAAGCTCCCCCAGATCGAGCGCGAGCCGCGGGTCGCCTGATGGGAGGTCGCCAGCCGCAGTGGTCCGACGCGTTGCGCGCACTCGACGAGCAAGGCTGGTGTCGCCTGCCGGGGATTCTCGACGCCCGTCAGTGCGGTCAGCTGATCGAGCTCTACCGGGACGACTCCCGATTCCGCAAGACGATCTCGATGGACCATCACCGCTATGGAAGCGGCGAGTACCGCTACTTTTCGTATCCGCTGCCGCGGCTCGTCGCCGGCCTGCGCGGCCGCTTCTACCGCCGCCTGGTTCCCCTCGCCAATGAGTGGATGCGCCAGCTCGGCAAGAATGCCCACTACCCCGACACCCTCACCGAGTACCTCGGCATCTGCCACGCCGCCGGCCAGCAACGGCCGACGCCGCTCCTGCTGCGCTACGGTGAGGGCGGTTACAATTGCCTGCACCAGGATCGCTACGGCGCTCGATCGTTTCCGTTTCAGGTGGTGATCCCGCTGAGCCGCAAGGGCGTCGACTACCAGGGTGGGGAGTTCGTCTTCACCGAGCACGTCGCGCGCATGCAGTCGCGGGTCAGCGTGCACGCACCCGAGCGCGGCGAAGCGGTCGTCTTTCCCAACGCCGAGCGCCCGGTAGAAGGCGCACGCGGCTACCGCCGGGCGATGATCAAACACGGCGCCGGTACGATCACTCGCGGCGAGCGCTACGCGCTCGGTCTGATCTTTCACGACAGCGAGTAGGCTATCCAGCGAGCTGGGCGCGGGCGTCGCGCAACAGTTCGATCAAGACCCGTCGCACCTCATCGGTCGTCGAGACGGTGTGGGGAAAGGCGACGCGGACTGGTCGCGGGCCTTTGGCGGTGACCGCGGACATTTCGAAGCCGTAGCGATCGACTCCGGTCATGGTCGCGCTCGACACGTCGCTGGCTCTGGACAGCGCCAGGCAATACGTGACCAGGGCGTCGGCGTGGTCCTGGTTCATATGGTCGAGGATCCCCTGCGCCTCGCCGCCGAGCGGGTCGGCCGTGGCGGAGCGCCAGTCCTCCGCGGAGACCCAGGACATGCGCCCGTAGCCGCCGATGTAGCGAACCGATTCGACGCGCAGCTTCCAGAAAGCGAAGTCGCGAAAGTCGGCGTAGTAGGAGGCGTTCGGATGCGCGGCGAGAAAGGCATCGCGCGCGCTGCCGCCGTCTCCTGCCAGCCGCGTGCAGGGCCCGAGCAGGGTGACGCGGCCGTTTGCCAGTGGGTCCTCGGCTACCGACTCCGCCACCAGCAGTGAGGCGCGTTCGTCGCGGGCGAGGTTCTTGGTGTGCTCGGCGAGGCCGCTGATCAAGAACACCGGATCGCCGTCATCGAACGCCACCGTCACGAACGACGTGTAGGGATAGCCCTCGGGCGCCTGGCAGATCGTACCGAGCGTCGCCGTCTTCGCCTGCTCGGCGAGAGTGCGCGCGCGCTCGCCGTGGCTGGGCGTCGGGATGTCCGGGTCGTACAGTGGTTCTTCGGCGGCCGCGGCCGGCCGCGCGTGTTCGTCGTTTGTCACTCTGGCTCTCCCCGCTACCGCTGCTGGTCGGATCGTTTCATCGTTCCGCACCTTAGCGAGGTTTCGGTCCGGCGGGGAAGGGGCGGTGGTGAGCGCGCGTCACGGGCGTTTGTCTGGCCTCGTCGTCTCATTGGAAGCAGCGCCGCACCGCGAGGTCGTTGCCGTCGCGGATTTCGCGGTACTTCTGCCAGAATGCCGCGTCGATTTCCCTCAGGTGGGCGCTCTTGTAGGGCTTGCGGTAGCGCCGCATGTGTCCGGGGCCGCCGTTGTACATGGCGTAGGTGGAGCGGGCGAGGTTCTCGGTGTTGCCGGTAGCGGTGTGCTCGCCCTTTCTGATCGCGTAGTCGATCAGGTAGTGGAGCAGGATCTCGGTGCCGGCGAGCGCGTTGTAGGCGAAGTCGTCGCGCAGCCCGCGCACGTCGTAGATGCCGCGCCAGACGTGCTGATTGACCTGCATCACGCCGAGCGAGCCGGCCGCCGAGGTGATGGTCTGCACCGAGCCGCCTACTCGGATGTACTGGCGCCAGCAGCTCTCCTGCCAGGCTGCGGCGAGCAGCAGCGGACGAAACAGTGGCCGGAAGTCCGCCGCGAGCGGACGTTCGGCGAGTCCCCGCTCGCCGGTGAGATCGAGCAGGCGCAGCGCGAGCGGCAGGTACAAGCCGGCGTCGGTTGCGTCCGGCGCCCATCCGCGCAAGCGCTTCGACAACTCGCCAACCTCGGGGTCGGCGTCGGGCTCGGCGGCGAAGGCAGGGGGGAAGAGCCAGTCGAACAGTCGGTGCAAGTGCGCCGAATCGTTGTCGGGCGTTGCGACCGCGGTCGGCAGGGGGAGCGGCGTGCCGAGACCGAGCATCCGTCGCAGCTCGGGGTCGACCTCGGTGTCGTACTCGAGGGGATCGCCGGCTGCCTGCGGATCGATCAGGCGGGCCAGGCGGCGTAGTCCGTCGGCGGAGATGTCGACACCGACGTCGGGGCCGAGCTGATCGATCGCGCGCAACGCATCGCCGGCGCCGATCAGGCTCAAATAGCGCAGCGCGGCCTCCCCCGGCAGGCCGATGCTGATCTCGCGCAAGAGCGGGCGCAGTCGTTTCCAGGTGCGCAGGAACAACCGCCGCACCGGGTCGCGCGCGCGGTCGGGCTCCTCGACCAGCGCCTGGGCCAGGTCGTAGCGCGCTTCGAGGAACACCTGGCGCAGCTCGCGCACTTGCTTCTCGGAACGCTGCTCGTCGGCCAGATGAACCACGGCGAAGGTGACGAACGCATCCCAGCGCTGCCACGCCAGGTTCCAGGCGGCGAGCTCGTCGGCGGCGAGCGGCGGCTCGGGCGCCGGTGCGACCGGCGTCGCCGTCGCCTCGCTGAGCGTCACCGCGAGATCGACGACGAGGCTGTCGTCCGAGACCCGGGGATTGGCCAGGCGCAGTGAGTCGAGGACCAAGTGGGTTCGGGTCAGGTCCTGCTCGGAGAGAAACAGGGGCAGGAGTCGCGCGATCTCGTTCACCGGCGAACGCAGGTCGACGATCAGGCCTTCGAGGCGGGGATGAATCCTCGACTTGATCACGTCCCAAGCGCGCCCGCTCACCCCCTTGCCGCCACTCGCCGTTTCGACCTCGGAGTCGACGACGCGAAAGCGCAGCACCGCCGCCTCGGCGTCGACGTAGGGTTCTTGCAGCGCCGTGATCGCGCCGGCCCAGCGGTAGAGCTGCACACAGCGGCCCATCCACATGCCGGTGCGGATCGACGCCTGCATGCGCAGCACGATCCGATCCTCGCGTGTGCCGACCGACGGATCGGATACGACGACTCGGTTGCAGCCGTGCGCGTCGGTGAGCACCTCGGCGGTGCGATCGCCGTCGGTGAACACCGTCTCGACCAACAGCTGCTCGAGAAACCCCGAGTCGAGCCGCACCGGAACCGCCACCTCGCTCGCCGCGAGCGCGTTCCCGGCGAGAAGGATCGCGCCGATCGCCGCGACGAGCAGCGGCCGTACCGACGCCGGCGCCCCCGACTTGTATCGACGACACTGCGGCGCTGCATCCATGCGCCCGATCTGCCGCGCCGCTGCCGTCCAGTCAACTGGCAGCACGAGTGGACTTGGCGCTCCCGCTGCCTTCGTACGGAAATCGGCAAAGACTTCCTCCCCCTATGGGGGAGGATCGAGGAGAGGGGGTCTCTGACGACGTCGGCGGAGCCGACGCACCGAGTTGTTGTTCGCCGGTGGCGAAGTCATTCCATTGGCCCTCTCTGCCCCTGCCGGGGCATCTCCCCCGCAGGGGGAGAAGTTCGGGTACGGAAATCGGCTTGGGCCGATTTCGCGTCGGGCGATTTCGCATCGGGCGATTTCACGTCGGGTGGCCACTCTTGTCCCGGCGCCGAGGGCGTGGCAGCGTTAGATCGATGAGCGCTTCTGGCCAACGGGAGATTCTGGTGGTGAGCCCGCGCGGTTTTTGTGCCGGTGTCTCCTATGCGATCGAGATCGTCGAGCTGGTGCTGGAGCAGCACGGTCCGCCCGTCTACGTTCGCCACGAGATCGTCCACAACCGCCATGTCGTCGAGGGCCTGCGCGCCCGCGGCGCCCGCTTCGTCGAGAACCTCGCCGACGTTCCGCGCGGCAGCTTGGTGGTGTTCAGTGCCCACGGCGTGTCGCCTGCGGTGCGCGAAGAGGCCCGGCAGCGTGAGCTGCGGGTGATCGACGCGACCTGTCCGCTGGTGACCAAGGTCCACCTCGAGGTGCTGCAGCGGGCGCGACACGGTTACGAAATCATCGTCGTCGGGCACCGTGGCCACGTCGAGGTCGAGGGGACGCTGGGCCACGCTCCGGGCCGGATGCATCTGGTCGAATCGATCGAGGACGTCGAGAAGCTGGTCGTCGCCGACCCGGGCAAGCTCGCGGTGGTCACCCAGACGACGCTGTCGGTGGACGACACCCGAGACATCATGAACGCCATTCGCGGCCGCTTTCCCAACGTCCAGGTCCCGGGCAAGGACGACATCTGCTACGCGACGCAGAACAGGCAAACTGCGGTCAAGGAGCTGGCGCGCCAGTCGCAGTTCGTTTTCGTCATCGGCTCGCCGAACTCGAGCAACGCGAACCGCTTGGTGGAGGTCGCTCGCCAAGCCGGCACGCCGGCGAGCTTGATCGAAGACGGCGAGGGCGTCGACCCCGTTGTGGTGCGTGACTTGCGGACCGTCGGCCTCACCGCCGGAGCGTCGACTCCGGAGTCGCTGGTCCAGGGAACGGTCGACAAGTTGCGCAGCCTCGGCTTCGAGTCGGTGCGCAATCTGACCACGACCGAAGAGAACGTGAACTTTCCGTTGCCGAAACCGCTGCGCGACGGACCGGGCGGCCTGTTTTCCGGTCCGCGCGCTCTCGGCTGAGACAGCCGCAGGAGGACGCGATGACACGATGGATCGTTGGTTCGGCGCTGGCGGTGCTGGCTTGCTGCGTCTACCCGGATTCGGCGGCAGCGGCCGAGTTGCCGGTCGAGACCCGAGAGCTGCTGCGGACGTCCGACTACATCTACACCGCGACGCGCCGCAAGAACGGCGAGCGCAGCTCGCTCGCTCCGGTGTGGTTCTACTACAGCGACGGAGACGAGCTGTTCTTCACCACCTCGCCGACCAGCTGGAAGGCGAAGCGACTTGCCAACGGCAGTCCGCTCTTCGTCTGGGTCGGCGAAAAGGACGGCCCCCACCTGATCGGCGAGGCGCGCGAGGTCACCGACCCCGCGCTGATCGACCGCATGGGCGACGCCTACAACGACAAGTACTGGATGGCCTGGCTCGGTTTCTTCCGGCCGCGCAGCGGCCGCGTCAGCGAAGGCAAGACCAAGGCCTACGTGGTCAAGCTGACGCCCGCTGACTAGCGCGCTCCGCGCTGGTCCAAAGCCGGGCGTGAGCCCGGCGTCCAAAGCGAGGCCGCTGGCCTCGCAGGCCAATGCCGGCTGCGCCGAGCGTCCAAGCAGGAGCTCAGCGGCCGCTGGGTTCGCGGCCCGCCGGGTAGTCGGGGTACTTCTTGGCCGGCGCTCGCTTGCGGCGGTCGCGGTCTAGGGCGGCGAGGACGTCGCGTCGGCTGACCTGCCCGATCAGGGTCGCGCCGTCGACCACCGGAAGTCGGCGCACCCGGAGGCGCACGAAAGCGGCGGCGATTGCGTAGAGGTCGAGCGTCGGTTCGATCGTGTGCGCGGCCTCGACCATCAGCTCGCGCACCGTGGTTACGGCGTAGTAGCCGTAGTCGTGAAACTCGCCCGCGGCGATCATGCGCAGGCAGTCGTGTTCCGACAGCAATCCGACCAGTCGGCCTGCCTCGTCGACCACCGGAGCGCCCGAGATGTTGCGCGTGACCAGGGTGTGGATCGCCTCGAAGATCGGCGTCTCGGGGCGCAGCGTCACCAGCTTCGGCGCCATCAAGTCGCGCGCCGTGAGGGTTGCGAGCGCGATCATTGGCGCGCCGCCCGCCTCGGGCAGGTTCGCGCTTCGGCCATGCTGCAGGCGCAGCGCTCGGGTCCGCCGCATGAGCCGCGCAAGCTGCGGCCGTCGAGCAGGCCGATCGACAGTGCCAGCACGGCGACGCAGAACGCGGCGAAGGTTGCGAGGAAGGTCGCCATCGTCCGATGCTAGCGCAGAGTCCGGTCGCCGGCCAAGGGTGCCGGGGAGTTGGCTGGAGCGACACTGGCAAGCCGGTCGAAGAGCTCGTTGGTCACTTCCTCGATGCCGTTCTCACCGCGCACCAGGAACAAAACCGGCCAACCTTCACGCCGTGCCAGCGGCATTCCGTGCTCGACGCCGAGCACCATCAACGCGGTCGCCAGAGCGTCGGCGTGAGCCGCGCTGGGATGGACGATGCTGGCCGATGCCACCCGATTGTCCGCCGGCCGGCCGCTGCGCGGGTCGATCAGATGCGCGATCTTGCGCCCTCCGCTTTGGTAGAAGCTGCGGTAGTCGCCGGACGTCGCCAGCGCGCGGTCGGTGAGTAGGAGCTTGCGCTGTACGCGACCGCGCTCGACCAGCGGACGTTCGACGGCAACGCGCCACGGAGCTCCGGGGCTTCGCATCCCGGCGACGCGCAGATCGCCGCCGATCTCGACGAGCAGATTGCGATGGCCGGCGGCCTCCAGCGCGTCGACGACACGGTCGACCGCCCACCCCTTGGCGATCGCCGACAGGTCGCACTCCAGTCCGGCGATTGCCTTGGTTACGGTTCCGGCCGCATCGTCGATCGATAGCTTGCGAAATCCGGTGCGATCGCGCGCCAGCGCGAGCTCGGCGGCGCTCGGCGGTGCCGGGACTCGCCGCGTCGGGCCGAACCCCCAGACGGCGACGAGTGGAGCTACGGTGACGTCGAATGCTCCGTCGGTGAGCAGGCTGATCCGTTGCGACAGCGCGAGGATGGCGCGCAGGGCTGGCGATGCCGGGAATGGTTCCGTCGAGTGGTGCCGGTTGAAGCGGGACACCTCCGCGCTCGGGTCGTAGTTCGACATGCTGCGGTTCACCGCGGCCAGCTGCGAGTCGACGATGCCGCGGATGTCGTCCTCGGTGGCGCCCGTGTCACTCGCCGCCACCACCACGGAGTACGTCGTCCCCATCGTCTCGCCGCGAATCTCGAGCGCGCCCGCCGCCGGCCGCTGCGAGCAAGCGGCGAACGCCGCCAGTGCGAGTAGAAGGAAGACATCCCGCGCAGCCCTCCGCCCGGTGGAGCGCCGGATCACTCCGCGTGAGAACCTCCCGCCCAATCGGTCGTCGCGCCAGCGACCACCACCCCTTGCCTGTGCCTCTGCCTCGCCTCTGCCTGCGAGCACGGCGAGCTTCAGCCTAGCTACCGAAGTCATCGTAGAGGATGTTCTCCGGCGGAACGCCGAGGTCGTCGAGCATGGCAAGGCACGCCGCCAGCATCGCCGGCGGCCCGCACAGGTAGTACTCGATCTCCTCGGGGCTGCGATGTCGCGCCAGGTACTGGTCGAGCAACACCTGGTGAATGAACCCGGTGGCGCCGGTCCACTCGTCGCCGGGCTGTGGCTCGGACAGCGCCAGGTGCCATTCGAAGTTGTCGAACTGGTGCGCCAGTTGCTCGAGCTCCTCGACGTAGAACGCCTCCTGCCGACTGCGGGCTCCGTACCAGAAGGTGATCTTGCGGGTCGTCTCGCGCAACAGCAGCTGATCGCGGATGTGGGCGCGCATCGGCGCCATGCCGGCGCCGCCGCCGACCAAACACATCTCGCGATCGGTGTCGCGAGCGTGAAAGTGACCGTACGGTCCGCTCAGCGAGACCTCGTCGCCCGGGCGCAGTGAGAACAGGTACGAGGAAACCACGCCGGGCGGCGCCGCCGGCGCTTGTGGCGGCGGCAGAGCGATCCGCACGTTGAGAACGACTCGCTCTTCACTCGGATCGTTGGCCATCGAGTAGGCTCGCTCGGTCGTCTG
The DNA here is from genome assembly GCA_030430165.1 of bacterium. GTDB lineage: Bacteria > Desulfobacterota > Binatia > HRBIN30 > CADEER01 > CADEER01. The sequence goes on along the minus strand of JAUIGL010000030.1, from coordinate 6,506 downwards.
GTCGGTACCGGCTTCGAGCGCGCGCAGTCCGAGCCTCTCCCATTCGGCGGCGAAGGGCTGGTCGATTTCGATGTCCCGGTAGCGCAGCTGGTAGGGCGGGCATTCGATCTGAACGAAAGAACCAGCGCGCGAGGGGAGGGTGGTATCCGCCCCAAGCAGCTCGAGGACCGTTTCCTTGATGAAGGTCGCGACGTTGCGGTTCGATATGACGCGGGCGCGCCAGCGCCGGACTTCGAGCAGATCTTCGGGGATCTCGAGCCGTAGATCCTTGCGCACCGTGACCTGGCAGGCGAGGCGGTAACCGCGGCGCGCGTCGGCGCGGCCGAGGACGCCTTGCTCGACCGCCGGGGCCGGGCCCGCTCCGTCGAGAACGCGGACCCGGCACGCGCCGCAGGTTCCCTTGCCGCCGCACGCGGAGGGAATCAGGACTCCTTGCCCGGCCAGAGTGTCCAGCAGCGAGCGCCCGCTGTCGACGGTACTGCTGCGATCGGGGTCGTCGTTGATGTGCAAGGTGACCGGGCCGGTGTCGATCAAGAGGCGGCGCGCTACCAGCAGGATCGACACCAGGGCGAAGACGATGCCGGTGAACAGGACGAATCCGAGGAGGATGGTCAGCATCGGCTCTGCTCGCTCACATCCCCGAGAAGGCGAGGAAGCCGAACGACATGAGGCCGACGACGATGAACGAAATCCCCAAGCCGCGCAGCGGTGCCGGCACGTCGCTGTAGCGCAACTGCTCGCGGATCGCCGCCAGGGCGACGATCGCGAAGGCGAAGCCGAGTCCCGATCCGGTGCCAAAGACGAAGCTCTCGAACAGCGAGTAGTCGCGCTCGATCATGAACAGGGAGGTTCCGAGGATGGCGCAGTTGACCGCGATCAGAGGGAGGAACACGCCGAGCGCGGCGTAGAGACGGGGCGATGTCCGACCGATCGCCATCTCGACGATCTGCACCGTGGTGGCGATGCTGCCGATCAGGAACAAGAAGGAGAGAAATCCGAGATCGACGTCGGCGGCTCCGGGGATCCAGGCGAGCGCGCCCTTGGCGAGGAGCCAATGGTGGAGGAGATGGTTGAGCGGGCAGGTGACGGCGAGGACGAAGGTCACCGCGAGCCCCATGCCGAGCGCCGTGTCGACTCGTCTCGATATGGCGAGAAACGAGCACATGCCGAGGTAGAAGGAGAGGGCGACGTTCTCGGTGAAGATCGTCTTCAGCAGCAGGTCGCCGATCTCAGACGTCATCGCCGACCTCCTCCATCTGTTCCGGCTTCCACGCGCGAATTGCCCAGACGCAGCAGCCGATCAGCAGGAACGCCGATGGCGCGAGAGCCATCCAGCTGTTGGGCTCGTACCAGCCGCCGTCGGCGATGGTGACCAGGATCGGCGCGCCGAGTAGGGTTCCCTTGCCGAGCAGCTCGCGGACGAACGCGACCGCCACCAGGATCAAGCCGTAGCCGAGGGCATTGCCGATCGCGTCGAGCACGCTCGGCAGCGGCGGATTGTGGATCGCGAATGCTTCGGCCCGTCCCATGACCAGGCAGTTGGTGATGATCAGGCCGACGAAAACCGAGAGGCGCAGGCTGATGTCGAAGAAGTACGCCTTCAACACCTGGTCGACGGCGATGACCAGGGTGGCGACGATGGTCAGCTCGACGATGATCCGAATGTCGGAGGGGATGTGTCGTCGCAGAGCGCTGACCGCGAGGTTCGAGAAGACCATGACGAAGAGGACGGCGCCGGTCATTACCAACGCAGTTTCGACCTGCTTGGTCACCGCCAGGGCCGAGCAGATGCCGAGGACCTGCAAGGCGATCGGGTTGTTGTCGAACAGCGGGTCGAGAAGCGTGTCGCGCTCGTTTCGAGTCATGCGTTTCCCTCGCGTCGGTTGCGCAGGAACGGGCCGAAGCCGTCGTCGCCCAACCAGAATCGCACCAGGTGGGTCACCGCGTCGCCGGTCAGCGTCGATCCCGACATACCGTCGACTCGATAGGGATCGCGGTCGGGCGGACCAACCGTACCTTTTGCGACTGCGATTTTCGGGATCCCGTCGTCGTCGTAGGCCAGCCGCCCGGGCCACGAGGCCTTCCACTCGGGGGTGTCGACTTCGGCGCCGTAGCCGGGGGTTTCCGAGTGCTCGTAGAAGGTGATGCCGCGAATCGTGCGGCCGTCGCCGTCGACGGCGAGGAACCCGCGCATGATGCCCCACAGTCCCTGGCCCTCGATCGGCAGGACGTAGGTCTCGTCGCCCTCGTCGCCGCGCCGCACGAAGATCTTGGCCAGCTGGGGAACTCGCTGCACTCCGGCCGGGTTCTCGCCGACCTCGCGGCTGGTCGCCGGATCATCGCTGGCCGCGGCTTGATCGAAGGCGAGGGCGTCGACGTCGTCGATCACCGCGCCAGTGGCGAGCTCGACGATTCGCGGCTCGAGCTCGCGGAACAACTTCTCGGCGATGTCTTCGCGCGACAACTCGTCGTTCGCGCCGATCAACCCCGCTACCGAGAGGATCTGCCTTCCCTGACCCAGCATGCGTCGGTTCGCCTCTTGTCGGTCGTGCAGGGCCACCGACAACGTCGACACGAAGAGGGCACAGACGGCGCACAGGCCGACCGCGAACGACAGCTTGTAGGCGACGCTATGTTGCATGGCGGCGCCTCCTGCGCAGGATGTGCAGGCGCATCGCCGCGAAGTTGATCAGCGGCGAGAACACGTTCATGAACAGGATCGCGAGCATCATGCCCTCGGCGTAGGCGGCGTTGGCGACGCGGATCAGGATCGCCAGAGCGCCGATCGCGAAACCGTAGATCAGGCGGCCGGGGTTGGTGAACGGAGCCGAGGCTGGGTCGGTGGCGAGGAATACGGTTGCGAACGCCCAGCTGCCGACGACGACGTGCCAGTGGAAGGGCAGGCCGGCCATCGAGCCGGGGTCGGGCGCCGACTGGTTGAAGAAGCTGGCGATCGCCCAGGTTCCCAAGGCGACTCCGCCCATGATCCACGGCGAGGCGAGCCGGGTGGCGAGCAGGATCGTTGCGCCGATGGCGCAAGCAAGAGCCGAGGTCTCGCCCATCGAGCCGGGAACGAATCCGAGAAACGCGTCGCGCCACGAGATCTCGGAGAAGGTCTCACTCGGCAGCATGGCGCGCGCCAGCGGAGTCGCTCCTGAGAAGCCGTCGACACCGGCGAACGACGCGGCGATCCAAGGCGCGTCTCCCGACATCCCCGCGGGATAGGCGAAGAACAGAAACGCTCGGCCGAGTAGGACCGCGTTGACGAAGGTCATACCGGGGCCGCCGAACACTTCCTGGCCGAACAGGATGCCGAACGCCGCGCCGAGCGTCGCCTGCCACAGCGGAGTCGTCGGGGGCAGGGTCAGCGCCAGCAGCAGACCGAACAGCGGCCAGGCACCGCTGGCGCGGCGCTGGCGCAAGTGAGCCGTCGCCCGTTCGACCGCCCAGGCGCCGGCGCTGCAGGCAAACAGCAGCGGCAGGAAGTAGGCGGCGCCGAGCGCGACACAGGCGCCGGCGTGGCCGGGGGCGATCGCGATTCCGAGTGCAGCCAGCAAGTCGGCCCGCCCGTCGGCCAGTGGCGTCGCGCCGGCGGCGACGGCGCGAGCCGCCTGCCAGCCGGTGTTGTAGACCGCCATCGCCACGCAGGGCAGCAGCGCCGCGGCGAAGATCGTCTGGATCCGGTCGAGGTCGAACCCGCTGCGCACGAAGGGAGCCGCCGGCGCGCGGAGCACTGGCTGGCTCATCGTTCGCCCTCGCCGCGCTCGACGCGGATCCGATCCAGCATCGAGCGCAGCATGGTGCCGTAGTCGTTGCCGGCGGGGCAGACGTAGCTGCACAACGCCAGGTCCTCCTCGACCAGCTCGAGACAGCCGAGCTCCTGGGCGGTTTCGATGTCGCCGGCGGCGAGAGCGCGGAGCAGGAAGGTCGGCAGCAGGTCGAAGGGGAAGATCCGCTCGAAGCGGCCGAGAGCGAGGATCGGGCCGCCGCGGGTGGATGGATCGGCCGCTTGCAGCGCGCACACCTGGTTGTGGTAGCGGCCGAGAAAAGCGGTTTCTCTTGGGTCGGCGGCGCGTCCGTCGAGAACCGAGCCGGATACGACGAAGCATTCATCCGACGTGGTCTGCCCGCGCAGCAGGTCGGGAATCGAGGCGCCGAGCTGGGTACGCACCAGTCGCGGAGTCTCGACCATCGGGCCGGACAGAGCGACGACGCGGCGCGAGTCGATCGAGCCGCTGCGGAAGAGCGCGCCGACGGCGATCACTTCCTGGTAGCCGATCGTCCACACCTGTCGCTCGTCGTCGAACGGAAACAATCGGTGGATGTGAGCTCCGGCGGTGCCGGCTGGATGCGGTCCGCCGAAGCGCTCGACGGCGAAACCGGTTTGTTCGGCCCCTTCCACGTCGTCCGTCTCGCCAACGCAGAGGAATGCCGGCCCGCGCGGCAACTTCGCGAGAGCCGACAGTCCGCTGCGGAAGTCGTCAGCGCGCGCCTGGATCACGACCGAAGGGTTCGCCGCCAGCGGCGCCGTGTCGGTGGCGGTGACGAACAGGGCGTCCGGGCGGGTTGCCGGGTTGGCGACGGTGTTGAACGGACGCGTGCGTAGCGCGGTCCACAGGCCCGACTCGAGCAACAAATCGCAGATCTGTTGCTCGCTCAGCTGATCGAGCCGCCGGGCGGAGTAGCCGGCGAGAGAAACCGTCGCACCGCGGCCGCTTCGTTCGGCGGCACTGAGCTCGACGACGATCGACCGGAATGCCCGTCGCCGACCTCGGTGGATGGCGGCGACGGTTCCGTCGGCGGGCGAAGTGAAGCGAACCCCGGGGGTCGCGCGGTCTTCGAAGAGGAGCGCGCCGCGGGCGACGCGGGAGCCGACGTCGACCGCGAAGCTCGGTCGTAGTCCGGGATAGTCGTCGCCGAGAATAGCGACGCGCGCCACCGGCGGTCCATCCTCGATCTGCTGGCGCGGTGCGCCGGCTAGGCGAATGTCGAGGCCTTTGCTGAAGAGATGCACGCCCTTGCTGCCCACGCTGCGACTCATGCACGACGCGGCGCCGCCGGCAAGTGGCGCCGTCTACCTCGGGGGGGTGGTGGCGGACGCCACCACCCCGGGGGGTTGCTCAGTTGAGCTCTTTGCGAGTGTAGTCGAGCAGCGAGCGGGCGATGATCATGCGCTGGATCTCACCGGTGCCCTCGTAGATGTCGGTGATGCGAACGTCGCGGAACCACTTTTCCAGCAGGTGCTCGCGCGACACGGCGAGCGGTCCGAGCAGCTCGATGCAGCCTTGTGTGATCTCGCGCACGGCCGAGCCTGCCTTGGCCTTGCTGACCGACGCCTCGACGTTGTTGGTCTCGCCCTTGTCGGCGAGCCAGCCGGCGCGCAGCATGGTGAGCTTGGCCGCCTCGAAGGTGGCCTCGAGCTCCATGAACTTGGCCGCGGCCGCCGGCTGGGTGTTGGTTCCGGTGTCGTAGGCCAGATCGATGCCGGCGGCGGTCAGTTGGTCGCGAGTGAAGTCGAGCGCGGCTTCGGCCATGCCGAGTCCGAGTGCCGCGACCATCGGACGCGTCATGTTGAAGGTCTTCATCACGCCGCGGAAGCCGCCCGAGCCGCCCTTCGGAATCTCTTCCTTGCCGCCGAGAAGGTTGCCGCGCGGGATGCGGCAGTCTTCGAAGACGTAGGCGGCGGTGTCGTCGGCGCGAATTCCCAGCTTCTTTTCCTTGTGCGCGACGGTGAAGCCGGGAGTGCCCTTCTCGACCAGGAAGGACTTGATCCCGGCGCGCCCGGCCGAGCGATCGAGGGTTGCCCAGACGACTACGCCGTCGGCGCGGCAACCGGTGGTGACGAAGATCTTCTCACCGTTGATCACCCACTGGTCGCCGTCGAGGGTTGCCGTGGTGCGCACTTGCGACGGGTCCGAACCGCAGCCCGGCTCGGTGATCGCCATCGCCAGGGTCAGGTCGCCCCACTTCTCGACCTGCTCCGGGGTGCCGGCCGCCTTGAGCGCCGAGTTGCCGAGGCCGCTCTCGCGCCGGCGCAGGCGCACCGAGTAGTCGCCCCAGGTCGAGCCCATGGCGATCAGGGTGAACATGACGCTGCCGCCGGAGTCCTCCGCCGTGCGGTTGGCCATCAGGCTCATGAAGTTGGGGTGGTCTTCCGCTTCCGGCAGTTCGTCGGGCGGAAACTCGTGCTCGTTCTCGTCGTAGTAGCGGGCATATTTGCGCGCGATCAGCGACTCCGCGCGAAGCGCATCGAGAACCTTCTTGTCGTTGGTGGAAAGTTGAAAGTCAGCCATTGAGTATCTCTCCGTTTTGGTTTTGCCCCCGTGCGCGCTACGCGCTCCGATGGGCTCGGCCCGTTCCGGGCCTCCTAAAGTTTCGAGTTTTGCCCCCGTGCGCGCTACGCGCTCCGATGGGCTCGGCCCGTTCCGGGCCTCCTAAAGTTTCGAGTTTTGCCCCCGTGCGCGCTACGCGCTCCGATGGGCTCGGCCCGTTCCGGGCCTCCTAAA
>JAUIGL010000132.1 GCA_030430165.1 bacterium | reverse complement strand
AGCCGCACTGGACGGCGCCGAGCAACTCGGCGCGGACGTTCGGTCACTTCGGCGGAAGCGGCACTTACCTCTGGGTCGACCCCGACCTCGGCATCGCCGCCGCGGGGATCAGCGGAGTCGACTTCGGAGCCTGGGCAGTCGAAGCATGGCCGGCGACCAACCAAGCCATCGTCGAACGCATTGCACCAAGCGACGGATGAACAACGGAGCGGAATCCGGCGGAATCCGGAATCCGGGGGACGTAGCTACGGATCGATCCGCCAGCGCAGGGTCATGCCGACTCGATTGCGAACGATGTCGACAAGGAGATCCTCGGCGACAAACAGATCGTCGAGCTCGAGAACCAGATCATCATTGACGAGTGGGACGCCATTCACAGCCACGATCAGATCGCCGTCGACCAGGCCCAACGACTCGAGGAGCGAACCGGCGACGATACCGAACAGCCTAAACGAAACCGCAACACGATTTTCGAAGTGCGGCACGGCATGAAACCGAATCAGGCCCGCCTCAAATCCGGCCTCGGCGAAATCGACGACGGCGGCGCGCACGACATAGCTGGTGGCATCGGTTTGGGAAATGTACCCAGGAGGCAGGGCAAAATCGGATTCCAGATCCTGCGAAGGCCCCGAGAAGTCCAGCGCGTTGTTCACCGCACCGATCAACTCATTGATCTCAACCCGTCCGTCGAGGTCACAGTCTCCACATCGATTCACTTGACCGAAAGATGGAGACCCAGCGGCCAACATCAGGGTAGCAACAACTAGGCCCACCAGGAGGCGCTGACGAGTAGCGATTAGAGAGAACATGACAAAGAAGTCTAGCACACCCGCCCCCTAGGTCGGCAACGATTCGGAAATCCGGGGGACGTAGGAGGCGACTGGGGCGAGTCATCCGAGGACGACTCCGCATACCGTGTGCCCCACGATGAAGAACGCCTAACTCGCCCAAGTCGCCTCCTACGTCCCCCCACAAGAATCGCCTACTCCGTCCCTCAACTTGACCCAACTTGCCGTCTGTTGGCGGGCACCGCGTAGCTCGCGACACCCAGACAAGCGTGGTAACGGAGCTTCTGATCTGATCCACGGGAGATCTCCGATGAACCCACATCACCTATTCGCCGTCCTTGCCGTCTGCGCCACCTTGGTGAACGGCTGCAGCGACAAGGCTAGCGGCAGCAACGATCGCGACGGTGTAATCTGCGACCCGCCCGAATACAGCGTGACCGTCGACGCGGAGAACGTCATTCCGTCTCCGGGCGAGATCAAGGAGCTCGACGGCGCGGTCCTGCAGATCCACGAAGGCGTCTACATGGTGCGGGGCTTCAGCAACACCTTTCTCGTCACCAGCGACGCGGGAAGCATCGTCATCGACACGTCGATCAGCTTCACCGCCGGCGCCCACGAGCAAGCCCTGCGCCCCTACGTCGTCGAACCGCTCCGTTACGTCATCCTCACCCACAATCACCCGGATCACACAGGAGGCGTCGAGGCGTGGCGCGGCGACGATGCGAACGTCGAAGTGCTGGCGCAGAAAGAGGCGATCCAATTCGCGCATTACCAGCGGCGTCTCGACGGGATCTTTCGCAACCGCAACAGCGCGCAGTTCTCGCTCTTGTTGAACCTCCCGCCGCTGCCGTTCAACCCTGCCGATGCGCCGGTCGTCAACCACGGCGGCACCATCCTCAGCACGATTCAGTTCGAGAAGTTCTTCGAGTTCCGGCTCGGCAACCTCACGGTCCAGGTCGTGCACACCCCGGGGGAGACACCGGACCACCTATCAGTCTGGATTCCCGAGCTGCGGATGGCGTTCCCGGGCGACAACTTCTACATCTCGTTCCCCAACATGTACACGCTGCGCGGCACCCGGCACCGCCCGGCGCTCGACTACGTCGCTGCGCTCGACACCGTACTGTCGTGGCGCCCGGCAGTCGTGGCTCCAAGCCACGGCGATCCGGTCTACGGCGAGGCGGCAATCCAGGAACGCGTGGGCGGATACCGCAACGCGATCGCCTACGTCCACGACGAGACGGTGCGCGGCATCAACGCCGGGAAGGACGTGTTCACACTCATGCGAGAGGTCTCCCTCCCGCCCGAGCTTCAGACCGTGGACACGAACGAAGTCTACGGACGCATCGACTGGTCGGTGCGCGGCATCTACGGCGGCTACGTCGGTTGGTTCGACGGCAACGTCTCGAACATGACGTCGACGCCGCCCTCGGCGGTTCACCCCGAGATCGTCGAAATGGCCGGGGGCGTCGACGCCGTCGCCGAACGTGCAGCCGAGCTCGCCGAAGACGGGGAGTACGAGCATGCGCTGCACCTTGCGGACATGGCGCTGAGTGTAGACCCAAACCATGAGATGGCACTGGGAACGCGCGCCGACAGCGCTGCCGCGCTGCGGGACGAGTCGATCAACCTCAACACGCAGGGCTGGTACCACGCCGCCGTGCGCGACGTTGAGGCGAAGCTCGGGGAGTAAGCCTCGCGACTAGACGACCCTCATCACCCTGGTCGAGCGCACCGGTTCATCGACGTCATTCCAATAGGTCGCGCGCCTCGACCAGCTCCGGCGAACGCGCACTCGACGGAAAACACTCGAGCAAGCTTCGGAGCACCTGCAACGAAGCGACGTCGGCGTGGAGGCGATGTAGGCACAGCGCTGCGCGGAGTGCGAGCGAATACGACCTCTGATTCTCGGCAACCCGCAGCGCCTCGCGAAAGCTGCCCGTAGCCTCCTCGCGGCAGCCTCCCGCGGCTTCGATCTCGCCGCGCAGGCGGAGGAGAATCGGGTCGGCCCACGGAGTCCCGTTCTCCGCTGCATCGGCCAGCGCCTGGTTGGCGCAATCGATGCCGGCCTCCACTCGCTCACCCAACGAATGCGCCTCCGCGAGAAACGCGAGCGTGAGTTGGCGCACGATGCGGGCTCCAGTGCGGTCGTACTGAGCCAAGGCTTCGGCCAAACGCGTGTCGGCATCCGGCTCGCCGAGATGCAGCCCGGCCCAGGCTCGGTAGGTCCCCGCGTAGGCGAACCAATAGACGAAACTGTGCTCACCACCGATGGCGAGAGTGGCATCGGCTTGCCGGGCGCACTCGGCCGGATCTCCGCGGAGATAGTGGTACTGGGCGGAGATGGTGTGGGCGAACACCAGCGTCGTCGGATCACCGCTGTCGAGCGCCAAACGCATGCCCTCGCGCAGCTGCTCCTCCGCAAGCCCCAGGTCGCCGAGCAGCCATAGGGTCACCGCCAGATTGATTCGGCTCGACACCGCGGGATCCTGCGTACCTCGCAGCAGACCCCCGGGCCGGTACAGGTCGTGATCCGCGTGCGGCAGAACGGCCTCGAAGGATGCTCGCGCGTCGCCCAGCTTGCCGCGGTGGAATGCATTCTCCCCCGCGCCGAAATGCGACCATGACAAGGACAGACCGTCGGCGGAGGTAGCCGCGTATCCGTCGTACTCGTCGGCAATCCGTTCCGCTTCGGCCATGTTGCCACGCACGAAGTTGTAACCACGTAGCGGTAACATCGCGAAGCGCTTGAGAGAAGGATTGAGAGAGCTGCAGAGCTCGGCGTACCTCGAAAAGGTCCGCTCGATCACCGGATCGGCGAAGCCCTTGCCCAACGAGAGCGAAACCCCGTAGCGAAAGCGCAGCTCCAGCTCGACCTCGTCGCGGCGCGGCGACGGCGGCTGGTTCTCCAGACACAGCAGCCCGCGCTCGAAGGACGTGCAGGCCTCGCGATAGGCGTCGCGTGCCAGTGCCGAGACGCCGGCGGCATGGTAATGGTGCACCGCCCTCTCGTGCTCGCGCGCTACCTCATAGTGTCGCGCCAGGATGCCGGCTATCGCCGTGCTACGCTCGGCGAAACCGCTCTCCAGCCGCTCGGCCAAGGCCTTGTGCAGTCGGATTCGCCGGGTCTCGCCGATACGGTCGTAAAGTACGTTGCGGTGCAGCACGTGAACAAATCGATACCGCCCGCTGATCGTCCCGTCCGGCCATTCTTCGGCGCCGACCTCCTCGACGAACATGCCAAGCGACGCGAGCTCCTCGCAGCGGTCTTCGATCTCATCGCTCGCTCGGCCGAGAGCCGAAGCCAGCGACGCGGTGGCAAAGGCTCCTCCGGCGGCGGAAGCGCACTCGAGTATCGCACGGCCGTCGTCGTCGAGTACCTCGAGCTGACGCTCGATCAGCAGACGGAGGCTGTCGGGAACGACATCAACCGTTTCGTCCTCGATGCACCAACCCCGGGCATTGCGCGTGATCCATCCGCGCCGCAATAGATGGTCGACGATCTCGACCATGAACAGCGGGTTGCCCTGCGAACGCTCGTGCACGAACTCAGCGAGGTCATCGAGGCTCGCGTCGCCGCCGAACACCTTGGCGAGGTAGCCCTCGATCCAGGTCCGCGCCAGCAGGTCGAGAGCGATCTCGCGCGCGCGGCCCCTCGCAACGAGATCGCGAACCACGCGGCGCAAGGGGTGGCCGCGCGCGGTCGAGTCGCTCGGTCGATAGGTCGCGACGATACACAGACGCGCCGCCTCGGGTCTCTGGCCGACATGGGCGAGCAGGTCGAGGGTCGATGCGTCGCTCCAGTGGACATCTTCGAGGACCAGAACCAACGGCCGAGTCACCGTCATCGCCTCGAGCGCCTCGGCGATCTCACGCAACATGCGCGCCGTCGTACTGGCCGCCGCGCGCCTCTCGACGCTCGCCATCGCCTCCTCGTCGAGCGTCCCCGGTAGCTGCGCCAACCAGCACGGCGCATGCCGCCGCAGAATCGGGATTACTTCACCGTTCGACCGGCAAAGCCGCGACAACGCCTCCAGCACCGGCCCGAACGGCTCCGCCTCGCTCTGCTGCTCGGTGCACTGGCCTTCGGCAGCGCGCAACATTCCGTCTTGGCGCGCCGTCTCGACGAACCGCCGGAGCACGGAGGTTTTGCCGACTCCCGCGGGGCCTGCAACGAACACGATCTGTCGGTGACCGGTGCGCGCCGCATCCAGGCACTCTTCGAGCTGGCGAAGATCCTCTCCGCGCCCGACCAATAGCGACCGCAGTGACGCCCGAACCTCCGGGGTGGCGCGTAGCTCGCCCCGGGTTCCCAAGAGCCCGCCGAATCGGTAGCCGCTACGGCCGACCGTTTCGATGAAGCGTGGCGCGTCGGCACTCTCGCCGAGCGCGTCGCGGATGTTGCGAATGCAGACGCGCAACGTGGTGCGGCTGACGTGCGTGTCGCGCCACACTCCCGTGAGAATCTCCTGTTTGTCGACGACCTGACCGGGCCGGCGCGACAGATAGGCCAGTACTTCGAGGGGTCGCGCCTGGATCTCCACCGGCTCTTCACCCCGGAACAGCGCCATGCGGCGCAGATCGAGGCGGAACGGACCAAAAACGATCTCGTCGGTCGCTGAATCCGGCGCCATCCTCTCGTCCAAAACCCGTCTCCCACAAAAACCAACAGATCAGCCGCGATTCCCAACCGTTTACGCCTTTGGCCCAACCGCTGCCAACTCTAGGGTCCGTCGCCATGGGGCATGCTCTCGCGCTCGACCGCGGGCGCCGGGGCACGCCAGCCGGAGGATGAGATGGAGAGTCGGAGACGAAGGAGAGCCGGTCGGCAGTGGGCATGGCGGATCGCAACCGTAGGCTTCACCGCGCACTTCCTGGCCGTCCAGGTAGTAGCACAGAGCTACTCGCGCTCGATCGGAACGCCGCTGGTGATCGCCGAGCTGGGCTCGGTCGACGCCCACGCCGAGGACGTCGCAAAGCGCGCATATGCGCAGTTTGCTCTCGACGCCGACGCGCTCGGACTGACACCCTCTTCGGACATCGGTCTCTCGCAGCTGGGCGACCACATATCCGTCGCGACCACCATGGCGTCGGCACCGGTCAACGAGCGCCCACTCGCCGCGTACTTCGTTCGCCGCGAAGTCTTCTCGGTCGACCTCGCACAGGGAGCAACCGATGTCGCGCAGACCGACACCATCGCCGCGATCGAGGAAGACGTAGCGAGTCTAGAGATCGTCACGCGCTTCCATGACGACTTCGACGAGCTTAGCCCCAAGAGAACGAGGCTGTCCGGCGTCCTGATCCGCCGCCTGTTCGAGATCGAGGTCGCGGGACTCAGTGACGCGATCGAAGCTCTCGGCGAGGAGGCCGGTCCCGAGCAAGTCGCCGGGGTATTCGAGGAGCTCGGCGTCGCCGAGCATCCAATGGAGGAGACCATCACCGTCGAGTACCCCGACGGCACCATCCTATCCGGCGACCCCGGTGACGCGCAGCTCAACGGCTTCTTCGGCGGGGGAGCCGCCGAGGATTGCATCGGTAGCTGCCTCAACTCGATCGGCGCGCCGGTGGCAGTAGGCTTGGTTACTTGCCTGGTCGCCGGCACGGTGGGCTGCGGCTTTGCCTGCGTCTTGAGCGCAGGCATCGCATGCGTGCCATGTGTCGGGGCCGTCGTTACCGGCTGCGGCGCGGTCGGCGGCACGGCGGGGCCCATCGCGTGCGTCATCTACTGCGTCTTCGGCGGCCCGCGACCACCCACCGCGACGCCGACACGAACGCGCCCGGCGCCGACTCCGACACCGGACCGGCGCACCTTCAGCGTAGAGGCCGACCGGCTCCGAGTCGCCAGCGGTGGTGAGATCGAGATCAGTTGGACCGCGCCGAGTGGCACCAGCGGCGGGAAGGACTGGTTCGGGCTGTACAGTCCCGACGCGGCGAACCTCGAGTACCTGAGCTACCGCTACTTGGAGAATGCAACGTCCGGCAACGTCGTCTACCCGATGCCCGCGACGCCAGGTCACTACGAGATCCGGTTACTCGTGAACAATGGCTACTTCGAACCGGTCCCGGCGCATCGCATCCAAATCGAGGTCGTCGCGGCGGTGACCGGCGACTGCAACCAGGACGGCAGCCTGGACATCAGCGACCTGATCACCGGCGTCAACATCGCCCTCGGCCGAACGCCATTCGACGCGTGTCCGTCGCTCGACCGAAACGCCAACGGCCGACTCGAGATCAGCGAGCTCGTGGCCGCGGTGCAGGCGCTACTCGGCGGCTGAACCGCTCACACCGTTTCGGAGGTTCTGCGCGGCAACTCGGGGACCATCACCGGCGCGGCAAGCCGACTCGCCCGAGCGATCGCGCTATCTCCTCGAGAGCTGCCGGATCGTCGATCGTTGCCGGTACCTGATAGCTCTCGCCATCGGCGATCTTGCGCATGGTGCGCCGCAACACCTTGCCCGAACGGGTTTTCGGCAGGCGATTGACGACGACAGCGTGCTTGAACGCTGCGACCGGGCCGAGCTTGGCGCGAACCATCGCCACCAGCTCGCCGCTGACGTCGCTCTCGCTTCGCTCCGATCCGGCATTGAGAACGACGAGCCCAACCGGCACCTGCCCTTTCATCTCGTCGGCAACACCAATCACCGCACATTCGGCGACGTCGGGATGCGCGGCGAGAATCTCCTCCATACCCCCAGTCGAAAGGCGATGACCGGCCGTGTTGATGATGTCGTCGGTGCGGCTCATCACCCACACGTAGCCTTCCTCGTCGATACGGCCGGCGTCACCCGTGTTGTAGTAACCGGGGAACTGTTCGAGGTACGAGTGAACGTAACCCGTGTCGTTGTGCCAAAGGGTCGGGAAGCAGCCGGGGGGAAGCGGCAACCGGATGGCAAGCGTTCCACTCTCACCCGGCGCAACCTCTGCACCACCCTCGTCGAGGCAGACCAGTTGATAGCCGGGCACGGCTCGCGTCGGCGAGCCGTGCTTCACCGGCAGCATCTCGATCCCCATGCAGTTGGCGGCAATCGCCCAACCGGTTTCGGTCTGCCACCAGTGATCGACGACCGGCAGTCGGAGGTGCCGTTCAGCCCATTCGATCGTTGGTGGATCGCCGCGCTCACCCGCGAGAAACAGCGCTCGCAAGCTCGACAGATCGTAGCGATCGATCAGCTTGCCATCCGGGTCTTCCTTCTTGATTGCGCGGAACGCGGTCGGCGCGGTGAACAACACGTTGATTCGATACTCCTCGACCATTCTCCAGAAGGCCCCGGCGTCGGGTGTGCCCACGGGCTTCCCCTCGTAGAGCACCGTCGTGCAACCGGTCAGCAACGGCGCGTAGACGATGTACGAATGTCCAACCACCCAGCCGATGTCGGACGCTGCCCAGAACACATCGCCGGGATGCGCGCCGTAGACATTCTCCATACTCCAGCGCATCGCGACCGCGTGCCCCCCGTTGTCGCGCACGACCCCCTTGGGGACTCCGGTAGTCCCCGAAGTGTACAGAATGTACAGCGGATCGGTGGCAGCAACGGCGACGCAGTCCACTTCGCCAGAGCGCTCGTAGAGCGCCGACCAATCGTAATCGCGCCCTTCGACGAGAAGGCCCGGCGATTGTTCGCGCTGCAGAACGACACACACCTCGTGTTTGTGCGTCGCGAGCTCGACCGCCTCGTCGATCAGCGGCTTGTACTCGATGACGCGAGCGGGCTCGATGCCGCATGACGCAGTCATGATCACCTTCGGTTTGGCGTCGTCGATGCGTTTGGCAAGCTCTTTCGCCGCGAAACCGCCGAAGACCACCGAATGGACGGCGCCAATCCGCGCGCAGGCGAGCATCGCGAAAACGGCCTCCGGGACCATCGGCATGTAGATGATTACGCGGTCGCCCTTCCCGACACCGAGTCCAGCCAACATACCGGCGGTACGGGCGACGCGTTCGAGAAGCTCGGAGTAGCAAAAAACCGCCTTCTTTCCAGTCACCGGGCTGTCGTAGATCAGCGCCGGCTGGTCGCCGCGTCCACCCTCCACGTGGCGGTCGACGGCATTGAAGCAGGTGTTCAGCTCGGCGCCGGCGAACCACCGATAAAACGGTGGATTCGAGTCGTCGAGCACTCCCTTCCAAGGCTGCGACCAGTCGATCCCTTGCGCCGCATCGGCCCAGAATGCTTCCGGTTCGTCAATCGATCGGCGGTACTCTCGCGCCTGCTCTTCACTCACTTCGGGCTCCTCCTGCCACACCACCTTTGGTCAGGAAGAGCAGCGAAACAAGAGGTGGGTCACGGCGATCTCCAGCGCCAAGCGGAGATCGTCGGGGACGAACCACGTGACGGCACTGGAGACACGCGCCGGCAACGCTGCCGCGCTCAGAGACCTATCGATCAAGAGCCAGCTCCGCCCTCGCGGATCCAGCGCTTCGCCCGCACGAGGTGGACCGAGGACCGACCTTGGCCGTAGTGATCGCGAAGTCTCGCGGTAGTCAGCCGCCGAAAAGGCGGGGCAGCGGTGCAGGTTCGATTTTTCTGTGCAGGCTGCCAGCGACGTGCTATCGGAAGATCTCGAAGGTGACCCCATGACTTGGCCAGGGTGCCGCCGCAGGCGGGATCGAATGCGCGCAAGCAGGGCATCACCCTGGTTGCTCGCTCTAGTTCTGGCGTCGCAGCAGCCCGCCGGAGCAACGATCCAGCCTTGCACCGGCGACTGCGACGGAAACGCCGTCGTAGCGATCAACGAGCTGGTCAGCATGGTCGCCATCGCCCTCGGGACCGGCGACCTCTCCGGCTGCGCACCAGCCGATGCCAACGACGACGCAACGGTCACCATCGACGAGCTCGTCAGGGCGGTGAACCGCGCTCTGCATGGATGCCCAGCGAGGCCGACCCCGATGCAGCCGTGCGGGCTCGTCGGGCCGCGAATGTGCGCGGGTGTTTGCCCCGACCCGAGCGACGCCTGCCGGCCGCTCGCCGACGACACGGGCTGCAGCTGCCGACCCGACGCAACACCGACTCCAACCTCGTCCGAGCCCTGCGGCTTCTTGGCCCCGCGAGTTTGCGGCGGACGATGCCCCGAGCCGACCGACCGGTGCGTCCCGCTGTCGGACGACTCCGGCTGCGCGTGTCGGCCGAACCAGCCGAGACCAACCGAGACTCCGAGCGCAACGCCAACCGGATCCTCGACGCCAACCACTACGCCTACCGGTTGCGCAGTCGGAGCCCAGCCCAATCTCGTCATGAACCCTGGCTTCGAATCGTACTCGAGCCTTCCCGTGACCTTGAGCCAGCTCTCCCTCGCAACCCCATGGTCGTCTCCAACGAACGCCTCTCCCGACTACTTCAACGTGCTCTCCCAAAGCTCCTCGGTAGCGGTCCCGGCAAACTTCCTCGGCAACCAGCCGGCGCACGGAGGCAATGCGTACGTTGGCTTCCAGGCTCGGCCCCCCAACCCCTACCGCGAATACGTCGAGGGCGTGCTGAGCTCACCACTGGTTGCCGGCAACACCTACCAGATTTCGTTCTACCTCTCGCTAGCCGATCGCTCGCGGTGGGCGGTCGACGAGATCGGCGCGCACTTGGCAACCGCGGCGGTCGGCCCCGTCAACACCGTCTACGTCATCCTGGTTTCGCCGCAAGTCAAAGCAAACAACCACGTCACCAACCAAAGCGGGTGGACCCAGGTTGCCGGTACCTACGTCGCCTCGGGCGGAGAGGATCACATCGTTATCGGAAACTTCTTCGACAACTTCTCGACTGTCCCGCTGCCGGTGGGAGGAACCGACGACTTCGCCTACTACTACCTCGACGACGTTTCCGTCACTCTCTCTGCCCTCCCGTGCACCCCGACGCCAACCTCGCCGACGGGCGGCGACCCAACGCCGACCGATACCCCCTAGAGGTAGCAGAATACGGCAACGTAGGAGGCGGTCCGCCTTTCAGAAAGCTGTGCATCCGCCACCACCACTGTCGTCCACGCAGCCGCCCGACATCGGGACGACCAGACCAATTCGCCAGAGCAAGCAGCCTTCGCGATCCCATCACGCCTTGTTGGCCCACCGACCGAGCGCCGTCAAACCGCGCGAGGCGCACCTCACCCAGCGACCTGCAACAGAACCGCCAACTCGCCTGAAGCGCCTACAT
>JAUIGL010000029.1 GCA_030430165.1 bacterium | reverse complement strand
GAGGCCGGTTGCGTCGGCGTCGAACAGCAGCTCCAGCCAGGCGCGAAAGGCGCCGACGTCGCGCGCCGAGCGGTCGGCGTAGACGCGCCGCCAGGGTTGCGGGTCGAAGATCTCTCCGCGTCTCGGCCCGTGCTTCAGTAGGTGCTGGTCGCGGGTCGTGATGCGGTAGAGGATGCCGGTGCCGCCGCAGCCGATCGTCCACTGCGAAACGTACCAATCCCACGGGTTGCGGATGGTGCCGATCATGGCGCGCCCGCTGTCGATGATTTCGGGTGGCGCCGGTTCGTGCATGCCGATGCGCTCGACGTCTTCCCAGCCGCGCAGCAGTCGAACGACATGGGTCGAGCCGCAGCGCGGCATTTCGATGAACGCGAATTTCGGGTGGACGAGGATCTTCGCGCTCCTTGGCTGGCGATCACCCGCGGCCGCCGACTCCGACCGGATCCTGCCAGGCACGGCGCGGCGCGGCGACCGTCGAGTAGCCGAAGCGCGGCGTGAACGGTTCCAACCGGTTGCCCTTGCCGTAGCGACGGTAGTCGGGCGCAAGCGAATGCTTCCAGAAGACGAGATTGAAGCCGCTTCTGACGTCGAACAGCTCGGCCAGATAGCTCGACATCAGGCTGGTGCCTGAGTTGAAGGGGCCGAGCACTTGCACGGCGGGGCGGAGCGCCGAAGGGGGAGAGATGGGCCCTGGCCGCGTCATGCCGGCTGGCGGATCGTTCGCGTCGATCCGTCTGGCTCGTAGCCCATGGCGGTGAGCAGGTCGCCGTCGATCCGTTGCTGCACGAAGTCGATGTCGGCCTCGGCGAACGGGGCGAGGCGATTGCGGTCATCGGCGTAGTAGGCGCGTGCTTCTGCCAGGTCGTGGCCGATCTTCATCCGCCGCTCGGTGTGGATGACCAGCGCCTCGCGCGCGATGCCGACTCGGTCGAGAATCGGGTGGAAGCAGGCGTCCGGGTCGCGCACCGCCAGCTCGTAGGGGACGATGTGGGTTCTCTCGCGCGGCAGGCGGCGAAGATACCCGGCCGCGTAACGGTTCCACAGATCTGGCAGGTCGGTCGCGTTCAGGGTGGCCCCGTCGGTGATCTCGCGGCGCGCGCTCACCATGGTGGCCGGTGCCCGCACCAGGCTCGATAGTCCGAGCCCGCACAGTTTGCGCATCGGGCCTTGCATCCGGTTGGCGCTGAGCATGCGCTCCAGGCTGAGGATCCAGAATAGTGGTGATTTGACCAGGCAGACGAAGAGCGCGTTCGATGGCGGGCGCAGTATTTCGAGGGTGTCGGGCTCGATGACGTAGTGCTTGAAGAAGTGGCGGACCAATTCGCCGGTGTCGCGGTCGATGCCGGCCTTGGAGTAGAGCGACACACCCGATTTTCGCAGGGTCGCGACCATCCAGTTGGTTCCGGTCCCATAGGCGCCGAGGATGATCGCCGGAACTTTCGCTGTCGAGGCATGACCCACTTTGCTGGCGACCCTCTAGCCCGCGCTGTTCATGAAGTTCGCGCCGTCGCCGCCGGTAGCCGTTGTCGCAGTTGAGGTAGAGCGCATTCGGCAGGTCGTCGGCGCTTCGACACAGTGTCGTGCTCGATCGAGGTCGGAGCGCACATGAACCCGTAAGGATGCGGGTTTCGCGGGCGCCTTCCGAAATTCATGAATATTCCAGACTACGCCGGACGGTAGTGGACGAAGATCGACGCGTAGTGGTCGCCCTGCAGCGGATAGGCGCGGCCGTGTACGAGCTTGGCGCCCTCGTAGAAGACCATCTCGCCGGGGGCGAGGTTGATCTGGTGTCCGCGGCCTTCGATGTCCTCGACGAAGATCGGCCAGGGCGCGATGAGCCGGTGGTCGATGCAGATGGTCGAGCTGATGATATGGGTTTCGGTGCGGTCGACGTGGTTGTAGAGGAACGTGCCGCGTTGGTAGATGCGAATTCCGTAGCACGCCGATTCGACCAATCTGCGCCCCGACCAGTCTTCGTGCAGCGGTTGCAGCTCCTCGCTCAACGATTGATTGAACTCCTTGTCTTCGAAGTAGAGCGCCGGGATCACCGCCGGGTCCTGATTGCCGATGTATTCGATCGGCCCTTCGGTGCGAAAGCGATCGGCGTTGTCGCGAAGATGTCGGCGCAGCCGCTGGTGGGTCGCTTCCGGCAGCCGGGCCTTTTTGAAGCCGAGGCCGCAGTACGGCGCGGCGGCTCGCATGCGCCGGGTATCCTCGGCGAGATGAGGCGGCGTGTCGTACATCGGCAGAAACTCGGCGTGCGGGGCCATGGGAACTGCTGAGACCTCTACCGCAACCGAGGGGCGGATTTCGAGAGCGGCGGCCGACTCAATCGCCGTAGAGGCGCGTCCGCGCCCGGTCGGCGAGCTCGAAGAAGCGGCGCTCGAGCGGCCCCTTGGCGTTGCTCAGAAAGCTGTCGAAATCGCAGCGCAGCATGTTGCTGCCGTGGAAGAGCTGTTTGTGCCACTGTGAGTCGCGAAACGGACCTTTGCTGCCGTCGTTGATGTCCGTGTAGTAGTGATAGAAGGAACCGTCGGGGGCGTCCTCGGCGTTCTGCTCCTGAACCGCGAACTGAGGAACGTCGAGCAGCTCGTAGTCGATCCCGTTGGGGTACATGGCGAGCGCAAAGCACGCCATCTCGGAGACCCAGACGCCGTGGCTCGGCGCCTTGACGACCTTCCCCAACAGGTAAAGGACCTGCAGAAAGCGGAAGATGTCGGGTACCAGGCCTTCGCGCTGCAGGGTTTCGCCGGTCAGAAAGACCGAGACGCCGCCGGGCTTGAAGTCCTGCTCGCAGCCGAGGGCTTCGAGCAGCTTGGGCAGGGACACGCCGCGCTCGCCTTTCGTGGCAAAGCTGAAATAGCGCTCTTCGGAGATGATCCAGTTGCGCGCCATGGCGTTGCCGGTGGGGAACAGATGCTCTTGTAGGTTGCCGTAGAGAAACACGTCGGTGTCCATCAGGCAGACGACGTCGTCGGGCTCGACCTCTCCGCGGATCACGCTCAACGCCTCGACCCGGTGCATCGGCACGTAGCGCTCGCCGCCGCTGGCGAAATCGATGTTGTGTCGGTCGGCGAGGCTGACGCCGGTGCGCAGGCGCACGCCGTAGGTGGCGAGGATCTGCGCGAGGTCGTCGGACACCTGCGCGCCGTCGTTGCAGACGACTACGGTGACGTCCCATCCGTCGGGCAGTTGCCCGGCCATCGATTCGAAGAGAATGGCCAGTTGCCAGTGGAAGTAGGGCGTGTCCTCGATGCCGAACACGAAGCGCACGTTCGGCCGGGTGCGCGGCGCGGTCGCCGGCGCGATCGAGCTGGCGCCGTCGGTGCGTGCCGGAACGTAGACCAGGCCGAGCTCTTGCAGGTCGAACAGCGCGGTTGCGACGTCGGCCGTCAGCAGCGCTTCGCCGGCGTCGAAGCGAGCGGCGAGGGCGCTGACGATGTCCTCGAGCGAGTTGCGCCCGTCGCAGTGCTGGAAGACTTCCTTGCCGGACTCGTTGAGGGCGTAGACGCGGTCGCCGCCGGACGGCAGCACGACCATCTCGTTGGCGACTTCGTAGGCCTCGATACCGGGCCGTTGGCGCGGCCGTACCGGGCGCCTGTGCGGGGCGGGTTGGGCTGGTGCGCGTTCGGCTGCGTCGGCTTCCGGCGTCTCGCTCGACATCGATCAGTCGTCGAAGCTGAACAGGGCCGTCTCGAGGCGTGGCGTCGGTGCCGCGGCGGGAAAGGCGTGCAGGGCGACGGTGGGGAAGGCGGTCTGCTGATCGTCTGCTCGAACTTGCAGGTTCTGGGTCGGTTCCATGTTGGTCGGCGACTGGGTGGGGCTTGCCGTGATCGGCACGGGAGTGGGACTGTCGGTCGGCTGCGGAGTGGTCGGGGTGTTGGTCGGCGACTGGGTGGGGCTTGCGGTGACCGGCACAGGGGTGGGACTGTCGGTCGGCTGCGGAGTGGTTGGGGTGTTGGTCGGCGACTGGGTGGGGCTTGCGGTGACCGGCACAGGGGTGGGACTGTTGGTCGGCACCGGGACGGTCGGCGCCCTGGAGGGTTGCATGATCGGCGCGAGGGTCGGCTGTCCCGTCGGGTTCGTCGTCGGCGCCCTGGAGGGTTGCATGATCGGCGCGAGAGTCGGCTGTCCCGTCGGATTCGTCGTCGGCGCCCTGGTGGGGGACATGATCGGGGCCGGGGTGGGCTCGACCGCCGGACTCGGTTCCGCGCTGGTCGGAGGGAGCGTCGGTCGCAGAGTGGTCGCCGGTGTGGTCGGACTCTCCGTCGGCATCATCGTCGGACAGCCGGGCGCCACGGTCTGCCCGGGCTGCGCGTGGCCCGGCGACGATTGCAGCGGAATCGACAGAATGACCGGCGCGGTCCAGGCCACCTTGAGCACGTCGCGGCGCGACAGATCGGCGCCGGTCGGCTGGTCCTCGTCCTTCTTGGTCGCGACCTGTCGCCGCAACTGCTCGAGCTCTTCGATGAGCTGCTTTTTGGTCTTCTTGGAATCGCTCATGGTCGGTCGGAATAGCGCCGGTCAACGCCGGCGCACCCTAGCAGTGCGGGATCGAAGCCGGCAACGGTAGGCAGTCGGGGGCGCGATCATCAAACCGTTGTCCGTCGGCTGCGGCGCAGCGCGAGCAGGCCGATCGCCACCAGCAGCAGAACGCCGCCTGCAGTCGTGCGCGGCGAGGTCGCGGGTGCCTGCGTCGCCAGGCACAGGCCGACATCGTCGCAGTCCGGGTCGTCGCAGTCGATCAGGCCGTCGGCATCGTTGTCGAAGGCGTCGTCGCAGGCGAAGCCGCCGGCGGTATCCTCGTTGGGCGCCGTCGTCGGGGTGCTGGTCGGGGTACTACTCGGTGTCACCGTCGGCGTCGCTGTCGGAGTTTCCGTCGGCGTCGAAGTAGGTGTGCTGGTCGGTGTTTGCGTCGGCGTCGAGGTAGGTGTGCTGGTGGGGGTTTGGGTTGGCGTCGATGTGGGTGTGCTGGTCGGAGTTTCGCTCGGCGTATCGGTCGGTGTTTGCGTCGGCGTCGACGTCGGTGTCGCGGTCGCGGTGCACGCGGTCACCTCGCCCGGGCAGTCGAAGTTGCCGGTGAGGGCGAACGATTCGCAGAAGTCCGCCGTGTCGCAGGCGCCCTGCGCCGGCCGGCAGATGGTGCCGCAGGTGAACTGACTGAGCGTGTCGGGCGGGCACAGCGGGCCGGCGCCCGTGCAGTCTTCCGGCTGGTCGCAGTCGCCGATGCTGGGGCGGCACTCGGTGCCGCCGGCGACGAAGCCGTCGGCCGGGCAATCGGCGCTGGCGCCGGTGCAGTCCTCGGCGACGTCGCACAGCCCGGCCTGAGCCCGGCACTCGGTGCCACCGGCGACGAAGCCGTCGGGCGGGCAGATGTCGTCGGCGCCGGAGCAGGTCTCTTCTACGTCGCAGTCGCCGGCGACTGGGCGGCAGACGGTGCCGGCCGAGGCGAAGTTGTCGCAGGTCGAGTCGCAGCAGGTGGTGTCGCAGGTCTCACCGGTTTCGACGATACCGTTGCCGCAACCTTGCTCGAGGGTCACCACCACCGACGGCAGCCGGCATTCGTACGGCGCGTTGGCGCCGCCAGCGGGCGGACAGTCGGAGTCCTGCGTGCATGGGGTCATCGCGGCGTCGTCGCAGACCCGGCGATACTGGAACTCGGTGATGTTGCTGGTGCCGGTGGGCGAGCGGATCGCAAACCCGTCGGCCGAGACGTCGCGGATGTCGAGCTTGGGCAGCTCGGCGAGCACGGTGAAGAGGTTGTTGACGTCAGAAATCGGTGGCTTGAAGCTGAACACGTCCCAGTCGCGGGTGTAGCTACCGGACGGATTCCCGCCCGAGGGGGGTACCGTCGAGTTGCTCTCGGGGTCGAGATGGGTCGAGCTCGCCAGACGAAAGCCGAAGCCGGTGAAGCTCACCGTGGCGCCCGAGGTCTGGCCTTCGAAGGTCGTGACCGAGTCGGGGTCGTTGTAGATGGCGGCGCCCGCCGCGCCGTCGGAGTCGCTGGTCAGCTCGTCGATGACGATCGTCATGTCGACGACTTCGCCGGCTTGGAAGCCCTCGGAGAGGAACGACCCCTCGGGGGCGCCGTCGACGGTGGCGAACCCGGTGAACTTGATGGTGGCATCGCGCGCGCTGGCGCTCGCGGCCATCAGCGCCACGGACAGCATGCTGGCGATCGCGACGGCCGGCGCGCGTCGAAACCGAGCCGGTCGCGTGCCGCGTCTGCGCAGGAGGTTTGCCATAGCCTGTGTCGTGTCCGCTGCTACCCCCACTGCGCTTTTCAGCTGGGGCTCGACGCTCGGAGTTTCGCTGACGTGGGAGGTCTAGTCAATGGGGAAACTTCGGCGGTAGTGGTGTGGAACACGGATCGACACGGACAAGACAAGAGCCAAGAGGAGGCATTTCCGGAACCACCCCAACCTCATTTCGAATGACTTTGTCTTGACGGATGCCCATCCGGCTCCACTCATAGCGCCACAGTGATCATCCGTGTTCATCCGTGTTTTCTTTTTTTCTTTACGGTTGAGGTTCCGCGCCGGGTTGCTGCCGGGGCGCGGTGCGGCGCGGGCTTGCGTCGAGGCTGGCCGCTGCGGCGGACATGAGCTAGACGGAACTGCAATGGCCGACTCGAGCGAACCAGCGGAGCCGCGAACACGCGGCTACAACGACGGTTCGCTGCTGCGCTACTACCGAGCGGTCAACGAGTCGCACGACCGCTGCATGTCCTACGTGCTCGGCAACCGAGGTTTTTTTGCCGAGATCTCCACCGTCGCGCGAGCGATGATCTATGCGTGGGTACATGATCTCCAGCTGGTTCTGGAGTCGGACGATTTCGCTTATAGGGCGGTCGAGGGGTGGGGCGACTACTTCCAGCCGTTCTGCGGGGATGCCGCGGCGGTGCGTCCCGAGTCCCTGGTCGAGCGCTTCCGCTTCGACCCGCGGCCGGAGCGGCCTCGCTTCATGGAGATGCGCGGCTTCAACGCGGGGGCGATCCGTTTCGGGGTCTACGAGATCCGTGGACAGCAGCATCTGATCCGTCACTGCATGCGGATGATCTTCCGCCTGGCCGGTGCGGCGCGGCGAGAGGTCGATCGGCTGCGTCTGCAGCTCGGCCTGCCGGCGGAGTATGTCGCGGTGCACATTCGCCGCGGCGACAAGGTCGGCGACGAGGACGTCTTCTATCCGGTCGAGCAGTACTTCGACGCCCTCGGTGAGATCCGCAGAGCCGCGGTCTTCGTCATGAGCGACGACTACTCCGCGGTCGAGGAGGTCGCCGCGTATCTCTCCTCGCGCCGGGCGGCCAATCCGATTCTGACGTTGTGCCGTCCGGAGCACACCGGTTTCGACGTGTGGAAGCTGCGCGCCAACGAGAGCTTTGCCGGCGGCGACCGCAAGTTGGACTCGGCCGACGACTATCGCCGCTACGTATGGGAAGAGACCACTCGGCTACTCGCCGAGACGGTCATAGCCTCGCAAGCGAAATGCTTTGCGTCGACGCGGCTGTCCAACGTCGGCAGGACCGTTTGGTACCTGCACGACTCGACCGATGCCTGCCGCTTGATCGGGTAGTCGAGGTGCCGACGGTTCCCTGGTTCGACGTCGCCGGCTGCGGGAAGGCGGTGCCCGTGCGCGACTTCGGATTCGGTCGCTGGCGCGACGCCAGGCACCGCCAGGTCGCGAACGAGCTCGTGCGAAAGCCGAAGGCGGAGGAGCTGCCGCGCTACGACGGCTACCTCGGCTGACGCCCGAGCGACTGCTCAGGCAGTGTCGTCCGGGCGCAGTAGGCGGGTGTGCTGATAGGCCCAGTCGACCGCGTGGGTGTAGCGCTGGGCCAGCTCGAAGTTTCGGTGGACGCTCGGTAGGCGTCGCTCGTAGTCTTCCGGCGTGAGATCGCCGAGGATCGAGAACAGCTCCTCGCTCGACGCGTAGAAGAGGATGCCCTCGGCGTCGAAGAAGTCGGCGACGCGCCGGCTTCCGCGATAGATCGGAATGGTGCCGGTGAGAAAGCAGTCGATCAGCTTTTCGGTGAAGTAGGTGTCGGAGATGATGTTCTCGATCGCGATCTGGAATCGGTAGTCTGCGAGCGAGTCGAGCTTGTCGGCGACTCGGTTGCCGACCAGGGGCCCGTACAGGTCGACCTGTTGCCGGTTCAGCATCTGCGCGGTGAGCGCGGGCCGGCCCGGTTGCACCAGCTCCCAGAACTCGTGCCGGGCGAGATGCCCGGGGGCGCGCCAGCGCTTGCTCGAAGCGATGAACGAGACCAGCTTGTGCTTCTCGTGTATGCGGAAGTCGGTGGGGTGGATGTGGCAGCCGCCGGATGGGCAGTACACGCACTTGTCGGGGTATGCCTCGATCAGCGCGCGGTCGTAGGTGAGCACGGCGTCGAAGTGGTCGATGCGCTGCTCGATCTCGTCGTAAGTCCACCAGGCGATCGGACGCGGCTCGCGCATCCAGGCGACCTTGCGGCGAGCTGCGAAACGGTCGCTCTCCTGGAGGTCGAACTGAGTGAAGAACAGGACGTCGGGAGCCGGGCTCGACTCGGGTGCCTGACGGATTCGATCCCAGGTGACGTAGCGCGACTCGCAGTAGATGTTGCCGGGTTTGCCCGTCCAGCGCCCGTCGATGACGACGATCGGTGTCGGTTTCCGGTTCTCACGCAACGGTGAGCCGGCTCGGCGAAGAATCCCCTGCCGGGTCAGCAGGTCGATGGTTTGCCGGACCCGATCGCTGGTGTCGCCGGGCGCTTGGTCCAAGCCGCAGGCGGTTGCCGCGGCGATCGACTGCGTCGAGTGCCGGCCGTCGCACAATCTCAAGATGCTTGCCGAGGTCGCGTTCAACTCCACGGCTCGCGAGTCCGTGGTCACCCGCGCGCGATCCGAGTCGATGGTGCGGATGGCGATTCCGGACGCCGCCTGCGGGTGTAGCAGCGCGTCGGGATCGACGTAGCGCTCCCCGGGCGCCGGGTTCGGCGAAGCGATGCCGGGCCCGGCGCCCTCCGGTGCCGTGTTCGCACCGTCGAGACCGAGCGCGTCGGCGATCGAGTGGGGCAGGTCGAAGCCGAGTGCCTCGCGGCAGAGCTGCAGCGCTGCGGCAACCTCGACGCTGGCATCGCTGCCGCGTGCCTCGACGAGGAGATCGTCGCGGTCGATTTCCAGGTGGCTGGCACACCAGCTTGCTCGATACAGCGCCCGCCACTCTGGCTCTCGCGTCGCGCCCGGTGCGGGTTCGATCGCCACTCCCAGGCATTGCTCGATCAGCTCGTGCTCGGGCGAGGCGATTCGCAGGCAGCCGGGAAGCCCGCGCGGGCGGATCGCCAGACGGCGGATCCGCTGTACGCGGAGCCGGTTGGGCTCGGTGAAGCGGGTCGTGCTGCCGATCCTGAAGGTGACCCAACCGTGCGCGGGGTGAGCCAGCACGAGGTGGTCGCCGCGGACCATCTCGCCGACTCTGGCGAAGCCGAAGGTGCGCAGCGCCTCGCCGACCGGTTCGATGTCCTCCGGGTCGACCAACAGATCGATCTCCTCCGGTATCGGCCAGCCGGGCTCGCCGAGGGCCAGCCTCGCCAGCCCGTGGCCGTCGAGCAGCACCACGGGAAGCTCGTTGGCGGCGAGCATCGCGGCGGCGTCGTCCAGCAGCTCGCGCACGACGCGCCGCCGGTGGGGGGCGAGCTCGGCCTGGACCCGAACCCGGCGCTGCCAGGCTGACGGCACCTCGGCTCGGAGCGCGACCAGGGTCTCGCAGACCAGGGAGAATAGGCCCTTGCTGGCGAACCCGGTCTCGAGCGCCGTGTTCCACTCGGCCTCGGTAATCGCCGCGTAGTCGAGCCCGGACGCCGCGCCGAGCGCGTGTCGCAGGATCCCGCCGATCACGGACGGTGTATCAGTCGCTCGCTGCTGCAATGACTTGGCCGGTCGAATGGAAGTCTACGGATGCGGCGGTGCGCAACCGGTGCCCTGGCGCGCTCGACCGCAACAAGCCGCCCGGGCGTTGTCAATGCCTTGGAATGGGGCGCTTGCTCTGCGATGGGCAATGAGCGCCGGCGCGTGGCGCGGCTGAGCAATGGATTTCATCTCTGTTTCGTTCGTCGTCTTGTACTTGGTGGCGCTGGCTTTGCGGGCGCTGTCGGCTGCCCGCGATCGTCGCCTCTATGTCGTTGGCCTGCTGCTGCTGAGCTGGGTCTTCTACGGTTGGCACGTGCCGGCGTACCTGGCGCTGCTCCTACTCAGCACTGGCGTCGACTACGTCGCCGCGCGGGCGATCGCCGCCGCACCGGCGGCTTCGGCGGGGCGTCGTCGCGCCTGGTTGGCGGCTTCTCTCGCGGTCAACCTGGGCCTGCTCGGCTACTTCAAGTACGGCGGCTTCCTCGCCGCCAACCTGGCAGCCGTTCTCGGTGAATCCGCGGGATCGGCGTGGCGAGTCATCCTGCCGGTCGGGATCTCGTTCTACACCTTCCAGTCGATGAGCTACACCATCGACGTCTACCGCGGTGTCGTTCGCGCCGAACCCAGCTTCGCGCGCTTTGCCTGCTACGTTGCCTTCTTCCCCCAGTTGGTTGCGGGGCCGATCGTTCGCGCCGGTGACTTTCTCTATCAGCTCGGCCGCTATCGGCCGCTTCGCCTGCGCGTGCTCGGCGAGGGCGCGTACCTGATCGTGCGCGGTCTGTTCCTCAAGATGGTGGTGGCCGACAATCTCGGCCGCGTGGTCGATTCACATTGGGCCGAGGCGGCTGCCGGGGCTGGCGACGGCTGGGTCGCTTTCTCCCTACTGGTGTTCTTTGCCTGCCAGCTCTTCTGTGACTTCGCCGGCTACACCGACATCGCCCGCGGGGTCGCCTACCATTTGGGGTTTCGTCTGCCGATCAACTTCGACGCGCCCTACCTGGCGACGACGTTCAGCGACTTCTGGCGGCGCTGGCACATCTCGCTGTCGACATGGTTCCGCGACTACGTCTACGTCCCGCTCGGCGGCAACCGCCGCGGCGGCGCGCGCACCGCGCTCAATTTGCTGTTGGTGATGCTGGCCGCCGGGTTGTGGCATGGGGCCAATTGGACGTTCGTCCTGTGGGGAGCCCTGCACGGCGTGGCCGTCGCCGGCGAGCGAATGCTCGGCCTGGCGCGCGGCCCGCGCGGGCGGGCTGCGGCTGCCCTCTGGTACCTCGTGGTTCAGCTGAGCTGGATTCTCAGCATGGCGTTGTTCCGCGCCGCCGATATCTCCGAGGCCAGGGGGATCCTGACCTGCGCGACCGGCGCAGCGTGCGGCGCGAACGGCGGAGCCGCCGCCGTGCCCGGCGATGTCGTCGCCGGCTGGTGGCTG
The DNA here is from genome assembly GCA_030430165.1 of bacterium. GTDB lineage: Bacteria > Desulfobacterota > Binatia > HRBIN30 > CADEER01 > CADEER01. The sequence goes on along the minus strand of JAUIGL010000029.1, from coordinate 55,486 downwards.
GTGCTCCCGGTCGTTGCTCTACACTTGCGGAGCTGGATCGGCGAGCGCAGTGGCGCGCGCCTGCATCCCTACGAGCGCGCGCTCTACGCCGGGGCGATGTCGGCGGCAATCTTGACACTGTACACCACCTCGCGACAGTTCATCTATTTTCAGTTCTGAGCCGAGGCAGCCGAGCTCGGGGCGACGATGGATCGACGCGAATGAATGAAGCTCCGGGTAGCAGTGCTCGTCAGCCCGCGGCGAGCGAGGGCCGCACGCGGCGCCGCCTGGCGATCGGTGCGCTGCTGACTCTCGCCGGCTTCCTGGTGGCTGCGGTCGTTCTCGCCGCGTTGCTGCCCGGGCCCGGCTGGGTCGCATCGTTCGACGTGCCGGGCGACGACGCCTTCTTCGTCTATGCCGGCGGCGACGAGCTCAGCCATCTGGCGCTGTACCACGACATCGGGGATTCGATCGCCAACGCGCGCGCCGCCGACATTCTCTTCGTCGGCAACTCGCGCATGCCGCTCGGCCTGCGCGAGGAGGCGATCGTCGCGGCGGCGCGCGATTCCGGCCTGCGCGTATTCTCGCTGGCGCTCGGCCACTCCTCGCGCGCCAGGCTCGCCATCGACTTGATCCGCAGACACGATTTGCGCCCGCCGGTCGTCGTCGCGGTGGGCGGACCCAACTACTACGCCGACCGTCTGTCGGAGCGATCGGCGGCGGTCGTCGCCATGACCGGCTGGCAGGCGCGCCGCGCGTGGATCGAGGCGCAGGCGAGTTGGTGGCTGCGCCGGTTGCTGCACACCTGGCTGCCGAAGCTCGATCTGCTCGGCAACGCGAAACCGCCCGACTGGGTCATCTACCGTTCGGAGGAGACCGGCTGGTGGCGCGCCGCGGTCGAGCCGGCCACGGCGCGGCCGGTGCGCTGGGCGCGGGAGCGAGCCGACTATCGCCGGCAACTGCCGCTGGCGCGCGAGTTGCGTGACGAGGTCGAGTCGCGCGGGGGGCGTTTGGTGCTGAGCATGGTTCCCCACTCGGCGACGCAATCGGGCCATTTGCCGTATCTCGCCGAAGAGCTCGGCGTCGCGGCGGTGCTGCCGTCGGTAGAGGATCTGGCGACCAGCGATGGATCGCACCTGACCCGCGACAGCGGGACTCGCTACGCGCAGGCGTTTTGGCGCGAGCTGATGCAGGTGTCGGAGGTTCGGGCCAAGCTCGGCCTGGCCGCCGTCGAGCAGGGCGGCGAGCTCGCCCATTGGGCGGCGGTGCGGGCGGCGACCCGCGAGATGCGCTCTTTGCTGGAGGACTACTACGGCGGCACCGAGGTATTGCGCCAGACCTGGTACCTGCAGCCGGGCGACCCGCGCTACGACGAAGGGATCGGCTTTCTCGCCGACAAGCTGGCGCGCGCGTTGGTCTGGCGCGATCGCTTCGTCATCGGCACCATCGGCAGCTCGGTGACGGCCGGCTACGACAACTGCCACTACGACACCTACCAAAAGCAGCTCGAGCGCCTGATGGCGCCGCTCTGGAAGGCAGCCGGAGTGGATTTCGCGGTGCGCAACTCGGGGCAGGGGGGCGTCTGCGGCGACAGCTTCGAGAATCAGGTGTGGTGCCTGCGCACCCTGGTCGGCGACGACGTCGACCTCACCCAGTATTCGTGGAGCTATTTTGAATCGGGTCACAAGCCGAAGGCTTTGGCGCGCTATCACGAGATGTTCTACCGCTGGTCGCTCTTGATGGAGCACAGTCCGGTGCCGCAGCTCGTTTACATTTCGGACTGCTCGCAGCTGTCGGCGCGCGACGTAGCTCTGCTCGATACCTACGGTCGCTACGGTGCCGACGTGCTCTGTATGCAGCGCGGGCTGCGCGCGGCGGGCTATCCCGGCAAGAAGTGGCGGGAGGTCGGTGACGGGCTGCACGAGACGACGCGCTACGGCGATTTGCCCGGAGTCGACTCCGAGCGCCGGCGGTCGCTCGGGGTCGTGTTCCGCAATTGGCATCCTGGGCCGCTGCTGTTTCAGACCACGGCCGATGCGATTGCCTACAAGCTGTCCGACGCGTTGTTGGTTGCACTCGACCGCATCGCCGCCGAGCCGCAACCGAAGCTGCGCTGGCCGCGCCGCCCGCGGCGCCCGCCACGCGGTTTCCTGCCCGAGCCCGTGGCCTGTCCGGCCGAGTGGTGCGCCGTCGACGAACCGCCGCGCTGCACCAACCTCGAGGTGCCGACGTTCGGCGAGCAGTCCTTTGCGCGCCTCGCCGCGGACGCGGCCGGAAACCCGCACGCCGGGTTGGCGGAGGCTGGGGACGGCGATTGGACCCCATGGCAGGCGACCCCGGACCAGAGTTTCGTGCCGCGCGCCGAAGAGGAGCTCGAGGAGTGTCCGCATCCGAACCGTTGCGGCGGCTGGGTCGCGGCGCCGGCGGAGCAGGCGGGCTGGCTGACCTTCCGCATGCCCGATCTGCAGCTCGGCTACATCGCCGTTTGTTGTGCTCAGAAGAAGTGCGGCCAAAGGATGCTGGCCGCTGGGGCGCGTTTTCTCCTCGATGGCGAACCGCCGGCGTCGGCGCCGCAAGTGGTCGTCAACAGCAAGTGCGTCGTCGTACAGGAGCGCTTCGAGCAACCGGGGAAGCGGCGAACGGTCCACCTCGGGATCCGAGTCCCGGCGCGCGACGAGCCGATTCCGGCGATCTCGCACGTGATCGGAATGTGAGCTTGCCGCAGGGCAAAGCCACCGAGTAGGTTTCTGCCGATCAACCCCGAGAAGGAGACGGCGATGACGGATCGAGAGCCTTTGCTCGTCGAATGCCAGGGCGGTGTGCTGACCCTGACCAACAACGATCCTCCGATCAATCGAATGAGCTTCGAGTACATGGACGCGGTCGAGGCGGCGGTGCAGCGCGCGGCGACCGATCCCGAGGTGCGCGTCCTCCTCTTCACGGCCGCCGGCGAGGAAAACTTCTCGGTGGGCATGGACCTCAAGCAGCTCGGCTCCGGCGCCGGCGCGCGCGGAGGCTTCGAGGCGGTGCTCGACCAGCGACTGCGTGTGCTGGCGGCGATCGAGAACATGGGCAAGCCGTCGATCGCGACGCTGTTCGGCTACTGCCTCGGCGGCGGCCTCGAGCTACCCCTGGCCTGCCACTTCCGTCTCGTCGCTGACTCCGGCGCAAAGATCGGCCTGCCCGAGCTCGATCTCGGCACGATTCCGGCCTGGGGCGGCACCGCTCGGCTGACTCGATGCGTCGGCCGCGACCACGCACTCGACATGATTCTGCGCGCGCGCAAGATCGACGGCGCCGAGGCGTATGGGATCGGTCTGGCGCACTCGATGCACCCGCTGTCCGAGCTGAAGCAGACCGCCCGCGCGCTGGCCGAAGAGCTCGCGGCGATGCCGCCAATCGCCGTGGCCAGCGCCCTGCGCTGCGTCGTCGGCGCAGGCGCCGCGCCGCTCGACGAGGCCCTGCGCGTCGAGCGCGAGGAGGTGCTGCGCTGCTCCAAGACCAAGGATCAAGTGGAGGGCATGATGGCCTTCCTCGAGAAGCGCCGGCCGGTGTTCAACGGAGAGTAGCCAATCGTTCGCGCGCTGGGCTCGATCGGGCAGGGCGAAGCCCTTACCACCTCGTGCCTTTGCCTATGCCGCTGCCCATGCCTACGAACGTCTCCGTTTGCGTTCGCCGTAGTCGCCGAAGGGGGCGTCGCGTTCGCGGATCACCTCGCGAAACCCCTTGGTCTCGAACGACTCGGCCCAGCGATACGCCTCCTCGGTGTGCCGCGTGATGCCGTCGAACAGAGTCCCGAGGAGCTGGGTGGTGCGCAGCCCCATGTTCTCGAAGGCCTGGTTGATCAGCAGCTTGTTGAGGGCGAGCTGATTGGCGGGAATGTGCTGGAACTTGGCCGCGTACTCCTCGGTCGCAGCAGCCAGCTCGGCGGCGGGGACGACGCGCGATACCAGGCCGATGCGGTACGCCGTCTGCGCGTCGATCGCTTCTCCGGTGAGCAGGAACTGCTTGGCGTGCTCGAGCCCGAGACGGTAGACCCACATCATCGTCGTCGGCGTGCCAAAGATGCGTGACGGCGCGTAGCCGATGTACGCGTCCTCCGCCATGAAGAGCTGATCGCAACACAGCACCAGATCGGTAGCGCCGCCGACCGCGAAGCCGTGAATCTGACCGATCACCGGCTTTGGGCAGTGCCAGATCTTCATGAAGCGTTCGACGTTGTGGTTCATGAACTGGTAGTCGCGCACGGGGTCCCAGGCGCCTTCGCGCGGCTTCACGCTCGGCGCGTCGAACGGACTCCCCCAGCCGCCGGCGCCCTCGCCGGCGACGAGATCGTAGCCGGCGGTGAACACCCGGCCTTCGCCGCGCAGCACGATGGCCCGCACTGGCTGCGAAGCAGTCGCCCGGTCGATGCCGTCGGCGACGCCTTGCACGACCGCTTCGGTCAGTGTGTTGAGCCGCTCCGGGCGGTCGAGGGTGATGATCGCGACCGTGTCGCGCTCCTCGTAGCGAACTTCCTGTGCTCGTTCCGTCATCGTGCTCCCTCCGCACCTTCTTCGATACTCCAAACGGGCCCACTCCCGAAAGGCGAGGATCAGTGAGAGCCGGCGGCGAGCAGCGGATCGATGACCGACCAGGTCGCGCCGTCGACGCCGTAGACCGATACCCGGGCTCGTGGCTCGGCCCGATCGCTGGTGCAGGACGCGAGCGTGATCGCCGCGACGAGGGAGCCGACCGCGAATCTCGTCGCTCCGCCGGCAGGCGCCGTTCGCCACGGGCTCGGTCGGGTCGAGAAGAGGGGATTCTCGGAGGGCACGTAGGGTTCCTGCGGCTGACCGGCGGGTGAGTACTACGAATTGCGGGCGCGCCTACAGAGCAGCACCGCAGCCTGGCCGGTCGGCGATCCGCACCCGCTGAGCCCGCTTTACCGCCGCTGGCTCGGCGTAGCATAGTGGCTCGCTCGATCGAGGCGTCGCCCGACCGGAGCCCGAGCCTGCCGATTCCATGAACCGCTCGCCCCTTCCCGCCCCCCCTCCCGCGTGGCTTCCCGTCGGCTGCGGCCTGATCGCCTTCGCCATCGCCGCCGCCGTTTTCTGGAGCTTCGACGCCCCCTGGACGCTGCGCGGCGACAACAAGGCGATCATGTTTCCGATGAATCTGGAGGCATTTCGCATTTGGAGCGAGGGGCGCGCTCCGCAGTGGTCGGGCGGGTTTTGGTTCGGCTTTCCGTTGCTCGCCGACCCGACCTCGCTGAGCTTGTACTGGCCCAATCTGTTGGCCTACCTGGCGACGCCCGCCCCGCACCTGCGCGCCTACGACCTGAGCACCGCGGCTCATGCGGGTCTCCTGGTCGGCGGCGTGGTGTGGCTGCTGGCGCTGCTCGGCGTGCGTCGCTGGATCGCGGCGTTCGGCGGTTTGCTGATCCTGCTCATGCCGATGCACGTCTGGTACGCGTCGGCGATGATCACCGGCTACGCGCCGGTCTGTTGGTGGCCCTTGATGCTGGTCGCGGCGGAGATGCTGAGTCGCCCGGGACCGCGCCTCGGCTACCTGGTGCTGGCGTGGATCGCGCTCGGCTCGTGCGCTCTGGTGTACCCCGAGTTCGCTCTCTATGGCGGTTGTGTTTCCTCGCTGTGGTTGCTGACGCGGTCGGTCGGCGTTCCGCTGGTAATGCGCGCGGCGCTGGCGGTGGTGGTCGGTCTCGGCGGATTGGCCCTGGCGGCGCCGCAGTTGCTGCCGACGCTGCACTATCTGCCGGATACCACGCGCGCCGGTGAGATCGTCATCGACTTTGCGCAGATCCTGTTTCGTGCGCCGATGTTGCTCTACCCCAATCGGCTGGAGAAGATTCCCTCCTTCCTCGGTATCGCCACCCTGGTCCTGGCCGTGCTCGGAGCCAGCGGACACGGGCAGCGCCGTTACTTCCTGCTGGTGCTCGCCCTGGGTACTTTCCTGACGTCGCTCGGTCCGTTCGGACCGACCTACGAGGCGCTGCATTCGCTGCCGGTCTTCGAGATGTTCCGCCAGCCGATGAAGTTCAAGCTACTGACCGAGCTGGCGGTGGTGCTGCTGGCAGGTCTGGGGCTCGAGCGGGTGATGGCGCTGGCGCCGGCCGGGCTTGCAGCGCGACTGCTGGCGACCCTGGTGGCGATGGTGATCGCAGAGCAGCTGGCCTACTCCGGAGTACGCGTCTACAGCGGGGAGAAGCTCCCCGGGGACACCGACGAGAGCTTCGCCACTCTCTATGGGCGGTTGGCCGACAGCCAACTGCGGGAACGCCTCGAGCTGGTGGCGCCACCGCAGCCCACCCGCATCTTCGAGCGCGTCAACCTGCGCGCGATTCCGATGATCGACGAGATCCATCTCGCCGGCGGGGGCAACAACTCGCTGATGCCGCAACGTCACCAGGACGTCGTTCAGGCGTTGCGCGCCTGGCCACGGCCGACGCGTCGGGATCTCAACTTTCTCGGCATTCGCTACTCGCTTGAGGCAGCACCCGAGACCGACGACCCCGATTCCAACCCATGCCTGAGAATCGCTTCCAGTCGCGGACTGTTGCTGTCGGCTCGCAACCAGGAGACCTGCTTGTACTTCAATCGCGACCGACCTGGCTTGGTCGACATCCCGCAAACCGTGAGTCACGCCGAGAGCGTCGAGTCGATGATCGAGTCGGTGGTGCTGGCGCTGCGCAAGCGGACGTCGGTGCTCACCTACGCGCACTCACCGATCGAATGTCTGCAGGTGGAGCAAGCGCCGAGCTCCTGCGAAGCGGAGGTCCGTCTCTTCGATCACGAGCTCCCCGACTCCGTCCCGATCGTCTCCGGGGACCGTCCGGTCTACCCCAAGCGGAGGGCCTTCGGCCGGGCCGTTCTTCTCGACTACCAAGACGGCCGACTCTTTTTCACGGCGAGCTCGAACAAGCCCGGCTTTGCAATCGTGCGCGAGTCGTATTCGACGGGCTGGGAAGCGGCGGTCAACGGCGAACGCGTGCCGATCTATCCGGCCTCCGGTCTGTTCTTCGCCGTGCCGATTCCGGCCGGAAGGTCCGAGGTCTTGGTCGAGTATCGGGCGGCCGGCTTCCGCACCGGGGTGCGGATTGCGGTCGGCTGGATCGCTTTGGTGTGCGTTGCCGAGCTGCTGCGCCGGATGCTGGTCGGCGTCCGCTCGCGCGCCGCGCCGGCGCCCACTGCCGAGCGCGCAGGGCAGTGACTCGGCGCGGCTCCGACGTTGAATAATGTCGGAGCCGCTGCAAATGGGAACGGATGGCCGAGCTTCGCAAGCCAGGTGCGGGGGCAGGGCTCGCCGGGGTCGGCCGGCGAGTCGGCTTGTGGTTGGGGCCGCTGCTCGGGCTGGCGGTCTACGCCGTGCTGCCGTCGGTCTACGACACCGCACAGGGGAGCGTCGCGCTCGGGCATGCGCAACGCGCCACCGTCGGCGTCACCGTATGGATGGGGATGTGGTGGATGACCGAAGCGATCCCGATCGCCGCGACTGCGTTGATCCCGCTCTGCGCGTTTCCCCTGTTCGGGATTGCCAGCGCCTCGGCCGCGGCGGCGCCGTACGGTCACCCGCTCATCTTCCTCTTCATGGGCGGTTTTCTGGTCGCTTTGGCGATGGAGCGTTGGGGGCTACACCGCCGGCTGGCCTACCGGGCTCTGCGCCTCGCCGGCGCGCGACCGGCGCCTTTGATCGGTGCTTTCATGCTGACCAGCGCTGCTCTCAGCATGTGGGTCTCCAACACCGCGACCGCGATCATGATGCTTCCGGTGGCGATGTCGCTGCGCGACGACGACGGGGGCGACGAGTCCTTCATGGTCTGTCTGCTGCTCGGTATCGCCTACGCCTGCTCGATCGGCGGTATCGCGACGCCGATCGGAACCCCTCCCAACGTGTTCTTGATGTCGTTTCTCGAGACGCAGATGGGGCTGCAGATTTCGTTCGCGCGATGGATGATGTTTGGTGTGCCGCTGGTGATCGTCCTTCTTCCGGTCGCGTGGTGGTTGCTGACGCGGTTCCTGTTCCGGCTCGGCGATGAGCCGATCGCCGGCGCCGCGCGCCTCGAACGGGTGCACGCCGAGATGGGCCGGCTCGGTACCGGCGAGAAGAGTGCCGCCGCGGTGTTCTCCGGCGCTGCGCTGGCCTGGGTGCTGCGCCCCCTGCTGGTCGGTTTCGAGGTCGGCGGTCACCGGCCGTTTGCCGGGCTGACCGACAGCACGGTCGCAGTCAGCGCTGCCCTGGCCTTGTTTCTGTTGCCGGGCAACCGCGACGACCCGAAGGCCAAGCCGCCGCGGGCGCTCGATTGGGAGACCGCGGTGCGATTGCCGTGGGGTATCCTAATCCTCTTCGGCGCCGGCCTCAGCCTCGCCGCGGCGATTGCTGCCAATGGCGTCGATCAGTTCCTCGCGCACCAGATGGCGGGACTCGACGGATTGCCGGGTCCGCTGGTGGTCGCCGTGGTCGGCGCCACGGTCGTATTGGCGACCGAGCTCGCCAGCAACACGGCGATCACGGCGACCTTCGTGCCGCTGTTGGCGGCGGTTGCCCCGGCGCTCGGCATCGACCCGATGCTGCTCATCCTCCCGGCGACCATCGCGGCGAGTCTGGCGTTCATGTTGCCGGTGGCGACACCGCCCAACGCAGTGGTCTTCGGCTCGGGGTTGGTCGAGGTCGGTGACATGCGCCGCGCCGGACTGTGGATGAACGTCGCCGCGATCGTGCTGTTGCCGGTGCTGACCTATTTTCTGATGGCTCCCGTGCTCGGCTTGTAGGCGCGCGTTGGATGAGTGCTGAGCGAAGGCCCGGCGGCGGGCTCGTCATCGTCTCCGGCGGACAAACCGGCGCCGACCGCGCCGCGCTCGACACCGCCATCGCCTGCGGAGTCGAGCACGGTGGTTGGTGCCCGGCCGGACGCTGGTCGGAAGACGGGGCGATCGCCGCGCGCTACCAGCTGCGCGAGACTCCACTCGCCGCGCCGGCGCAGCGGACCCGCTGGAACGTGCGCGATTCGGACGCGACCGTCGTCTTCGAGCCGCCGGGCGAGCTCGGCCGCGGCACGCAATTGACCATCGACCACGCCCGGGCGTTGCGCCGTCCGCTGCTGGTGTTGCCGGCGGCGGACAGTGTCGACCGCTCGGCACGGCGGCTGGTCGACTTCGTTCGCCGCTCGCAGGCGAGAGTCGTCAACGTCGCCGGTCCGCGCGCCTCGCAAGACCCGTCGATCCGGGCAAGGGTCGAAGCCGTCTTGCGCCAGTTCCTCGAGAGCTAGCCGCGCCAGCGCGGAACCAGTACCGGGGTCTTCTCCAGGTACGCCTCGAAGGACGGATCCCCGCCCCAGCGGCGGCGCGCTCGGCGTTCGAGCATCGGGATTCCGCTGACCCGCGTCAGCAACAGGTAGACGAACAACGGCGAGACCAAGGTGACCCAACGCCAACCGGCGAGAGTCGGCAGGGCAATGATTGCGATGCCGCTCCACAGGACGATCTCGCCGAAGTAGTTCGGGTGTCGCGAGCGTGCCCAGAGACCCGACTGGATGAATCGGTCGCGGTTCGCGGGATCGTCGCGGAACGCCGATTTCTGCCGGTCGGCGACGACTTCGATGGCGAATCCGGCGAGCCAGACGGCGGCGCCGACGATCGCGAACCAACCCAAAGGGCGCGAGGTCGGCGCGGTGATCGCGGCGAGTCCGCAGGAGATGGTGAGCAGGACCCACAACGCCTGCAGCGTCCAGGTCGTGAGAAAGCTCAGGAACGAGGGCTTGATGTCGTCGAACCTGCCGTCCGAGCCCGCCTGGCGGATGCGGCGAAACAAGAAGGAGCCGAGGCGAACTGCCCAGCAGGCGACGAGCGCGGCCACGAGCAGTCCGCGTCGGTCGATTTCGGGAGTCAGGCCGAGCGCCAGCGCGAGAGTGCCGATATAGGTCAGGCTGCCGGTGAGATCGAAGTAGTGTTCGGTTTGGCCGACGTAGGCGGGTACGAACGCCACCCAGTTGAGGGCGAAGCAGAAGCCGGCGCAGATCGCGAAGACCGGCCATCCGCCGGCGACGCTGCCTCCCTGACTTCCCGCCCATGCGACCGCCGCGCCGGTGGCGACGACCGCGAGTATGGTTGCGATTTGCTGCATCGGTGCCCTTTCCCAAATACTGTAGCAGCGCCGGGCGATCGTGCACGCATCGGCGGAAAGGCGGCGCCGGGGGGCGACGCTTGTCGAGTTGCGCTTCTCTGCTGCAGGTGGGAGAGAGGGATCCGTTTGGCGATGCGTTGACCGTTTGTCGGTTTTCGCGGTAACCAGAGCCGACCTGAGCTCGACCTTCGTGGCGCTGTGGATGGAAGGGGAGATTGTCGTGTACCAGAAGCCGACCGCACCACTCTCGATCGGACAGCTGCTCGACAGCGGTTTCCGCCTCTATCGCGACTGCTTCAAGAATGCTCTGCCGCTGGCGCTGGGGCTCGGCTTTCTGCCGGCCGCGGTCGCGCTGTTGATCGAGCTGCTGTTTGGCGGTGATTCCGCCGACATGGGGTATCTCGTCGCACAACTCGTCAGCGGGCTGTTCGGCGTCGTGGTGATGATGGTGTTGAGCCCGGCGCTCATCAAGCTGATCGACACCGAAGCCTCGGGGACTGTGATTTCGAGCGGTGAAGCGGTTCGCGTCGGGCTCGGTATGGCGCTGCGCTTCACCCTGACATGGATTCTCTACTCTTTGGCCCTGATGGTCGGCTTCTTGCTCTTGATCGTGCCGGGCGTGATTCTCGGGGTTTCGCTGTCGATGTCCTTCTATGCGGTGGTCCTCGACGACAAGGGCGCGGCCGATGCTCTGCGCCATAGTCGAATGCTGACTCGAGGCAGTTGGTGGCGTCTCGCCGGGATCTACACGATCATGGCCTTCGTCTACATGGCGCTCTACGGAATGCTGTTCTTCCTGGTCGGCGCCTTCGGCGCGTTTGCCGACTGGACCTTCCTCGCCGACCCGGTCACGGCGGCCTGGTTCAACCTGGCCAATGGGTTGATCTCGGCGTTCATCATTCCGCTGACCTACGGGATCGGCTTGGCGGTCTACTACGACCTCGAGTTGCGCCGCCAAGGCGAAGATCTGGCGGCGCGGATCGCGGCAACGGAGCCGAGCGCCGGGTGAGCCTCCGGTTGCTGGCGCTCGGCGGCGTCCTCTGGGCGACCGCCGCATCGGCCACTTCTCCCGTCCTGCCAGCTGGAGTCGAAGCTTGCCTCGAGCGCTTGCGCGCGGAGGAGGCGGCGCAGCAGGAGGCGGCGGACGACGGCGCCGCGCCTGCGCCCGAGATCGCGGACGAAGGAGTTGCGTCCGAGAACGCCGAAGATGCAGCTGCCGGCGCAGATGCACTTCCCGTCGAAGACGTCGTCGTCGATGATGCGGCAGCCGATGAAGCGGAGGACGACCAAGCTGCGCTGCCACTGGTCGGGACGTACTGCGGCGAGCTCGTCGAAGCGTTCGCGGCGACGCCTTGGGAAGAGCTGATTCGCGAACCGCGGGTCGAGGAGCTCATTGCCGATCAATTGGAGGAGCTGATCGAGCTCGCCGGGCGCCGACCCGAGGCGCCGCCCGGCCCGCAGATCGAGCTCGGCGCCCTCGATTCCATCCTGCGCGACCTTCCCGCCTTCGACCGCCTGAAGCCGTTGTCCCTGTGGGATCGATTCTGGCTCTGGGTGAGCTCCTGGTTCACCGACGAGGACGGCGAGGTCCTGGATTGGCTCGCCGAGTGGCTCGGCGGTTTTTCGATCTCCGAGTCCTGGTCGCGTCTCATCTTCCGCCTGTCGCTGCTGGCCCTGGTGGTGACCGCGGTTGCGGTGGTGATGAACGAGCTTCGAGCGGCGGGGTTTTTCGCCGGTGGGCGGGGGCGCCCGGGGGTGGCACCGCTGCCGAGCCCGGCGCCGGCAGGTGAGGCCGGGCTCGTCGGGTTCGCCTCGCTGCCGATCGAGGAGCAGCCGGCGGCATTGCTCGGCCTGCTCGCCGATTCGATGCGCCGCCGCGGCGTCTCGATCCCGTCGAGCGCCACCCATCGCGAGATTCTGGGGCGACTCGGCTTGCTCGACGCCGAGCTGCGCGATGCTTTCGCGCGCGTGTCGGATTCGGCCGAGCGGATCGCCTACGCCGACTGGAAACCTGCGCCGGCCGAGATCGAGCCGCTACTCGCGCGGGCGCTGAGGTCGCTCGAGGCGATGCGGGCGCCAACCGATGGAGCCGTGCGGTGAGAGATCGCGCGGTGACTTTGCTCGGCGCCATCCTGGTGCTCGCCGTCGTCTACGGGTTGGTATTCGACCGCCGCGGCGAACCCGAGGTGAGTCGCCCGCAGAGCGAGGAAGCGGGGCCGAATGGATACCTCGCTCTGCGCGTTTGGTTGGAGCAACAGGGGGTGGCGGTCACCAGCGTCCAGACCCGATTCACCGACGTCCTGGTCGACTCCGGTCGGTTGCCGCCGCGCGGCAACGTCTTGGTGACGACGATTCCCCAGCAATTTCGCATTCGCGCCGACGAGGGCGATCTGCTCGACCAGTGGGTCGAGCGCGGCAACACCCTCCTGATCATGGCGAGCATCGACGATTCCGCCGAATGGTCGATCGTCGGCGGCGTCGAGATGAATTCGCTCGACGAGGTATACCGGCGGACCGAAGTCGACTTCGAGCTCGCTTCGCTCGACTCGGAGGAGGACGACGACGACGAGTGGAGCAGTGTGATCGTCGAAGCCGGCGAGGATCTCGAGTTGCACGCGATTCCGGGTCACCCGCTGACGGCGGGAATTCGCACCCTGTCGACCACTTCCGCGTACCCGAGTGCGGTTTGGAAGCCGGCGCTACCGGAGCGGTTGTTGGTCAGCTTGGCGACCGTGGCGACAGCCGACGCGAGTGCGATCTGGCAGATGCCGCAAGGGGAGGGGCAGATCCTGCTCGTCCCGGTTGCCTCCCTGCTGACCAATCGCTCGATCGGCCGAGCCGACAACCGCAAGCTCGTCGCCAATCTGCTGCGCCACGGCCTCGCCACCGACGGCGTGGTGCTGTTCGACGACATGCATCAGGGGCTGTCGGTGCTCTACGACGCGCAAGCGCTGTTCGAAGATCCGAGGTTCCGCAAGACGATCTGGTTCGTCGTCGGATGCTGGCTGATCTGGGTTCTCGGTGCGACCGCCCGCCTGGTGCCGTCGGCGAGCCCGCCCGACGGCCCGCGCCAGCTCGATTGGCTGGAGGCGGTTGGCGGCTTGCTGCATCGCAAGCTGTCTCGTGCCGACGCGGGCCGGCTGATGGTGCAGCGCTGGTTCAATGATGTACGACGGGCGCGCGGGGTGCGCGAGGCCGAGCACCCGGATTGGGCGGAATTGCGGACCGTGCCGGCGCTCGATCAGAGACGGGTCGACGAGCTCGAGCGAAGGTATTCGGCGTTGCAAGCTGGTGCCGAGGTGGACCTGGTCGGCTTGCACAACGAACTGAGGGAGCTGAAGAGGATGATCGGATGAGCAGCGAGGGCCAGAATCTCGAAACGCTGTTGCGCGAGCGACTGGGAGAGCGACTGTTCGGAGTCGACGACGTCATTCGCGCGCTGGTCATCGCGCTGCTCGCGCGCGGCCACGTATTGCTCGAGGGCGCTCCCGGATTGGGCAAGACTTTCCTGGGCAAGAGCTTCGCCCAGCTGCTCGGAGGTCGTTTCAACCGCGTCCAGGGAACCGCCGACCTGATGCCGACCGACATAACCGGGGTGCACGTATTCGACGCGGCGCGGGGAGACTTCGTGTTCCGCGAAGGGCCGGTGTTTACCGACTTGTTGCTCATCGACGAGGTCAACCGCGCCAGTCCGAAGACGCAGTCGGCCCTGCTCGAAGCGATGGAAGAGCGCCAGGTCACCGTCGACCGGGAGAGCTTCGCCCTGGCCGAGGACTTTACGGTCGTCGCCACGCAGAACCCCCGCGAGTACGAGGGAACCTATCCGCTGCCGGAATCGCAGCTCGATCGGTTCCTGCTCAGCGTGCGCATGACCTACCCCGAGCGCGCCGAGGAAGCGCGGGTTCTCGAGCGGTACGCGGTGCCGGAGCGGGTCGCGCCGCTCGCCGCCGAAGTCGGCGAGGGAGTGGTGGCGCGGGCGCGCGCCGAGGTGGGCGGCGTGCACGTCTCGCAGGAACTGGTCGGCTACGTTCTCGACATCGCCGCGACCAGTCGCCAGAGCGAGAACATCGCCCTCGGTCTGTCGAGCCGCGGCGCGCTGGCGCTGCTGCTGAGTGCGCGCGTCGAAGCGCTGTTGCGCGGCGCCGACTACGCGATCCCGGATGACGTCAAGCGCGTCGCCCCGTGGGTGATGCGGCACCGTTTGATGCTGGCGCCGGAGGCGTTGCTCGACGGCGGCGCCGCCGAAGCGGAGGTCGAGCGCATTCTCGAATCGGTGCCGGTTCCGCGATGAGCCTGACGTCGCGCGCCCTCGCTGGCGTCGTCCTCGCCGGCGTGCTGGGCATCCTCGGCGAGTGGGGCGGGAGCCCGGCCGAGCTGCCGGTGTGGCGGGTGGTCGCGCTCATGCTGATCCTCGGGCTCGCCTACGAGTGGATCGATGCGCGTCGCCTCGACCTCCGCGCCCAGCTCCGCGGCAACGGCCAGCTGTACCTGGGGCGGGCGGCGCGAATCGAGGTGGCGCTTTCGACCGACAGCGCCCGCGAGCGCGAGATCGAGTATCTTCCGGGCTTGCCCGATCTGGTTGCGGCGCCGAGCCAGGTCGCGGCAACGACTGTTTCGGACGCTGCAGAACGCGAGTTTCGCGTGCGGGTGGTGCCGCGCCGGCTCGGGGTTGCCGAGTGGAAGAAGCTGCCGGCGCGCGTCAAGGGTGTGCTCGGCCTCGCCTGGTGGCCGCACCGCATCGGCGTCGAGCAGGGACTGGCGGTAGTGCCGGATCTCCTCGGCCGCGCCGACCGGGTCGGCGGTCGAGCCAGCGACGCCGGAGTGACCCGCCGCTCGTTGACCGGCGGCGGCCTCGAGCTGCAGCAGCTGCGCGACTATCAGCCCGGCGACCCGCGTCGCGCGATCGATTGGAAGGCCTCGGCGCGACGCGGCAACCTGATCACGCGGGTGTTCGACGAAGACCAGCACCTCGAGGTGGTGGTCGCCGTCGACGCCGGCCGCACCAGCGCGGTTTCGATCGATGGAATCAGCCAGCTCGGGCACTTTGCCAACCTCGCGGCGCGCTTCGCCGAGCTCGCCGTGCGCAACGAAGACCGGGTCGGCTTGCTGGTCTTCGCCGACCGGCCGCTGGTCTCGCTCGCGCCGGCGCGCGGCGCGCCGGCGGTGATTCGCATTCGCCGAGCGCTCGCCGGCGTTGCCTGCCAGAGGGACGAATCGGATCTGGTCGCGGCGATGCTGCAGGTCCGGCGAGTGGTGCGCCATCGAGCGCTGGTGGTTCTGCTGTCGGATCTGCAGGGACGCACCGCGACGAGTCAGCTCGCCGAGGCGGTGCGCTCGCTGCGGCCGACCCACATGCCGATCGTCGCCGGCGTCATGGGCGGCGAAGTGGTCGCTCTCGGCAACGCACCGGCGGTCGCAGCGCTCGACCC
Source organism: bacterium (assembly GCA_030430165.1). Taxonomy (GTDB): domain Bacteria; phylum Desulfobacterota; class Binatia; order HRBIN30; family CADEER01; genus CADEER01. The sequence continues at coordinate 39,959 of JAUIGL010000029.1, read as the reverse complement.
GTATCGCAGTCTCGCCGCGGTCGAATACCAGCGCGACGTCGCCGCCAATCTGGCCAGGTTGCGCCGACTCGGGGCGGCCGCGCTGGTGGCGCGGCCCGACGACCTGGTCGCGCAGGTGTTGCGGCACTACCGGCTGCTGCGACAGCAGCGGCGCGTCTAGGCCCGCATATCTCACCAGCTTTCTGCTACGAGCGCAGATGGGCATGCGGCGATTGAGGTGCGACCCCCGTACGCGCTGCGCGCTCCGATGGGTCCAATTATGCGAGCAAAGCTCGCACAATTGCAGGCCGTACTCCCTCGCCGTCCTCGACATACTGTTCAAGTATGCCTGCGGGCGCCTCAGTCCGTGCGGCCTTGATCCACAAGCCCCTCCACGCTCTCGCTACGAAACCCGGTGAGAAATGCGGGCTAGTGGTTTCCAGTCAACTCGAGCGGAACAGCGCGGCGGGGCGGTTCGGCAACTTGCCGGCAAGGGTGGCGAGGAAGAGCAGCCACAGTGACAGACCGATGAGGAGCCGCGCCCATAGCGGGTAGTTGTCGTTCGGCGAAACGTAGCCTTCGATCAGCCCGGCGCCGATCAGGAAGACGGCACAGACGAGCATCAGACGCACGCCGTCGCTGGCGGCGCGCTGGAAGGCGTCGGCGCGGGCGCGGCTGCCGGGGCGGGCGATGGCCTCGCCCAGCGACACGCCGACCGCCCCGGAAACGAAGATGATGCTGAGCTCGGTGAAGCCGTGCGCGCAGATGAAGGTCGCCAGCCGGCCGGCGAGTCCGTACTCCGCGGTGAAGGCGAAGATTCCGCCCAGCATCAGCCCGTTGAGGGCGATGATGTAGATCGTGCCGAGGCCGTAGGCTACGCCGACGCACATCGCGGTCAGGGTGACTGCGATGTTGTTGCTGAAGATGGAAATCGACAGCAGGGACGACGGCACGACGTTGAGCAAGTCGTCGGTCCAGAGCTTTCCCCGGTGGACGCCGTCGATCATGCTCTCGGAAGCGAAGAGAGCGATCAGCTCGGGATGCGAGGCGACCAGCCACCAGCCGGCCAGCCCGCTGGCGGCGAAGAGGAGGGTGATCCACAGGATCGGCGCGCGCAGCTCGCCGGCGATCCTCGGCACGTCGCCGCGGATCCACTGCGCTGCCTCTTCGCTCAGCGACACCGTGGACTTGAACACGAGGCGGTGCAGCTCGGAGTAGATCTGGGCGAGCTGCCGGGTGACCTTGGAGGTCGGCGCGGCGCGCCGCGCGATCGCCAGATCGCGGGCGATCTCCGGGTAGGAGCGAACCGCTGCCAGCACGGTGTCGGCCGGCGGCGACGCTTGCTGGCGCAGATCGCGGACCCGCTCGCCGGCATCGCGCCAGAACCCGAGGCGCTCGCGAAACCAGCTCTCCATGCTACCGCGCCGGGAGCTCATCGCTCGAGCAGGGCCTCGAGTCGCCGCAGCAGGTCGTCGTCGGCCGCGAGCTCGGTGCCTTCGACTGCGAGCCGTTGGAGCAGGGCACGCGCTAGCCGCGCGCGCTTTTCCGGCTCGAGCTCGGGCCACCGCTCGACCAGCTCGCCGACCAGCTCGGCCTGTTGCAGGCCGATCGTCGAGTTGCCGGCGTGGGCGGTGAGAGTCACCGGCTCCTGATCGTTGTCGTAGACCAGGACGGTGCCGGCGGCCAGGTCGCCGATCCGCGCCGACTGCTTGGTGAGCATGGTCGTCGCCAGGCCGACGGCGTAGAAGCCCGGCAACTGATCGACGAAGCGGAAGACGTTGCGGATCAAGTGGGCCGTTACGTCCGGTGATCCGCCGTCTTTGGTGACGATGCGGATCCCGGCCATGCGTTTTCCGGGCGTCCGTCCATCCATCACGATCTCGAGAATGGGGTGATAGAGCAGGTAGATCGCGCCTGCCGGCAAGGAGACGGCGAAAACGGTCGCGCCGCCGAGGGCCCCGGTGAGCGCCTCGACGGCGAGCCCGAGACCCAGCCACGCCGCGCTGATCAGCGCGCGGATGTGCCAGTCGATGACGAACGCATAGCTTCTGCCGCCGGGGCCGGCGAGATCGAGCTCGACGTCGATGCCGGTGATCGAAGGAACGCGCAGCTTCTCGTCCATGGCGGACCACCATACTCCCGCTCCGCGCCCGAGCGAAACGGGAATCGTTGGGCAGCCTCGACCTCGAGCGCCGGCCGCGCCCGGCAGCGATCGCGGTGGCGACGATGGGTTGCGGTGGTCCGCCGGTCGATTACCGGCGGACCACCGTCTTCAGAGAACGTTGGAGACGGTTTACTCGCCGTCCTCGACGCTGGCCTTGTCGGCCCCCGGGCAGGCGAGGGTGGTGGTGGCGGTGGTCAGGGCGCCGGCGGTGAACAGGAGCAGACTGGCCAAGAGGACTCGTCGGATGGTTCGCATTGGATGACCTCCTTGATCGATCGTTCGGAGCGATATGCTTCGCTCTCCTGATGAATGGATTGTCCACGTTCTCCGACCTCCGACAAGGCCGTCGGTTCGATTGACTCGTGCGCCTACCTCTGGCGCGTCGCCGGCTGGAGTGGTGGAGGCTGCGGCGATTGTTTATGGACAGGAGCGTGGGGGCGCGTCGGCTCAGTCTGATTCTCGTGTTGTTCTGCGTCGTTGCGGCGGCGTTGTTGGTGCTCGCGCGGGCTGGCCTCTGGCCGTTCGGCGGCGCGGGCAAACCCGACATCCTGTTGATCACGGTCGACACGTTGCGCCCGGACCATCTGTCGCTCTACGGCTACGGCCGCCCGACCTCGCCGGAGCTCGACCGCTACTTCGCCGATGCCGATCTGTACCGGCGGGCCTATTCGGCGCATGCGTGCACGCCGCCGGCGACGGTTTCCTTGCTGACCGGCCTCTATCCGCCGCAGCACGGAGTGCGGAAGTTCTTCCGGCCTTTGCGGCCGGAGGTGGCGACGCTGCCGGATCGGCTGCGAGCGGCGGGGTACCAGACGGCGGCGGTCGTATCGAACTACGTCCTGCGCGGCGAGTCGACCGATTTATCGTCGCGCTTCGACCACTACGACGACGTCACCGACGAGGCGCAGCCGACCCGCAAGCGGTTCTTCGAGCGGCGCGGCTCGCGGACCACCGATGCGGCGCTGTCGTGGCTGCGTGAGCGGCGGGATCCCGCGCGCCCCCACTTTCTCTGGGTGCACTACATGGACCCGCACAGTCCGTACATGGCTCCCGAAGTGGTCACCGACTTCTCGCACCCGTCGCCGATCGAGATCGACCTGCAGCGAGTGCGTCGTCACACGCGCCTGCCCAGGGTGAAGGACGGAGGCGAGTACGTCGACCGCTACGACGAGGAGATCGCCTACGTCGACCGGCACATCGGCCGCTTGCTCGACGCCTACCGCGAGCTGTCCCTGCTCGACGGGGCTGTCGTCGTCCTCACCGCCGATCACGGCGAAAACCTGATCGAGCACGAGCGCTACTTCAATCACTGCAGCCATGTCTGGGACTCGATCATGCGCATTCCGATGGTCGTCCGCAGGCCGCGGCATCCGGGCCGCAGGATCGACGTCCCGGTTTCGCTGGTCGACGTCGCGCCATCGCTGTTGCAGTACGCCGGCCTCCCGGTCCCCGAGGGGCTGGACGGCAAGCCGTTCGAGTCGCGCGCGCCGGACGATCTGATCCACCTCGCGGCGATCTACCAGACGGATACCGACGACGTCGCCATCGGGGTGGTCAGCGGTTCGCACAAGTGGGGGGTCAAAATCGGCGGCGGCGAAATTCGCGAGCGCTGGTTTTTCGACCTCGACGACGACCCCGGCGAGCTCGAGCCGGGACCCTGGAGACGGGGAGAGGGGGCGGCCGGTCTGCTGGCGCGAGCGGCGCATGACCACGGGGTGGCGTTGCAGCCGGAGACCCTGAGCCCGCGCGAGCGCGAAGCGATGCGCGCGCTCGGCTATCTGGAGTGAGGCTTTCCCATTGCATGCCCGCGGAATGTGAATAGGCTGGCCGGGTGATGGGGATGATCGAGCCCGATGTCGGCGAGGTCGCGCCGGCCGAGCGCGGCGCTCTCGGTGCGCGCGCCGCGCTGGCGGCAATCGCCGTCGCGGCCGTGGTGGTCACCGCCGGCTATTGGTTGTGGTCGAGCGGGTCGGTGAGCGAGCTGAGCGACCCGCAACGCATCCGCGGCCTGGTGGGTGCTGCCGGTTCGGCCGCGCCGCTCGCCTTCATCGCCCTCTTGGTTTCGTTGAATCCGTTTTTTCTCGCCGGAGCGCCGATTTGGATCTCGTCGACGCTGTTCCCGACGCCGCTCGCCATCGCCTATTCGATCGTCGGTGCGGTCGTGGCGAGCACGGCGACTCACCTGGCCGCTCGCTACGCCGGCGCCGACTGGGCGCGGTCGCGCATTCCGCGCCGGCTGCATCGCTTCACCGAGCGCGTCGAGCAGCGTCCGCTGCGCTCGGTCGGCGCGCTGCGCATGCTGCTGTGGATCAACCCCGGAGTCGACTTCTTGATGGCCGTGTCGCAGGTTCGCCTGCGCGACTACCTGCTGGGCACGCTGATCGGCATCGCGCTGCCGACCGCGCTGCGCGTGTACGTCGGGCAGAAGGGCATCGAGGCGGCGCAGGGGCCCAACGCCTGGGTCGTGGCCGGCTTGTTGACGGTGGTGTTGGCGCTGGTCCTGGTGCGCCGTTACAGAAGCGATGCCGGGGCTGCGGCGGTCGAGCTCGCGCCCGGCGACGACACGCCGGTCGGCTGACTGTCGCCTCACGGGTTGGTGCGGATCAGCGCGTAGCCCGGGTTGATCCAGACCAGCTCGCGGCAGGAGCCCCCTGTGGCGGAATCCTCGCAGGTCGCGGTCAGCCCGCTGCCGATCGTCGTGTACTCGACGCAGCGGTCGGGGGCGAGCTCGACCAGCGCGTAGTCGGCACAGAGTCGACTGGCCAGGCGGGCGAACGCGTGCAGGCGTTCGCCCGGGTCGCGAACGGCGCGGGCGCGCCGCTTGTACGCCTTGGCGCGCTGCCACTCGGGGAGAGCGTCGTGTCGCGCGTAGAGAAAGACGCCGAGGTCGAGCCGCGAGTGCACCAGCGGATGCAGAGCGTAGTAGCGGACTCCCGCCGACAGAAATGGCGAGGAGGTGAGCAGGGTCGCGTCGCGCGGCAGCGACGCGACCTGGTCGAACGCTTCTCTGCGTTGCTCGTACTGGACCGGCGGAAACTCGTACAACGGTGCCGACCAGTGCTTCGGCTCGCCGGGCATCTGGTGATGGATCCAGACCGCCGCCAGCACGGCGCCACACAGGCGCGGTAGCTGCTTCCACGGGGCTCGAGTTGCACCGTTCAGTCGGTGGTCGGCCTCGACCAGCGACCAGACGCAGAACAGCGACAGCAGGGGGGCGAGAAAGCGCAGGCCGCGGATCAGATCGACCTGCATCGGTACCGCGCCGGTTTGCGCCGCTCGCGCCTGCTCGAGGAACGGGATGCCGACCGAGACGGCGACGACCGCCACCGTCCACACGGCGACCACTCTCGCCGCGTCGCGGCGAAATCGCCCCCAGCCGATCTGGAACAGAGCGGCGCTGGCGCCCCATGCGAGCAGCGCCGGATGGTGATCCCAGAGGCGCGTGAGGACGTACTCGAATCCGGCGAGGGCGTCCCGGTAGTTGGGGGAGATGACGCGCTTCCAGATCTCGAATTCGAGCTCCGGGCTGTCGCTGCGGGCGCCGAGGTAGAGCATGGCGAACGGCGCCATGGCGACGGCAAAGGCCGCGCTCGCGGCGATCAGCATTGCGATGTGGTGGCGCCGTCGCTGGGTGCCGACGAGGTTGAGACAAAGCCCGAGCAGAATCGCGACACCCCAACTCGGTGCGCTCACCGGATGGATGAATACCAGCGCCCCGGCGAAGCCGAGCAGCAGCGGCCAGAGGCGGGGCTTGGTGTGCCAGGCCAACCCGGCGGCCCACAGAATCGGCAACAACGCTGCGTAGGTGAATCTGGGTTGGGCGTCGCGAAAGGTTCCCCAGTAGGTTCCCAGGCCGACCGTCACCGGCATCAGCAGGACGGCGGCGAGGACCGCCGCCCAGAATCGGCTGCGGAAAAGCAGGCGGCCGAAAACATAGGAGCTGGTGCCGAGCAGGAATACGTGCGCGCCGAGCAGCCACAGGTAGGCGGAGCCGTAGTCGCCGAAGTACGGCTGCAGGAGGCGCAGGATGTGCACGTGCACGGCGGCGTAGAAGCGCAGCTGGCGGGGATCGCCGAGAGAAGAATCCGCCGCGAACAGATTCGGCTGGTCCAGTGCGGCGGCATAGCTGGCGATATTGCCGGCGTCGCCGGCGAGTTGGGTGAAGGGGGAGTGCGCCTGCCAGCGCCCGAGCTGGAAGGCGAGGGCGTAGCCGGCGATGGCGAGTAATACCACCAGATCCCAGCGGTTCACGGTCGATTCGGTGGTGGTTTCGACGTCTCGACTCGGACCGCTGCGATCGTCCAAGCGGCGCTCGACCATTGCGAGGGCTTAGCTCAACCGGCGGCGAGCAGGCAAACCGTGCGGCAACGGCGAGCGCAGTGGGTCAGTTTCAATTGCAGGCGTTTGCGAAGGACGCGGCCTCGGATCCCCCCTCCTTACCAAGGAACGCAGCGACGCAAGGAGCTTCTATTCTCGAGCCAATGGTCCTCCGGTTGACCCCCCTGAAGTCCCCCCTTGGTAAGGGGGGACGAATTTGGGTTCGGGCCGGGCCCCTCGCAATACGCAGTTGCGAATCAAATTGACACACTACCCGGGACGGCGGGTCGGCGCAGCCGCCGGGTGTGCCAAATGCGCGGGAGCCCTGTATGAGTGGGGCAGCGAAAGCGAGGCGTTCATGCGAAGTCGAGGATTTCTGGTTGTAGTAGTATTGTTGTGCATCTCTGCTCCGGGCGGGGCCGAGGAATCGAAGCCGCTGCGGCTCGGCTCGGATGTCTGGCCGCCGTTCACCGATGTGGCCGGCAAGCCCCGGGTCGCGCTCGACCTCGTGCATCAGGCTCTGCAGCGCATCGATGTGGAGGCGGAGACGACGGTGGAGGCGCGCTTCGATGGGCTGGTCGACAAGATTCGCGATCAGAAGCTCGACGGCAGCGCGGCCTTGTGGAAGACGCCGGAGCGCGAAGCCGACATCCTCTTCTCCAAGCCCTACCTCGAGAATCGCCTGGTGCTGGTCGGGCGCAAGGGGGGCGATCTCAGCGCCAGAACGCTCGGCGAGCTGGCGGGCAAGCGAATCGCGATCGTCGGCAGTTACGGATACGGCGCCGAGGTGACGGAAGCGCGCGGCCCGGTGTTCGTCGAAGGTGCGAGCGACAGCGCCAATCTGCGCAAGCTGGTGTCGGGCGAGGTCGACTACGTGCTCGCCGACGAGCTGCTGGTGTTCTACCTGTTTCAAAACTACGAAGAGAAGGCCAAGCGCTTGCTGCAGGCCGGTCGTGTGCCGATTCTGACGCGCTCTCTCCATCTCGGGCTGCGGCGCTCTCTCGCCGGGGCGCAGGACATCATCGACCGCTTCGACGCAGAGATTCGCGCGATGGTCGCCGATGGTTCCTACAACCGCGCCCTGCAGCTCGACTGGATCATGGTCGACATCGACGGCGACGGGGTTACCGAGATGGTCCACGGTGGCACGCAAGCGGGAGAGATGCCGCCCGGCGCCAGCTATCAGGTGTTCGAAATGGGCGACCCCGACGAGCCGCGGGTCGAGCTGCGCTACCTGATCAACGGTCAGTCGTACGACGATTGGGAAAAGGTGCCGCCGGAGTACAAGATCCCCTCGAAGCGCGGTGTCGACCCGGCGCGGCCCGGGATCGTTCTCTTCGAGTTCTGAGAAGCCGCGGATCGACATGAAGCTCGGCGGCCGCTGGCGCTCGGTGCCGATCGCGCTCCTGGTCAGCGCCGTCGTCGCGACACTCAGGTTTTCGGGCTGCTCGTTCGTCGATCTGATCGACGCGCGAGCGATCGACTTTCGCTTCGTCCAGCGCGGCGTCCAGCCAGCCACCGACCAGGTGGCGATCGTCGCCGTCGACGACCGCAGCATCGAGGAGCTCGGGCGTTGGCCCTGGCCGCGCCCGCTGCAGGCCAGGCTGGTCGATGCGATCGCCGCCGGCGAGCCCTCGGTCATCGGCTTCGATATCGTCCAGTCGGAGCCGACCGCCGACCTCGACCGCGAAGCGATCCTCGGGTCGGTCGCCGACCTCGGTGAGGCATCGAGATTGGCGCTCGAGAGGGCTCTGGAGAAGCAGGTGGCGCCCGACCGCGCGCTGGTCGAAGCGCTGCGCCGGTCGGGCCGTTCGATCCTCGGGTACTACTTGAGCTTTGAGGAGCAAGCAGAAGGGCAGCCAACGGAAGCGGCGCTCGATACCTACGCCCTGGTGCGTCACCAGGGGACTGGCCATGCGCGTCAGATCCCGGTCGCGCTGCGCGCGGTTCCCAACCTGGACTCGTTTCGAGACCAGGCTTTGGGGCAGAGCTATTTCAACGTAATCCCCGACTCCGAGGACGGCATGTTGCGTCGCTTCCCGATGGTCATTCGGCTCGGCGACCAGTTCACGGTGCCGCTCGCCTTATCCCTGGCGCGCGCCCATCTGGGCAATCCACCATCGATTCTCGCCTCGGAAGACTACGGCGTATCCGAAGTGCGTCTCGGAGACATCGTCATTCCGACCGCCGAAGACGGCAAGATGATGCTCAACTACCGCGGCCCCGGCCGGACCTTCGAGCACATCTCGGCGGTCGACCTTTTGCACGGCCGGGTGCCTGCCTCGGTGCTGCGCGATCGAATGGTCTTGGTCGGCGTTACCGCCAAGGGAGTGGAGGACATCCGCGTCACGCCGTTCGACGGTGTCTTTCCCGGGGTCGAGTTGCACGCGACCGCGATCGACAACATCATCCGCGGCGACTTCGTCTGGCAGCCGGTTTGGTTGCGGGTGTTGGAAGTTGCGATGATTCTGGTCGGCGGCGTCGCCGTCGGCATCGTCCTTGCGATCCTGCGCGGGTGGGGCGGTACCGCGGTCGCCTTTGCGCTGATGCTGCTCTATCTGGTCGTCAGCCAGTGGATCTTCGTCGAGCGCGGTTACGCGCTGAGCGTCCTCTATCCCCTGCTCGGCATGGGGACGGTATTCGGCGTCGTCAACATCCAGAACTACCTCAACGAAGAGCGCGAACGCCGCCGCACCCGCAGGATGCTCGAGCTCTATCTCAGTCCGTCGATGGCGGAGTTCGTCAGCGAGCGACCGGACCGGCTCAACCTCGGCGGCGACAAGCGGCGGATGACGGTGCTGTTCTCCGACGTGCGCGAGTTCACCCGGATGTCCGAGGGCATGGGCCCGGAGGAGTTGGTCGAGCTGCTCAACCTCTATCTCGGCGAGATGACCGACGCCGTGTTCGCAACCTCGGGGATGCTCGACAAGTACGTCGGCGATGCGGTCATGGCGGTGTGGGGTGCGCCGCTGCCCAACCAGGACCACGCCAGCCTGGCGTTGCGCGCTGCGAGCGACATGTTGATGCGTCTCGATCGCTTCAATCGCGAGGCGTCGCAGCGCGGTTGGCCGGTGTTGCGCATCGGCGTCGGCATCAATACCGGAGAGATGGTGTTCGGCAATATGGGCTCGAAGCACCACATGGCGCTCACCGTGATGGGCGACGAGGTCAATCTGGCGTCGCGGCTGGAAGGCCTGGCGCCGATCTACGGCGCCGCGATCATCGTCAGCGAGACGACTCTGCGCGAGGGCGGGGCTGCGGTCAGCGCGCGCGAGCTCGATCGAGTTCGGGTCAAAGGACGCGAGCAGCCGACGCGGATCTTCGAGGTTTTTCTCGCCGACACGATCGACGCCGACTACCTCGAACTGTACGCCGGCGGGCTCGCCGCCTACAAGCAGGCGCAGTGGCGCACCGCTGGTGAGTTGTTCTCGCAGGCTCTGGGGAAGCGTCCCGGCGACGCGGCGGCTTCTTTGTTCGTCGATCGCTGCCGCGACCTCGAAGCTTCCGGCTCGCAGGAGATCGATCGGGTGACGGAGTTCACCGTCAAGTGACGAGCAGCCGGAGGCGGGGCGATCGCGTCGCCCCGCCTCCGACCGTTGGTTTCACCCCGGTTGGTCGCCGCGGTCGCGGAACAGCGTCGGGTCGTTGCGCTCGGCGGGCTTGGAGAACTTGGCTTCCCAGCACTTGCCGTCCTCGAAGTCGTTGCGCACCTGGACCGTGATCGTCTGGTCCTGCTGCAGAGGCAAGCTGGGCGGCGCCAGGTTGATCCCCTCGGCACGCACCCGGATGTTGGCGCGCCCGGGCAGGCCGGCGCGCAGGATGATCTGCATCACGCCGTCGCGGGCGCCGCTGTCGTCCTGGTAGCGATGCCCATCTTCGGTTCGCGTCCAGCACGCCTGCGCATCCGGGCAGTCCGGACCCGGCGGGACGAACAGCTGCCGCACCAGGACCGGAACTCCGCCGACCGCATCGTAGATACAGACGGCGTAGGAGGTCAGCAGGCCGGGATCGCCGAAATCCTCGAGCTCGGTGAAGTTGCCGCGGTCCCACTCGAAGACCAGGCGGTCGTTGCTGGGGTTGCCCGAGGTGCCGATGATCAGGTCGGACTGCCCGGCCTCGATCGATTGGCGGCACCGCTCGATCGGTTGTGGGCCGCACATCGCGTCCGGCGTCGCCGTCGGCGAGCCCGGCGCGTCGGTCGGCCGTCGTGTCGGGGTCGCCGTGTCGGGAGCGTCGGTCGGCGTTACGGTCGGGGTTCGCGTCGGCAGCGAGGTGCGCGTCGCCGGCGGCGTATCGGTGGCCGTCGGGACCTGGGTCCGAGTCGGCGTGCGGGTCAGGGTCGGCGGCGCCGGTTGTACATTGATGCCGTACGCGATCTGCAGGCGCTCGACGCCGGCGGCGAGAGCCGCGACGTCCACCGTCGCCGCGCCGTCCGCGATCGCACCGCTGGTGCCGGTGGCGCGCAGGCCGTGTACCTGCAGGGCGCCGCCGGGACTGCACGGCGGCCCGCCGAGGTCGTCGCACGGCGAAAAGGTCAGGTTGGCGGGGCCGCCCGGGGTGGTGACGATGCTGAGGGCATCGATGCCGAGATCGCCGGCGGCGATGGCGACGGTCGCGGCAACCGGAAACGGTGCTGTGGCCGACGCGTTGGGCGCCGGTGCCAGCGAGGCGGTGACGAAGAACGGAGTTGCCGGCACCAGGATGTCGCCGGCGTCGACGGCACTACCGGGCGGCACCACCAGGGAGGTGGGCGCACTGATGAAGCTCGGCGTATCGATCGCTCCCGCTACGCAGGGCGAGGCGACTTCGGCCGGCTGCACTTCGCACGTCTGGCTGAAGCCGGCGGGGGCAGTGGCGATCGCCCCGGGAAAACCGGCGATCGTCAGGTCGCCCGGCCCGGCGGGAATTCGGTCGAGGACGACGCGTCGGCGCCCGGTGCCGGGGTTGACGTCGAGCAGAGAGGGATCGATGGCGACGCAACAAGCGACTCCGTCGGCGGGCGCGAAGTCGATGCGCACGGTTCGAACCGAAGCCGGCAGCTCGGGGCCGAAGCCGCCGTCCGACGCGCCGGAGATTCGGGCACCGTCGAGCGCGCCGGCGTCGCCTGGCTGTTGCCAGGAGGCGCGCGCCGCCAGCTGGCCGAATCCCGAGCCGTCACCACCACCCGCGCTGCCGCCGCCGCCGCACGCCGGCAGCAGCAGGAGCAGCGCCGCCAGTCCCAAAAGGGACAGCCGTTGCCCGCCTGCAATCGCTCTGCATCGCCCTGCGTTCGTGTCCATAGCTCTCTTCCCGGTTTACTCTTTTCGCCTCAGAAGTCGACGCCGATACTCCCCGAGTCGAGTGCGGCCGGAGGTTGGCCGGCAAGCCCGGATGCGTTGGGCGCCGATTGGGCGGGATCTCCCTGCAGCTTGTCGAGATCGACGCCGTCGGTCGCGACCCCGAGGGTGGCGCGATCCGGTTCGGGAACTGCCGCGCCGCTCAACACCGGCTGGGTGAAGCCGACGCCCTCGCTGCGCCCGCGGCCGATGAACTCGAGGTCGCGCAGGTAGTAGCGGAAGCGATCCTCGTCGATCTCGCGCGGTGGTGTCGCCGCTTCGCCCTGGGCGACGCTCGTCTGCTTGCCGGCGGTGATCAGAACGCCCGGGTCGGATGCCAGGGAGAGACTGCGCACGTAGACCTTGCCGCTGGCGCCGATGACGTCGGTGATCTGGTTGGCCTCGTCGTAGAGAACGACGAAGTCGGTGCCGCGCACGCCGGCGGTGGCGGTTGGCGTCTTGACGTCGAAGCGACCCGATTCGGAGTAGTAGTCGCTGACGATGGCCCGCACCTTGCCCTTGAGGAGGCCGAGCACCGACTCGCCCCCCGCCTTGCTGGGGTCGTAGACGAAGCGGTCGATGGCCAGCTGCGAGCGGCTCGATACGGTTGCGACGCTGCCGTCGGCGAAGGCGATGGTGACCCGTCCGGAGGCGTCGGTTTCGATCCGGTCGCCCATTTGAATCGGGTCGCCGAGTCCGAGCACCGCCCTGGTGCCGGCGCGCTCGACTTCGACTTTCTCCTCGACCGCCGAGACTTTGCCGACGACCTGCGCCGTGACCGGTCCAGGCGCCGCGCAGTAGGCGATCGCCACCGCGGCGGTCGCGAGTGCGAGCTGTTTGCTGACTTTGGCTTTCATGTCGTTGCTCCTTCGTCAGAAGAAGACGTCGAAACCCGTCGATGCGATGTGGCGATCGTACGGGAATTGGTTCGAGTCGTGGATCTCTCCATAATAGCCCAGGCGCACCGCGATCCACGATGCGAAAGGCCATCGCAGCACCGCGGCAATCTGGTGCGGCTCGTCGACGCGCCCGCCCTCGTCGTAGTCTTCCCGGCGGTAGGCGTAGGAGACGGAAAAGGTCACGTCGCCGACGATCGGAGTGGCCCCGGCGACTTCGACCTCGTGGGCGGTGAATCCGTAGGGGTCGCCGACCTGCTTGGTCGGATCGCGCACTTCGTACTGGTAGGCGATCGAGACGTAGCGGCGCGGGTCGTTGATGTAGAAGTACTGGCGCAGCCTCGGTTGGTGGACCAGCGAATCGAGCGCGTCGGCGTTGTCGGAGAAGTCGCCGTCCGGCCCGATCGGAACCCCGCCCGGCGGCGGCTCGAGGAAGTCGTTCCAGCGGAAGCGGTACGACAGCTCGGTGCGGCCCCAGTCGGTGGGTTCCCAGGCGACCCACGGGGCGCCGACGACGCGCTGCAGGTAGGAGTCGGTCTTCAGCAGATAGAACTCGTACTGAGCGGTGGCGCCGATGCGGAAGTCGCCGAGCCGCGCGGTGAAGCGCAGGTTGGGGCGGTGTCCTTGCAGGTTGTAGTCGTCGAGCTGCATGTAGATCAGCTGGAAGAACTCGTAGCCCACCGAAACGGCGGTGCGCTGGTCGCGCCACACTGCGTAGCGGCCGCCGAAGCCGAAGGTCATGCCGACGTCGTCGTCGGTTTCGACGCCGAGCGCCTCGAGCGACTCGCCGCGCAGCCGCAGCACGACGTTGCTGTCGTAGTCGAGTCCGTAACCGCCGTAGATCTCGTAGCGCTTCGGATCGGTGCGCCCGCTGTCGGGAGCTTCCAGGTAGCGCTGCGCCTCGTTGGCGAGGTCGGTCCCCGGCGCCGCGGCGATCACCGACTCGAAGCCGGCGCGCGCCCGCTCGCGTTCGCCGGCGCGCTGCAGGGCGATCGACTCGTAGTAGGTCGCGGTCGGACCGAGCTTGGGGTCGAGAGTCCTGGCCTCTTCGAAGTCGGGCAGACTCTCGGCGGCGCGGTTCTGGCGCAGCTTGGCGATTCCCAGGAAGAGCGTCGCGTTGGCGCGCAGGTCTTCGTCGTAGCGCGCCTGTCGCAGCAGTGGCTCGGCTTCCGCCGGCCTACCTTGGTTGACCAGCGCGACGCCGAGGTCGAGCGCTGCCTCGGGGAAACCGGGCTCGAGCTCCATGGCTCGCCGGAGGTCGGCGATGCCGCTCTCGCTGTCGCCGCGCCGCACCGCGACGATGCCGCGGTAGTAGAGCGCGTGCGGATCGGTTGGATCGGCGTGCACCGCGCGGTCCATGAGCGCGAACGACTCGTCGAGCTTGCCGGCGTGGAAGGCGACCAGGCCCTCCGAGTAGAGGGAGACCGAGCGTTCGCTCGACAGTGCCGGCGACGCCATCAGTAGGGACAGGAGGAGAAGCCAGCGCCGCATGATTCCTTCGATCGACCTCCGTGTCGTAGACGTCGTTGCTAGTGTCGTCTCGACTGCAAGAAGTGTCCTCAGGCAACAGCGCTATTCCACAGCGGACGCTTAAGCAAGCGCGCTTGCGAGCGTTCTCGTTTGCGTCCGACCGTCGTCTTTCGTTTGCGCGCCATTGGCTTGGCGGAGTGTAGCGGAAAGTACGTAGGAGAACGAGCATCGATCGCGGCGGTCGGTGCCCGCGTTGTGTCCACCTGCTCTCGAAGAGGGCAGCCGGAGCGAGCGGCGCTCGCTCCTCGGCGAAGACGCTGCCCGCTTTGGCGCTTGGCGTGCGACTTGCAGCGTAAAGGGCTTCGATGCCCCTCTTCTCACCCAATCCCGTTTCCTAATGGCAGCGATCATGTCCGGGGGGAGTTTGCGCGCGGCGGCAGAGCAGCCGTCGGAGACATCGCTTGCGGCGGCGGACGAGTCGCTACAGGACTCGCCGGTGACTGCGGAAGAGTCGCCGCAGGAGATCGTCGAGGTTCATTCGCCGATCGCGGCCTACCTGGAGTCCCTGGTGGAGAAGTTCCGCGGCGTGCGCGAAGGAGCCGTCGCCGACTACATCCCCGAGCTCGCCAAGGCCAATCCGGACTGGTTCGGAATATGTGTGGCGACGACGGACGGCCACGTCTACCAGGTCGGCGACGCTCGCGTGCCGTTCACGATCCAATCGATTTCGAAGCCTCTGACCTACGGCCTAGCCCTGGAAGACAACGGCCGCCAGGCCGTGCTCGAAAAGATCGGCGTCGAGCCGACCGGCGATGCGTTCAACTCGATCAGCTTGGCGCCGGAAACCGGCTGCCCGCTCAACCCGATGATCAACGCCGGGGCGATTGCGGCGACTTCGCTGGTTGCCGGCTACTCCCAGGAGGACAAGCTCGAGCGGTTGCTCGGGACCTATTCCCTCTACGCCGGCAGGCCGCTGACGATCGACGAAGACGTTTACGCGTCTGAGCGAGACACCGGGCATCGCAACCGCGCGATCGGTCACATGTTGCGGAACTTCGGCATCCTCGAAGGGGACCCCGAGCTGCCGCTCGATCTCTATTTTCGCCAGTGCTCGATCGAGTTGGATTGTCGCGATCTCAGCCTGATCGCTGCGACGCTCGCCAACGGCGGGGAGAACCCACTCACCGGCGAGCGCGCGATCAGTGCCAAGTACGTGGAGAGCGTGCTCAGCTTGATGACCACCTGCGGCATGTACGATTCCGCCGGAGAGTGGGCCTACTGGGTCGGCTTGCCGGCAAAGAGCGGGGTCGGCGGCGGTGTCCTGGCGGTCCTGCCGGGGCAGCTCGGCATCGGCGTGTTCTCGCCGCCGCTCGACGCCAAGGGGAACAGCGTTCGCGGTGTGCTCGCTTGCCAGGAGATGTCGCGGGACTTCAATCTGCACTTTCTCCGAGTCGCCCGTTCCTCGCGGTCCATCGTCCGCGCCGAATACGGGCTGAGCTCGGTGAGCTCGAAGCGGGTTCGCAGCCGGGCCGAGCGCGCAGCGCTCGACGAGGTCGGGGCGCGGGTCCGTGTCTTCGAGTTGCAGGGCGACATCGGATTCTCCGCGATGGAAACCTTGTTGCAGAAGATGGTGACGGCGAGCGACTCGATCGACCACGCGGTGGTCGATTTCAAGCGGGTCACCTTGATCGATCCGTCGTCGGCTCGACTGCTGATCGACCTGGTGGTTCGCTTCGGCGCCGCCAACAAGACGGTGCTGTTGGTCAACGCGCGCCACCAGTCGCGTTTCCTGCGCACGCTCGAAGAGGAGCTGGTGACACCGGAGTCGCAGGCCTACTACGGGACGTTTCAGGATCTCGATCCGGCGATCGAATATTGCGAGAACCGCCTCCTCGAGCAGCACAGCGGAGTGCCGGCACGGGCGCCCGAGGTGGAGTTGGCGGAGCACGCCTTGTGTCACGGACTCTCGGCGGCGGAGGTCGCCCATCTCGAGTCTTTGGTCGAAGAGCGATCCTACGTCGCCGGCCAGTCGATCGTGCAGAAAGGGCAGACCGCCGCGGAGGTGTTCTTCGTGATGAGCGGCGAGGTCAGCGTCATGATCGACGTGGCCAGGGGCCTGCAAAAGCGCCTGTCGACGGTTTCGGCGGGCATGGCCTTCGGCGAGTTGGCGCTGGTCGAGCGCGCGGTTCGCTCGGCCGACGTTCGCGCCGACCGCGCGGTGCGCTGTCTGGTTCTCACCGCCGACGACTTCGACGAGTTGGGAAAGACGCAGCCGCAGATCCAGGTGGCCTTGCTGCGAAACCTGCTGAGCAATCTGGCGCAGATGGTGTCGCGGCTGAACCAGGAGGTCGCGACCCTGTCGGACTGAGTTGCGCATCCGCCGATCCCGGCTGGCGCTTGACCGTGCGCAGGGCGTGGTCGAGAGTGAGCGGATGTGGTCGTTTCCCGAGCGTGCGCCGCGCATCGGTTGGCTGGGCTGGTTGCCCGCGGTGGCGCTGGCCGTCGCGTGCTCGTCGGTGACCACCGGCTGTCGCTCCGAGCCGGCGCCGCCGCCCAACGTCGTCCTGATCACCATCGATACCCTGCGCGCCGACCGAACGTCGCCGTACGGCTATGCCAAGTCGGCCACGCCCAACCTGCAGGAGCTCGCCGACGAGGGCATCGTCTTCGAGCGTGCCTATGCCAATACGTCGTGGACCTTGCCGTCTCTGTCGTCGGTGATGAGCGGTCGCTACCCGAGCGAGCACGGAGTTCGCAGCTGGCAGGACTCGCTCCCCGAGGAAGAGGAGACCATCGCCGAGCTGTTGCGCGCCAAGGGCTACCGAACCGCGGCGATCGTCGGCTCGTATCCGCTCGACCGGGTCTTTGGCCTGGCGCAGGGCTTCGATCACTACGACGACGAGATGACGACCGCCATGATCGAAGGCGACGGCGAGCCACGGCCGACGGCGGCCGAGCCGACCCCGGCGAGCCGCGCCTCGTGGTTGTTGCGGCGCGAGGCGGGCGACGCGTTTCGGCCGGACGCGGTGGTGACCGACCGTGCGATCGAATGGCTGCGCGGCGACTCCGGCGAACCGTATTTCCTCTGGGTGCACTACTTCGGGCCGCACGAGCGCGGCAAGCGACCGGATCTGACCGGCGCCGCGCGCGAAGAGTTCCTCGCCCATCAGGTCGAGATCTACGATCGCTACGTCGAGGAGACGGACCGGCAAGTCGGTCGCTTTCTCGACGCCTTGCGCGCCGATCCGCGTTATCCGCGCACCCTGGTCGTCTTGCACAGCGACCACGGACAGTCGCTGCAAGAGCACGGGATGTTCGGTCACGGCTTCGATCTGTTCGAGACCACCGTGCACGTACCGTTGATCGCCCGCTTGCCCGGCGGCCGGCGCGCCGGCGAGCGGGTCGGCGGGTTGGTTCGCAATCTCGACATCTTCGCCACCGTCACCGAGCTCGCCGGTGTGCGCGGCGACCGCCCGACGGCGGCGCGCGACCTGCTCGACAGCGACCGCGACGAGAGCGACCACGTCTACCTGGAGACCCACCACTTGTTGGGCCTGACCGCGAAGAAGGTAGAGGTCGACGGCGTCGAGCGTCGGGTCGGACGCATCCTGCGCGGGATTCGCACCCGCGACACCAAGCTGGTCGCCAACCAGCCGCGCCAGGTGCCAGGGCAGGACGGGGGCGAGTTGCCGGATGCGATGGTGCGCGAGGACACGCGCACCTCGATCTACGACCTGCGCCGCGACCCCGGCGAGATCAATGGCAACGCGCCGCGCCCGGAGCAATCGCGTGCCGATCTCGAAGCGCTGCTCGAACGCTACGACGACGGGTCGAGCCAGCGGGCGACCAAGCAATTGGACGAGAGCGCTCGCGAGCGCCTGCGCAGCCTCGGCTACGAGCCATGAGCCGGGGGCGAGGCGCCGCAGTCGCAGTCGTGTCCAGCTTCCGGGTCGGTCGGCTCGGCGCGGTGCGCGAGTGATGCGAGCGGCGCCGCTGCGCATCCTGGGCGGCTCGATCGCGGTTCTTTCGGTTGCCGCGCTCGCCTGGCTGACCTCGGATTGGCTGGCACCGGCTGCGCGGCCAAACATCATTCTCGTCGTTACCGACGACCAGCATCCGGCGGCTCTGGCGCACATGCCGGTGCTGTCGCGGCTGGCGGAGGAAGGCATCCACTTTCGCAACGCCTTCACCGCGAGCCCGGTGTGTGTGCCGAGTCGCGTGTCGATTCTGACCGGCCAGTACCCGAGCACGCACGGGGTGAAGTCCAACGCGAGCGCCGAGGAGCGCCGCGAGGATCGCACCGACATCATGGCCTTCGACGACCACTCGAGCTTGGCGACCTGGCTGCACGATGCCGGCTATCGCACCGGTTTGTTCGGCAAGTACCTCAATCGTTACCAGGAGCTCTCGCCCTACATTCCACCGGGTTGGGACGAATGGGTGGTGTTCGTCGAGAATCACGGCCTCTATTTCGATTATTCGCTCAACGTCAACGGCGAGATCGTCGGCTTCGGCGAGCGCCCCCAGGACTATTCGACCGACGTCCTCGCCGGCTACGCTCTCGATTTCGTCGGCGCCGACGACGGCCGTCCCTTCTTCATGATGTTCGCTCCGGCGGCGCCGCACGACCCGAGCCAGCCGGCGCCGCGTCATCAGTCCGAGCTGCTCGATCTTCCGCCGTGGCGGCCGCCCAACTGGAACGAGGCCGACCTCAGTGACAAGTCCGCTTGGTTTCGAGTGCTGACCGCCGCGATTCGCGAGGAAGGCCTGGCCGAGCGCACGCGTGGTCGGGTTCGCCAGCTGCAGTCGCTGCTCGCCGTCGACGAGGCGGTTGCCGCGCTTCTCACGGCTCTCGATCGAGCAGGTATCGCAGACGAGACGGTGCTGATCTTCACCGCCGACCACGGCCTCGGTTGGGGAGAGCACCGCTGGACCGGCAAGCGCCTACCCTACGAGGAGGCGATTCGGGTGCCGCTGGTGTTGTACGCGCCGGAGCGGTGGCGGGCGCCGCAATCGCTCGACGAGTTGGTGCTCAACGTCGACCTTGCGCCGACCATCGCCGAGCTGGCGCGGGTTCGGCCAGCGCCGCCGGTCGAGGGCGAAAGCTTGCTCTCGTTGATCGCACGACAATCGACGGATTGGCGCGGCGACTTCGCGGTGCGCCACTTTCCCGGAGCTTTCCTGGTTCCGGACTGGGATGCGTTGCGCACCGAGCGCTTCAAATACATCCGCCGCGGGCGCAACGAGGAGCTCTACGATCTCGAGAAGGACCCGTTCGAGCTGGAGAGTGTCGCCGGCGACCCGGCTTACGACGAGATCCGCCGCGGTTTGGCGGCGCGACTCGCAGAGCGGTTGCGGGCGGAGGATCGCTCGGGGTCCTAGCCGCGGTGATCGGCGGCGTTCAGTCGGCGTAGCCGAGAGCTTTCATCGCGTCCTTCAGTTGGCGATGCTCCTCGGCCGACAGGACCGGCCGCGCCGCGCGCCGCTTGGTCGACAGGATCCCGGCGAGCCGGTTGCGCAGGTACGCCGAGGCGATCGGCAGCTGCTTGGTCTGGTTGTTCAACTCGAGCGGGTCCTCCCGCAAGTCGTAGACCTGATTCGACGTCATTCCGCGGATCAGCTTCCAGCGTCCGTCGCGAAGGAATGCGTCGACCCATCGGTCGCCCTCCCGTCTCTGGCCGGCGATGGCGCGGCGCCGGCGTTCCTCGAAGAGCGACTCGCCGTGGAACGCCTTGGGGATGGGCAGGCGGGCGGCGTCGACCAGGGTAGGGGCGACGTCGATGAGGCTGACCAGATCGTCGACGCGACGCCCGGTCTCCTGTCCGGGCAGTTGGACGATCAGCGGGACGCGCACGATTTCCTCGTGCGCCGTCACGCCGTGCAGGTAGCGGTCTTTCTCCGGGCCGTCGCCGAGTGACTCGCCGTGGTCGGCGGTGAGGACGACCATCGTGTGCCGGAGCAGTCCGCGTTCCGCCAGGCGGTCGAGGAAGCGGCCGAACGCATCGTCGCTGTAGGCGATGCATTCATCGTAGCGGTTGGCGTCGAGGTATTTCAGCACTACCTCCCTGGCCTCGGCGATTTCCTGGGGAGAAGCCGATCCGTCGAAGCGCGCCGCCAGTCGCCCGATCTCCTCTTCGTAAGTCGCGATCTTCTCATCGGTCGTTGCGTATCGACCGGCGAACCCCGCAGGGGCCCGGTACGGGTTATGCGGGTCCATGGTCTGCAGGTAGAGGAAGAACGGGCGCTCGCGTTCGCGATCGATCCATTCGAGAGCCCGATCCTGGACCTGGTCGGCCGTTCCGGCGACGGTTCTCCCGGGACCGTCGTCGTCGCTGACGTGATCGGTGACCAGCTCGTATGGCTCGAACCCGCGCGCATAGCCGAGGCCGGGCAAAACCAGGAAGTTCGCTTGGAAAGCGGCGGTTCGGTAGCCGTTCTGGCTGAACACCTCGGCGAGCACGGGCGGTGTGATGCCCCGTATCTGCCGCTGCAGGTGTTCCAAACCGAAGCGCGAGCCGAAGAGCACCGGAATGACTTCCCAGGTCTTGGTGCCGGTGGAGTAGGCGTTGTCGAAGACGTACGCCGACTCGGCCCAGCGGTCGATCCGCGGCGTCGTCGGGCGCTGGTAGCCGTAGACGCTCATGTGGTCGGCACGCAGTGTGTCGACGACGTAGAGGATGACGTTGAGCGGTGGCGGCGCGGCTGCGACTTCTTCCGGCGCTGGCTCGGGGATGCGCGGCAGGACGAAGGTCGGCGGTTTTTTGCCGGAAAGGCGCAGCGACGTGATGCGCGACTGGCTACCTTCGCGGTGCTGGATCTCGAGCCGGGACAGCGCGTTCTCCCAGGCGCCGCCGGGTAGTTGCCAGCCTGCGCCGTCGAGTTGCAGCCGGCTGGTTCCGAGCGAATCGGCGGAGACCTCGACTCTCAAGTCAGCGACACCCTCGGCTGGCTCGGTAGCGATCTCGAGCCAGCCGTCCGGCGGAATCCTGATGAAACAGACGGTCGGTTTTCCGGGGACCTTGGGGTTGCGGGTGTAGCATCGGTTGGAGTCGAAGATCTCCAGCGTCTCCCGTTGCGGTGCTCGCAAGTCCCGGCCGCCCAGGTAGAAGGCGCCTGCGGCCGCGGCGATCGCGGCGGTGGCGAGGGCGAGGAGGGTTTTCCTGGCGTCTGGCATCGCGCGAGAAGGTTCGCCGTTGGCCCGAGCGGTCAGGCGGCTGCGTCAGACGTCGAGCTCGACTTCGCGGACGACGGTGAGGTCCTCCGAGGGATCCGGCGCCGGCCCGGCTTCGGCCTGGCGCAGCAGGCGCCAGATGTGCGGGCCGAGGAGATCGATCTCGGTCGACTCGAACTGCTCGCCGCCGAAGCGGCGGATGGTCGCGCTCTGCGATTGGAGGATGGCTGCGTCCTGGCGCAGGATGCGCATCGCGATCGGTGTCACCACGGCGCGCACCAGGGCGCTGGGAAAGCGCAGGCGGAAGGCGACCACCGCGTACATGCGGGTGGTGAAGTCGTCGATCGGCGTGCACAGTGAAGTCACGACCAGGTGGTTGTCGGGGCCGAGCCGGTACTCGACCTGGGCCAACGAGGGCAGCACGAAGCGGTCCCAGTGTTCGACGACGCCACCTTGCGGTGCCAGCATGCGGCCGACCAGGCCTTCCGGACGCGGCTCGCCTATGTACTCGGCTTCGACGCGGTCGGCGGCGCGCCGCACCACCGCGCGGATGTGCTTGCGCGCGCCGTTGCCGCGGAACAGGCCGCGGTGCAGGAAGGCGGTGTGCGGGACGTCGAGCGCGTTCTCGGCGGTCGCGTGCAAGGTTCCAGGGAAGTCGAGCTGGCGAACGATCGTCGCGTAACCGTTGTCCTCGGTGGCGGTCAGTGGCTGTGGCTCGCGCGCCGGCGGGGTGTCGGCCTCACCCCAGACCCAGACGAAGCCGTCGCCTTCGCGCGTCGCAAACGAGGTTGCCGAACGGCCGCGCACCTGCGCGCTGTCGCACAGTCCGGGGACCAGGCGGCAGCTGCCGTCGCCGGCGAAGCGCCAGCCGTGGTAGCGGCACTCGAGCAGCCCGTCTGCGACACCTCCCAGGGAGAGCTCGACGTTGCGGTGCGGGCAGCGGTCGAGGAGGGCGGCCGGCGCGCCTGCCGCGTCGCGGAACAGCACCAGCGGCTGGCCGAGCACGGTGCGGGCGAGCGGCTTGTCGGCGAGATCGCGGCTGCGACAGGCTACGTACCAATAGGCGGACAACCGCGCGACCGACAGGTGCCCCTTGGTCGGCGGCGGTGCAAGCTTGGCGGACGACTCCACGCGCCGGATGTTAGCACCGAGGACGCCGCCGCCCCAAGCGCCGCCGCCTCGGCCGCCGCCGGCTCGCTCAAGGCTCGTAGCCGAGGTTGCGCAGTCGCTCGCGCGCGGCCTCGTCGAGGGGCTCGGCCGCGGCGTCGGACTGCTCGAGGGGCGAGTAGCGCTCGAGGGCGGCCTTCATGCTCTCGGCCACGGGGTCGCTGGCGGCCCAATTTGGGCGGCGTTCGTCCGGATCCTCGCGCAAGTCGTAGAGCCGGTAGCGGGTGGAATCGGCGACGTAGCCGGGCGGCAATGGCTCGGCGTCGCCGTCGCCGGGCGCCGGCGACGGGACGATCGCGATCAGCTTGTGATCATCGGTGCGAATCGATCGCAGCACGTTCTTGACGACGCGCTCCTTGCCCGCCGCCTCGACCGTTCGCTCCTTGGTCAAGGTGAGGAGAGTCTCGCTGTACGCATGGTTGGCTTCGGCCGGCGGCGGATCGAGCAGGTTGCGGCTCACCGTCGATGGTCCGTCGACCTTGGCGAGGTCGAGAGCGGTTGCGAAGATGTCGAGGTTGCGCACCAAGCCGGGAACCCGCTCGCCGGCTCGACGGCCGCCGGGCAGGCGGACGATCAGCGGAACGTGCAGAGTGGTTTCGAACAAGTCGGACCCGTGACCGAAAACGCCGTGCTCGTCGAGCGACTGTCCGTGGTCGCTGTGAAAGATCACCGCGGTGTCGGAATAGGTCGGCGAGCTCCGCAGCGCATCGAGAAAACGGCCGACCTGTTGGTCCATCTCGACTACGTAAGGATCGTAGCGCGCGATCTGGGTCTGTCTGTACTCGCTCGGCGTGACGCGTTTGTTCCTCTTGCCTCGCTCGTGCGGACCGAAGAAGTGTACCCAGAGGAAGAACGGCGTGCGCGGATTGGCCTGCAACCATTCGATCGCCGCGTCGGCTACCTCGCGGTCGCTGCGGTAGGCATCCCCGCGTTCGCGCTGTATCTGCCATGCCGCGCGTTGCCAGCGATCATCGAAGACTTGCGCCGGTGTGGGAACGGGCTCTTCGGCGAGGGCGCCGTCTTCGGCGACCACCGAGCGCGTCATCTTGTCGTCGTAGGTTGCGAAGCCCTGGCTCAAGCCGAAGTAGCGGTCGACCGCGTACGACCCGAGGATGGCGGCGGTGTGATATCCCGCGTCGCGCAGCAGCTCGGCCAGGGGGCGATTCGACTCCTCGAGTCGGTGGTTCCAGGTGCGAACCCCGTGCTCGGTCGGGTAGGTGCCGGTCATCACCGAAGTCAGCGACGGCAGGGTCCACGAAGTGTCGGCGATCGCCTGTTCGAAGACGATGCCCTGCGCCGCCAGCGCGGCGATCGCCGGTGTGTCGATCTCGTCGTAGCCGTACGGGGTGAGCCGGTCGGCACGCAGCGTGTCGACCGTGATCAGCACGAGGTTGGGCCGCGGGCTGGCCTCGGGCTGCCTGGTGCAGCCGGCGAATGAGGGAAGCGCGGCGACTGCGCAGAAGAGGATTGCCAGGGGCGCGCGTCGGCGGGCGGACATCCAGTTGATCTTGGCGGACACGATTCCCGGGTTCAACCGAGACCGGAGCGGCGGCGCTCAGAGAGTCTCGAACGCCTTCTGTAGCCGCCGCATGCCGCCGAGCCAGCGCTCGACGTCCGATGCCTTGCGCTCGACGTAGGTCGCGACCTCGGGGTGGGGCAGGATCAAGAAGCGCTCCTCGCGCACACCGCTCACCGCCGCCGCGGCGACCGCCTCGGGCTCGAGCATGCCGTCGACGCCGGCGACCCCGCCGTCGTCGGTGCCCGCGGTCATGTTGGTGCGCACCGCTTGCGGGCACAGCACCGATACCTTGATGCCGCGGTCGCCATAGGTGATCGCCAGCCACTCGGCGAAGCCGACAGCGGCGTGTTTGGTGACCGAGTAGGGCGCCGACCCGATCTGCGACAGCAGGCCGGCCGCCGAAGCCGTGTTGAGAAAGTATCCGGAGCCCCGCTTCAGCATCCCCGGCAGTGCGGCGCGCGCCGCCCAGACGTGCGCCATGACGTTGATCTCCCAGATCGCCTGCCACTCGTCGTCGGCGACTTCGCAGCCACCGAGGACGAAGATGCCGGCGTTGGAGCAGATCAGGTCGAAGGGGGCGTTGTCTTCGATGAGTGCGGCGATTGCATCCGGGTTACGGACGTCGAGCTCGGCGCTGGTCGCGTCGAATTCTTTGGCGACCGCGTCGGCGCCTTCCCGGTCGATGTCTGCAACCACCAGGCGCGCGGCGTCTCGTTCGGCGCATGCCTGTGCCAGGGCGCGGCCGATGCCACTCGCCCCGCCGGTAACCAAGATGTTTTTTCCTGCGATTTCCACTCGATTCCGCCTGTGGTGTAGTCGGCCGATGAAACACCCGCGCGGTCGACCGAGTCAAGCCGTAGCCGGCCGGCGCGGGGCGGTTCGCAGAGCGAGATTGGATTGATAAGCTCGGACAGCAACCGAAACGAGCGTCGGCGTTCCGCGGCGCTGATTTTTCGACGAGGAGAATACGATCGATGGCAGGACTCGAGACGACGAATGAGATGTTCGATCTCCGCATGTCGGAGCAGGCGCGCCCCCTTTTGGAGAAGGTCAAGGCGTTCGTCGGCGACGAGGTCGAACCGGTCACGCTCGAGTTCTACCAGCTCGGCGAGGGGCGCGAGGATCGCTGGAGCTGGGCGCCTGGGCAGCTCGAGCTACTCGACCGCCTGAAGAGCAAGGCCAAGGAGCAGGGGCTGTGGAACTTCTTTCTGCCCGATGCCGACACCGGCGAGGGCTTGAAGAATCTCGACTACGCCTACATCGCGGCCGAGCTCGGCAAGAATCCGATCGCTTCCGAGTGTCTCAACTGTTCGGCGCCGGATACCGGCAACATGGAGGTCCTCGAACGCGTCGGCACGGCGGATCAGAAGCAGCGCTGGCTCGAGCCGCTGCTCAACGGCGAGATTCGCTCGGCCTTCGCGATGACCGAGCCCGACCTCGCCTCGTCCGATGCCAAGAACATCGCCTGCCGCGCCGAGCTGGTCGGTGACGACTGGGTGATCAACGGCGAGAAGTACTACATCTCCGGCGCCGGCGACCCGCGCTGCAAGATCATGATCGTCATGGTGCAGACCAGCCCCGATGCCGAGCCGCACCTGCGACAGTCGCAGATCCTGGTGCCGATCGACACGCCGGGCGTCGAGATTCTAGGCCCGATGCACGTCTTCGGCCAGGACGACGCGCCGCACGGGCACATGCACCTGCGGTTTACCGACTGCCGCGTGCCGAAGGAGAACCTGCTGCTCGGCGAAGGCCGCGGCTTCGAGATTTCGCAACTGCGCCTCGGTCCCGGGCGCATCCACCACTGCATGCGTTCGATCGGCGCCGCCGAGCGGGCGATCGCGATGATGTCGAAGCGCGGACTGTCGCGGCAGGCGTTCGGCAAGCCGATCGCGACGCTGGGCAAGAACACCGAGGTGATTGCCCGCGCCCGGGTCGAGATCGAGGCGATGCGTATGATGGTGTTGAAGGCGGCCAAGGCAATGGACGAGCTCGGCAATCGCGAGGCGCGGGTTTGGGTCAGCGCGATCAAGGCGATGGTGCCGGAGCGGGTGTGTCAGATCATCGACGCGGCGATCCAGATGCACGGCGCCACCGGTATCTCGCAGTGGACGCCGCTCGCCGCGATGTACGCGTCGCAGCGGACCCTGCGCCTTGCCGACGGTCCGGACGAGGTCCACTGGTTCGTCGTCGGCCGCGCCGAGCTCGCCCGCTGGAAGGACGAGGCGGCCAGCTACAATCCCAAGACGAGCTACCTCGAAGGCCCGCGCGGCGGCAAGGCGTTCACCGGGCCATAGGACCGGCTGGCCTGCTCAGGATAGCAGGGCGTCGAGATAGGCGCGGGCGCGCTCGTTGTACTCGTCCTCGTCGATGTCGCCCTCTTCGAGCGCCTGTTTGAGCCGCTGCAGCTTGGCGTCGATGGCGGCGCGCTCGGCCTCGCTCGACTCGCGCCACTTCTCGAAGGCGCGGTTCGCGACCTCGTAGGAGAAGGTGCCGCCGGTGACGATGTAGACGATGATCCAGCCGGCGGCGCTGACCGTGCCGACCGCACCGAAAGCGGGCGCGCTGAGGATGATGCCGACGGCGGTTGCGCCGGCCAGCAGGGATTTGACGAAGACGTTGTCCTGCACGGACGCGGGAATGAACTTGGCGACGAGGTCGCGAATCTGATCAGGGCCCAAGGACGCCATACCCGATCATTGCCATCGACGCCCTCGAATAGCGAGGCGGTGGTTGGCATCTGGGGTTCGGGATCAGCCCGGCCCCCGGCGTAAGGCCGGATCATCCGGTGCGAGGAAAGCCCGTCAACCGGGTAGTCGCGTCAGCGATCACCACCCTTTGCCTGTGCCCATGCCCATGCCTCTGCCTACGAGCGAAGCGAGTTAGGGTTTGTACCAAACAGGTGAGGTCCAAGCGCGTTCCTGGATGACTTTCGGGTAGCGGTCGTCGCAGCAGCCGGCGCCGTTATCGGGGATGGTGGACGGATCGTCGCAGCGCACGCCCTGCTCGTTGCAGATGTGGGTCGACCAGCGACAGGTCGGTGCTTCGAGCACCCGCGCGTAGTAGTAGGCGCGCGCCGACGGATCGAAGTCGGGGTCGGTCCACACGACACAAAGCGTGTCGTGCCCCTCGCCGGAGATCTTGCAGGTCGCCGTGTCCACCGAGCCGAGACCGGGCGTGCCGGCTACGTCGTAGACCGCCTCCTCGATGCTGTCGCCGGCCTGCCAGCCTTTGACGATCTGGATGCGCTGCAGCGGCGCGCCCGCGGAATCGCGCATCGCCAAGGTGGCGAAGCGCGGTGCGGCCGAGGACGGGAGCGCCGGCAGCTCGCCGCCCATTGGCACTCCGCCGGCGTACCCGGCGCGTGCCAGCTCGCCGCTGCACAGATCGTCGGCGAGCTGCCAGCCGCCGAAGAAGCGCACCGAGATGCGCGGCCCGCTGGTGGCGTAGGTCTCGCGGCGCCGCATTGCCGCGAACAAAGCGTCGCGTGAGTTTTCCTCGGCCCAGACGACGGCGAGCCCGCCGGGATTGAACTCGATGTTGTCGGGGAGTCCGATCGGTCTGCCGTCGCCGCGAATCGGTCCGGCCCCGCCGTGCCCCTGGTGGCGGTCCTCGGCGACCGCGCCGGGAATTCCCAGATGGGTATCGGTGCTGCCGATCAGGCCGAACTGGAAGGGATTGACCCCGAGCTTGCCCTCGAGCAGGAGGCCGTCGCCGAGGCCGTTGCGAACGAAGTTGGTGCGGGTTGGCGGCTGCACCTGGCGTGGGTCGAACTGGCCGCCGAAGCGGTCGTAGGGCAGCTTCTCGAACCCGCACAGCTCGTCGCTCGTGCCGACGCCGGTTTTGCACTCCGACTCGCCCTTGTGCTGCATGATCTCGACGATCGGCTCGTCGCGTCTGCGCCGGTCGGCGTAGTCGCGGCCGAAGGCAGGCCGATCGCGTTCGTGGTCGAGGAACATCAACCCTCCGCTGATGTTCGGGTTGTGTGGAATGGCGAGGAAATCGCACCCGGTGACGCTGCTGCGGCAGGCGGCTTCGAGTCCCTCCCAGAGCTGGCTCGGGTAGGGCGCGTCGATGTAGCTGACCGGCAGCGAGGGGACCGCGGCGTTGCGGAAGATGACGTTGCGATGCAGGTTGCGGGTGTCGGGGGCGCCGGTCCACTCGTAGCCGACGAAACTGGTGAAGCGGCAGGCGCTGCTGCGGTCATAGGCGGCCTCGGCGGCTTCTCGGATCTCGTCCCACGGGCCGAGCGCGGCGTCCAGGCAGAGCGCCGCGCCGTCGCCACAGAAGCCGAGGCGCTGGGGCGCGTCGGCGGCGAGCACGTCGCCGCCGAAGAGGATGAAACCCAACCGCGGCCACTTGCGGTACGCGATGCAGGCCAGGGAATCGTATCCTTCCATCCCCGGGGTCAGGCAGATCCGTACCTCGCCGAGCAGCTCGGAGTGGTCGGTAACCGCGGCGAAGTCGAGCGGGCGGTCGATCTGGGCCGAACGCAGCGGCTTGCCGTTGTCGTCGTACGGTTGCAATCCGACCCGTTCGCCGCGGGCAAAGCGGTAGGCATCGGCCGGTCGATTGCGCGTGTCCTGTGTCGCGGCGTCGAACGACAGCGCGGTGTGGACGTGCAGATCGCCGAAGAACGGCCGGCGCAGCGGGTCGTAGTCGGCGCACGCTTGGCGCTGCTCGGTTCGTTCGAAAGGCGCGGCCTGGGCTGCTGCTGTGGCGGCGATCAGGGAAAGCGCGAAGCAGGCCCTCGCCGTTGTCTTCGCGCGCATCAGTAGACTCCGAAAAGGTTGACCGGTCCGCCGCGAGCGATGATCCGGGCCCCGTAGATGTCGAACAGGGACAAGCCGATGAGAACGACCGCCACCGCCGCGACGGCGGCGAGCGGGACTCTGCCGTCGCCGACACGCGCCAGCACCGATGCCGCCAGGCGCGCGATCGGGTACAGCACGGCCGCCCAGAACAAGCCCTGCAATCCGATCGCCCAGACGGCAGTCCAGACCCCCGGGCCGGGCTCGGCGAGCATCAGGGCACCCATGAAGGCCGAGATCTGCAGCAGCGCCAATGCCGGCACCTGGCCCGGTCCGATGAACCACATGGGTACGGGAATGGTGAGACAGAACAGAGCCCACAGCGCGCGCCTACCGCCGACGATCGACATGCGCGTACGTATATCGGAACTCGCATGCCGGTGAAAAACGGAACCGTTCAACCCGCGGCGGCGAGCCCGAACGACGGCTCAATCGGCCCCGGCGCCATCCGTGTCCCCCGTGTTCATCCGTGGTCGAGATTGGTCGTTGGCAAGGCTTGACGCGGGCCGAGATTGTCGTTTCTCTATGCGTATATACCCGGTTTTCCGAAACAGCAGGAGGTGTTGCATGGTGGCTTTGGTTCGCAGCGGTTTGTTCCCGGTAGCGGTCGTCTTTTCGTTCGTGTTGATGTCGTCGCCGAGTCTCGCCGCCGACGGCAAGGCGCTCTACGAAGCGCAGTGTCAGAAGTGTCACGGCATGGACGGAAAGGGCGACACCAAAGCCGGCAAGATGACGAAGACGCCGGACTTGCACACCGCCGAGTGGAAGCACGGCAAGACCGCGGCCGATATCGCCAAGACCCTCGGCGACAAGTTGGGCAAGATGCCCAGCTTCGCCGAGAAGATGACGGAAGAGGAGCGGATGGCGGTAGCGGAGTATACGGCTGGGCTGTTGTAGTCGAAGCCTCGGCTTCGACTGGGGATCTAGGAGCTGGGATCTGGGAGCTGGGGTTGGTGGCTTCGCGCCCAGCTTTAGGCTGCTCTACTCCCACGACCTCCGTGTTCACCCGTGGTTCTATTCGGGGCCGCGGTCCCCGTCCTGTCGCACCGTGACGTCGACGCGGAAGTTCTCGACCACGTCGAGGACGAAGAAGACGATCGCCAGACCGGCGCAGCCGAAGCCGACGCTGAGGAAGAGAGTCATCGTCAGCGGCGTGTGCCGTACCAGATCGATGATCATTACCGAGATGGCGATGATCATCGCCGCGAGGGACCAGCGCAGGCGTCTCATCCGCGTTTCTCCTGGCTGATCGCGTGCGCCGACTGCGGCCGCGGGTGAATGTCGCTATGGCACTCGAGGCAGCTGCTGTCGCCGCTGGCGAGCTCCTCGACGTAGTCTTCGTGCAGGTCGAGGTAGTTCTTCGCGTCGCCGTGGCAGTGCAGGCAGTTCGCGTTCTTGTACTCCCCGCGTAGCTTCAGCGGCTCTTCCCAGTTGCCGCTGTAGTAGTTGAGCACGTGCAGGACCCCGGCGATCTTCGCCTGCATCGGCCCGAACATCGTGTACGACGAGTGGCACTGGTAGCACTGATTGGTGCGGATGTAGCGGTTCTGGAAGTGGATCGCCGCCAGATTGGTGCTGTCCGGGTTGGTCAGGTCTTCGTAGTACGGGTGCATCACGTGGCAGGAGGTGCCGCAGAACTCGACCGTCTTCGACTTCTCCATCGCCGCGTTGAAGCCCGCGTACAGCACCAGGGAAGGGAAGGCGACGACGCCGAGCAGGAGCATCCAGACTTCGGACAGGATCAGCTTGCGGCCGCGTTGCGCGAACACCTGGCCGATCAGGAAGATCAGCGCGGCCGCCGCGAGGACGAATACCAGGGAAGAGTTGTCCATTGGGGGGCGCCTTCAGAACGCGAGCTCGAAGCGAGCCCAGGCGAAGTGGCCGTCGAAGTCGTCTCCGGCCCAGAGGTCTTCGTCGAACCCGAGGAACGAGTAGCCTGCGGTGAGCCCGAAGGTGTCGAGCGGGCGGTAGCTGGCGTCGAAGTGGACGCGGTTGCTGATGTTGTCGAGCGATCCCGAAGCCGAGGCGACGGTATAGCGGCCGCGCAGCGACAGCTGCGAGGTGGCCGCCCAGGCGGCGAGCAGCGACCCGGTGATGTAACGGTTGGTGAACTCGATGTCGCGGAAGATGTCGAGGTCGCGCGGGCTGTCTTCGCCGACCGTGTAGTCGCGGTCGATGTAGGCGATCGCCGCGTGGGTCGACAGCTGGTCGAGCAGAGTCGAGGTCGCCTGGGCGCCGACGCGATAGCCTTCGGCCTTGGTCGACGAGTCGCCGGGCAGGTCGGTGCGCCGGAACTTGGTTCGGTCCCATTCGCCGCCGACCTCGACCGAGGTGCGAGCCGGGGCGCGCAGGCGTAGCTTGCCGAAGACTCGGTCGCGGTCACGGTCGCGATCACCGAGAACGACCTCGTTGACCAGCTCGCGGATCTCCTGGTCGATCTCTTCGCGCAGCAGGTCGTAGCCGACCTCGGCGGAGAGGCGGCGGGTCAGCCGGCTGCGCGCGCCGATGCGCGCGCGGTGGGTGTAGATGTCCTCGTCGGTCTTCTGAATGCGGTCGATTGCCGCCGGGCCGTTGCCGTCGACGATCGACCGCAGGTCGAGGTCGCGCGTCGTCTTGTCGAAGGAGTAGCTGGCGCGGACGCGGGTGCGCGGCAGGCCGGAGTAGGTCAGGGCGACTCGCGGCTTGTGTGAGAACAGGTCCTTCTGGGTGTCGTTGCTCACCTGCTGGGCTGCGCCGGCGATCGGCATGCGCAGCTCGTTGCCGTCTCCGCTGCGGTCGCGGTCGCGCACGGCATAGCTGGCGCGCAGGGTGAGGTCGGAGAACGGCCGGACGATCAGGCCGGCGTGCCCCGACTGGGTGAGCGAGTCGACGTGCGTGTCTTCGCTGCTGCGGATCGTCGACAGCGTGTCGGTTCCCGCGCTCTGCGACGAGGAGCCGTTCGAGTCGACGTAGGCGGCGCGGTAGCCGGCGTGGCCCTGGATGCGCGGGTCTTCGGTTGCGGAGACCAGAATCCCGCCCTGGACGACGTCGACGTCGAAGGTGTCGTCGAAGACCACTCGGTCGCGTAGCGCGCTCGGCCCGTAGTTGATCTCGTTGGTGGCGATGTCCTTGTCTTCGTTGCGGTAGCTGGCGTCGATGGCGATGCGCACCGGTCCCGCTGGCAGCACGCCGTCGAGCTCGACTTCGTTGCTCTGCCGGTCGATGTACTGAAAGCTCGGCGACTGGAAAGAGTAGATGCTCTGGGCCCCGACGACCGACCCCTTGAGCAGGCTGCGATCGCCTTCCATTTGATCGTAGCGGTAGCGGACCCGGAAGAGTCCGCCCTCGCCGAAAAGAACGCTGGCGGCGACGTCGACATCGGCCCGGTTGGTGTGCAGGTCGCGGCCGAGCGCGTTGGTGAACGGAAACGCCGCGCCGAGCGATCCCTCGTAGGAGTCGTCGTAGTACGACTGCAGTAGCGAGACTTTGGTGTCGAGGTGGTAGCGTCCCCAGCGGCCGCCGGCGATCGCCAAATTCATGCCGTCGACGGCGTCGCCGTGCTCGGCGAACAGAATCGACCCGCCACTGGTAGCGTAGACTCCCTCGGCGCGTTGGTCGTCGGCGAGGAAGTCGATGGTGCCGCCGCTGCTCAGGTCGTCGTAGTCTTCGCGGTACTTGCGCTCGTCACCGTCGATGGCGACGCCGCGTCCCGACACGGCGGCTTGCAGCCGGGTGTTGCGATCCGCCTCTTGCGCCGTGGCGGCCGCGGCTGCGCATGCCAGGATTCCGAGGATCGACAGTCCGACGCTTCTCATGGCTCCTACCTTCGCGGCCGCAGGGTCTCTTCGATGCGCAGCGGATTGAGGTTTTCGTCGGTGTTGGATCCGTGGACCTGGAAGTGGCAGCTGATGCAGAGGGCGCCGCCCGACAGCAGACGGGTGTGGTCGACCCCGCCGATCAGCGGATATTGGGCGTCGAAGTGGCACTGCTCGCACATCGAGTTGTCAGCTTGCAGCAGCATCTTGTCGTTGGTCGAGCCGTGCGGCGCGTGGCACGGCGTGCAGCCGTCGTCGAGAGCGATATGCTCGAACACCCAGGGGCCGACGATGTCGCTGTGGCAGGAAGCGCAGCGCTCCGACCCGCCGTCGGCAAACGCCGGCGCGGTCTCGCCGTGCGGCGCGTGGCAGGAGACGCATTCCATCCGCCCCTCGGGGACCGGGTGGTGGTACTGCAGCAGGAAGTCCGACTTCACGTCGGCGTGGCACTGGTAGCAGAACTCGGCGCCGGCGTTCTTCGGCCACGGTTGTGACAACGTGTTGACCTTGCCGCGGTGCAGGTCGATTGGCTCAATGTTCGCCCACGGCGATGCCGCGTCGCCGCTGCCAGTCGTGCCGTGGATCGCGTCGGAGTGGCAGGTCCAGCAGGAAAGGTCCCCGTTGGCGTGATCGCTCGCCCAGAAGTGCGCCGCGTCGCGCTCGTGGCACTGCAAGCAGATCTGCGACTTCTGGGTGGCGTCGAGTCCGCGCAGGATCTCGCTGCTGAGGATGTCGCTGCTCTCGAGCGAATCGACGTGGATGCTGCCAGCGCCGTGGCAGGTCTCGCAGGACTCCCCGGCTGTCGCCATGGTTCGGTGCGCCTGGCCGGGAAAGGAGCCGACGATGTCTTCGTGGCAGTCGACGCAGGCTGCGCTGCCGACGCTGGTGGCGCCTTTGATGGTGGGAAGGGTCGGCGAGTGGCGCAGCAGCCCGCTGCAGGCGTAGACGGCGAGGGCGAGTGAGATGACGCCACCTACTCGCCCTCGAGCCGAACTCATCCCTATTTATCCTTCAGCGCGGGCACGCCCGCTCGTCAACTGGAGCTGATTGAGCACCTACGCAGAGAATCAAAGTCCTTCGAGGGCCGCAAGCGACGATTCGAGAAGCGTTTCGGCTAGCCTCGGATTGTGCACGCCCTGGCTGGCATCGGACTCCAGCAGCTCGAAGTTGAACAGGGCGCCCTGGTACGCCTCGCTTTCGCGATCGCCCTCGGGCACCGCCTCGAGAGCCGCTTCGAGCTCCTCGAACAGAATCTCTGCGCGTGCCTCCCAAGATTCGAAGACCGAGCTCGGGTTGGCGTGGCAATCGACACAGTTGTCGTAGTTGCGCTCGCCGGTTTCCTCGTCGATGACCGGAATCGGCAGGAAGGTGTGTCCGACCTGCGCTGGGATTTCGACGTCGCCTTCGCGCATGAACGGCACCGTGACGACGTGGCAGCCGGCGCAGAGGTCGGGGTTGTTCTCGAGGTCGCCATGCGTCGACGGGCCCGGGTTGGTGACGCCGTCGAAGAAGAACCCGGCGCGCGCCAGCAGGACGTCCGCCTGCGGGTGGTGCGGTGTGTCGCCGATCTCCGAGCCGCCGGAGTTATGGCAGAAGGTGCAAACGATCTCTTCGCCGTCGATCTCGCGCAGCTGCTTCTCGTTGCCGTTGCCGTGCGGATCGTGACAGGCGACGCAGGTGATCGGTGCGGGTTCCGAGGTCGTGATGCGGTTGACGCCGTCGCTCTTCACGAACTCGATGAACGACTGAGCGACGTGACAGTAGGCACAGTTGGGGTCGGTGACGACCCGGCCCCCGGCCGCTTCGAGTGATCCGGCGTGCGCCGACTCGCTCCACTCTTCGACGAAGGGATGGTGCGCGTCCTGGTGGCACTCGCCGCAACCGACGTCGAAGTCGACGTCGATCGGCGCAATCGGCTTGTCGGTGGGCTCCGCCAGATGATCGGCGCCCGGTCCGTGGCAGTTCTCACATTGTACGTTGCGCAGTCTGGCGTTGCCGCCTTCAGCGACGAAGCCGACCGAGCTGTCCATCAGCTCGTTGCCGAGGTCGGAGATGTTGTGGCAGGGGGCGCAGGATTGCTCGATCCCTTCGCGGCCGATGTTCTCGAGCGTGGCGAAGGCGTGGGCGTGGCCGGTGTCGCCCCAGAAGCTCTGTTGGCTGGGGTGACACTCACCGCACTGGGTGACGTTCTGCTCGACGTTGGCGAGGCCGAGAAAGCCGCCGGCAAATGGACCCGACTGGTCGCCGCCGCCGTCGTCGCTGCTACATCCGGCGAAGAACCCGATACCCGCTGCCACTCCACAAACCAATGCGATCCGGAACCACGAACGATCGATCATGCCATCTCCCCATCCATCAGCCGGAGCGCGTCCCGACGGTCGCGCGCCGAGATTTTCGGTTGACGCTGATTAGCACGGAGTCTCGTTCGAGATCAAGATTTTTTCTTTAAAATCAATAGGTTCTGAGATTTGGGAATCTGTGCGCCGGACTCGGCGAGGATAATTTCTCGATAGATCGAGAGTTTTTGCCGCGACCTGCGGGTTCTACGGATCCTGGCTGCAGCCACTGTCTCAATATTGAGAGGGTGACGTTTCGCGCGCGCAGCCGAACCGCGCGGGCCGGACGGAACGGGTACTGATTCGGGGCTGGCAGAGAAAAGACTAGCCGCAGATGGACGCAGATAAACGCTGATCAGGATTCAGAAAACCCGGAAACCGAAATCTGTGAAAATCGGCGAAATCTGTGGATAGAAAAGCCTTTTCTCTGGCGTTCTAGGCGTTGGCGCGGGCTAGGTACTGGAGAAACTCCCGGCGTGTTCTCGGGCCGTAGACGTAGTGCGTCCGATCCTGGTTGTGCGGATCGCGGTCCGCTTTGATGCGGGCGATGCCGTCGGTGGTGAAGGTGTTGCGGGTTTCGTCGACGTCGATGCGGTAGAGGCGGGCGGCGTTGAGACCGAGGATCTGCGCCTTGGCTTCTTCGGTCAGGGGCGGATAGCCGAACTCTTCCTGCATCTGCGGCGAGATCTCGAGGCTCTTCAGGTTGTTGATCTGGAACTGTGGCGACCCCCACCAGATCGAGTCGGTTCCCCAGATGATGTGGTCGTAGCCGATCTCCTTCGCCATTGCGCCGAGCAGGTGCGCCGCCTGGTCCGGTCCGTTGGTGAAGGCGACGGCGAAAGCGCTGCCGATTTCGGCGTAGACGTTGCCGCGTCCTTTGACCTGCTTGAGGATGTCGACGAACTCGTCATTGCCTTCGCCGGGGAAGTAGCCGGAGTGATAGGCGACGAAGTTGAGCCGCGGCCAGTCCTTGGATGCTTTGGGGATGTCGCGCGAGCGCACGAACTCGCCGGTCATGTCGAAGTTGCTGATGCTGGGGAAGCCTTTGTGCACGTTGATCGTGCTGAGGCCGAGGCGCTCGGCTTCGGCGAACAGTGGGTAGGCGATCTCCTCGTCGTCGAGGAACCAGCCGGGGCGCTGGCGGGTGCCGTTGCCGGTATAGGTCTTGACCGCGACCGCCCCG
The DNA here is from genome assembly GCA_030430165.1 of bacterium. Lineage (GTDB taxonomy): Bacteria > Desulfobacterota > Binatia > HRBIN30 > CADEER01 > CADEER01. The sequence continues at coordinate 3,837 of JAUIGL010000029.1, read as the reverse complement.
AGCTCCTTGACCTGGCGTTCGAGGTCGTCGATCGGCAGGTTGCCGTCGGGCGAGTCGAGCGGGTCGATCATCGCCTGCATCGCCGCCCGCCGCGAGCCGGCGAGGCGGTTCACCATGTCGCGCGTCTCCGCCATCACGTCCGGTCCCATCGGTACTCCGTCGGGAACTCCGCTGATGATGCCGACCGCGGTCTCCGAGTCGACCCAGACTTCCTCGATCATGTTCGCCTGCGACAAGTTCTGCAGGCGCTCCTCGACCGAAAGTTGCGGCTCGAGGAAGCGCAGCGAGGCGAGCGCGCGAATGTTGCCGAAGGCTTCGAGGTCGACGTGGTGGAGCTGCACGTCGACGACGAAGTAGTCGGCATCGAAGAGACCGGCGGCTGCGGCGGGGTCGAGGGTCTGTTCCATGGTGACCGGTAGCACCGCGCCGTCGCCGGCGTTGGCGAGCCCGTGCACCTGATTCATGACCATGTAGGCGGTGGCGGTTCCGGCCGCGGTGCGCAGGAAGTCGCGGCGTGACAAGCCCAGCTTCTTGGCGCGGACGTCGGCCTCCTCGCCGAGCCGGTGCATGACCTGCTTTTGCTCGCGGCTTGGCGGCGGCGGACACCACTCCCCGTTGGACACGGGGGCGAGGGGGAACGGCAGCCAGGGGATCAGATCGGGTCGATCCATGTCGGACTTGTCCATTGCGATTGCCCTCTCAACCGGCCGGCGCCGGGCAAATGGAAGCGAGCGCCTCGTTGACGGCGCGCACCAGCTCGGCGATCTCGACCGAGCCGTCGCCGTCCGCGTCGAGTGCCGCGCAGTCGTCGATCGTCGCCTGGCCTAGGGCGATGCGGACTCCGGCGATGAGCTCGTTGATCTGCACCAGGCCGTTGCCCGAGCAGTCTCCGATGCAATCCTTGAAACGCTGGACGAAGATGGCCGACGCGGAGCTCTCGGCGAAGACGTCGCGGTTTTGCCAGATGAGCAAGTCGCCGTCGCCGGCGCTGGCGATGTCGATGCCGCGGCCGAGCGTCGACAGGGCGCCGTCGTTGCCCGGGCGGTTGGCCGCCGCGAACAGCCGGTCGCCGTCCGTGGGCGTAGCCAGGCGGCGCATTGCGGTGAGATCGAAGTCGAACTCGGAGCCGCGCGCCCACGCCATGAACACGTCGTTGCGCGCGTTGGCGGCGGCGATCGGCGCCTCGGCGCGCCCGGGGAGGTCGTAGCCAATGCGCTGGATCGTGATCTCGGCGTCGGACAGCGTGACCAGCGCGACGGTCGCGTCGGCGTTCTCGATGGCGACCAGGAAGTCGCCGTTCGGCTTGGCGGCGGCGCGCGGATGGCGGTGGGCGTCGCCGCGGCTGCCGCCGGCGATGCGTCTGGTCGGCGAGAGGTCGCCGTTGACGTCCATGTTTCTCACCCAGACTTCGTCGGCTCCGCTGTCGGTTGCCGATTGGGTCCAGGCGATCACTCGCAATCCGTCGTCGCCGCAGGCGATGCTCGGGTCGCTCTGGCTGCCGCCGCGGTCGTCGCTGACGCGCACTTCGCCGCCCAGCGGTTGGTCGTCGGCGTCGTAGCGCTGCGCGTAGATCCCGGCACCTTCGCCGTCCTGGGCGTAGCTGTCCCAAACCACGGTGGTCGAGCCGTCGTCGGAGATACAAAGGCTGGGGCGGCGCTGGTTGTCGGTGGTGTAGGTGTTGACCTGCCACTCCGCCGCTTCGGCGTTCGCCGCGGCGTCGAAGCTGCGCGCGAAGATGCCCAGTGCATCGCCGTCCTGATCGCGTGATTCCCAGACCAGGACGAAGCCGCCGTCGTCGCGGCAGGCGATCTCCGGCAGTTGCTGGTCGCCTTCCTGGTTGTCGTTGGCGGCCAGTGCCGCGCCGCTCGGATGCCCGTCGAGATCGAGTCGCTGAACGGTCACGTCGCTGCCTTCGTTACCGCGACTCTCCCAGGCGGCTACGAACCCGGCTGCGTTAGCGCAGACGGAGGGGAAGGAATGGCTCCGTGCGTCGTCGGTGCTGACCTGCACCTCGGCGGCGAGCGGTGCCGCCGCGGCGAGGACCGCCGCGGCGATGGCGATTGCTCGTTTCATGACCCGACCCCCATCGGCCCACAATCGGAGAGCCGCCTGAATTGGTCAAGTCGAAACGCGCCAAGCGCCGCCGGCCGGGGCCATCGGTCGAGCCGGCCGCCTCCGTGGTATCGCCGTTGGCACGTGGACCGGAACGCGCTCTGCGTCACGCAACCGCGTCCGCTCCGACACCCGGGGCGGGGGCGGAGCGGACGCTTGTCGTGGGTTCAGCGCGCGGTAGGCAATCCGCTCAGATTTTGCCGACCAGGTCGGCGGACGGCGCCAGTGTCGCGTCGCCTTCCTGCCACTTCGCCGGGCAGACCTCATTCGGGTTGGTCGCGACGTACTGCGCCGCCTTCACCTTGCGCAGCAGCTCGGTCGCGTTGCGGCCGATGCCACCGGCATTGAGCTCGATGATCTGGATCTTGCCCTCCGGGTCGATCACGAAGGTGCCGCGGTCGGCCAGGCCGGCGTCTTCGATCATCACCTCGAAGTTGCGCGACAGCACCCCGGTGGGGTCGCCGACCATCGGGAACTCGATCTTGCCGATGGTATCAGACGTTTCGTGCCACGCCTTGTGGGTGAAGTGGGTGTCGGTCGACACGGCGTAGATCTCGACGCCGATCTTCTGAAACTCGGCGTAGTTGTCGGCCAGGTCGCCGAGCTCGGTAGGGCAGACGAAGGTGAAGTCGGCCGGGTAGAAGAACACCACCGACCATTTGCCGCGCAGGTCGTCGTCGCTTACCGGATGGAAGTCGCCGCGGTGGAACGCGGTTGCCGTGAAGGATTTGATCTCGGTTCCTATGAGAGACATGTCTTACTCCTTATTTAGTCGGGTGCGCCGAGGCGTTCTCTGATGGCGCGCGGCCAGGAGACGCTCGGCCGGGCACTTGCAGCATGCCGGCGTAAGTCCCGATCGGACGTGAGCCAGCATCACCTCGGCCCTTTCTCGACAGGTAGTCATTATGAAAATGCATGTCAATATCGGTCTAAGATTTGACTGGGGGCCGGCATGACGTTTTTCTTTCGGAGCGGCCGGCCCGAGGCTTGCGAGAGGGGGGCCTACGCTTACGTCACCAACACGACCTTCGTGCGCGACGATACCGGCGAGCCGCGAACCGATGTCAACGGGACGGTCACGGTGATCGACACGGCGAGCCGGCAGGTGGCGGCGACGATCGAGGTCGGCGCTCTGCCCAAGCGAATCCATGCGGTACGCGTGCCGTGATCACCCGGCGCCCGGGAGCCACCAGATCGGGTAGTGGGTCAGTTTGAACCTTCGGGGGAGAGCGCCTGCCTGGCCGTCGACTCGAACGGCAGCGGTGCCATCGAGATCAACGAGCTGATCAGGGAGTACACAGCTCACTCAGTGGCTACCCGTAAGAGGATGGCCGCATTCGAGCTCAGTGAACTGATCAACGCCAAGGAGGTAAGGAGCGAAGGGCTCCCTGGGAGTACCGCGCGCTGCTGCCTCAGCCCTGCCACGGCTCGGCCCCCTCGAGAGGACGGCGGCTTTGGGAATTCAGCCAACTAAACAGTACCAAGAAGCGAAGCGGGCTCAGAGTCCCAGGACTCCAGGGGTGTGTCGAGGCGATCAAGGTGTTGCGGAGCCGAGTCACTACGGTGCCGTGCTCCAGCGACGCCTTCGCTCCTTACCTCCTTCGCTCCTGCTATGGCGATGCCTGTCAAGTCACGCAGTTGCGTGGTGGGAGATAACCCTTGGTTGGGTTGCATAAGAGACGGTGAGACAACTGGGGCGATCAGGACGCAAGGGTGCGGGGGCGG